>JBBRNO010000006.1:0-102998 GCA_038230275.1 Bryobacterales bacterium
CGCGATGGGGTTGACCAGCCGCACGGCGCTATTGATCGGAGCGGGCACCGCCATTTGTGGCACTAGCGCCATAATCGCGGTGGCGCCGCTCATTTCCGCGGAGGACGAAGATGTCACGCTATCGGTGGGTACCGTAAACCTGTTGGGCATCGTGCTGATGTTTCTGCTCCCGTTCGCCGGCAGTGCCCTGCATCTGAGCGACACGGCTTTCGGAGTATGGGCCGGCACTTCAATCCACGCCGTACCGCAGGCCGTCGCCGCCGGCTTCGCCTTTAGCGAATCGGCGGGGACTCTGGCCACCCTGGTGAAACTGGTGCGCGTCACGCTGCTGGCGCCGTTCATCGTGGCGTTGATTTTCCTCTACGTCCGCCGCGCTAACCGGCAGCGCGTCACGGTGCACTTCTCCCGGTTGGTTCCGCTCTTCGTCTGGGGTTTCACCGCCATGGCAATTCTGAACACCGGGCAGTTCTTTCCCGCGCTGGTGTTCCAGCTTGCTCCCTGGCTGACGATTCACCCTTTTACTATTCCAATGTCCAGCACTTTGGTTGACATCGGCAATTACATCCTGACCTTTGTGATGGCCGCCATGGGATTGGAAGTGCACATCCGCCAACTGGCCGCGGTGGGCGGAAAGGCGCTGCTGGTGGGGTCAATTGCGGCGCTGATCTTATGCCTTACCAGCCTCGCTCTGATTGAGGTAATTCTCTAGGGAGTTCAAGAACACAACGGCTAAGTTGGGTTGACCCGGAACACCCGATCCTCTCTGGAAATCCACTTCGATTCCACAACGCTGAGGCCGTTTGGGCCGTAGCTCTCCCGTGAGACAGGAGAAGAACTCGTTGGCTTGCCAAAACAGGTCTTATCCGATTTATCCAATTCATCGTGGCCAAATGTTTTTCGAGGAGCCGCGAACAGTAGCAGCTCAAATTCGCTCTACAGCGTTGTAACGCGAACGAACGAATTGGGCGCCTTGTCGATGCCGAGCGGATTCCTCAGCGCGCGTCCGAACCCTTGAAACTCAACAACCATCACATCGCCCTCTTCCAGCGTGATGCCCGCGCCGAAACTGAATGCATCGGCGCCGAAGAAATGGATGTGCGCGTCGCCCGGCCGGCGGTGTGCCTCAAACTTGAAGTGATGATGTTCCAGATTGGCCAGTGTGTGCGACATCTTCGCCTCCCCGCTGGCGATGTCCTTCTCCCAAAGCACCGCGCCTTTACGTTCCACACTCACGTGGCCCGGAACGGCTGAGAAATCGGGATCGAGTACAATCTCGGGTCCAATCGCACACGTGCGCAATTTCGAAACGGCCAGATAGAGATAGTTCCTCTTCTCTACTTTATGATCGGAAAATTCGTTGCCCATCACCATGCCCACTCGCCGCGGCGCGCCTTCCGCATCAATGATGTAAGCCCCCGCCACTTCAGGCTCCTCGCCGCCATCCTCGCCGTACGGCGGAATGGTGAGCGGCTCGCCATGGCCGCGCAAAATGCTGCCGGGCCCCTTATAGAACCACTCCGGAGGCACTCCGATTTCGCCGTCAGCCGGACGTCCGGCCTCCACTCCCCACTGGTACATGCGCATGCTGTCGGTTACGGTAGCGACATCCGCGTGCATCGCCTGGCGGTTGTCCGCGCTGGCTTTATGGGTCAATCCGGTACCGCTCACCAGGCACCGCGCGGACTCCTCCGGATGATCGAAAGCGGGCAGAATCTTCCATTCCGATTTGCCGGCGTAGACATCATCGTAGGAAAGCGTGTCGCTCGACACCGCCTTCCGCGTTGTCTCAATCAGCGGCTTTCCGCTGGTCGCGATCTGATACACGGAAGTGAAGCCGGTTAGCAATCGTAGATCGTTGCCGTCGACAAGCGCAACGCGGCGTCCCTGCGCGGGGTGAGAAAGTTGAATAAGCCTGGTCATTTGGAGCCAACAGGAAGATTATCATGGACCACCAGTTTCTCGGCGGCAAGCCGCTTCACGCGCCGGATACTCTCTTCCTTAATGCCCTCGTAGCCGCGGATCTGTTCTGGCAGCGCAACAATCTCAAGCGCTCCGGAGGCCTCACTGCCGATCACCTCTTGCACCAGGTTTCGATACCACCCGGCAAGGCTCCGTTCTTCGCGCCGGTGCGCCGTCATGCCAAAAACATCGAACGGCGTGCCACGCAACACTTTCAGTTTCGCCAGCACCTGTAGTGGAAACCGGAACCACGGACCCAACTGTAACTTGCGCTTGATTCCGAACTTGCACAGCATCGGTGGATGCAGGTTGTAGGAAACCGATTCCGCCGCTTCCCACATATCGTGTATCGCTTTTTCCCGCTCGGGATTCGTCAGCAAACGAGCCACTTCGTACTCGTCTTTGTACGCCATCAGTTTGTAGAGATTCCGCGCTACCGTCTCCTTCAAAGCCGGCGCGCGCGCTTCCACCATCTGCACGAAATCCTGGTAGGACCGTGCGTACGCTTGATTTTGATACAGCGCCAACTCCCGCACTCTGTCGAATTCCGTGCGCTTCACAACGCCGGGGGAGATCTGCTTCTCTACCCAGGCGGCATCCGTGTAGTACTTACGGCCCCACGAAAACGCCTGCAGATTCTTCTCTACGTCCACCTGATTCAATCGCACTGCTTCGTGTAGCGATTCCCCTGCCAGCGGAATCAGTCCCGCCTGAAATGCCACACCCAGCAAGAAGATATTCACTTGCAGGTGGCTTCCAAACAGGCGATCCGCCAGGCGGCTGGCATCGACGAAAACATTGCGTCCGGGCCGGGTGATTTTGTTGATCTGCTGAACCAGGCGTTCGGGCCCCTGCAACACCGTAAGGCTGCGAATGCTATCGTGCGTGGGTGTCAGTTGTGTGTTGATCACCGCCACCGTTCGCGACGGCTCCATGCTGTTGACAGTTTCGGCGCTCATCACGCCCAGCAGATCGAAGCCCAGAACAAGGTCGGCGTTTCCGGCATTGATCCGCGCCGATGCCGCAATCGGGCCATCGGCAATGACGATACTCGAGACCACCGCGCCACCTTTCTGTGCCAGTCCAGTCTGATCGAGCGTTAGTACCTGCTTTCCTTCCAGGGAAGCCGCCGTTGCCAACAATGCGTTGATCGTCAGGACGCCGGTGCCGCCAATGCCAGGCATCACGATGCGATATCCATCGCCAGCGTGGACCGGATTCAGCGGCGCTGTCACATCGGCTGGCGGCAGACTGGGCACAGGCCGCTTGGCAAGCCCAGTCCCCGGCTTGATCTTAACCGTGAGGAAACTCGGGCAGTCTCCAATGGCGCACGAATAATCCTTGTTGCAGGACGACTGGTGAATCTGCATCTTCTGCCCGAGATCGGTCGGCACTGGATGCAGGCTCATGCAGTTCGACGCTTTCACGCAATCGCCGCAGCCTTCGCAGACCTCTTCGTGAATCACCAGCCGCTTCACCGGCTCCACCTGCTTGCCGCGTGAGCGAGCCCGACGCTTCTCGGCCGCGCACTCCTGGTCGTAAATCAGAACCGTGACGCCCGGCACTTTCTCCAGTTCCGCCAGCGTGCGCTCCAGCTCCTCGCGATCCCGCAAAACGGCATTCGACGCCAGCTCCACATCGGTGTAGCGGTCCATATCCTCGGTCAACACCACCGTTCGCCTCACGCCTTCTGCTTCCAGCTTGCGTGTGAGCGCGGGCACCGCCAGCGCTCCCATTACTAACTGACCGCCAGTCATGGAAACGTGCCCGTTCAGCAAAATCTTGAACGTGATGTTCACGCCCGCTGCAATGCAAGCCTGCACCGGAAGCGACCCTGAGTGGAAGTAAGTGCCATCGCCGACGTTCTGAAAAATGTGGTTGCGCTCCAGGAACGGAGCCATCCCAATCCAACCCGCGCCTTCGCCACCCATTTGAGTCAGGAAGCCGAACCCGCGGTCCATATCCCCCAGGGTGATTGCCATGGAGTGACAGCCAATTCCGCCCCCAGCCACTTGTCCGGGCAGCAGCAGCGTGGATCGATTATGCGGACAACCCGAGCAGAATGTGGGATGCCGCGTGGAGGCAACTTCACGCGGCCGGCTCAGAATTTCATCCAACTTTGCGATCCGCGTGCGAATGCTTTCTCGAGGATGGCCCTGCAACAACCGGGCGATTACTCTGGCGATAATGTCCGGATCCAATTCCCCGGTGGACGGCAGCAGCGGCATTCCATCCGTGTCCACCTTCCCCACAATTACCGGCCGCTGTGCCTGCGAGTACAACAGATCGCGAAGCTGAAACTCCACGAAGCTGCGCTTCTCCTCCACCACTAATACCGTCTGCAACCCATCCGCAAAGTCACGCGTGAACACCGGCTCCAACGGATAGGTCATTCCAAATTTCGCAATCCGTATCCCCAACTCCGGTAAATCAAACTGGCGAATTCCCAAGTCTGCCAGCGCCTGCATCAGATCGTAATAAGCCTTGCCGCTGGACACTATGCCCAGCGATGCTCCACTGCGCGCGCCGTGAAAGTGATTCAGCCGGTTCACCCGTGCAAACTCACGCGCTGCATCCAGCCTCCGAGTGTGCAATTCGTATTCCAGCGCCAGCGTCACCGGGGTCACCAGCCTGGAATCGGTTACCTTTTCATACCCCTCGGGAATTGTGATGGACAGCCGATCCGGATCCAGCGTCACGGTGCCACCGCCGTCGCAGACGTTAGTCACCATCTTCATGCCGATCCACGCACCGCTGTGCCGGCCCATCGCAAACGCAATCAAGCCATAGTCCAGCGTCTCCTGGGAGTTACCCGGAAACAACACCGGCATGCCCACGTTGAACAGGCTCAAATCGCTTTGATGCGGAATAGTAGAGCTCTTTGCGGAATGATCGTCCCCGGTCAACACCAATGCCGCGTTATGTTTCGCCGACCCTGCGAAGTTTGCATGACGGAACACGTCGCCGCAGCGGTCCACCCCGGGGCCCTTGCCGTACCAGATACCAAGCACGCCGTCGAATTTGCCGCTACCGAAGATCTCAAACATCTGGCTGCCCATTACAGAGGTAGCCGCAATCTCTTCGTTCATTCCAGGCACGAAATGGATGTTGAGCGGCTGCAGCAATTGCTTGGAACGCAACAGGGCCATGTCGTAGCCGGCCAGCGGAGAACCTTCGTAACCGGAAATGAATGCCGCGTTATTCAAACCCGCCGCACGGTCGCGCCGGATCTGATCCATCGGCAACCGCACCAGCGCCTGAATGCCGGTTAAGTAAGCCGTCCCTCGTTCCTGTGTGTACCGGTCTGAAAGTTTCATCCCACCACCGTGCCGCGGCACTCGCCGAATCCAATCCGCGGAAGGCCTTCCCGTTCACAGTAACCGCGGAGAATCACTTCGTCGCCGTCCTCCAGGAACCGGCCGGAATTGATCTCCAGCAGGCAGCCCCTTGATTCTTCCGCCGCACCAGACGCCGTCCCGCTGGCAATCAAGTCTCCCACCCGCAGGTTACATCCGTTGCTGGTATGGTGCGTTACCATCTGCGCAAGCGTCCAGTACATTTCCCGAAAATTCCCGCGGCTCATCAGTTCCTTATTCAGCCACACCTCCAGCGTGATATCAATCGCGCCACTCTGGCGGTCCCTTTCCGAAAAAAGATACGGCAGAGAATCGTGAGCCACTGCCTCCACGCGATAAGGCTCTAGCGCCTCCATCGTCACGACCCATGGCGAGATGCTGGTGGCGAAGCTCTTCCCTAGAAACGGTCCCAGCGGCTGCGATTCCCACTTCTGTATATCGCGAGCCGACCAGTCATTCAATAGGCAGAGTCCAAACAGATGCGCGCCAGCCTCCTCCATTCCTAACGGTTCGCCCAGCTTGCTTCCGGCGCCGATGAAGGCACCGACCTCGATCTCGTAGTCCAACGACTCCGTGGGACCGAACGAATCCGTACCCCGCTGTCCGTTGGGGCGGCGGATCGGGGCGCCGCTAACCACAATGGAAGACGCGCGGCCGTGATACGCAATCGGAAGTTGTTTGTAGTTTGGATGCAGCGGATTGGCGGGACGGAACAACTTCCCCACGCGCGTGGCGTGATGAATGGATGCGTAGAAGTCCGTGTAGTCGCCAATTTCGCAGGGCAGAAACATCTCGGCCTCTTGCATGGGAACCAGTGCCGTGGCTATTTGATGCGGGTCCTGGCAGGTTTCGCTCAGCAGTTCAGTAGTCCGTGTCCGCAATGCGGCCCAGTGCGCCGCGCCTAACGACATCAGAAAATTCAACGACGGCGCCTGGCAAGCCGAGGCCGCGAAATCCGCCGCTCCATCGTACAGTCCCTCTTGCCCACAGCGGCCGATGTCCAGCACTTGATCGCCAATGGCAACGCCTACGCGCGGAGCGCCCGTTCCGCCCCGTTTCCGAAATACACCGTACGGCAGATTCTCAAGAGGAAAATCCGTTCCGCCCCGGTTCGCCGAGGCAACCCAGCTTGTCAATGGCACATTTCTTTGGATGGGCACTACTCTCTACGTTATACAATCGGGATGCCAACGTAAATGGAGGACCCGCAAAACAGTACCGTGGAGGTCCATGTTCGAAAGGTGCTCGGCGCTGCAATTTCCGGCGAGCGCGATCTTCTCGCCGTGGAAGAGCCACTCGAAATCCGGATTGGGTATCACTTCAAAGGACGCGCCCTTGCCAAGACCATCTCCATCACCATGCGTACGCCCGGAAGCGATGCGGAACTGGCGGCGGGTTTCCTGCTAGGGGAGGGGATCGTACGGCAGCCCTCGGACATCCTCGCCATCCGCCAACTTGGAGCCAGCGCAAGCAATGAGATTCAAGTGGATCTCCATCCATCTGTAGAGGTCGATATCAATCGGTTGGATCGCCGCTTCTACACGACTTCCAGCTGTGGCGTCTGCGGGAAAGCTTCGCTGGACGCAATTGACGCGCAGGACCCCCCCAGCATTCCGATTGAAGGTCTGGCGGTGGATGCTGCGCTTATCCACAAACTGCCGGAATCGGCCCGCCAAGCCCAGCCGGTATTTTCCCAAACAGGTGGATTGCACGCGGCGGCGTTGTTCAATGAAACAGGAACCCTGCTTAATGTTCAGGAAGACGTGGGCCGCCACAACGCGTTAGACAAGCTGATCGGGCATCAGTTTCTTGCCGCGGCGCTCCCGCTCCACAAGCACCTGCTGTTGGTCAGCGGCCGGGCCAGCTTCGAATTGATCCAGAAGGCCCTGATGGCGGGCATCCCGTTAGTAGCGGCCATCGGCGCTCCGTCCAGTCTGGCGGTGGAGTTGGCGCAGAGGTCGCACATCACTCTGTTGGGCTTCGTGCGGCACAATCAATTTAATATCTACTCGGGACATTGGCGGGTCACTTCATGAAACTGCGAATCAGGCACAACTCCATCCGGCTTCGGCTCACCCAATCGGAAGTGGCTCAACTGCGCGATGCCGGGACCGTGGAGGAACACATCGAGTTTGCCGGGGGCCAGCGCCTCAGCTACCGTATCCAGTCCGCCGCCGATCAGGAAGTTCTCACCGCCGACTACCGCGAGGGCACCATCCTGCTGACCGTGCCAAAACTTATGGTCGCTGTCTGGGCAGACTCCTCGCAAGTTGGGATGGGATCGAGCGGGCGGCTGCGCTTGATGATCGAAAAAGATTTCAGATGCATCGATCCGGCCGATCCGGAAGACAATCTGGATACCTTTCCGAACCCTCCCTGCCGGTGAAAATCGCTTTCGGGATCATCGCGTGTACACCCTTTGTTGCCGTCCAACACTGATTAACATGTAAGCGTCGTCCCGGCTCAACTGCTTCTCCGTCGCTAGCAAGTCCACCGTCTCACGCACGCAGAGCTTCGCCCCCTCGGTCAAATCCTCATGCAGCCCCATGGTGATGTAGTGTGTCGGCGTCTCCGCCCTGGGCCAACGCAGCTTCAAGTCCTTCCGCGAAGTCTCCAGCGCAGTTATGTCCACTTCGCCGTCACCCTGGCCCGCATGACCGTCGCCTGCTTGAAACAGGGCGCCCTTCGCGTGCACAGGAATATACAATGTTGTGCCGGCCACCAGTTCCCGGTTATCCAGATTTCCAGCATGCACCCAAGGCGGTGCACTGTTAAGCCTTCCGTTAGCTTCAGGCGGAGCGACGCCCATGCTGCCGAAAAACGGACGCAGCGGCAGGTCCACACCAGGTGCGAAATGCGCCACCATGCGCTCCCGATCCAACCGGATCATCTTGTTTCGGGCGTACGGAAAATCGTCGGGAAGAAACCCGGCGCCCGGCCGAAATGAATTGTATGCATACGGTACCGCAAGGCGGATCGCCTTGATCTGCACCTCCAGCACGTCGCCCGGCTCGGCGCCTTCCACATAGACCGGCCCCGTCAATATATGTGCGCCCGGGCCCTTGTCGGTCACCTTGGCGTAGATCTAGCGTAGCGCCGCTGGAATCTGATCCGCCGGAACGCCCATGGCAAGCAGCCGGTCTGGATTACCGGAACACGTTTCAATTTCCAGCGTATCGCCCGATTGAATGCGCATCGCCGGCTTTGCGGTTGCGGAATAGTATCCCCACGCGACCGTCTCCGGCGTAAGCTTCAGCTTCTTGACTTCTTGGCCAGCTAGAATCGTGGCGAACAGGCACATCGCGAGGAATGAAAGTCTCACGAGATAATGATAGTGCGATCTCCATGCCAATCACAGCCCAGTCCGCAAATCCGCTCTTAGATATTCGCTTCCAGATTCCGTTCGACCAGATTCGCGCTGAACATATTGAACCTGCCGTCAAAGAACTGCTCAGGCAGTCGCGGGAGAGTCAGAAGGCACTGGCCGAAAGCACCGGTCCGCGCACATTCGCCAACACGCTGCTGGCGCTGGAGGACATGACTGAAAAGCTGAGCTACGCCATGCAGGTGGCCGGGCATCTGGAATCGGTCACAACCTACCCTGAACTCCGCGCCGCCTACAATGCCGTGCAGCCCGAAGTCAGCGAATACTATACCGGCATAGTGCTGGACCCAGGACTCTGGCGCGTGGTGCAGGAATTTGCAGCGACGCCAGAAGCGGCCCTGCTAACCGGCACCAGGAAACGGCTGCTTACCAAAACGGTGGACGCTTTCCGCCGCCAGGGTGCTGAACTCGACCCGGCGGGCAAGAAACTTCTTTCCGAAATCGATGTAGAGCTCACGGTTATTACGACAAAGTTCGGGGAAAATGTTCTGGATTCCACCAACGCCTTCGAACTCCTGATCACCGAGGAAGCGAAATTAGCGGGCCTGCCCCCCACCGCCGTCAACGCGGCGCGCGAAAGCGCTAAATCCAAAAATCTGGAAGGTTGGCGTTTCACCTTGCAGGCACCAAGTTACACGCCGCTGATGACCTATATGGACGACCGCGCGGCCCGCCAGCAGGTCTACCACACCTACATCACCCGAGCCACATCCGGTGATCTGGACAACCGCCCGCTTCTCGCCCGCATCCTGGAATTGCGCCGCGCCAAGGCAAAGCTGCTGGGGTTTCAAAATTTCGCTGACCTCGTACTCGATGACCGCATGGCCCATACCGGGGAGAACGCGCTTCAATTTCTGGCGCGGCTGAAGGACAAAACAGACAAGCGCTTCCACGAAGAGAATGCCGCCCTCCACGCGTTCCGGCAGGAACTGGAAGGTCCGTCAGCGCCGGCGATTGAACCGTGGGATACCGGCTATTATTCCGAAAAGCAGCGCGCGGCGCTCTATAATTTCGACGAAGAAGCCCTTCGTCCCTATTTCCCTCTGGACAGAGTGGTGGCCGGGATGTATGACATTGTTCACCGTCTCTACGGCATTAAGGTGGTGGAGCAGAAGGGCGTTCCCGTATGGGATCCACAGACGACATACTACGCAATTCTGGACGCCGACGGCTCAGCACTTGGCTCGTTCTACGCCGATTGGTACCCTCGCGAGAACAAGCGCGGCGGTGCCTGGATGGACGCGTTCATCACTGGACGCCCAACCGGGAACGGCTTCGAACCACATCTCGGCCTTATCTGTGGGAACCTGACGCCGCCTCTCGAAGATAAGCCAGCGCTTCTGACGCACCGTGAAGTGGAGACCATTTTCCATGAATTCGGCCATCTGCTGCATCACTGCTTAAGCCGTGTGGAGGTGCGCAGCCTTTCTGGAACCAACGTTCCCTGGGATTTCGTGGAACTGCCGTCGCAGATTATGGAGAACTGGTGCTGGGAGCGGGAATCGCTTGACCTTTTCGCACGCCATTACCAGACGGGTGAGCCAATCCCGGAAGACCTCTTCCAGAAGATGAAGCGCGCAAAAACATTCCGCGGCGCAAATGTTCAGATGCGCCAGCTGGGCCTCGGCTTCATTGACCTGTCGCTGCACATCACTTATGATCCGTCCCGCGATGGCAGTGTACTCGAATACTCCCGCCGGCAGCAGCAACCTTACACTTCCGCGCCGCTGCCTGAAGATTACGCCATGATCGCCGGCTTCACCCACTTGTTCTCCAGCCCAGTGGGCTACGGCGCCGGTTACTACTCCTATAAATGGGCCGAGGTGCTGGACGCCGACGCCTTCACCCGCTTTCGCAAAGACGGCATCTTCAGCCGCGAGGCAGGCATGGCCTTCCGCACTAACATTCTTTCCAAAGGCGATAGCGAAGATCCGGCCCAACTCTACCGCAATTTCATGGGGCGCGACCCTGACGTCAGCGCGTTGCTCGAACGGTCCGGACTTGCCTGAGCAGGCTCGATGCTGCTGAAGGCCATCGCCGCGCGCCCGGACCTTGCGGGCGCGCTATGGCGATCTGAGCCGTTACGCCTCACCGAAACCGGGGCCCTGAAACCGCCTTCACAGCGCATCGCCGCCTCGTGGAAATCCATCCGTTCAACGACGGCAATGGCCGGACCGCCCGCCTGTTGGTGAACTTGATTCTCATCCGCGGGGGCTATCCTCTCTCGCGGTCTGGCCCGAAGAGACGTTTGTCCTACATAAACGCCCTCCAGTCGGCGCAGGCAGGGCGGGGAAATGAGCGATTCGACGCCCTCCATTACGAGCGGTTGGACACGACGCTCAGCGAATCCTGAATTACCTTGTCATAATCGCCTGCCGGGCGCGTCATCGCAACGCCGTAGAACAATCTACCGAACAGGTAAAATTTTCCACAATCCGTCGAAGGTTGCACCTCGTGTTTTCTGTAGCTTAGTACTTTGGTTTGCCAATTGCAGCTTGATTAGTTAACTGGAGAACAGAACGCATGAAAAATTCGATTTACATATCGGCAGTTATTCTTACTTTCGCAGCCGGCTTATCCCTGGGCGTACTTGCGGGTCAGGCGCCCGTTTCATCGGCTGATAGCAAAACCAGCACCCGCAACCGCGTAGTGGAGCCGTCGGGCGCCATGGTCCACCCCGCAGATCAGAAATTCATGATGGATGCAGCGCAAGGCGGAATGATGGAAGTCCAACTCGGGCAAGCAGCCCAGCAGAAAGCGTCCAGCGCGGCGGTGAAGGAGTTGGGCAAGAAGATCGAGCAGGATCACACGCAGGCAGGGAACGAACTTGAATCGCTGGCCAAGTCCAAGAACGTCTCTTTGCCGGCCGATGCAGGAGCCGAGAAGGCTATGATCGACAAGATGTCCACCTTGTCAGGAGCCGCATTCGACAAAGCCTACATCAAGTCCATGGTGCGGGATCATAAGAAAGATGTGAAGGAATTTGAGCGCGAAGCCGCGAACGGAATGGACAGTGATGTCAAGGCATTCGCGGCGAAGACGGTTCCGGCCCTGCGCGAACACCTCCGCATGGCCGAAGAACTACAAAAGAATCCGGCAAAATAACTGCCAGACCCGGCTCCCAAGAGTCCAATAGACGCGGCGGGTTACTTGCCCGCCGCAGGCAGCTTGCGGTACATCAGGTCCTTGTATGTAACCACGCTGCCTTTGTTATGCTGTTGCAGCGCAAAATGCCCTGCCGTGTACGTGTTCTTGTCTTCCACGTAGTCCACCGCCACCTTATCGTTTACTTTGATGATGATGTGGTTCCCCTGCGCGATAATGTCTTGCGAAAACCAAGTGTCAGGCGGCACCAGTTGCTCCATCACATTTTTGAAGTTGTACAAGCTCCCGGTACGCTTGGGATCTTTGTGCGAGCTATTTACTTGGGCCTCATATCCCTTTGGGAATCCGGGTCCGAACGCCGTCCGGAAGTACATTCCGGAATTCCCGCCGTCGCTGATTTTCACCATCGCCTTGAACTCGCAATCGCCGCATTCTTCTTTCATAAAGAAGAGATGGCTTGCCTCGCCGTCTCCCACAATCGTCCCGTCCACGGCCTTCCAGGATTCAGGCCGTTCATTGGCTTTCCACCCGTCCAGGTTCTTTCCGTTGAACATCTTGATCCACTTACCGCCCTTCGCGTCCTTGGAAAACGCCGCCGGCGCTGCGCATAATGCCGCAATTGCCAATCCGGCTGCGGCCCATTTAGAAAAGTAACTCATGCGCACAATGGTATCCTGAAAGTTCCCGACTCTTATGTTTCTCAAAATTCTCGGCCATCCCGTTTTCATGAATCTGAATTTCCACATGCCGATGATTGTTGACCTATCTCATCCGGTCATCATGCTGCAAGGCGAGAACGGAGCGGGGAAGTCCACGTTGCTGCACTCCATCTATCACGCTCTGCGTGGCGAGAAAATCGAGAACTACATTTACCGGCTCGATCCCGGCAAGGTCGACGTGCATAAGGTATTTCTGTTCGACGCCGAGGCTCACAATCCCCGCACGCAACTCGAGTACTTTGACGATCAGCCGGAGATGAAAGAGTTTCTGCAGATGGCCAGTCACGGTCAGGTGATGCTTAGCATGTTTCGCGAGAACTTTCCCAGCCTGCCCGATGGCACCATACTATTGCTGGATGAGCCCGAGATGGCGCTCTCCCAATCGAATCAGCGGCGCATCTTGAAAATGCTGCTCGAACTCGCCGATCAAAAGAAGTTCCGCATCATCTGCGCCACGCATTCGCCTATTTTGCTGGACGCCAAAGAAACGTACGTTATCAATCTGGACAATCACATCAACAAGAACATTCCGAATCCGGACCTTGGTATCGAAGGCGCCAGCACAATTCAATAGCCATGCGCCGCGTTCCGTTGTTGTTCGCACTTGTCGCCGGCGCCACGCTCGGGTGCCCTGCATTGTACGCGCAGCCTGCGGTGTCTGCGCAAGATCCCTGCCAACTGGAATTTGAGAATGAATGGGTGCGTATCTCTCGCGTCACCTATCCTCCATTCGGGAAGTCGAAAACCCACTCGCATCCGGCCGCGCCAACCGTCTACATTTACACCACGGACGGCGGCCCCATTCGATTTCTACACGACGAAGGGTTTTCCATTGACCGGCCGGCTGTGAAAGCGGGGGGCATTCGCTTCAATAGCGGAATGGTGGAGCGGCACGAAGTGGAGAGTCTGAGCGATATCGCCAGCGAATATCTTCGGGTCGAGTTGAAGACCGATCCGCTGGAGCTGCCGTCAAACGACATCCGCATTCCCCCTGCGGAGAACCGTGGCTTTGAAAATGCCCAGATCAAGATCGAGAAACTGACCTGCGAACCTCGGCGGAAATGCCCCACGACAGAGCTTCCTTCCGTAGTTGTTAATCTTAGCAATCGCACTGCAACGTGGATCGCCAATGGATCTCCGGTGCTTGAGAATAGTACCGATCAGGCGGCAAAATTGGTTCGCGTCGTCATGAAGTCGGTTCCCCCGGGCCCTTGAACGCGCTGTGCCTCCGGTAGAATTCCTAGGAAAACACGCTCCCCCCATTGGGAGGGATACTTCCCCGAATCCCATGGCCATCCTAGTACGAACGCCCGATTGCTAAGGTTTCGGAGGAAGCTCCATACTAAGGTTATCAGGAGGCTCGTTTCTTGCAGCCAAGCGGTTTTGTCGATTATTACGAGGTGCTCCAGATCAGCCCGAACGCTCATCCGGAAACTATTCACCGGGTCTACCGGCTCCTGGCGCAGCACTACCATCCTGACAATAAAGAAACGGGGAACGTCGAAGCCTTTACGCTCGTTCTGGAGGCCTATCGCATTCTCACGGATCTTGAAAGCCGCGCAGCCTATGACGTTGAACATAAACTTGTCAGTGGTTTGAAGTGGAAGATTTTCGATAAGGCAAGCGCGGTACAAGGGATTGAAGGAGAGAAGCGAAAGCGGATGGGCATCCTCTCGCTGCTCTGCACGAAACGAATCAGCGAACCGGACAAACCCAGCCTGACCCTCTTCGAAATCGAGGATTTGCTCGGCTGTCCCAGGGAACACCTCGAACTCAGCCTTTGGTATCTTAAGGAATCCGGACGCATCGCACGCGGTGACAATGGCCGTTACGTATTGACCGCAAAGGGATTCGAAGCACTAGAGGAGAATTCCGAGACCACCTCCACGTCCAAAGTTAGGCTTTTGGAACCAGCCGCTTCCGGCGATCGCTTCCAACCCGTCTAATATGCTAGACGCACAAAGTTACCAAAGATCATATTTCGTTGTGAATCGCCCTCCCGATTGTGGGATAATAACCGAGGTACAACTGCCCGGAGATTTACCATGGACAGCCGCGCATCGACACATTTATCGGCCGAAGAAATCAACGTTTACCTGCTAGGCAAACCCTCAACCGCTTTAACACAAGCAGTCGAGGAACACTGTCTCCATTGCCCAAAGTGCCTGGAAGACATGAGTGCACTTACAGCGAGAATCGATAAATTCCAGCTGGCGCACGAGCCGGTGTCACCGGTAATTTCTAACATTTCCAGTGGTTTGGCTCCGGCACAGTTGCGGCAGCCGCTACTTGTTTTGCAGTCCTTCGCGTGGCAGGGTTGGGCGAGCCGGACGATAGCGGCCAGCTTGGTGCTGTTGGTGATTCCGGATTCCATCCGCTTTGTTGGCTGGGACCGTTTTCTCGATTTGCCGGTCACCACGGCGGCCGTCGACCTTCCCTACACCCGTGAATATCCATCCAGCCTCGCTTTGCTTGCGATGCCGAAGCTAGAGCTGCAATCGATACCCGCAAAAACGCTGACGAATCCCAGACCGAAACCGGAACGGCAGTTCCAGCCTCCCCAGGAGAAACCTAGAAAGTCAGTACAGGTTGCGCTGCTTGACCCCCCGAATTTGAACTTCAACGACGATTACATCGATCCCCTGCCAAAGGAAATCGAAGTTACTCCGGCGGCGGCGGCTCGTTCTAAACCGCATATATTGAAGCGCTTGCTTTCCGCGGTTGCGGCACCTTTTCGCTCGCCCCGTAGTTGATGCCATGGCTAGCCCCCGAGACGACGAACGCGAGAGTCTGGCGCGACGAAACGGCTGGGTCTGTTCTTGTTGCAACCAACCGTTTGTAAGGCAAGAAACCGGACAAACCATGTGTCCGTCTTGCCTCTATCGGATGTACGCCGATTAGAAACGGAGTCCATTTTCAGCCCGATACTTGGCAATCGGAAGTCGCGAGCAACTCAACTGCCGAAACTGTGTTACAACAGTCAAAGTTGATAGTATTTGCGAAAACTGCTCTGCGTTTGCCCACCTCCCTCTCATCATGAAAACAAAACTCGGTCTCATTGCTGCGCTCTTGTGCGGCGGCAATACTCTTCTCCATGCCCAATCCAAGACCCTGGCCGATCCTAAACAGGAGGCCAGACCGAACGCGTACTATCGCCGCATCACATTCGGCGCCACGCTCAGTGTCATGGGGCTCGACGCAATTCCCGCAAAGACGACGAGTAGTATTACAACCAGTCCGGCATTGAATGCCCTCTACACCACAACGGCCGCTTCCGAGCGGATCGGGTACGGTGGCGTGGTGCAAGTCGCCATTACCGAGCGTTTCGCTGTGAACGTCAGCTTGCTGATGAAGCGGGTCGGTTATACAATGAATAGCGATATCTTTACCGGTGTCGACAATCCCACAACGCCCATCGACGAGCGTAAGCACACCGTCCACAATGAGGACACGCGCGCTCGCTTATACGACCTGCCGGTAATGGTTCAGTACTACGGTAGGCCCCGTCACTCCCCGCGGATACGTTGGTTTGTAGAAGGAGGCGGGGTGGTTCGCCGCGTTTCCAATATCAAAACGTCCATCGATACGACAACTAACACCGCGGCCACAACGTGTTGCGACGTCACTCCGGCTGTGCCCGCGAATCGCAACGCCCGCGGAGTCGTCGCCGGAGGTGGCGTCTACTTTAAGGACGATTTCGGAATTCACATCGTGCCGGAGGTGCGCTATACGCGCTGGTTTACGCAGACCTTCCAGTCTTTCTCAACAGGCATGCAGCGCAATCAGATAGAAGCGATGGTTTCCCTGACGTTCTGAAACATCCTGAGTTACTTCAAGATCTCGAACAAATTGCTGTAATCATCCGTCCAGGCGCGCAACTTGGGGTCGATTTCGGACGGCTCGGCCGCCTTGTCGAACTCAGGCTGTCGAAAAGCCTCTGCGCTGTTCGAGACTAACACCCAAGTGGTTCCAAAAAGATAATCGACATCGTCTTCTTCCTGGTCGACCGTCACCGCTACCTTGCCCAAATCCTTGGCGTGTTGCGCCACTACCGGAGCCAGATTCAAATACCGGTTCGAAGTGTGGATCGCCAGAATCCCGTCCCGACTCAAGTTCCGGAAAAACAGCTCGAATGCCTCGCGCGTCAATAGATGAACCGGAATCGAATCGCTGGAAAACGCATCCACGGCCAACACATCGAAATGCTGATCCGGCTGCCGTTCCATAGTGAGGCGCGCATCGCCGAACAACACCTGCTTATTTGCCCCGCAATCGGGTAGAAAGGAAAACTCCGTGGTGGCAATTTTGTAGACCAAGGTATTGATCTCGTAAAACCGGTAGAAGTCTGGGGTACGGCAATAGCTGGCCAGCACGCCCGAGCCTAGCCCGATTATCCCCACCCGCAGCGACGGATGTTGCCGCTTCATCGCCATTAGCGCGCGTCCGACGCCGGATTTTTCCCCGTAGTACGTGGTCGCCAGATGATGAAATTTAGGGTTCAGCAACTGGCCGCCATGATTGATGGTGCCGTGCACCAGCACCCGGATTCCCGTGTTGGTCTTCGAATCCGGATCGTCCCGGACATGGAGAGACCCATAGAAATTCCGTGCCGAGTAGTGGTAGATCCGTGCCATCTCCACTTCCTGGTAAGTCAAATAGCCAGCCAGGCTAACCGTACAAATTGCCAGCACAAGCCGCACCGCCCATACATTGCCGAAACGCTCACCAAATCGCGGGACGCTTTCGTCCCAAAGCAAGATCGAGGTCAACACGGCGCAGGCTACCAGAACCAGCGGCAGCTCCAGATTCGAATCGAACAGCATCGGCGCCGCCAGGCCCACGAATAGCCCACCCAACGCGCCACCCACCGAAATCATCAGGTAATAGAGAGTCAAATAACGCGGATGCGGCTTGATGCGCGCCAGTTCGCCATGGCAAAGCATGCAGGCGGCGAACAACGCTATCGCGAACACGGGGATCGCCCATCGCAGCGAAGGATTGGCGTTATCGGTATAGATTGCGAATGCCACCGCAGCCAAGGAGGCAGCCAGAAGCGGTATGAAGATGCGCCTGTCATAGGCCCGCTCGCTCTCAAAGCAGAGAATGAAGCTCAACAGATAGATGCTTAACGGCAGCACCCAAAGGAACGGAATCGGAGCCACATTCTGACTCATGTGCGTCGTCACCGCCAGCAGCATCACGGCGGCGCACGCAGCCAGGCAGATCCACAGAACTGTTGTTCCCCAGGTGGGGCGCGGCGCGGGCGAATCCTCTGCCTGCTGCGCTCGCGCCTTGATGCCTGTCCGGCTGCGCCACGCCGCCACCCCGCAAGCCAGTGCGAAAATCCCGAATCCGATAGACCACAGAGTTGTTTGTGAACGCGAACTGAACCGCGGTTCCACCAATACGGGAAAGCTGATCAGCGCCAGCATCGAACCCAGATTCGACAACGCAAACAAGCGGTACGGAATGGCGCCGCTCTTGCTTTGCAGATACCACGCCTGCAGCAATGGGCCAGTGGAAGAGAGCATCAAATATGGCAGGCCAATGGTGGCTGTGAGCAATCCTAGAATGCGAAGCGTCGGGTTCGAATCCGCAGCGGGTTTCCAGGAAGCCGCCGGACTGATCGGCAACAACACAAGGCACGCCAGCAGCAGCGCCATATGCAGATACGCCTGCTGTTTTGGCTTCAAATATCGGATGGAACAAAACGAGTACAGATACCCTACCAGCAGCGACACCTGAAAGAACATCATCGCTGTTGTCCAAACCGCCGCCGACCCGCCGAACCACGGCAGGATGATCTTGGCGATCATCGGTTGAACCTGGAAAAGTAAGAAAGCGCTTACAAAAATGGTTAAGGCGTAGACCAGCATCTGTCGGCGGTGAAGGAAGTGAGGATGTCAGCCTATTTCGGTGCCTGGTGCTTCTGTTTCCTGTGCTTCACCTTCGCGTGCTTCACCTTTGCATGCTTCTTACCGGCCGCAAACGCACTACCGGCGCTGCCCAGCAGAAGCGTCAGGCCCAGCATCACGCTCAACAGTTTTCGCACAGACATTCTCCTTGTCTTCGCCATATTCCCCAACGAGATGACGTCATCGTCTCAGGCCCACATGAAATCGACGTGAAGGTGGCATTAAAATGGCTTCAGAAGTTCGCTCAGCTGCATCTATGTAGAGTTCGGCAAGCCCGCAACTTGATCGCGATCCGGCGGGTTATGATTCTTTAATCTTTTCATGAAACTCATCGCCAGTGTTCTCTTCGCCGCCGCTCTTACATTCTTTGTCCCGGCGGAGGACTCGCGGAACAAATACACTCCCGATGACAATACGCATTTCGTCATGCCCTCCTACTCCATCCTCACGGAGTGGGAGTCGCGAAAGCAGTCCCTTCGGGTGCAGATCCTTTCCGCAGCCGGCCTCTCTCCCATGCCCCCGAAGTCGCCGTTACATCCCACTTCCTACGGGAGGGTGGAGCGCCACGCCAACGCCCGCGACGGATATTCCATAGACAAGATATTGATTGAGACTCTTCCCGGCTACTTCCTGGGTGGGAACCTCTATCAACCGGTGCATCGGTCCGGCAAACTTCCGGCGGTGCTTCTGGCGCACGGGCATTGGAAGTACGGACGCCTTCAGAACGAAGTGGAATACTCGGTCCCCGCGCTCGCCGTCAATTTGGCCCGCCAGGGTTACGTGGCTTTCGCGTATGACATGGTCGGATATCACGATACCCGGCAGACACCGCATTCCTTTGGCGGTTTGGACGAGCAGTTATGGGGTTTCTCGCCACTTGGCCTACAGCTGTGGAACTCCATTCGGTCGGTGGATTACCTGGTCTCCCTTGCCGACGTCGACCCTGCTCGCATCGCCATCACCGGAGCTTCCGGAGGCGGAACCCAGACCTTCATGCTTGCCGCCGTGGACGAACGCGTGCGGTTTGCGGCGCCGGTGAACAGGATTTCGGACAGCATGCAGGGCGGTGACCCGTGTGAAGATGCGCCAGGTTTACGTTTCGGAACATTCAATACCGAGATCGCCGCCGTGATCGCGCCCCGGCGCATGCTGGTAGTCTCATCCACCCGCGATTGGACCAAACACACGCCATACGAAGAGTTCCCGGCCATCCGCGGAATCTACGAACTCTACGGCGGCCTGAACCGCCTGCGAAGTGTTCAAGTGGATGCCCCCCACAACTACAACAGGGAAAGCCGGGAGGCGGTCTACCGCTTTTTCGGAGAGCACATGTTGGGTCAACCAGACGCCTCCGCACTGAAAGACCGTGAATTCCAGCAGGAACAGGACGAAGACCTGCTTGCGCTGAAGGATGGCAAAACGCCACAGAACGCCTTGAACTACGAGGCGCTGTTCGAATCCTGGAAACAGATCGCGCGGCGTCAGGGAGAGGCCGCCACAGACCGCGCGGCCATTCGGGAAGGGCTGCGGCAGGCACTGGCCACGGACTGGCCCAGGCGGCTGGCCAGTGAAATCGATCACGAAAATATTCTGCTAAGCCGGGTTGGCGTTGCAGATCGCGTAGGCGGTCTTTATGTCGCCACCGGATCCAAGGAAGCCGTACTTGTCATTCACCCCCGCGGTGCCGAAGCCGCGCGCCGCTCTCCCATCGTGCAGGGTCTGGTGGATTCCGGCCGGTCCGTTCTGATGATTGACACATTTCAGACTGGCGCCGCGCACGCCTATCGCAATCGCTCCAGCCGCTATTTTCTTACCTATAATCGCAGTGACGATGCCAACTGGGTGCAGGATATCCTCACCGCGCTGGCGTTTCTCAAGACAAATCACAGCGGGCCAATCCGCTTGATCGGCCTTGAAAATGCCAGTGTCTGGTGCCTGTTCGCCGCCGCGGTGGCGCCCATCGAAATCACGCTCACCGCCAACCTGGAAGGGTTCGACGGTAGCGACGAGAATTTCCGCAAAGCGTTCTTTGTACCCGGTATACAGCGCGCCGGCGGGTTGCGAGCCGCCCGGTTCTTGACCACCAAATGAAACCCAAATTGGACGGCGGGCGATCCGGTCTTCTACGCCAGTTTCTGCGCGCCATGGATTCCGGCGAAATGTCAGCGCCGGACCTCACCGAATACTCTCTACAGCAAATCCGCTTGCGCGATGCGACTTTGCGCGCGTGGGTGGAAGTGGCTCCGCAGCCGGCACTCGCCAGCGGCCCGCTGGACGGCATTCCCTTCGGCGCGAAAGATATTTTCGAAACCAGAGACCTCCACACCCAGTTCGGCTCTCCCCTATTCTCTGGCCGGTACGGCGGCACCGAGGCCGAACTGATAACCGCGCTCAGACAACTGGGCGCGGTACTGCTGGGTAAAACGCAGACCACGGCTTTCGCCTACTACGACGCCCCTCCCACGCGCAATCCGCTCAATCCCGCGCACACTCCAGGAGGCAGCTCCAGCGGATCGGCCGCAGCCGTTGCCGCCGGCATGGTGCCACTTGCGCTCGGCACGCAGACTCAAGGATCGATCCTGCGCCCGGCTTCGTTTTGTGGCATTTGTGGTTTCAAACCGACCTACGGCTTGCTGCCAACCGGCGGAATTCTTCCTTTCGCCCCGTCGCTGGACACCCCCGGATTCTTCACTCAGACCGCGGACGACATGCAACTGTTCTGGCAGCGCTTTGCAAACCCCGAACGCAAAGCCCAAACCAGCCGTCTGGGCTCACTGCTGCACCCTGCGCCCACATTAAAAGGCTGGCAGGTGGACGAAGTCGAACTCCCCTTCGCTGAAAAAGACATTCTCACCGCCGTGCAGTCGATCAACGCCTATGAGGGTGCCCGAACGCATCGCGACCTTTGGCTGAAACACGGGGAGGGGCTCGGTCCCAAGCTATCGCAGCTTGTATCCGACGGATTGAAGATTGGTGAAATTGTGTACCAAAAAGCGCTCGCCACTCTCACAAGCGCCAGGGTAGAGATCGCCGTGCTCTACCGCCAGTATCCGGTTCTGCTTTCCGCTGCTGCCACCGGACCGGCGCCGAGAGGACTCGAATCCACTGGCGATCCCCGCAAGAACGCACCTTGGACCGGCCTGCATGGCCCCGCCATCGCGATTCCGGTCCCTGGTACAGGCCTACCAATTGGGCTGCAGCTCACTGCCGCAATCGGGAACGACGATTTTCTAGTTCAGATAGCGCGCCTGGTGGAGGCTGCGCTTTACGACGAAATCGGCTCCAGCGGATAACCCAAATCCTGCCATGCTTCGAACCCGCCTTCCAGCGGCCGCACGCGCATAATTCCTCTGCGGTGCAGATCCAGCGCCGCACGGGCGCTCGTCAATTCGGTTGGTCAGGAACAATAGAGGACAATTTCGCGATCTCTCGGAATCTCCTCGTGTCGTGCCTCCAGCTCCTCTACCGTGTAATGAATTGCTTTCGGCAGGCGCAGCGGGTGAGCCACAACGTCCGCGGGTTGCCGTAGGTCCAGGATCACCAGGTCTTCGCCAGCGTTTAGCCGGTCCATCACTTCTTCCGGAGTAACCCTGGCCTCCCGTAGCGCCAGCAGTGTCTTTCTCCGCTGCACCAGTTGCCAAGTGCCGTAAAATCCAACCGATAGACCCGCCAACACTCCTAAGGACGATCCAAACTGACTTAACGTCTCGGCAGCCCACTCAATCTGAGCTCGCAGAACATAACCGGTCCCCATAAACACCACGGACCACAGCAGACTCCCCAGCCCATCCAGCAGCAGAAATCGACCAGGACTCATCCGCGTCAGTCCCGCCATTGGAGGCGCCACCGTGCTGAATCCAGGCAGAAATTTAGCCACCAGCAGCCCCTTGTCTCCGTACCGCCCAAACAGCCCCTTGGTTCGGCTCACGCAGTAGTCGGGCTCCAAGGAGAGCCGGCATAGCAGATTCAAGATGGATTGGCCGCGAGTCCGGCCCATGAAATACCACAGATAATCGGCCAGTAAGCAAGCCAACACCGCAATCCCCAACGCCATCACGAACGAAAACTTACCTAGCCCGGCCAGCACTCCCATCGCAAGCAGCGAAGGGACCGCAGGAATCGGCAACCCCAACTGCTCCGCCAGTACGGTGGCAAACAGTACCCAATAGCCGTATTGCAGAAAAAGTTGGAGGGTGCTCTTCATTGTTTGGGGATACTGTCTTTTGATTCTAACCGCCGGAGAAAGGATGCGGCTAAGACATCGTCATTCGCACCGCCAGCTCCAGCAACTCTTTGCGTTCTCCAGCGCCATAAGGAAGCGGTAACTGCGAAACCCCCACCAGCCTGCGGATGATCTCCACTCCAGCGAATTGGCGCGTCAAGAGTTCATTCAGCGGCGCGAGACTTCGATAGCCCTCCACCGTGCCCAGCAAGGTCTCTTTCGGTTGCCGCGCCAGGTAGAGGTGCGCCAGCATCACCCCGATCTCAAATTCCGCCGGACCGAAGAAACAGAATTCGGGATCGATCACCTTCACCGACCCATCCACGCGCAGCCAGCTCCCCGGAAAGTAATCGCCATGCAGCAGACAGGGTCCCGAGCCAAGATAGAGTTCTCCAAGCCGCCGCACGCGCTGCTCAAACGCAGCACCCCGGTTCACCTCCGCCAACGGCAGTTCAAATATGTATTCGTGATTCAATTTCCGCATCGCCAGATTAGTCAGGTGAGGACCGGCCGTAAATCCGCCATGCAAATCGGCCGCGAACCGTACCAGCGCCGCAAGATCCGTCCTGGCCAGTTGCTCCCCGCTATATAGTCCGGTGAAATCGCTGGCCGTACCCAGATCCTCCAGCATGAGAACCCGAGCCTCTTCATCGAAACCCAACATCCGCGGCATTCGCTCCGCGATCGACGGCGTGCTCCCCACTTCACGGTAGAACGCGGCTTCTATCAAGGCTCGTTCCTCCGGTGCAGGAATGTGCGGAAACTTTTCACACCAGGGCCGCGACTGCTTCAAGATGAAGGTGCGCCGTGCCGTGTGTACTCGAAGGGTGCAATTCATGTTTCCCTCGCCGGCGCGCCCCGCCGACACCACCGTTTCTTCCAAGTCAAGCCAGCGCAGCCGCTTCAAATACGCGTCCATCGCCAGCGGGGCCGACGCGTCCAGAAAATACACAACGTTCATTCCACTTCCTTATCATCGATAATACGTTCAATGCATGATTTCGACGTAGTTGTCGTTGGCGGTGGACCGGGTGGCCTGTCGGCGGCGGAGTACGCGGCGCGCAACGGCGCAAGAACAGTGGTCTTTGAGCAGAGTGGCGAGATCGGCACGCCCACCCGGACCACCGGCGCAACCTTTTTGGCCGACATGATCGCTTTGGGAATTCCCAGCCGGCTCTATCACACCATCTCCCGCTGCCGGTTTATTTCGCCGAACCATTCGGTAACCTTCGACTATCCCGAACCCATGGCCTGCGCGCTGGATGTTCACGGGACATTTCAATTTCTGGCCGAGCGCGCCATAGTCGCCGGTGCGCAGGTCCGTGTAGCCACCAACGTAGTCGAACCCATAGTGGAAGATGGCATAGTTCGCGGCGTGCGCGGCAAAGACCAGCGCGGCGTCGAATTCACCGCCACGTCGAAACTGGTGATCGATGCCACGGGCTACCGCTGCGCCATGCTGCGCAAAGCCGGCATCGACCCTGGCTTCAAACGCTTCGGTGTCGGCGCGGAGTATGATCTCTACGCTCCAAACTACAATCACGACGAAGTGGTCCTGATTGTAGGCAGTCAAATAGCGCCTTCCGGATACGCCTGGGCGTGCCCTTGGGGACACAACCGCGTACGCTTGGGCGTCGGTATCATTCACGCCGATTCCACCGCCAAACCCGAAGACTATCTAAACCCGCTGCTGCAAAACGCTGCCGAATTCGGGATGAACTTCACCGGCGCGCAACCGGTTGAATATCACTTTGGATTAATTCCATCCGACGGCATGGCCGAACGTTTCGCCGGTGACGGCATCCTGGGAGTGGGCGACGCGGCAGGGCAGCCGTCCGCGCTGGTGGGCGAAGGAATTCGCTGGGCGATCAAGGCCGGAAGGATGGCCGGAAAGTTCGCCGCGGAATCCATCCAGGCAGGCGACCAATCGCGCGCTTATCTTTCCCGCTACGAAAAGCAGTGGCGCAAGGAATACGGCGCGAATCTGCGCATCGCCGCCGAAATCAATCGCAAGATAGCGAAGTGGTCCGACGAAAAATGGGACCGCCGCACTGAACTGCTCTCACTGCTTACACCCGATCAATTTGCACAAGGATTGCAAACGGAATTCCTGAACGGCTGGGTGTTTCAAGTGCTCCGCCAGCACCCCAAGCTGTTAAAAGAGGGGCTAAAGGAGTTCATCCGCCGGCTGGCCCCTGCGCTCACTTAGGCTCAAACAAATGCGCCAACCCCGGAAACCCATTCATTGCCAGACGGCATGATGGCCCATCCCCCCACCACCGCGGCGCATGAAAAGTGTTCTTCGGAACGTACACCACATCGCCTACGTTCGCGATAATCACGCCCTGCGTTTCAATCGGATACCTGATCTGCCCCGCCATAATCAGCCAGAACTCCGAACTCTCCGGATGGTAATGCCCCTTGTCGGCGGGATTCAACGCCGGCAGATTCTTCTGATACCCGTAAATAAAATTCGCTGCGCCGCGATCGTCGTCTACAACTGGAATTGTGCCCTTCAGCCGGCCCTCGTCCAGGCCCTTCGCCACTTCATCGAAAGTAGTATGCGCCTTATTGTTCCGCCCATACACGGCGGGCTTGCGCGTGAACCGGACGGGAACCCAATCGATCCCCGGCATCTTCGGCGGCTCCACATCTTTGGTGAAAAGCGTTTTCGCGCCGGCGATATTCACCTCAAACCGCACAGAAGGCTTATCGCCGACAGTCTCAAAGGAGAACAGCGTCTGCATGGGCACTTGCACAATAGAGCCCTTCTTCGCCACGAATGGATCGGTCCCTTCGATGTCAAAACGGATCTCTCCATCCATCACCACCCACCAAGCCCGAGTATCGGGATGAACGCTTCGCGGCGATTTGGTGCCCGGTTTTGCCGAAATGTACTCGGCGTAGAGCCGGTCGTCGTCCACAATCAATTCACGCCAGTCCGCGTGACCGGCGTGCTTGGTTTTCAGCTCCGCCCACTTGGTGATGGGCCGGTGCGGACCGGTGTACTTCCCGGGCGCCCCTTTCGGCGCAATCAAATCCTGCGCCCCCAGCTGTGTTGCTAGAGCCGCAACAATGATCCCGGCAAGTATCCTCATGTCAGTCACACTCCTCGATGGAAAGAACCCGATTCTATCAAACACGACGGTTCTCCCGGTTCTCGGCATTTGGTCCTGTCAAGCAAGGTAGAAAGTTCCGCTGTTGAGCGGCCGCCAAATGAACCGGTGTCGTCGTTGCCGGCCCGGCGCGACCGGCCGGTTCATCGCGGTGCGCTAAGCCTCAGCGTAGAATAAAGATCGATTTGCCAATGGTTCCCATGAATCGCATCTACAAACTCGTCGTCCTTTTACTGCCCACTCTTGCTTTCGCCCAGCCGGATTGGCCAACCTACGGCGGCAATCCGGCCGGAACGCGCTATTCCACGCTCAATCAGATCAACCCCCGGAATGTCGCGAAGTTGAAAGTAGCCTGGACGTACGACACCGGCGACGCTTTCCGCAATTCCGAAATGCAATGCCAGCCCATCGTGGTCCACGGCACTTTGTACGCCACTACGCCCAAGCTCCGCCTGATCGCGCTCGATGCCGCGACCGGTAAATTGCAATGGCAGTTCGATCCCAACTCCGTCAATCCAGGGATCGGAAAATCGCGCAACCGCGGAGTCACGTATTGGGAAGAAAGCAACGACCGCCGCATCTTCGTAGCCGCCAAGACATTCCTATACGCGGTAGACGCCAGCACCGGCAAACTGATCTCGACCTTCGGAACCAACGGCAGCGTCGATCTTCGCGAAGGCCTGGGCCGCGATACCGCAAACATGTCCATCTCGGCCACCACTCCGGGCATTATCTACAAGGACCTGCTAATCCTCGGCAGCATCGTGAATGAAACACTGCCCGCTGCCCCAGGCGACATCCGCGCCTACGACGTTCGCACGGGCAAGCTGCGCTGGACGTTCCACACGATTCCGCATCCCGGTGAGTTCGGCTACAACACCTGGCCCAAGGACGCCTGGACCTTCATCGGCGGCGCGAACAATTGGTCCGGCATGAGCCTCGACGAAAAACGTGGCATCGTCTTCGCCCCCACCGGATCGGCCGCCTTCGATTTCTACGGCTCAAACCGCGCCGGTGACAATCTCTTTGCCAATACGCTGCTTGCTCTGGACGCCGCTACCGGAAAGCGAATCTGGCACTTCCAGGCCGTTCATCACGACGTCTGGGATCGCGACTTTCCTTCCGCTCCCACTCTGGTCACCGTGCAGCACAACGGCCGCGCCGTGGACGCAATAGCGCAGATTACCAAGGCCGGTGTGGTCTATGTCTTCGACCGCGCCACCGGAAAACCGCTGTTCCCCATTGAGCAGCGGAAGGTTCCTCAAAGCGACGTCGATGGCGAAATCACCGCGAAGTCGCAGCCGTTCCCCACCGCTCCGCCGCCGTTCGCCAGGCAATCCTTCACCGAAGACGAAGTAACGAATCGCACGCCCGAGGCGCACAAGGCAGTTCTCGAACGGTTACGTCAGGTGCGCACTGGCGGACAATTCCTGCCGCCCAGCTTACAGGGAACGGTGATTTTCCCTGGCTTTGATGGCGGCGGGGAATGGGGCGGTGCGGCGTTCGATCCGCAAACCGGCAGGCTCTACGTCAACGCGAATGAGATGGCGTGGATCATGCGTCTGGTAGAGCGAACCAAGGGCGGTCCCGTCACCGCCAAGAGTCTCTACACCCAAAGGTGCGCCAACTGCCATGGGGCGGACCGCGCCGGCAGCCCGCCCGAATTCCCGTCGCTGGTTGGCATTGGAGAGCGCCACACAGACATGGAAATCGACAGCGTCATCCGCAAAGGCAATGGACGGATGCCTGGATTCGGTAACCTGAAACCGGAAGAAACCTTGGCGATCACACGCTACATCGCCAAGGGAGAAGAGAAGGAACTGAACCTGGGACCCAGTACCGCCACGGCCCTCACAGATCAGAAATACCGCTTCGACGGCTACAACAAATTTCTGGATCCTGACGGCTACCCGGCCGTGAAGCCACCCTGGGGAACGCTAAACGCAATCGATCTGAACAAGGGTACAATCGCCTGGAAGATTCCCTTCGGAGAATATCCCAAACTGGTCGAAAAACTAGGCACCACGGGTAGTGAAAACTACGGCGGACCCATCGTGACGGCCGGTGGACTGCTCTTTATTGGCGCCACCACGCACGATAGCAAGTTCCGCGCATTCAATAAGGAAACGGGTGAAATGCTCTGGCAAACGGTTTTACCCGCGGGCGGAAACGCCACCCCTGCAACGTATCAGGTGAACGGGCGGCAATATGTGGTAATCGGTGCAGGCGGCGGCAAGTCCGGCTCACCATCGGGCGGCTCCTACGTTGCGTTCGCGCTACCGGAATAGGCCGCGCCTTCGCGCTGAGCCCCTCACTTATGGGCTGCGGGCTTTACGTTTCCGCAGTCCGCACCCAGCCATTTCCCGACAATTTTAGACTTCATCTCAGTGGCGCCGCCGGTATCTGAAATCGTACCGTCGATATTGCCAGTCCAGCTTTCAGAACTTGCCGCCACGATCCGAACCGTGCCGACACTCTTCTGCGTGCCCTTCATGCACTCCAGACGAATCTCCTGCACCGTGGAACTGGCCTTCACAACCGTTCGCTTACAAGAGCCGTCTTCCTTTTCGCTTCCAAAAGCAAAAGGCTTGTTCAAATCTTCCTTCAGAACACAACTTCGACTGACGACCGGCTTAGAAGCGTTCGACTGGCCGCCCTTCATCGCGGCTTCCATTTTGGCTCTAGCTTCCGGTGGCATTTTCGCCATCGCCCGTTCCATCTCCGCTCGTTCACTAGCTGGTATCGGCGGAGTGCCCTTGGTTTCATAGGTAGATGTAGATTCCCAAAGTCCCGGCTTAATGCTGAGGTTTTCAGCACCCGCCCGTCCTGAGAGGATGCAGAAAACTACAGCGAGAATGGATCGTCTGTCCTTAAACATAACGCCGAAAGTATACCATCTGTTCTGTGGACCGGCAGGTCCGTAAACCCACTTTTTTCGGTATTGGATGCCTTTCCCCAACAGAGCGGGGACACCCAACAGCCAGCACCGAATTGAACGTACCACTCATACCTCCGGTTCTCCCGAACTTCTGTCACGCGATCAGGTGGACTCGGCGGCTCAAGCCGGAACGAAGGCGCTAAACTTTGGAGAGGAAACAAGGCCGGGCATGGACAACACGAGAGTATTCAGAATGAAGTTCGCGAGTGTCTACCCGCATTACATCGCCAAGGCGGAGAAGAAGGGTCGTACGAAGGACGAGGTGCATGCCATCATCCACTGGCTCACGGGCCACGATGAACAGGCTCTGCAACAGCAGATTGACACGAAAATCGACTTCGAGACTTTCTTCGCCCGGGCACCACGGATCAACCCGAATGTCTCCAAGATCACCGGCGTGATCTGCGGCTATCGGGTGGAGGCGATCGAGGATCGGCTCATGCAGCAGATTCGTTATCTGGACAAGCTACTGGACGAACTGGCCAAGGGAAAGACCATGGACAAGATCCTGAGGAGATGAGCACTGGTGTCGGTCTTGTCTTCATTGTTTCCGTTGCGTTCTGTGGCAATCGTGGCCCAGATCGCCGCCTTGGATCCGCTCCTGAGCACCTGCTTCCACGCCGTTTTTTCGATAGAGAGTGAGTCACGGCGGAGCGGCAAAAGATTGGCCCGGCGCCCGGCCAGATACCACCGCGAGTGATCGCCCGGACGTCTCGCTGGAACGACGCCTCGCTCAGTTCGGTTTTCCGGCCGCAATCGCGACTTTGCGTTACTTTGTCGGCCGACGCCACCCTTGATAGGCAAGTCTAGACTTGCCTATAATTGAACGAGTGAGTGATGTTTTCGAGGCTATCGCTGTTCCGGCACGCCGCGCAATTCTCGACGAGCTTGTGGACCGGGACGGCCAAACGCTCTTCGAACTATGCACCCGGTTGGCGATGAAGCATCAGATCGGATTAACGCGCCAGGCAATCTCGCAGCACCTCGACGTGTTGGAGTCGGCGGGACTCGTTTCAACGATCCGGCAAGGCAAGTTCAAGTTTCACCACGTGCACACGGAACCGATCGGCGCGATCGCCGAACGGTGGCCAAAACAGTCCGGCAAAAGGAGCCGCTAATGAGGATCGTTGTGAGTAGCGTTTTTGTGGATGATCAAGGCAAGGCGCTTGATTTCTACACAAACAAGTTGGGTTTCGTCAAGAAGACGGAGATCCCAATGGGAGCGGCCAGGTGGCTTACCGTGGTCTCGCCCAGTGACCCCGATGGCACAGAGCTCCTGCTGGAACCCAATAGTCATCCCGCTGTCGGCCCATTCAAAAACGCTCTGCTGCACGACGGAATTCCGTTCACGTCGTTTGGGGTGGACGATGTGAAGGCGGAGTACGAACGCCTGCGCGCCTTGGGGGTGGCCTTCACGCAGCCGCCAGTTGCGATGGGCCCTGTGACGACGGCTGTGTTGGCGGATACCTGCGGCAACTTGATTCAGTTGGCGCAAAAGGGTTAGCGGCATGTCGATGACTGAAACGTCGCCGGCGCCATTCAAGGATCTGCTGAAAGGGCTGCGTTCGCCCAGCAAGGACAGACAGAATCTAGCCTTCGAGGGACTATTAAAAGCAACTGAGGAGCCCGTCGCGTGGGCATACGAACTATGGGATGATCTGCTACTCACGCTGCGGGATGGTGACAACCGGCAACGCTCAATCGCGGCCCAGGTGCTCTCCAACCTTGCGAAGAGCGATCCCGAGCAGCGAATGTCAAAGGATCTGACAGCCTTGCTGAGAGTTTCTAAGGATGAGCACTTTGTGACCGCCCGCCACTGCTTGCAGTCGCTTTGGAAGGTCGGGGTTGCGGGCGAGCCTCAGCGGAACGCGCTGTTGAAGGGGCTCGTGCTCCGCTTTGAGGAATGTACTGCTGAGAAGAACTGTACGTTGATTCGTTACGACATTCTGGTTGTCCTCCGGCGCGTTTACGGCGTCGTCAGCGACCAGAACATCCAGGCTACGGCCCAACGGTTGATGGCTACGGAGCGAGACCCCAAATACCGGACAAAGTATGCCGCAGTCTGGCGGAAATGAGGTCTTGCGTCTCATACTCACAATAAACGGCGAGTGCGGCAGGAAGCGGACCGTTCAGATCGACGTCGCCGCCCGGCGCTATGCCAACAAACAACTCTGAAGGTGACACAAAATTCACATCCATCGGCGCCCGAAAACGGAGGTCGCTGATAAAGCTCACGATCATAGACAACTTGGCCCATCCAACAGTTGCCGTGCATTCGGCGCGTATCTTATGAAAGCCATCATCCCGGGATCGTCCAATCCAGACCTTGCTTCTGAACCACTAGCCGGTTTCGCTTGCCTGCCTCACAACCCACGACAAACGGAATGCTAGAATCCATTATGGTTTCCTGTTCTCTTTCCCATCTTGACAAGATTGACGCCCAGGTCGCGCGGCGGAGCCTGCTGCTTCATCCGTTTTACCAATGCTGGACTCGCGGCGAGCTTCCGGCAGAGGCGCTTCGCGATTACGCTGCCCAGTATTATCACCACGTGGCTGCCTTCCCTACCTATCTTTCGGCGCTGCACTCTCATACGGCCGACCAGGCGGTGCGCCGCCAAATCCTCACCAACCTCATTGACGAGGAAGCCGGCAGCCCGAATCACCCGGAACTGTGGCTCGCCTTTGCCGCCAGCGTCGGCGTATCTGCCGAGACGGCCAGGAACGCCGATCTGTGGGACGAAACCCGCGCCCTGATCGACACCTACAAGACGATTTGCCGCGACCGGACCGTCGAAGAAGGGCTCGCCGCGCTCTACGCTTATGAGAGCCAGATCCCCGCTGTCTCCGAATCGAAAATCGAGGGACTTCGCACCCACTATGGCGTCAATTCCGAAGCCGGCTTAGCCTACTTCCGGGTGCACATCGAGGCGGATCGTGAGCACTCGCGGGTAGAACGCAATCTGCTGCAAGCCGCTCTCACCGTGCAGAACGCCGATGCCGCCCGAAGCACCGTCGGAGAGGCGCTCGATGCCTTGTGGGAGATGCTCTCCGGCGTCTGCCGTCGTCACCAGATCGCCTGTTAAGGATCGCCCTCTCGCGCATCCAAAGGGGCAATAGTGCCAGAGTCGAATTACTTAGAATAGTTATAGTTCTCCAAAATCACATCGTGAAGGTAAAGCAAACAGCGGAGCACATGACGTGCATGGAAGTCTGGGGTGGCAGCCAGCTCACGGAACGCGGCGTGGCACTGGGCGGTTTGGATGCCTGGGTTTACAGCAAACCCTTCGGAAACGCGGAGTATGGCGGCGACATCTACTATGCCTCCAGCTGCGCCACCGGCCGCATCAGCCGCCTGCTGCTTGCCGATGTAGCCGGGCACGGCCACTCCGTAGCCGCCACCGCTACCGAGCTTCGTACGCTGATGCGACGGTTCGTCAACCACCTGGATCAGACCGAATTCGTCCGGCTGTTGAATGAGCAGTTTGTTGCGCTCTCGCGGCAAGAAGCCTTCGCCACCGCCATCGTCACCACGTTTTTCGCGCCCACCGGACGTCTCAGCGTTTGCAATGCGGGACATCCCCGGCCTCTGGTATATTCGGCAGCGCAGCGTACGTGGGAGCTAGTAGGTCACCATGGCGAGTCCAATCTGTCGCCTCTCAGCAACATACCTTTAGGCATTCTCAACATTTCCCAATACGAGCAGTTCGACATCCAGCTAGAGCCCGGTGACTGCTTTCTCAGTTACAGTGACGCGTTGATCGAATCCCGCGATGCCAGTGGAGAAATGCTGGGCGAGACCGGCCTGTTGCACATCGCAAGACAGCTTCGCGGGGTGCCGTCGCATAACCTGATCGAGTCGCTTCTCAGCGCTATCGGTCAACAGTACCCTGAGAACCTGTCGGAAGACGATGTAACCGTGCTGGTGATCCAAGCCAACGGCCAGCAGCCGCAAAACTCCATCGGCGACAAGTTGGGTGCGCTCGGCCGCTTCTCCCGCACGCTGATCGGAGCGATCGATCCCAGTGCCGAACGTCCGCCGTTTCCGGATGCGAATCTGGCCAACATTGGCGGCGCGATCGTTCCCGCACTCGGCCGCAGGTGGCGTGCGCCAGACAAGACGGCCGATTCCTAGGGGTTTGGAGTCGCGGGAATCCGCCGTCCGCGGGCTTCGTCGGGAAACCGTGTGTGACAATAAGCGGGTATCGCCCGTGGAGTCCTCGATTTCTTGAACAAGCCAACCTTCCTTCGTTTGGACCTCTGGCTGGTGCTCGTCTGCCTGATTACGCTGGCGCCGATGGTCTATTTCGGGCGGCGGCAATTCATTGAATACGACGGCTACTGGCTGTTGTTCGGCGGCATTCAGGATACTTGGGGAACTTGGCTCTCTGAGATGAAGACCTCCACCCATCCGCCGCTCTACACCATTTTGCTGGGGATCGTGGCTCGATTCGGAAGCTCCCGCTTGTTGTACCGTTCCATCTCCATCGTGGCAGCGCTGTGCTCCACTTTCCTGATCGGGAGAATCGCCGGCAGGCTCTCCACGCATAAGTTAACCGCGCCGATGTCGGCTTTGGCATTCGGAGTGTCCGCATCCGTGCTTGAGATTTCGAGCGAAGTTCGATCCTACATGCTCTCGATCTTTCTGTTGCTGCTTGCGTTCTACGCGTTCCTGAACCTGATGCGATTGGAGCAGGGACGGCGGGAGCGGAGGGCGCGGATTGTCTTTATCGTATCGTTGTGCCTGGCGATTCTCTCCGACTATTTCGCGGTGCTGTTTCCCTTAATCTGCCTGGGAAGCTTGGTTTGGATTGCGCTGGTGAATGCTGACTTTCGGCGCCGGTTGTTCGGGTTCCTGCGGCGATCCTGGATTGGGAACACGGTCACCGCGGCCATCATCTTCGGTCTGGTGACCTTCCTCTACTTTGTCCATGCAAGGGCTTTCGCCGGTGCGCAGAATCACCTTCCGCTCTTCTACTTTCACAAAGGCGGTCCGGAGACGGTGAACGCATTTCTGATGCGCAATCTGCAGAACTCTTTTAACTTGTTTTCGCCGATTGAGGTGGATGGCGCAGGGGCGTTTCGTGTCGTATTGGTTCTGTTCTGTCTCCTGGCGATGGCCGCTATCTATGTAATGCAGTTTCACAGCTCCAATGCCCAGAGCGCCGCTTCCGGAATGCCGCTGACGTTCTTCCTGGTTACATTTCTCGGTTTCATGCTGGCCTCTGTTGTGGGCGCGTATCCGTTCGGCGGATTGCTGCGGCAACAGTTTCTGCTATTCCCGTTCCTGGTTTTGGCAACGTTTCTTTTCCTGGACCGGCTGGCTTCCATGGTGCCATCCCGCACCGTGTCCAAGCTCTTTCTTGCCGCCTGGATTCCCATGATTTGCTGGAATGCGGTGTACCAACTTCGCCATACGCAAATCTTTCCGCAAGATCCTTTCGCTCGAGAGACCTCGCTGTTTGAAGCGACGTTCCCATCCCCGGAAGCACTGTATGTGGACCAGTTCAATTTGATCGGATACTTCGGCACGCATCACCAGGAAAAGTGGAATTACGCCGGGCGGCCGGCGGGCCAAGGTTTTGCCGATGCGTACCGGGTGACGAATGGAACGAAAAGCCTGGTGCTATTTCGCGATCGTACGCGCTGGAATCTGGATTTTACCGATCCAGGAGTGTATCAGGATATCGGTCGAAGCCTGCGTTCGGGGATTGCAAGGTCTGTGACCGTTTTTTGCACCAGCCAGTTCGGCCTGGAAGTTCCGGGCGGCGAGCAGGCTTTCCGGATTCAAATGGCCCAGCTGGCAGCGAAACAGAATCTGCGGATCGAAAAAGTGGTCTTCGATCATGCGAATGTCTTTGCTACATTCGTGGAAAGGCTTCCGGGCGACGCTGGGGCCGAAGTACCTGCGGCGGCGGTGATTCCTCCTTTGATTACAACCCTAGCGCCGGAAGGAACGCGAGTGAAGAAAGGGTTCAACCTGCAACCGGATGGGAAGTCCGCCCTCTCCGTAGTGGGCAGCCGGTTTGAGCGGGGAGCCGTCGTAATGGCGAATGAAAAGGAGCTTGAAACCACATTCGGCAATGCGGACTGGGTGACGGCGATTCTGCCCGATTCATTTTTTGCGGCGCCCGGTGACGTCGAACTGAAAGTTGTGAATCCGGATGGCACCGCGTCGAAAGCGATTTTATTCGTCGTCAGCAAGTGATGGGTGCTGCGCCACGCCGCGTGCTATCCTGCTATTTTTCGAAGGGAGCTTAAAGCGCATGGCATCATGAAGGTCGTCATCCTCTGCGGCGGTCAGGGAACCCGGCTGCGGGAAGAAACGGAGTTCCGCCCAAAGCCCATGGTCGAGATCGGCGGACGCCCCATCCTCTGGCACATCATGAAGCGCTACGCGCATCATGGGTTGACCGATTTTATTCTCTGTCTTGGTTATCGCGGGAACATCATCAGAGAGTATTTCCTGAACTACGAAGCGATGAACAACGACTGCACTGTGTGTCTGGGCAGTCAACGTCAGATTACCTACCATGGCGGGCACGACGAGAGCGGCTACACGGTGACGCTTGCGGAGACTGGAGCCGATTCGATGACCGGCGGGCGGTTGAAGCGCATTGAGAAGTACGTCGATGGCGATGAGTTTTTGCTGACCTACGGCGACGGCCTCTCCGATGTGGATCTTACGAAAGTCCTGGCATTCCATCGGATCCATGGGCGCATCGCCACGGTGACCGCCGTGCGGCCAAATTCGCGCTTCGGCCTGATGGATTTGGCCCCTGCGGGCGAGGTGGAGCGGTTCACCGAAAAGCCTGTCCTGGAAGGTTGGGCGAATGCGGGATTCTTCGTTTTTAATCGCAAGATCTTCGATTATTTGAGTGACGATAGCTGCATTCTGGAAAGCGCGCCGCTGGAACGTTTGGCGAGAGAAGGCCAATTGGTGGCCTACCGCCATGATGGTTTCTTCTTCGCCATGGACACCTACCGTGAGTTCAAATACTTGAACGATCTTTGGAACTCCGGGCAGGCTCCGTGGAAGGACTGGAAATGAGTAATTCGTTTTGGCAGCAGCGTCCAGCGTTGGTGACCGGTGCTACAGGATTGGTCGGCGGGTGGCTGGTGAAATGGCTGGTGGCCGCGGGCGCTGATGTGGTTTGCCTGGTACGGGATTGGGTTCCGCAGTGTGAGTTGGTGCGGTCCGGCCAGATTGAGGGAGTTAAGGTGGTGCGCGGTGATATCCGCGATCAGGCGCTGCTGGAACGGACCCTCGGTGAGTTTGAGATCGATACCGTTTTCCATCTGGCCGCGCAGACCATTGTAGGAATCGCCAACCGGAATCCCGTCTCGACTTTCGAATCGAATATCCAAGGGACGTGGGCCCTATTGGAAGCGGCCCGTAGAAGTCCGGCAGTGCGCCAGATTGTGATCGCCTCTTCCGACAAGGCATACGGTGATCAACAGGTGCTGCCCTACGACGAAGACGCGCCGCTGGAAGGCAGACATCCCTACGATGTGAGCAAGTCCTGCGCCGACTTGATCGCGCAGACGTATGCGAAGAGTTATGATTTGCCGGTGGCGGTGACGCGCTGCGGCAACTTCTATGGCGGTGGGGATCTGAACTGGAGCCGTATTGTTCCAGGCACCGTGCGCGCGCTGCTGGCCGGCCAGCGTCCTGTAATTCGTTCCGACGGTAGTTTGATTCGCGATTACTTTTACGTCGAGGATGGGGCCGCGGCCTACATGATGCTTGCCGAAAAACTGGCGGCCGAACCGGCATTGCGTGGACAGGCGTTTAATTTCTCGAACGAACTGCAGGTTACCGTGTTGCAATTAACCGAGGCGCTAACTAAAGTAGTGGGCTCCGCACTGCAGCCCGATATCCGCAACGAAGCGAAGAATGAGATTCAGCACCAGTACCTGACCGCGGCGAAGGCGCGCCGCATGCTGGGGTGGGAGCCGCTATTCACTCTGGAGACCGGCCTGGAGCGGACCGTAGAATGGTATAGGGAGTTTTTAAAGAGTGAATGATCGTGCGGCACAATTGCGTGCCCAGATTCTCGGCTTGGTTGCCGAATTCCACGCAGAACAATTTCCAGACAAGACATTCGTGCCAGGAGAGTCTACCGCGCTGGTATCCGGGAAGGTTCTGGATGCGGGTGACATGCAGCATCTGGTAGACGCGTCGCTGGATTTCTGGCTGACAACCGGCCGTTTTGCGCAGGATTTTGAACGGCAGTTCGCGCGGTTCTGCGGCGTGCGCAGTGCCACACTGGTGAATTCCGGGTCGTCCGCCAATCTGCTGGCTGTGTCCTGTTTAACTTCGCCGAAGCTTGGCGACCGGCGGCTGAAACCCGGTGACGAAGTCATCACCGTAGCGGCGGGTTTCCCCACCACCGTCAATCCCATTCTGCAGAACGGGCTGGTTCCGGTGTTTCTGGATGTCACCCTTCCCACCTATCAGGTGGATGTGACCCAACTGGACGCGGCGCTTAGCGAGAAGACGAAGGCCATCGTAATTGCACACACACTGGGGAATCCTTTCGATCTCAAGACGGTGAGTGCCTTCGCCAGGAAGCACGGCTTGTGGCTGGTGGAAGATTGTTGCGACGCGTTAGGCGCCACCTTCGATGGGCAAAAAGTTGGCACATTCGGCGACCTGGCCACGTTCAGCTTTTATCCCGCGCATCACATCACCATGGGTGAGGGTGGTTGCGTTATTACCGATCAGCCTAAATTGAAGGTGCTGCTGGAATCGTTCCGCGATTGGGGCCGCGACTGCTGGTGCGACCCGGGGAAGGACAACACTTGCGGCAAGCGCTTTGAGTGGCAGCTTGGCGATTTACCTTGCGGTTATGACCACAAATACACCTATTCGCACATCGGATACAACTTGAAGCTGACCGATATGCAGGCGGCAATCGGCCTCTCGCAACTACAGAAGTTGCCCCGGTTTATTGCGGCCAGGCGGCGTAATTTCCAACTGCTGCATGAGGGCTTGCAGGACCTGCAGGAATTCTTTCTACTGCCGGAAGCTACGCCTGGGTCGGATCCCAGCTGGTTTGGATTTCCGATTGCCGTGCGGGAAGAAGCACCGTTTCCACGGACGCGGGTAATCCGCTATCTGGAAGAACATAAGATCAACACACGGCTTGTCTTCGCGGGCAATCTCATCCGGCAACCGGCTTACGTCGATACCCACTACCGCACAGTTTCCGATCTCAAAATGTCCGACTTCATGATGAATCAGTCGTTTTGGATCGGCGTGTTTCCGGGACTCAGTTCAGATGCGATCGCGTATGTGCTGGACACATTCCACAATGCCGTCCGCGAACTAATATAAGGAAGCATGAAGGCATCCGACTACATTGCAGCAGCTCTGGAGCGCAAAGGCGTTCGATTTGTTTTCGAGCTGTCCGGCGGTATGATCACGCACATGCTGGATTCGCTGAATGTGCGTAATCGGATTCGCGTGGTGAGCGTACATCATGAACAGGCGGCCGCTTTTGCGGCGGAAGGGTGCGGGCGCATGACTGGGATTCCAGGCGTGGCGATGGCGACCAGCGGTCCCGGCGCCACCAACTTGTTGACCGGCATTGGAAGCTGCTATTTCGATTCGAGCCCGGCCGTGTTTATCACCGGCCAGGTGAATACGTTCGAGCAGAAAAAGGATAAAGCGATCCGGCAGTTGGGCTTTCAGGAAACCGACATCGTGACCATGGCGCGGCCGGTGACCAAGGAAGCGATTCGAGTGGAGCGCGCGGAGGACTTGCCTGGCTTGCTCGATCGCGCTTTTGCAGTTGCGGTTTCGGGAAGGCCTGGACCGGTACTGATCGATATTCCGATGGATATTCAGCGCGCGCAGGTGTATGCCGCTGGGCTTGATGCTGCCCACGCTGTAGCGCCGTCTCCTGAAATCCGTGGATTAGACAGCGTGCTAGCGGCGCTTGGGACCGCGGAGCGTCCGTTGATTCTTGCGGGCGGTGGAGTGCGGTCTGGGCTGGCGGCGGCGGAGTTTCGCCGCGCGGTAGATGCGTTGGGAGTCCCCGTAGTCACTTCACTGATGGCGGTGGATCTGTTGCCATACGGGCACCCGCTGCGTGTGGGCATGATTGGCAGCTATGGGAACCGTTGGGCCAACATCGCACTGAGCCAATGCGACGTGTTGCTGGTCTTAGGGAGCCGTCTGGACGTGCGCCAGACCGGATCGCAGACCAATGAGTTTAAGCAGGGCAGGAAAATCATCCATGTGGATTGCGAGCCGGGCGAAATCAACAATCGGATCACCGGCTGCGACGCGATTGATGCGGAGTTAAAACCGTTCCTGATCGCGCTGGCCGGGCACGCCGTCGCCGGGCGGTATGAGCCGCGGTATACGACGTGGATGAAGGCGATTCACGCGCTGCGAGAGCAGTGGCCCGACACAGCTGAACTGAACGGAGTTCCCGGGATCAATCCGAATGCCTTCATGCATCAATTGTCGGCTCATTCCTCGGCGGCCTCCGCTTACGTGGTCGACGTGGGTCAGCATCAAATGTGGGCTGCCCAATCGCTGGAGCCGGCGGATGGCCAACGGATTTTGACGTCGGGCGGAATGGGTTCCATGGGTTTTGCGCTGCCTGCCTCTATCGGAGCCACGCTTGGTTCCGGCGGCCCGGTGGTGGTGATTGCGGGCGACGGCGGTTTTCAGTGCAATATTCAGGAGCTGCAAACCATTGTCCGGATGAAACTGCCCTTGAAGATGGTGGTGATCAACAATGGATGCCACGGAATGGTCCGGCAGTTTCAGGAGACATATTTCGAGGCCCGCTATCAATCCACGTATTGGGGCTATTCGGCGCCCGACTTCACTCGCGTCTCTCAAGGGTATGGAATTGCAGGCGCCACCGTGGCTGCCGCGGACGAAATTGAAGAAGGGCTGCGATGGCTCTGGGCCGATCCACAGGAACCGAAATTATTGCAGGTGATGGTGGACTTGATGGCGAACGCCTATCCGAAGATTGCCTTCGGTAAACCGATCAGCGAGATGGAGCCGCTGGCAAAACCGATTGAGATGGAAAGCACCTAGCCGGTTCCGCATGATCTCCAACCCCTTGCGGCACGATCTGGAGCATGTGCTGCTGCACACGCGTGACCTGTGGCAGGAATTGCGCGGCAAACGCATATTCATGTCCGGTGGCACCGGTTTCTTTGGATGTTGGCTGCTGGAGAGTTTTGCCTGGGTGAACGATGCGCTGGACCTGCGGGCTTCCGCCGTCGTTTTGACTCGGGATCCCGCCGCGTTTGAGCGCAAGGCTCCCCATCTCGCTTCTCATTCCGCCATCCGACTGCATCCCGGCGATGTGGCTTCCTTCGCTTTCCCGGCGGATGAGTTTCGTTTCGTAATCCATGCCGCGGGGGAAGTTCACCACCAATGCTCGATAGATGCGGTGGAAGCGGGCACGCGCCGGATGCTGGATTTCGCCCGGCACTGCGGAGCAACGAAATTTCTCTATACCAGTTCCGGGGCCGTTTACGGTGATCATTCCGCCTCCACCTACGCCGAATCAAAGCGGCGGGCTGAGGCCCTTTGCATTGCCTGCACAAACGAACATCCTATCGAATGCAAAATCGCGCGATGCTTTGCTTTCGCCGGTCCGTATCTTCTGCTCGACGGGCGGTACGCGTTTGGGAGTTTTCTGCGCGATGCGATGGCAGGCCAGACCATCCGTGGGAATGGAGACGGCACACCGCATCGATCGTACCTGTATGCGGCCGATCTGGCGGTCTGGTTGTGGACCATCCTGTTTCGCGGAGCAAGCGGCAAGCCCTATAATGTCGGTTCGGAGCGTGAAGTCAGCATTGCGCAACTGGCAAACGAAATTGCGCAAACGTTGCATCCCGGCATCGGGGTCGAGTTTGCCCGCGAGCCTGATCCTAGCCAGCCGGTGCGGCGATACGTGCCATCCACGGAGTTGGCGCGGACGGAACTGGGGCTGCGGGAACACATTGATCTTCGGGAGGCCATTCAGCGTACCGCGGATTGGCATCGGCAAAGGGTTTCACTAGGATCAGCATGAAACTTTTGAGTGTGGTGACGCCTTGCTTCAACGAAGAGGCGAATGTCAGGGAAGTTTACGACCGGGTTCGCATCGTGATGACCGGATTCCCGGCTTATCGCTACGAACATATCTTCATCGATAACGATTCCACGGATTCCACCGTCGCCATCTTAAAAGAGATTGCGGGTGCTGACAGCAACGTGAAAATCATCGTGAATAGCCGCAATTTTGGACATCTCCGCTCGCCGATGCACGCCATCTATCAAGCTTCGGGCGACGCCGTAATGCTGCTTTTCTCCGACCTGCAGGATCCGCCGGAAATGCTTCGCGAGATGATCCTCGCCTGGGAACGCAATATTCTGATCGTACTGGCGATTAAAAATACCAGCGAAGAGGGCGGTCTGATGTACGGGGTCCGAACCGCATACTATCGCCTGGTAGCCCGGCTCGCGGACATTCAGGTGTTCGAACACTTCACCGGGTTTGGCCTATACGACAGGAAAGTCATTGAAATCCTGCGCACCAAGTTCCACGATCCCTATCCGAATTTTCGCGGCATGATTGCCGAGGTGGGCTTTGAGCACCAAAAGCTCTTCTACAACCAGAAGCGCCGGTCCCGGGGCATCACGAAAAACAACTTCTACACGCTGTACGATTTGGCGATGCTCAGCATCACCAACTTGTCGAAAGTGCCGCTGCGAGTATTTACTTTTTTCGGATTCGCACTGGCATTGGGCAGCTTTCTCACGGCGATGTTCTATCTGGTGTACAAGCTAATATTCTGGAACAGCTTCACCGTCGGGATTGCCCCACTGGTAATCGGCTTCTTCACCCTCCTCTCCATTCAGTTAATCGGGCTTGGGATTCTGGGTGAGTACGTTGGCTCCATTCACACCATGATCCAGAACCGCCCCCTGGTGATCGAGAAGGAGCGCGTCAATTTCACCGAACCCGAGAAGTAAGTGGCGGCTCGCTTGCCAGCAGCGTCAGCGCCTCAATAATCCGAGCGCGCTTTGCAGGGTCCAGCACCAGGTACACGCGGTCTCCGCCGCCCGCTTCGAATCGCGTCGTGCCGTCATCCGCGACATGCACCTGACCCTTCGCCGAGTACCCGAAATAATGCTGGTCCGGCCTTACGGCCTCCAGCGCGGACGTCAAGTCCCAGGTAGGACGGTCATACGGCATCCTCTTGTAGGCACGGTACGATACGGCCACCGGATGCCAATCGGCGTAGGCAAAATCCCGCTCGATGCTCGCCGCGGGATACAAAAGGTCGCGTCCGACTTCAAATCCGCTGAAAACGATCGGCGTCGGCCAGCGGTCAAAAACACTACGCGCCGCGACCACATCCAGTTTCACGTTGTACTCGGGCTTAGGCTCTACGAAATTGCCCGCCATTGCCGAGAGCAGCGATACTTTGTCGCGAACCAACTCCATCCCATTCTTTGGCGAAATGGCGTCCGCGCGCGAATCCAGCAATGCCGCTAAGTTGGTGCTGAAGCCCACCTGTACGATGGTCACTTTCTCCGGACTGGCCGCCAGCAAGCGCCTCAGCAGCGTAACAGAAGGTTCGGCTGCGGTCTGCGTTCCAGTTCCGCGATACATTGCCGGGGCACTGCGCAGTGCGGCACTCAGATAGCCATCCAGATCGCCTTCCTTCAAATGGCGCAGGGCAGATCCCACCGGCAGCGAGCCTCGCCCGTAGAACCGGTTAATCATCTGAATATACGGAACCGCGGCGGCGTTTGCGTTAGTCAAGGTGACGCCAAGCAACTGGCACTCTCCGCGGCTGGTCAACGAATGCAGGATGGCCAAGGCCAGCGCGTCATCCACGTCATTGCCCATGTCCGTATCGAAAATGACTGGGACCTTACCGAAGCCAAGCGTCGCGATCAGCAGAAGAATAGCCAGCGTCCATTTCATAGCTCAAGTTTACCTGCGCCTCTCAGCCACCATTTGAATCTCCACCAGCGCCTCAGTGGCAGTAGGCGGAATCTGCACCACCGTGCGTGCGCCTGAATCCGGCATTGCGGCGCTCATCGCGGCAAAATCGTCGAGATCCCGCAACCACACCGTAGTCTCCACTACATCTGGGAATCCCATACCGTTTCGCTGCAACTGCTCTGCGATCATCGCTAGAGCCTGCCGCGTCTGTCCGCCAATCTCCGGCGCGAACTCGCCGCCGGCCGTCCGGCCCGTCATGCCAGTGATGTAGAGCCGGCGTCCGGCTTTCACTGAATAGCTATGGATTGCAGACGTGTGTCCTTCGCCCGAAGGGCGCCCCGCACCCGAGCCGAGCACGGCAATGGACTGAACTTGCAGCAACTCGCCAGGCCGTACCGGGACTGCGTGGATGGTGGCGCGGGCTGGCGGCGGCGAGGTGACGAAGCGCTTGTACACTTCATTCAGCGCCGCGTATCCGGCAGGTTCGGCCAGGTAGATCTTCGATAGAACCAGGTCGGAAAACGAGAAGCCGGCCGCCTTCAAAACGTCATTCTGTTCCGTCATCAATTGTTCGGTCTGCTGCGCGACATTCACACCGCTTGCCCGCATCGCGGAAAGGTAGAGCGTCCCGCCGGCTTCCGCGCCAGCGCTTGCGGGAAAAACAGGTCGAATCAGACGGCGCGCACCGGACTTGCCCGTCGCGGTGGCGCTGATTTCCACCAACGCTCCCGGTGTAAGCAGCGCGGCCACCAATACGGTTCGCGCCGGGAACTCTTTGCCGAAAAACGCGCGATATCCCAGGTCCACTTCCGGCAGGAACTTGGCATCCGCCAGGTAGACCGTCGTGTTCAGAATGTTCCCCGGTTTCAGTCCAGTGGCTCGCAAGGCGTGCAGAGTTTGCGCGCGGGCGGAACCAGTGCCGGTGCTCTTGCCCGAAACATAAATCAGGTCTTCCGTTTCGGTGCCAAGCAGACTGGCAACCGCCAGGAATACCGCCAGCCCCGGAATCACTTCGACTGTAGCGCGGATGCTCCACCCGGCGCGGCGGACTTGCGGACCATGGCCGGACCCTTGAACCGGACCATCATCACTTCAATCTGCGCCCCTACGCGGCAACCCTCCTCCAGATGTCCGCCCAGCGCGCCGCGAGCTTTGTTCGAAACAATGACGTGCAAATGCGGCTTGCCATCGGCAATCATGCCGGCCAGGTTCAGAATCTCCAACGGCTCGGTGATCGTCGTCATCGTGCCATTAACGCCATGAAACTTGCACGCCTCCAGATTCCCCACCGCGTTCAGCACCGCGCCATCGTGAATTCCCTTCTCCTGGATGATGGCCAGCAGGGAATTCAACACATCGTCGGTCTTATCCAGGCGCACCCACAGTACCTCTTCCACGGTGCCTCCGCTAAACACTTTAGGCAGCTTGGGCGCACTCTCGGCGGCCGTCAGGGCCAGCGCAATCGCGGCCATCAGGAAAATCAGCTTAATCACGTAAATAACTCCTTGATTTCGGTGCTGTCGATAAACGTCGTACCGGACATTGGCTCCACGTACTCGAAGGCGCGGCCCGACGGCGTGCCGGTGATCTTCTTCGACCAATCGATACCCAGCAGCGAGTAGATGGTGGCCGTCACGTCTTCCGGGTACATCGGCCGGTTCCGATGCCAGTCAAACCTGGTGATCTTGCCGCCCTGATCGTCCGTGGCGCCGATCAGACGGCCGCCTTTCACGCCTGCGCCGGCGAACAGACCCGCCCGCACCGCCGGCCAATGGTCGCGGCCCTTGATGTCTGTCAGGTTGCCTGGCGTGCGGCCGAATTCGCCCATCGCCAGTACCAGTGTTTTCGAAAGTAGAGAGCTGCCATCCTTGGCCTTCATACGCTTTAGATCCTGCAGCAGCGCCGCATAGGCGGAGTCCAGTTCCGCGCAATTGCTGTAGAGGCCGCCGCGCATTCGTGGATCTTCCATGCGCCCGCCATCGGTTTTACCATAGATGTCGCCGTGATGATCCCAGCCACCCTGGTTGACCAGAATGTAGCGAACGCCGGCGCGCGCGGCCACCATGTTCCGCGCGATCTGGCAGGCGTCGCCAAACGGGGTTCCACCGTAGCGCTTACGCTCGTCTTCCTTCAGCTGAAATACGCCGGCCACCTGCGGCGACTTGATCATTTTCTCAGCACTCTTTGAAAACGAATCCCACTCCCGATACAGCTTTGGGGCGCCAGGGCTTTCAAGCTGGCGCGACGTGTCGAACGAACGCAGAAAATCCAACCGGCTGTTAAAGCGCGAGCGATTCTCCTCCGGCAACAGGAACGGCATGCTGCCGCCCTTTCGCATGTCAAGTGCAAGTGGCGCAGTGGCGCTGTCCAGAAATCCTTCGCGAATGAGCGTGCCGTTAACCGCGCCTGCCGGGAAATTCATGGAGACGAACGGCGGCAGGTAATCGCTCTCCTTTCCCTTGCCCAAAGACTCGTAGGCGATCACCGATCCAATGCAGGGCAGTTCCTTCGCGCGCGCCGCCGTGAACGGATGGCCTACTTGGAGCCCGTATTGCGCCAGGTTATGCAGCGTTTCCCACGCCGCCATGGAACGCACCACCGCTACATCTTCCAGTACTTCGGCGGTCCGGGGCAGCAGTCCAAACGGCCAGCGGTAACCGATCGGCAGCGTTCGGATATCCAAATCCTGCGGCGTAAACTTGTACTCCTTCACGTCGAAGGTGTCCATCTGTGACGGGCCGCCAACCAAGTTTAAAAAGATAACGCATTCGGCCCCACCGCGCGGTTCCACTCGTGCAGTGGCCGCCGCACGCAGGGGTCCGCTTAGCGGAGCCAGCGCGGCTCCCGTCACGGACACGGCGCCGATCCGCCAAAAGTCCCGCCGGGTCAGAACCGGAAACGCACTGGAATTTTGAATCATCATAGCTCCTACTGGCAGAAAATGAAGTCGATGCGATTCAGCAACGCCCAAAGCAGATCTTCGGCACCCTGGTCGCGCTGCTGTTCAATGAGGCGCACGGACTGGCGCTTCTCGCCCGCGTTGGGCAGCCGGCTGATAGTGGACAGAAACAGTTCGTCCACAATGTCGCCATTGCTTTTGGGTGAACTGCCGCGCAGCAGTCTTTCCAGGCGGCCGCCGGGCTGTATCTTCACGCGATTCAGCAACAAATCGTGATTCATCAGGCTCGCGGCCTGCACCATGCTGCTGCGGTCCGTCGGCGGATCTTCGCGATCGGTCTGCCCCCACTCCTGCAGCAGGTTCCAGATAGGCGGATGGCTTGCGGCGAAGTCCTGATTGAAAGACGCTTCCATCACGTAACGGAAAGGCCGCTCCAGGTCTTTCACTTTGAATTTCTCATAGATGCCGCTGGCGTCGGACACCGCGTCCCAGAATTCCTCCGCCGATAGGCGCCGCGCCTGATGACGCGCAAAGTAAGTGTCATGATTCGCCTTCCACCCCGGCGCGCCATTTGAAGAAAGCTGATATGCATTCGAGGTGACGATCAGGCGCATCAAATGGCGCAGATCGTAGTTGTGCCGCCGGAAGTCGTCGGCCAGCGCGTTCAGCAATTCCGGATGTGACGGCTGGATGGTCCAGGGGGCGGGCGGCGGATTAGCAGGGTCCTGACGAGCGAGATCAAAGCCAAATGGCGGGTCCACGATGCCGCGTCCCATCAGCTTCGACCAAAACAGATTAACGGTAGCGCGGGCGAACTGCGGATCGCTGGTTACCATGCGCGCATAGGATTCGCGTTCGCGCGCTCCTCCCGCGGGGTTATAGTGTTCCCCGGTCAGCAGGAAGGCGGGCTCCACGGCCGCCTTGTAGCGCGGCAGACGCGTGATGCTCTTCGTGCTGACGTCGTACCCCTTCTCTGAATCCTTGACGCGAAATTCAGGAATGCGCCCGTACACCGGACCCACGTACGTCTTCCCGAAAAACGCCGCCTGACGCCAAACATCCGTGCGCTTCCTGCCCGAAAGCCACAGATTGATTTTCTCCAAATGACCCTTGCCGTCATGGCATGAGATGCATTCAGTATCCACGCCGAGGAACAGCCGCGTGGTCCAAATGGCAAGCTCGTCACAGGTGTCCTCATGGTTCATCTCGGAATAGCCGTCGCCGCCCATTACGCGGTGACGCGCCACGAAGTTCGCCGCGCCATTCGTCCACGTTGAAACCGCGCTGGCGGTGATCAGGTCCCGCACAAATTCGTCGTACGGCACGTTCAGCTCAAGCGATTTGTAGATGTGGTCATGAAAGCCGTTGATGCCTTCGCGCAATTGCTCGTTGTTGCGAAACAGATCGCTGAAGAAGGTAGTCCAGCGATCAAGAAAAGGGCCGACCCGCGTCGGCCGGCGGCCCACTCCCATCGTCGGCATCCCGGGGAATAGCGAGTCCACAAGCCTCTCCCGTTTATCCGGACTCTCGTCCGCCGTGAACCGGCGAATTGATTCCGCGCTGGGCAGACGGCCGGTAAGGTCCAGCGTGACCCGGCGCAGAAATTCCGTGTCAGTGCTGAGGGCCGCATGCGGAACACCATCCCTCTCCATCTTCCCGAAGATGTGCTCGTCAATCAGATTCTTTCGCGGGACAGGCCCGGCAATCAGGGTTCCCAAACAAATGAAAAAGAAAATTACGCGGGTCATGAAACGCTCCAGACTAGGGGCCGGAATTTTAATGATCAGAATATCAACTTCATCCCAAGCTGCACCACGCGGGCGTCCCGCGATCGCGTGATTGTGCCAAAGGTACCGCTGCGGTTCTTGTTGTCGGCTCCAGGAACGAAGGTCGTGTCCGGAGCCAGCAGATTAGTGCTGTTGGCGAAATTGAACGATTCGGCACGGAATTGCACTGCGACGCGCTCCGTAATCGTGGTGGACTTCAACACGGAAAAATCGAGATTGGTGATGCCGGGACCACGCACATCAGGCAGCAGGCGCGAAATATTGCCGAACGTGAAGTCCGGCGGATTCACAAACTGAGTGGTGTCGAACCACCGCGCGGCGGTACGCTGATCGTTCGGAAGCGCGGCGGAAACTCCGGTGGAGTTGGGGCGGTCGGCGATGCCGAAATTGTTGGCGCCGCGTACGCGTAACGGAGTACCGCTCTGCAGGGTCAACACACCGTTCACCTGCCAGCCGCCCATCAAGCGGCTCATCACCGGATTGACGGAACTGAACCGTTTGCCCTTGCCGAAAGGCAATTCATAGATGGTGCTCAGCACGAAGCGGCCAGCCGAATCGGTGGCCTCGATGGACCGCTCGCGACGGCGGTCGAACTTTCCATTTTGATTGTCCAACGCGTTGACCAGCTCGGATCCGGCAAAGCCAAATCCGTTGATGCCATCACTGATCAGCTTGCCAAACGTGTAGGAACCCAGCATTACGAAGCCCGAGGACATGCGCTTTTCCACGTTGAGCAGCAACGAGTGGTAGCTGGAACTGGCGGCATGCGGATTGTTAACCGTGATGCGGTTGTAATAAGGGAAAGGCCGCAGCGACTGCTGACGGGTAATGGTAGCTCCGCCGAAGGCGCCGGGCACCTTGCCCACATACGGGTTGGGCACATTTACCAGTAGGTCGCGGCCCAGCGGGAGATACTTCGGATCGATTTGATTGTAGTCGTAACCGCCGCCCAGCAGCTTGGTGCCCTTGTTGCCGGAATAGCCGGCTTCCAGCAGGAACTGGCCGGGAAGCTGCTGCTGCAGCGTTAGCGTGGACTGCTGTGAGTAAGGGGTTCGATTGCCGATTTCATCGATGGTAACGTTCTGGCTCAGGAAGCCGCTCGGTCCCAGCTTGGAGCCCACCGGCAACTGCACCGGAAACGGGAATCCTTCCTGCAACCGGAAAGCAGGGACATCCAAATTGCCGCCCGGAGCGGTGTAAACCGTGCTGTTGCCTTTATAGCCCAGCGCTCCGAAGCTATTCGAGTAGTTGAATGTAAGCGGTGAATAGATGCCATAACCACCACGCAACACCGTCTTTCCCTTGCCGAAGACGTCCCACGCAAAGCCGAACCGGGGCGCAACGTCGTTATAGTCCGGATTGATGACTGTCCGCCCGAAGTCGATGCCCGCGAACTCCAGCCGGCCCGGCAGGCCCGTCAGAGGATTGATCGCATTGGGATTGAAGTTCGACAGACCGTTGTGACGTTCCCCCGGTACCTGCTGATAGTCGTAGCGCAGGCCGATGTTCAGCGTCAAATGACGGGTAATCTTCCAATCGTCCTGCACGTAATATGCCTGCGAGTATCCTTCGTTGGTGGTGCCGACATTGGAATCGATGTTGGCATCGGCGACCGTACCCAGCAGGAAGCTCGCCAGCCCCGACCCCGTGCCGGCGAGACTCTGCGGATTACCTGTCAGCCGGTTGTTGAAGTTGAATACACCCGAGCACTGGAAGCAGGCGTTGATCCGGTACTGCGTGTTGCGCAGCTCCGTGCCCATCTTCACCGTGTGACTTCCCCGAATCAGCGTCAGACTCTCGGAAATCTGCTTCACATCCATGGAGATCAGTCCAATGATGGTGCCGAAACCGGAGGGGAATCCCTGCAAACTGGGCAGCCCGGCAATATTAACCGCGGGAAGAGTCCGGCTGGGAACACTGCTGGGGAGTCCGAGCTTGACAGTGGGATCGGTGCCGACACTGGCCGGGATGAACGGGAACAGATTGCGCACATAACCCAGGCGCACCTCGTTAATCAGGCGCGGCGTGAAGAAGTGTGTATCGGTCAGGCTGAAGTTCTGGTTCTTGTAATCGTCGTTCCTTACACGGGCCAGCTTATCGGTGTAATAGCCGCCCCCCGTGCCGCCGTTGTCGTCCTTGTGCTGCCAGAGAATGTAGCGGAATGAGATGTTGTTCTTCGGCGAGAACTGGTGGTCGGCCTTGGCTGTCATCTGAACCGCGTCCTTGGCTGCGCCGAGGTTTGCCTGGTAATTGTTCGAGTGGGTGAAGGGGTCGGATGGAGCTCGGTTCGGAATCGGGTAGAAGTTCAAAATGTTCCCGGCCACCTTGTCCAGCCGGTTTGACGGAATGACATTGCCGGGGAAGATGTCGCGGATCAGGCCCGCGCCGGCCGGGTTGGCGCGCGCGCTCTGCGGATCGTAGATCGGGATCGGCGTGCCGCGGGAATCGCCCAAGGTGGAAAAGTCGCCGCGCCGCTCGGCTGCGGTTGCGGTGGTTCCGATGACTGTATATTGCCTGCGGAATTTCCAGCCTTCATAGTTGAAGAAGAAAAAGGTGCGATCCTTGCGCACCGGCCCTCCCACCGCGCCGCCGTACTGGTTGTAGCGGAACGGCGCCTTCACATTGGCGAAGGCGTTCCGGGCATCCAGCTTATCGTTGCGGAGGAATTCGTAAAGCGTTCCATGAAAGCTATTCGTGCCGGACTTCGTCACCATATTGACGACGCCGCCGGCGGTGTACCCGAACTCGGCGGACATCACGCCGCTTTGCACCTTGAACTCCTGGATAGCGTCCACCGCGGGGTTCACGTTTACGTCGCCAGAGCGCGGGTTGATATTCGACGCGCCGTCGAGAGTAATATTATTCGCGCCGCTGGGGCCGCCGTTTACGCTGAAGCCGGAGACCAACACGCCGCGGTCGCCAAAGCCCTGCGGCGATTCGCCATGGGAACGGACGCTGGGCGTCAGGCTCACCAGCGCCAAGGCGCTGCGGCCGTTCAGGGGCAAGCTGATCATACGTGCGTTCTCGATCACTTTGCCCACCGTCGCGTCGGAGGTGTTCACCAGGGGCGCGGCTCCGGTTACTTCCACCGAATCGGCTATGGCTCCAATGTCCAAACGGAAGTCGACTTCGGCATGATCGCCTACCTGCAGCACGATGCCTTTGCGCACGCTCTTCTTGAATCCGGCCATTTCCACGGTCACCTCATAAGCGCCAACCGGAACGCCGGGCACAACGTAGATGCCGTCGCCCGTTGTAGTGGACGGAAATTGCTGATTCGTTTCTACGTGTGTGACCTTCACGGGAGCGCCAGGGATTACGCTGCCTTGCGGGTCGGTAACGGTTCCCGATATCGTGGCGCGGCCGATTTGGCCGAAGCCCGTTACCGCGCAGCCCAAGAACAAGACTAACGAACGGACAATATTGTATTGCATGAAATCCCCCTTGCGACTGGGCAAACGGCTGCACAAGTCTAACCACCCGCTTGAATTGTTGTTAGAGCATATATACAATTACAGACGATGCAGTAGTGAAGGAGGGTATCTTCACCGCGAATTCACTTGTGAAGTCTTGTAGCCTGATAAGGATCCAGCCCCCAGTTATGCCAGTCAGTGCACCAGCGGACCATTCGGTCCCAGAGCCCCAGTCGGCGCGAACGCAAACTGAACGTATCCTTTTGAACGGCATCTTTCGCGACTCGCCTATTCAGCAGCGGCTACTCCGCTACCTGGTGGACCAGACCCTGGCCGGCGCGGCGTCCGGCCTGAAGGAATATTCTATCGGATCCGCGGTCTTCGGGCGGCGGGATGACTTCGACCCGCGCACCGATTCAATCGTCCGTGTGCAGGCCGGAGTCCTGCGCAAGAAGCTCGCCGCATACTACGCTGGGCCTGGAACACAAGACGAGTGGATTGTCGATTTGCCGCGGGGCCACTACGTGCCTTCGTTCACGCCCCGTAAAACAGAACCCGTCCCCAGCGCTCCCGCCGGTTTCCCTATGCCGGACACTCCAGGCGTCCCGCGGCGTCCCATATGGGCGTATGTTGCCGCGGCGGCGGCGGCAGGCGCTTTGGCCGGTGCACTGGCGGTCTTCGCGGCCGTTCGCATGGAGCCGTTGGCGCGGCCGTCGCCCGTCGCGGCCCATGCATTGGAGTGGGCCAGCCATCCGCTGTGGAAAGGCTTTTTCGAACCCGGCTCTACGGTGAAACTGGTGATCGGCGCTCCCATGCTGGTGAACGTAGACGGACTGCTTCTGCGGGATGTGGACGTCAATAGTCCGGAAGACATTGCGGGCAGCGCCGCCGTGCGCCGCCTGGAGCAGGAGACGCATGCCAAATCGAACCCGGTGGAGGTCTACACGGGTATGGGCGAGGCGGAAGGCGCCAGCTTGCTCACCCGGTTCTTCACGCGTGCTGCGATCGATCTTCCGCTCATTCGAAACAACCTGACGCGCTGGCAGGACCTGAGTGCGGGCAACCTGATTTTTCTCGCCTCGCTCCGCTTTCGCACACTGGGCCGCGAGCTCGACCGTCCTAGCGATTTTCAGTTCGTCACGGCGCCTGGCCAGCCATCGCTGCTGAAAAATCTGCGGCCACGTCCCGGTGAGGAATCCGTGTACCACTTTTCCACGACGAAGCTCACGCGGGCGTCCGGAACCGATTATGCGTTGGTCACCGTCTGGCCCAGCACGTTTCCGGGCCGGCGCGTGATGTTCATCGGCGGCTCAAGCACCTGGGGCACGGCGGCCGCGGCCGCCTACATTACGGACAGTCTCAGCTTGCGCGAGTTGTGGGACCGGATCGGCCAGGCAGCGCCTGCGGGAAAGACCGGCTTGCAGATCCTGCTAAAGGTGGGCATTAAAGATAATCAGGCGGCCTCCACTACCTTCGTCACGTCCCACTGGTTGCCGTAGGAATGCCCTAAACCATCCCCAACCGCTTCCCGTCCGGTCCCCACCCTTCCTTACAGAAGTGCGAGGCATTGGGCGTCTGATACCGTACTCGCGCCAAATCGGGCGTCTCCAGCCGCTTATACCCCTGGAATCGCGACTCCAGCGCGAAATCCAGAATCCCGCTGGTTAGCATTGTGCGCTCCACGGGATAGGGCGCCTTCCCGGTCTCGAACATACTCTCAATCTTCTGCACCAAACATCCGAAGTGGTGATGCGGCCGGCCCGGCTGTAAGTTCATCAGCGTCGATACCGGCGTGGCTCGGCCTTCCACATCCACGGCCACAGTGAAATCCTCCACCATTCCTGTCATCAGGAACGCCGCCCCGCGCAGCCCGTCGTTGTAGTCCACAACAAACACTGTCGGTGTTTTCACCAGGTTTTTAGCGTCTCCCGGCTTTCGGGTACTGCTATGCGTCAATGCCCGTTCGAAGAGCCGCTTCGCCCAGCCGTTTTTCTCGATAAAGTTCCAGCAATCCTGGTTCTCCAGGCACTGCACCGCCCGCACGCCCGTCTCGCCCCCGCGCCGCCGGTCCACCACCGCCTGCAGCGCCTCCAGCACGTGAAAGCCGTAAATATCCAGTCCGCTATAGGAAATGGCCACGGCATATTTTTGCGGCTCTCCAAATGGAGTATCCACCGCCGGCACACGCCAGGCCACCGGCGCGGACGATCCGGCCAACATCGGAAATTTCAGCTCCCGTGAGATCTCCACCATCCGCTTCGCCTGCCGCCAACTGAACGAAAGATGTTTGTCGTTGAACATGGGGACGGCGCGTCCACTCTGCCGGAAAACATCGGTGATCTTCAAGAACATCTCGAAGCGCGGATACAGCTTCTGCTCCTTATCGTTGCTTGGATATTCGCCATGTTCCCCAATCAACAGGACCCCGTCCACCGCCAGCCGTTCGCCGCCCAGACTCAGCGCCTCTTGAACGGTTCGGAAGATGGGCACGTTGTACTTCTTCGCCATGCCCCGGCTTAGGTCGTCTTTCGGAAGCTGCTCGGTGAACATGGAGACGATCTTCGATCGCGGATACGGCGGACGTTGATCCTGGTTATACCCTTCCAGGTACTTGCCCACAATCACATCGGCGTGGGAACCCGGCCGGTACTCCGTGATGATCGCTGCAATCTTCTTAGTTTCACCAAGCGGCGTTGCGGCAGCCGCCATAGCGGCGGAAGCGGAAGTAGAAAGAAAAGTACGTCGGTTCATAAGAACCATTAGGCTACCAGAGTTCGCCCGGCGCCGGCTTACTTTTCGATTAGCTTCGTGACGTAGGCATCGCGCGGAGCACCCGCTTGACGGGCCACCCGCAGCACCCGGTCGGCCTCAGCCCGCGTCAATCCCGCGCCAAGCAGCACATAACTCATCCGGGTGCCGCTTGAAGAAGTGAACACCTGGGTCCGAACCGCGGGCGAATGTTTGGCGATTTGGGCCGCACGCCCCTCAGCGGCCTCCCGGCTGACGTAGGCTGCCGCAATTACCGCCCACCCGGACTGCGAAACAGCCTTCTTCGCCACCGGCGGCGTCACCGTCCGCGCTCGCGTCGACTCGGCCACTGGCGCTGCAACCAGGTCCGATGCAACCAGCTCCGATGCAACAACCTGCGGCGGAACCGTCACTGGCGCCGCACGGTGAACCGGTTCGCTCACTCCCCAATATCCCAGGACGCCGAAAACCACTACCGCCGCTGTCGCGATCAGCGGCCAACGTCTGTGCGTCGGCTGTGGCGGTAGCTCCTCCACAATCGTGTTTCCAGCAAGCGCTTGCAGCACGCGCTGCGCGGTCCAGGTAGGCTCCTCCGTGCCCAGGCATCCTGCCGCAATGGTATGGAAAGGCCACGACAGCCCGCTTGCCCCGGCAAACATGGCGTCCGTCAGCGTCGAGCCCAATTGCCGCATGTCCGATTCCCATCCACCGTCGTCCCCGGCGGAAATCGTATCCACGCCCAACTTCACGGCATCGCCAACTACATACATCTGCGAGGGAATCACCGATCCATGCTGAAGCTTCCGTTGGTGCAGGTAGTCGAGCGCGTTAGCCACGCCCGCCACCAACGACCGGGCCTCATCCGCGCTAACTGGCCGTTCCGCCAAAATCTCTTCCACCCCAATGTCGGCTTTTTCCATCACGGCGAAGGTGACAATCGTCCCATCCCACTCTGCTTCGCCCACAGCGTAGACCTTCAGCAAATGACTATCCGAGAACTGGTTAGCCCGCGCCCAACTGCCGCGTATCGAGTTGGCCCGCTCATCGTCAAGCATCAAAAGCTTCACAATGGAGCCGCCGTCTTCATTGGAGGATTCAAAAACGGCCATTCCGTCCCGAATTCCAAGAAAAGAATCGAGGCGCCAGGCTCCTACAACCCGCCCTTCATATTCGATCCAGTTTTGAGTCATTGGTATTAGATGACTCCTAGTACTATTGGTTTCGTGCCAATGCTGATTTTTTACACTGCGGCGGGTGAAATTCTTTACGCGGCAGGGGTCACTCGATGGCGGTCACCTTGGTGGCCAATTCAAAACGCCCTGCTTCCCGGCTATTCCGCGCCGCCAGTGCGAGAGAGATCATTTGGACCGGCAAAATTTCCAGGACCGGACGAATCAGGTCCGGAATTTCCGGGATTCGGAAGGCTCCCAGTCTGGCGTTGCTGTCCACAACTCCCGCTTTGCCGCCAGCCTGCTCCACGTCGGCCGCCAACCGCCGGTTCAGCGCCTCAGATCGGGAATCTCCTGCCATCACCAGCACGAAAATTGAGGAGTTCAGCATTTCGAATGGACCATGCCGGAATGCGGCGCAGCTCATACCTTCCGCCGGGAAGTGCGCGGATTCCTTCAATATCAGGCCTCCCGTCTGCGCCGTAGTCAGCGAGGAACCCCGGCCGGTGACAAATATCTGTTCTACGTCAGCTACCAGGAAACTCAACTCCGCCACGTGCCGCCGCCAGCTGGATAGATACTCCTCCACGGCCGGGATCGACAAAGCTAGCGTACTTATCACCTTTGCCAAGTCTCCGCCCGTAAGCACCGTCCCAAGCCATTCCAGCGCCAGCAGCGACGAAACGTACGTCTTGCACGAAACGCTGGATTCGGGCCCGGCCTGAATTAGCACATGCGCATCCGACTGGGTGGCGAGGCAGGAATCCGGGTTATTAGTTACGGCAATCAGGGGAGCCCGCCCGCGGGCCATTTGAACCAGGCGCACCACTTCAGCGCTCTGCCCGGATTGGGACACCGCTACCACCAACGTCTGTGAATCCAGTATCCCTTCCAGGTAATGAATCAGTTCAGCCGTTTCGACAAGCAGGCAAGAGTAGCCCAGGCTCGTCAGTGTCAGATGGAGAGCGTACAGCGCAAACAGGGAACTGCCCATCCCGGTCAATACAATCCGCTTATAGGTTCCGCTGGTTAGTGCCCGCGCGAACTCCCGCAGACGTTCCGTTTCGTGAAATCCCGCGACGGACCGGCGAAGTGCCTCCGGTTGATCCAGAATGTCTTGCAGGTAGGGACCTTCTATTATGTTCATCTCAAGTAGCACTAATTTCTACTCCGATTCCTGAAACCGAGTCTGCCACACGCAGGCGGCGCCCAGCAGAGCGGCGTCCCTTCCCAGCGCGGCAGCAAGGATTCTGACTTTATCAAACGGAACTAGTTTGCACCGCGAGCTCGCGAATTCCCGAGCCGGTTCCAGTAAAAGGTCGGCGCTTTCCATCACACCGCCCCCCATCGCCACCACATCCGGGCAGAACGCTGTCAACAGATTCGCAAGTCCGACGCCCAGCCACTCGGCTTCGCGCCGCACTGCTCGCTTCGCCAAGGAGTGGCCCTGCCGAGCCATGGCACATACGTCGCGCGCGGTCAATTCCATCGGAAGCTGGTCCCCAATAACCGCATTTTCCCTCGCCCACCTTACCAGAGCAGGACCACTGGCAAGGGACTCCCAACAACCTGCCGCGCCACAGTAGCAATGCGGCCCGCCAGGGTCCAGCGCCTGATGGCCAAGTTCCGGATGCGAGCCATCCACCCCGCGATAGACGCGGCCATCCATGATAATCCCGGCCCCAATCCCCGTGCTGATGGTCACATATAAGAACCGGGAGGCGTTCCTGCCTGCGCCCCATTTCGCCTCGGCCAGCGCTGCGGCGTCCGCATCGTTCTCAATCGCCACCGTCAGTCCGAGTTGCTCTGAGAGCAGTCCCGCCAGCGGAAATCCCTTCCAGCCGGGCAGCAAATCCACATCGCCCACAATTCCGCTGGCCGGATCCACGGGTCCCGTACACGCCACACCCACCCCGGAGGGAACTTCACCTCGTTCCATGCCAGCGGTTCTTAGCCATTCCGTCAGCCGCTGCACAGCGTGTTCTGGCCGCAAAAATGAGTTTGTTGGCCACTCCGCGCGCGCGGCGATTTCACCCGATTCCCGGATCAGGCCAGCCGCGATCTTGGTGCCGCCGATGTCAACTGCTCCAATCAAGACTGCCTCGCCGTGAGTTCTCAGGAAAACACAAGGTCAAGTGTAGTGCAAAATCTCTTTACTAGCAAGCGCTTGTTTTAATAGAAATAAAACCCTTGACACATACTCGCCTTGCGAAGTAGTATCTGTAGACAAGCGCTTGTCTACGGAGGTAAATATGACTTTCTCTTTTCGCGGTTCGCTTTTGCCAGCCCTTCTTCTGGTGGCAACATCTCAACTGCTGCTAGCCGATATCACCGGCATCATCACCGGCGTGGTGAAGGATCAATCCGATGCCACTGTCGCGGACGCTTCGGTAACAATCCGCAACCCCGACACCGGACTTGCCAGGACGGTGAAGACAGATTCCACCGGCCTGTATGAGTTCCTTTCCGTGCCGGTGGGCGAAAACTACTCGATTGAAGTGGAGGCGGCGGGATTTCAGAAGACATTGGTCACCAAGCTGCGCCTTCTGGTGAACCAGCGCTTCCGCGCGGACGTGAAGTTAACGGTCGGCGCCGTGACGCAGGAAGTCAACGTCACTGCCTCCGAAGCACAGGTGGAAACCATCAGTACACAACTCGGCGACGTCATCCAGGACCGCAAGATGACTGCATTGCCTCTGAATGGCCGCAGTTATGTCGATCTGATGGGGCTGCAAGCCGGGGTAGTGCCAATTACTTCCAGCGTCGCTTTCACCGACCGGCCAGTTTCGGGATCTCTCGGTGCGGGTGGAGTGGCTGTGAACGGTAACCGCGAGACTGCCAACTCATTTCTCGTAAATGGCGGTTCGGTGGAGGAGAGCAAGAACAATGGAGCGTCGATCATCCCATCTTTGGACTCGATTCAGGAATTTCGCGTGCTCACCAACAGCTTCGATGCCGAGTACGGACGCTTTTCGGGAGCGATCGTCAATGTGGTTACCAAGACAGGCACGAACCAACTCCACGGTTCAGGCTACGAGTTTCTGCGGAATGAAAAGCTGGATTCGCGCAACTTCTTCGACTTGAACAAGACGGATCCGTCCACTGGGCGAGCGATTCCGAACTCGGCCCGCGGCGTATTCAAGAGAAATCAGTTTGGCTTCACCGTCGGCGGCCCTATTATTAAAAACCGGCTCTTCTTTTTCTCCGATTACCAGGGGACCAGAGAGGTTCGCGGGCTTACCACAGGAACGGTAACGGTGCCGGGCGCAGCGGAACTGAGCGGCGATTTTTCCGGCGTTGCCGCGGAAGGCTTCCCGTCGATGACCAGCGTGGTTCGCGGGGATAACATCGTGGGCAACCATACCTTTGACGAAGCGTTAAGCTCCCGGCTCGGCTACACCGTCAACTCCGGGGAACCGTACTGGAAACCCGGTTGCAATACCCGCGCCGACGCCCTGGCGGGAGTCTGCGTATTCCCCAATCAGACCATTCCGCAAAGCGCATGGTCGCCGGTGTCGAAGTCGACGGTGAAGTTCATCCCGGGTGCGACAGGCTTCCGCGGTGGCACACCGTTCTTCTCCACTTCCGCTGAGAAGCGCCGCGTGAATGACGACAAAACCGGTCACCGCGTAAATCTACTGACAAAAAGCACCGGCGACTGGGCGGTTTATTATCACTATGACTCGGCCAGTCTCTACAATCCATACGCCGGCGGGAACGTCCCTGGTTTTGCCGGAAATGTCCCCACCCGCGCGCAGCAGGTGAACCTCAGCAACACCAAGGCATTCGGCGCGACTATGGTAAACGAAGTTCGCTTGAATTATACCCGGCTGTTTATCAACCAGACGGAACCGGCCGCGGGCGTGGGTTCCGCCAAGCTAAGCAGCTTCGGCTTCAAGACGGACGGCCTGGGGCTGATCTCTTCCGTTCCTCAACTGGAAGGGCTACCGACCTTAAACATCAGCGGCTCCTACGGCTTTAGTATGGGCGCTGTATCGAACACCATCAGACAGATCAATAACAATTATTCGGCGTCGGAGGCATTCTCAAAAATCCTCGGACGGCACAGTCTGAAGTTCGGTGGTGAGTTCCGGAAAATCCAGGTGAATGAGTACAACGCCTCCGCCCCCAACGGGTCCTTTGGCTTCGATGGTACAGAAACAGGAAACGCATTCGCCGACTATCTGCTAGGCGCTCCGGTGTCTTTCACCCAGCAGAGCTACTCCACCTTCTTTACACGGTCGAATTACGGCGCGATGTTCGCTCAGGACAGTTTCAAATTGAAGCCGAATATCACCGTGAACCTGGGCGTGAGATGGGAAGTCTCGCAGCCGTTTTACGAAACACAGGACCGTCTGAATGCCATTGTGTGGGGCATGAAGTCCACCAAGTATCCGGGTTCTCCGGAGGGCTGGGTGTTTCCGGGCGATCCTGGAATTCCCCGCACCATTTCTCCAACGCAATGGAATCTGTTTTCCCCCAGAGCCGGAATCGCGTATTCGCCGAACCCGGATAGCGGATGGCTGAAGAAGTTAACCGGCGGCCCTGGCAAGACCAGCATCCGCGTGGCATCCGGAATTTATCACACGGCCATGGAAGACATGCCGGCCTTTTATACCATCGGGGATGCACCGTTCGGACTCTATTATCAAAGTCCAACGAATGTGTACCTGGAAGAGCCCTACAAAGACCGGCGGCGCGGCAACGATCCGGGCCAGCGGTTCCCCTACTCCGATCCACTCCCGGGCCAGCCCATCGACTGGTATACCTACCAACCAATTGGCGGATCGCCCGGAACAAGGCTGGACAACACACTTCCCTACGTCATTCACATGAATTTCACCGTGCAGAGAGAGCTTCCCGGTTCCATCGTTGCCACCGTGGGATATGTGGGGACACGCGGCCGCCACCTGCTGGCCAAGGTGGAATCGAATCCAGGCAGTTCGGCCCGGTGCCTGGAAATCGCCGGTATCCTGAGAGCGCAGGGGAGAAGCGGCGAGGCGTGCGGACCCGGCGGAGAGAATCTGATTTATGATTTGAATGGAGACGGCAAACTCACCCGGGGCATCGACGCTTTCGGCACACGCCCGCACTCCATCACGACTGGCGCGTTTGCGGAATCCAGAGGGACACTGGACTTCACCAGCAATCCTTACAACACAACCTGGGCCAACTCCAACTACGACGCGTTACAAGTGAGCGTTGAAAAGCGGTTAGGCGCATTGCGGATACTGGGAGCCTACACATGGTCGAAATCGATTGACAATTCGTCGAACTGGAACGACGAGGGTATGAATCCTTTCAACTACAGAATCAGCCGTTCACTTTCTGCTTTCGATATGACGCACAACCTGGTGATGAGTTACACCTATGAACTCCCGTTCAACCGGATCGCTCATGGTTCCCTTGGCGCAATGCTTCTGGAAGGCTGGGAATTGTCGGGCATCAGCCGCTTCACCACTGGCCTGCCCGTTACTTTGACCGCTTCGGGAGATCGGTCGCTAGTGGGCACCGGAGGCATTGACCGGCCCAACTACACTGGAGCGCCAATCGCTGCTCTGGATCCCCGCTCGACGTCCACCCATCTGTTCTTTGACAAGAGCCCGTTTTCGCAAGAAGTTCTCGGGGTGGCGGGCAACGCCAATCGACGGTTCTTCCATGGGCCAGGTCTCAATAATTCGGATGTCTCGCTAGTGAAACAAACTAAGTTTAAGGAACGAATCTCCGCCGAGTTGCGAGTGGAATTCTTCAATGTGTTCAACCATGCGCAATTCACCAACCCGGTGGGCAACTTCACGTCGGGCACTTTCGGCCGGGTGACAGCCGCGCGAGATCCACGCATCGGGCAGCTCGCTTTGAAGTTTCACTTCTAAAATGCGCAGACGCCTCGCTCTGCTTTGGTTGACGCTGAGTTGTCTGCTGCCGGCGCAACAGCGCAGAATCTACATTGCTCCGGATGACCACACCGATTACATGTGGACTGGCGATGAGGAAACTTATCGCCAGTCGTTCGTCAAGATGCTGGACTACTACCTGGATCTGGCCGACAAAACCCAAAAGGAACCGGCTGAATTCCAGAGCCGCTGGCACGCGGACGGCAGCTTCTGGATCTGGACCTACGAGAAGAATAAGCCTCTCGCCGATTTCGCCCGCCTTATCGACCGCATTCGCGACGGCCATATCAGCTTTCCTTTGAATGCGCTGGTTTCCACCTACGGAGGAACTCCTACCGAGGCGGTACTCCGCGGCATGTACTATGCCGGCTCATTGGAGCGGAGATTCGGCTTGAAGATTCCGCTGGCCATCGCCATGGAAGACCAAACCATGCCGTACGGTCTGGGGGCTTTATGGGCGGGAGCCGGAGCGAAGTACAGCTGGAAAGGAATCTGCGGCTGCGCCACGAAAATTGACCAGTACGGGAAGCGGCCTCACGATATCTATTGGTGGAAAGCAGACGACGGCAGCCGGATTCTGATGAAGTGGAACGCCCTCACTCCAGGGCACAAACTGATGGGCACTTACTTGGAGGCGCGGGATCTTCCCAAAGCGATCCACCATACGGAAACCGACGACGCCTTCCTCTCGGCGAACCCTTACAAAGTGACCGGCATTTTCGGCAAAGGCGGCGACGACCTTGAAACCTTGACGGACGAATTTGTGACCGTTGCCAAAAAAATGACCACCCCGGATCGAAAGGTGATCGTCTCCAACATGAACGACTATTTCGAAGATCTCGAAAAGTCGTACGGGAAGTCCCTACCCGAATTCTCCGGCAGCTTCGGAAATGAATGGGATGTATATACCGCCTCCATCAGTGAGATCTCGGCGCGCGTCCGCCGCGCGGTTGAAAAGCTGAGAGCAGCCGAGGCGCTTGCTTCGCTAGTGGCTCTGAAGTGGCCTCAATTTCTGGACGGCCGAAAGCAGGCCCGCGACGAGGCCTGGATGAGCTTGGGCATATTCTGGGAGCACGACTGGACCGCGGATGGACCCATTGCCAGGCACGACCGTACCGAATGGGGCCGCAAGATGGCTGCAAACGTGGAGCGATATGTGGACACGCTGCATGCGGACGCCGCCTACGCATTGGGTGGGATGATTCAGTCCGCCGGCAGGAACAAACGACTCTACGTGTTCAATCCTCTGGGCTGGACCCGGACGGGTGCCGCCGATGTGCCCTGGGACGGTTCCGGCCCGGTACACGTAATCGATCTCGCCACCGGGCTGGAAACGCCATCGCAGACGGTGGTTTCGCCGGACGGCGGCCGCCGTTATCTGCGGATTCAGGCCAGCGGACTACCTTCGGTTGGCTACAAAGTTTTTGAACTGCGGAGTGGAAAAGGGCAGGACTTCCCCGCAGCCGCATCCGTCACCGGTAGCATCCTTGAAAACGGACAGTATCGGATCCAAGTGGAAGGGAATGGAGCGATTCGCAGCCTTATCGATAAGACTCAGCACAACCGTGAATTCGCCGGGAAATTGCTGAATGATCTGGGACCTGACGAAGGAAGAGTGGAAGTGGAGAACGCCGGTCCCGTATCCGTCACCTTGCAGGCAACAGCGGACGGCCCACTGGCGCACACCAGCCGCATCACCCTCTTTCGCGATTCCCCAGGGATTGATATTCGGAACGACATCAACCAAAACTTCGATGGCACCCATACGTGGAGCTTCCGCTTCAATCTCACCGCGCCCGATGTGTGGCATGAAGAATCGGGTGCCGTGATCCGTGCCAAACTGACGACCGAGGGAGGACATTACTCGCCTACGATGTCGCGGCTGGACTGGCTCACCCTCAATCACTTCGCGGATATGAGCGGAACCGATGGCGCTGGTGTCACACTGTCCAATAGCGATTTGGCTTTTATGAAGCTGGGTGAGAGTTCGATTGTGGACGGCATGTCGCGGCTGGACGGAAAGACGCCGCAGATTCGCGTTCTCGCCGGTGGGCAGGTCGATGGCCCTAGCCTGGGGATTCACAAGCAGGGTGGCGACGCCCATTTTCTTCAGCGATTTGCCTTGCGCACCCACACCGGCTTCCACGCGGTCCAGGCAATGCAATTCGCGCTCGAACATCAAAACCCTCCCGTCACCGGCTGGATTCATGGCAGCGGCACTTACCCTGAGACGTTGTACTCGCTGCTTTCGATTTCGAACCCCGATGTATTACTGTGGGCTCTGAAACCGGCCGATGACGGCATTGCGAAGGGGTTGATCACCCGAGTTTGGAATCTGGCCGCCACCGCTCAGGACTATACCGTAACGCTCGCGCCGGGCATCGCCCAAGCCAGCCGCGCAACTCACATCGAAACGGACATTGCGCCCATCTCGATAACCAGCGGCGGCATTCGCGCCCACGCCGAGCGCACACAAATTCAAACCATACGAATCGTACCGGCCAAATAGCCCTCTGGAGACCGATTTGATCCGACTGAGCCTTCTATTCTGTTTACTCTTCGCTGCGAACGCCGGTGCGCAGCAAAAGCGAATTTACCTGGCGCCGGACGATCACACCGACTACATGTGGACCGGCGACGAGGAAGCGTACCGGCAGGCCTATGTCGAGATGATCGATTATTATCTAGACCTCGCCGACAAGACCACGGGCAACGCTTCGGAGTTCCAAAGCCGCTGGCACTGCGATGGATCCCTGTGGTTCTGGACCTATGAGAAGAACAAGACGCCCGCCGAGTTTGCCCGGCTCATCGACCGCGTGAAAGACGGACACTTTAGTCTGCCGCTGAATGCTCTTGTTTCCACCTACGGGGGAACGCCGGCCGAGGCAGTGCTCCGCGGAATGTACTACGCCGGTTCGCTGGAACGACGCTTCGGATTTCGTATCCCACTCGCCATCGCCATGGAAGACCAGACTATCCCGTATGGGCTTGGCTCGCTCTGGGCGGGCGCCGGCGCCAAATACAGTTGGAAGGGTATCTGCGGCTGCCTGACAAAGATTCCCAGGAATGGACGCCGTCCCCACGAGATCTACTGGTGGAAGGGGGATGACAATAGCCGCATTCTCATGAAGTGGAATACGATGCTGGTCCCTTCTTCCGGCGCCAGAACCATGGGCGGATACGCCGAAGCGCGCTACCCGGAAAAGGAGATCGAGTTCGTCGATTCAGATGCCAATTTCAAACAGCTGTACCCCTACCCCGTGGTTGGCATCTTTGGGAAAGGTTGGGACGATCTGAAAACTCTAACCGATGAGTTCGTCACCACGGCCCAGAAAAAGACGACCGCCGGCCGCAAAGTCATCGTCTCGAACATCAACGATTTCTTCATTGATTTTGAGAAGAATCACGGCCAATCGCTGCCTGAATTCTCCGCCAGCTTCGGCAACGAATGGGATCTGTACACCGCCTCCGTCACTGAGCTCTCGGCACGCGTCCGGCGATCGGTGGAAAAGTTGAGAGCGGCCGAAGCGCTGTCGTCACTGGTTACTCTGCAATGGCCCGATTTCGGCAAAGGGCGGCAAGCCGCTCGCGATCAGGCCTGGATGAATCTCGGCCTGTTTTGGGAACACAACTGGACCGCCGACGGACACGACATCACCCGTGAACAACGTGCAAACTGGGGCAGGAAGATCGCCGGCGGAGTGGAATCCTACGTGGACACTCTGCACGCCGACGCGGCCTACGCGCTCTCAGGGATGATCCGCACCTCTGGCGGCAAGCAACGTTTCTACGTCTTCAATCCGCTGGGTTGGACCCGCACCGATTTCGCTGACGCGGCCTTTGACGGCGCGGGGCCGGTCCACGTGGTGGATTTGACTAACGGCGAGGAAGTTCCGTCACAACTCGTTTTCCTTCCCGATACCGGCTATCAAGGCGGCCGGCGATACCTTCGTATCCAAGCCACGGACTTGCCGCCGGTGGGCTACAAGACGTTCGAAGTTCGCGGCGGAAAAGGGAAGGAATTCGCGCCCGCCGCCACCTTTTCCGCCAACGTGATGGAGAACGCCATCTACAAGCTGAAGCTGGAAGACCGCGGCGCGATCCGCAGCCTGATTGACAAAACGCAGGGCAACCGCGAGTTTGCCGGCAGTCTGCAAAATGGGCGGCTGTTCATCAACGATTTGGGATTGGACCCAGGCAAACTCGAAGTGGAGAATGCCGGGCCGGTGTCGGTGACCATCAAAGCAACAGGCTCCAGTCCGCTGGCGCACATCAGCCGCATCACGCTCTTCCGCGATTCGAGGCGCATCGATCTGCGGAACGAGATCACGGAGAACTTCGACGGCACCCATACCTGGAGCTTCTCATTCAATCTCAAGAAACCCGATGTCCGGCACGAGGAGGTCGGCGCGATATTGCGTGCGAAACTGCTTGCCGATGGCGGCCAGTATTCGCCTGTTATGTCGCGGTTGGAATGGCTTACGCTCAATCACTTCGCCGATATGAGCGGCGATGACGGAGCGGGTGTCACTTTGTCCAACAGCGATTGCGCCTTCATGAAGCTGGGCGACAGCACGATCATTGACGGCGTCTCTCGCCTGGATGTGGAAACTCCGCAAATTCAGGTGTTGGCCGGTGGGCAGATCGACGCACCGCAGGCAGGCATCGCCAGGCAAGGCGGCGATTCCCACTTCCTGCAGCGCTTCGCCTTGCAATCGCACACCGGTTTCAATGCGACAAATGCCATGAAGTTTGCTCTGGAGCACCAGAATCCGCCGGTGACTGGATGGATTCGAGCTGGGGGCAATCTTCCTGAGAAATCCTATTCTTTAGTGTCTATTTCCAATCCCGACGTCCTGCTCTGGGCTTTGAAGCCCGCCGAAGATGGTCCAGGGAAGGGCCTGGTGACGCGGGTCTGGAACCTTGCAAAGAACCCACAGGACTACTCGCTTTCCTTAACGGGTGGCGTAACCGCCGCAATGCGCGTCACCCATCTGGAAACTGACTTAGCCACTTTGCCGGTTAGCGGCGGAGCGGTGACGGTTCGCCTGGAAGGATCGCAGATGCAGACAATGCGGTTGACTCCCGCCAGGGCCGACTCGCGGTGAACGCAGCCGCAACTGGCGAAAAACCGAACCGTATCCGGCGGGTGCTTACCCTGCGCGATCTGCTGTTCTACGGCATCATCGTCATTCAGCCCACCGCTCCGCTTCCCTCGTTCGGTATTGTGGCAATGGTGGCTCATGGCCACGTCGCGGCCACCATTCTTATTGGGATGTTCGCCATGGTGCTTACCGCCATCAGCTACGGGCGCATGGCGAATGCCTATCCCAGCGCGGGCTCCGCCTATACATATGTTGGAAAGGAACTCAATCCGCATCTGGGCTTTCTCACCGGTTGGAGTATTGTCCTCGACTATCTGTTGAGCCCCACCATCGGCACCATCTGGTGCAGCAAAGCCGCCATGAACATTCTGCCCTTGCCCTATTGGACCTGGGTGATCTTCTTCTCCACGGTGTTCACCCTTGTCAATCTGCGAGGGATAAGGACCACCGCGCGAGCCAATTCGATTCTTACCATCGGAATGACCTCGGTGCTGGTTGCCTTTTTCATTACCGCGACCGGTTACATTGTCCGGCATTCCGGTTGGGGCGGCTTGCTCTCCATCCAACCCTTCTATGACCCGGCCACATTTTCCTGGCCGCTGGTTAGCACCGGAACTTCCATCGCCGTGCTTACCTATATGGGGTTCGACAGCATCAGCACGCTCTCAGAGGATGTGGAAAATCCACGTCGAAATATCCTGCTGGCAACGGTTCTGCTCTGCGTCATCACCGGAGTTCTGGGATGCCTTGAGGTCTACGCCGGTCAGCTCATCTGGCCGGACTACCAGACGTTTCCCGATCCCGACACTGCGTTCGTCTCGGCTGCCGGCCGCGCCGGTGGCGACATTATGTTTCATCTGATGAACTTCACGCTGCTGGTGGCAACCATGGGCTCCAGCCTGGGCGCCCAGGTGGGCGCAGTGCGGCTGCTCTATGCAATGGGCCGCGACAACGCCATCCCACGCGGCTTTTTCGGATACCTCGACCCGGTGCGTAACACCCCGCGGTACAACATCCTGCTTACCGGTGCGATTTGCGTGATCGGCGCCATGCTCATCAGCTACCAGGCTGGGGCGGAGCTGGTCAATTTCGGAGCCTTCGTCGCGTTCATGGGTGTAAACCTGGCGGCCATCGCGCGATACTACGTCCGCGGCGCTTCCAGGGGCCCGAAGAGCATCCTGCTGAACCTGCTTCCACCGCTGATGGGCGTGCTGGTGTGTGCGTATATCTGGTGGAGTCTGCGCACGCCGGCGAAGGTTGTGGGCTTCAGCTGGCTCTTTATCGGGTTGACCTACTACGCCTGGCGAACCCGTTTCTTCCGAACCAAAATAGAGCTTGTTTCCGTGACTGCGGACGATTGAGCATCCGCGTCTTCGTCGCGATCCGCGCCTCCCGTCGAATGGCGAATCACCAACTCGGTATCCAGCAGAGACTCCGAGCCCGGCTTCTTCTCCCGCAACATTCCCTGCAGAACGTCGAAGGCGAGCTCGCCCAATTTCTCCCGCGGGATTCGCACCGTGCTTAGCGGCGGCTGCGTCAGCGCGGCAAATGGAATGTCGTCAGCGCCCACAATGGATACATCGTCCGGCACGTGAATGCCGGCGCGGATCAGAGCGCGCAACGCGCCTATGGCCGTCAGGTCGTTGCTGCACAATATAGCAGTAGGGAAATTTCTGCTGGTTAACAGCAGTTGCACGGCCTTATCTCCTCCACCCACGTCATTCTGGCCTTCCAAAGTATGCGGTTCCAGGCCCGCCTCATTGAGCGCCGAAGTCACGGCCTGCCGGTAGGCGACGTGCGAGGGCCGGTTCTGCGGACCGGCGATCAAGGCGAAGCGGCGGTGTCCCAGGTTATAAAGATAATTGATCGCCTCGTTCGCGCCTTTGGCATAGTTCAGCCGGACATTGCTGCGGATGGCGCCCACATCGCCCGAGTCAAGGAAGACGGAGGCCACGCCATTCCGCTCCAGCAGATCGGCCATGGACGCATCTACCCGGGACGTCATCACCGCGACGCCTGGAGCCTTATTCTCGATCATTTTCCGGAACGAAGCTTCCGTCCGCAGCGGATCGTAGTTCGTCGTGGAGAGAAGCACATCATAGCCATGGCCAATCGCCGCCGATTCAAACGCCTTAATCAAACCCGGAAAGAACGGATTCTCGATGTCGGAAATGATCAGGCCGAGGAAATCGCTGGAGCCGCGCGCCAGCCTCCGCGCATGGGCGTTGCCATGGTAGTGCAAGTCGCGCATCGCCTGCAGTACCTTCTCGCGCACCTCCGGCGATACAAACCGGGTACCGTTGATCACATGGGAGACAGTGGATTCGGCTACGCCGCACCGTTCCGCAACGTCCTTCATCCGAGCCAATGTCGCGTCGCCCCTCTGTCAGTCTACGTGGTCCCGCAGGCTCTGGCAAAGCAATCTCGCAGAGCCTCAGAAAGGGATTGACATCGCCAGCCTTGATTTCACCTCCGAAGCGAAAAATGATTTCTCACAGAAACGCGCGGACGTGGGCAGATAATAAAGGAAGAACGATGATTGATCCCGCGCCAACGCCTGCGATGGATACGCCAATCCCCGACTTGCCGGCCATGTTGGAGTCCCTGCCGGATGCCTACCTAATCGTGCTCGCCAACGATCCCGTGTTTACGGTCATCGCAGTAAATGCTGCGTTCGAGAAAATCGCCAAAACCGGCAAAGAGCGGATGCTTGGCCGTGGATTCTTCGAAGTGTTCCCGCAAGGCCCGAACAATATCCTAGCCGCCCTCCAACGCGTCATCGAGCATCCTGAACCGCAATCCCCGCCTGCTATAAATTTTGGACTCCCGGCATCGGAGGCGGGTGCGGAGGAACAGTCCTGGCGGCGGGTTCATACTCCAATTCTTTCGAGCTCGGGCGAAGTGACCCACATCGCCGTGCGTGCTTTTCCCCTGGATCTAAATCCGAGGGAGCGGGCTGACGCCGAAAGCCGGAAGGTCTCCGAAGCCATCCAGCAACATTGGCGGCTGTTCGACACCGCTCTCGACAGTACGCCCGACTTTACCTATATTTTCGACCTGGAAGGCCGCTTTACCTATGTCAACCGGCCGCTTCTGGCACTCTGGGGCAAATCGCTCGAGGAAGCGCTAGGGAAGAATTTTTTCGAGCTCAACTATCCTCTCGAACTCGCCGCTCGATTGCAGCGACAGATTCAACAGGTGATCACCACCGGGGCCCGACTCAGCGACGAGACCGCCTACACCGGCGTGGATGGGTCGGAAGGCTACTACGAATATATCTTTGTGCCAGTACTCGCCGGCGACGGAACCGTCGAGGCCGTGGCCGGCTCCACGCGCGATATCACTCGCCGCAATGCCGCGGAAGCCGAACGGGAACGTCTGATGGCGAAGCTCGCCGAAAATAATCGCGACCTGGTTCGAGCCAACGAAGCCCTCATCCGCGCCAATCGCGAACTGGAAGAATTTGCATACGTCTCCAGCCACGATCTGCAAGAACCCCTCCGTACTATCAATATCTATACTCAGTTGCTGCTCAAGAAACACGTTTCCGCCGGCCAGCCGGAGGCACGGCAATACGCCGAGTTTGTCAATAACGGTGTGCATCGCATGGAAGCGCTGATTCACGATGTACTATCTTATTCGCAAGCCATTCATTCCCAGAGCTCTCCGGGTGAGACGGTGAATCTAGCGGCCGCGCTCTGCCAAGCACTAAGCGCGTTGCAACCATTGATTGCCGATTCCCACGCCAATATTACCGCCGGCGACCTACCGGTAGTTGCCGGAGACGAGGAGCAGCTAGCCAAAGTATTTGAGAACCTGATATCCAATGCCCTGAAGTACCGGAACGCTACCGAAGCACCCGTCATCCGCATTGCCGCAACGCATGCCGGCAACGAATGGGTGATTGAGGTGAACGACAACGGCATCGGATTCGAGCCGCAGTATGCCCGCGATATCTTTGGATTGTTCAAGCGGCTTCACCGCGGAGCCTACCCCGGCACCGGCCTCGGCCTGGCCATCTGCCGCAGGATAGTTGAACGCTACGGCGGCCGTATCTGGGCGCAGAGCGAGTTGGGCCGGGGCGCAACATTCTACTTTGCCTTACCGGAAGTTGCCGCTTCCACCAGCCTGGGGCCGCCGCAATAAGAACAATGCGCCGGGTCCTCCTTACCGCTCTGCTCGCCTTCGCCGCCACCGCGCCGGCGCAGATTATCGTCCGCGCCTCTCGCTTTCCGCCGGCTCTGAAACAAGTCCTGGAACACCCCGAGCTGGCGCAAACGCTGAAGTGCGACGTGACCCCCATCAAACCCGCGCTGAACTTCAGCTTCCGCTTCCAGGCCGGCTACATCGCCAGTGTCCCGTTAAAGCAATACGGCGGCCCCGGACACTCGATCGTTTTGTTGACGAAAATAACTCCGGACTTGCCGGACTCGCGGCCCGTTTATCTGGTAACCAGTGCCGCCCTGCCGAACCTTCCCAAAACGAACCAACTGGGAGAAATCGGAGGCGGCTATCTGCTGGGCGAAGGCCGCTACAACGTCGAGTGGCTGCTCTTCGACGATTCTAAAAGAGTCTGTCAAAAGCACTGGACCATCAACGTCGCGCTGACCGCCGGAGAACGCAAAGTGAAGACGGTGATGCCGCCCGGCACAATTGGCGAACTATCCCTCCGCGGCTCAGCCGGCGCCAGGCCCGCCAAAGACGACGTCCACCCAATCCGCCTTACTATTTTCCTGCACGCCGCGCCGTTGTTTCCGCGCCGCACCAGGCTGCGGCCCGGCGACGCATTGGTGCTGCTAAGCGGACTATCGTCGCTGCTGGAGCGCGTGCCATCCACCTCTGTGCGGCTGGTGGTTTTCAATATGGATCAGCAGAAGATTCTCTTCCGCCAGAGTAATTTCACCCTGGATTCTCTGGACCAGGTGGCCCAATCCATTAACGGGATCGAATTGGGATTGGTGGATTACCAGATCCTCAAGAACCGGCGCTCGTCCGCGGACTTTCTTGCCGGCCTCATCAATAAGGAACTCGCCGAGCCGGACCAATCGGAAATTGCGCTCTTCCTGGGGCCAGCCTCCCGTTATACGGACAAAGTGACCCAGGCAAGCCTGGAAGAGAAATCTGCGGCTCCCTTCTTTTTCCACTTCAAATTTCAGCCTCCCTTACGCCGCGGCGGGGACAGTTTCCCGGACACCATCAGCCAGACGATGGGAAAGCTGAAGGGCAAGACAATCGTTGTTTACACTCCGGGCGACTTTGCAAAGGCAATCGACCAAATGGAGCGCCGCTCTGGCACTCCGTAAGTAATTGGGAACGGCCGGATCGGCACGTGGCCCCTCAGCTGCGCTACTATTTTGAACGGAAGGAACTCTGCATGAAATCATTTCTACTGGTAATCACTCTCAGCATCCCGGCCATGCTACAAGCTAGCGGCGCCAGTTGCGAAAGCCTTGCCGCCATCGCGGTGCCAAACATTAGCATCACCATCGCCGAAGCGAGGCCCGCTGGAGAATTCATGCCACCCGGCCCCACGCCTCCCGGTGCCAAGCCACTCACCAGACTCCCCGCCATCTGCCGTGTGGCAGGGTCCATCAAGCCTTCCTCCGATTCCGATATCCAATTCGAAGTCTGGCTCCCCACTTCCGGTTGGAACGGCAAATTCCAGGGTATCGGCAACGGCGGGTATGCGGGCGTTATCAGTTTCGCGGGCCTGGCGGACGCTGTTCGCAACGGTTACGCGACGGCATCCACCGATACCGGTCATCAGGACAACGGCACCTCTGCCGCGTGGGCTCTCAACCATCCCGAAAAGATCGTCGATTTCGGACACCGCGCCATTCACGAAACAGCGGTAGGCGCCAAGGCCGTGATCCGCGCTTTCTATGGCGAAGGCCCGAAGCGGTCCTACTTTAACTCCTGCTCCAACGGCGGACGCCAAGCCCTCATGGAGGCCCAGCGCTATCCCGCCGATTACGACGGCATCATCGCCGGCGCACCAGCTAACTACTGGACGCACCTTCTTTCAACCGCCGCCTACGGCGTTCGCGCCACCCTCACTGAACCCGCCAGCTACATTCCGGCGGCCAAACTTCCCGCCATCCAAGCGGCTGTTCTAGCCCAGTGCGATGCCGCGGATAGCGTCAAAGACGGCGTCATCGAAAACCCGCTCACTTGCCGCTTCGATCCTACCCCGCTCCAATGCAAAGGCAGCGAATCGGATTCCTGCCTCACCGTCGCGCAACTCACTGCCCTCAAAGCCATCTATGGTGGGCTCAAAACTAACAATGGCCGCCAGATCTTCCCCGGGCTCTCACCCGGAGGCGAAGCGGAACAAGGCGGATGGGCTCCCTGGATCACCGGCGACGCACCGGAAAAGAGTCTGATGTACGCGTTCAGTACACAGTTCTTCCGAAACATGGTTTACAGCAATCCCGATTGGCACTTCCAGACGTTTGATCCCGATCGCGATGTGAAGGCCGCCGACGATCGTATGGCCCGCCATCTGAACGCCACCAATCCGGATCTCTCTGCATTTCACAAGCGCGGCGGCAAATTAATCATGTACCACGGTTGGGCTGACGCCGCCATTCCCGCCGTCAACGCCATTAATTACTTTGACAGCGTGGTCTCCAAAATGGGTGCCGGCACCTCCAGCTCTTTCCTGCGCCTCTACATGGTGCCCGGCATGGAACACTGCGGCGGCGGTGTCGGACCCAATGCATTTGGCCAAGGCGTGACGCCGGATGGCGACCGCTTCCACAGCATAGACGCCGCGCTGGAAGCCTGGGTAGAGCAGGGCACCGCGCCCGATCAACTGATCGCCACGAAATACAAGACTGGCGCGGATCAGAAGAGCGGCGCCTTGCGCACCCACCCCCTTTGCGCCTGGCCGCAGACGGCGAAATACAAGGGCACGGGCAGCACCGGGGACGCCGCCAATTTTGTGTGTGCGAAGTGAGACTACGATCGTCTCAATAGGCCCAAGCCTTCCCCTTCCGGATCGTTCTTGACGCTGCACTGATTGTCAATGATCATGGTGGCGCGCTTTGCCGCCGTGTATGCCGGCCATTCGGGAAGCCCATCGTGTCCCGGCTTGCCTTCGCGCTCGAACGTGGCCCATGCCCTTCCCACTCTCGACGAGAGTGCCAGAGCATCCGGACCGCCCCCGGAGTAGCGCGGACAAAGGTCGGCGTTGTCGAAAGCAAAGGCGATGTCGCTGCTATGAAACGTTCCCGGCCTGCCATCCAGCACCGGTGTTCGCCACGCATAGATATACTCGTACACCGCTCCCTGTGCGGCCTGGCGCTCCCCTTGCAACGCGGCATTTTGACGCATGCCTGCGGTGGCAATGGCCGCCCATAGCCCAAACGCGGACTCCTTTGGATAGTCGCGGCGGTAGGCAGCGATTACGCCGTCAGCCTTGCCGGGGTAACGCTCGGTGACGCGCTTCTTCAGTTCTTCGTCATTGAAGGTGTCTAACAGCGGGTTGTCCACGCCATTCACCATTTCGTTGAGGCACGTTCCAATCAGCATCGGCACATGGGCAGAAACTGCGGGAGCAGCCGGATCGAACGGATGAGCGGGAATAATCTTGCCGTCAAGGATTGGGCCCCAACCCATGCTTTGAGGACCGGGCGCACCTACTCCCGCCAGCCGCCGTACCGCTGCCAGTTGCGCCGTCACCAGCGCAGCGGCAGGTACGGTGTGGATTTTTTCCAGTTGCGATTTGGAAAGGTTCAGCTCTTCCAGCACCGCTGCCGCGAGTTTGGCCGAATTCTCCACCGACCCCGACCGCAGCGTGGAACCGCTCTGCACGCCTACCCGGTGGAACAGGCCTTTCGCCTGCGGCATCACCATCAGCGTGGAAACTTTCCCTCCTCCACCCGACTGCCCGAAGATCAGCACATTGCCGGGATCACCGCCGAAATTGGCAATATTGTCGCGCACCCATTCCAGCACCGCGACGTTGTCAAGCATGCCAACGTTGCCCGAAGCCGCATACCGTTCACCGCCCACTTCAGCCAAATTGAGAAAGCCGAAGACGTTCAACCGGTGGTTGTGCGTCACCACCACCACGTCATGATTACGCGCCAGATTCTCCCCGTCATAGCTGAGAAGATCGTTTCCACTCCCGCCGGAATACCCTCCGCCATGCATAAATACCATCACTGGCCGCTTCCGGCTCGACACACTGCTGGCCGGACTCCAGACGTTCAAGCGAAGGCAATCCTCGCCTCGCTGCCAACCGCCCGTGCGGTAAAGCAGGAAGTTGTCCTCGTCGCCCCGGGTGGAATTGTCGCCGTTCTCAGAGATGTTCAGGCCGCTGGGGCACCCTGGCCCATACGTCAGGCAACTGCGCACCCCGGCCCAAGGCTTCGGTTTCAGCGGAGGCATAAACCGGTTGGCGCCCCCGGCCGGAGCACCGTAGGGAATGCCGCGAAACACCAAAACATTCCGGTTGACGTAGCCCCGCACCTTCCCCGAGTTCGTCTCAACGATTCCCTTGGAATAGGAAGCCACCACCGGGCTGGCCGCCGCGGACTTCACCGGAGTGGTCTTGCTGGCTGGCGCGGCGGCCGCCAAGCTTGCGGCACCCATGCTGACGGCGCCGCGGATCATTGTCCGCCGGGCGAAACCCTTGGCCGTCCGCTGACTATCCAATCCTTTGCTGTTCATGTCTCCACTCCTGCACGTCAAACTATCACAGCGAAACACGGAGTGGGTGGCGTTTCAGGATCTTTAGTGTGTCCGTCAAGCTAAGATAAACACTAATTCAATTCATGACTCCGGAAAGCTGGGAAATCGTCAAGAAGGCCTTCGAGTCCGCCGAAGAGTGCGATCCGCGGGACCGGGCCCGAGTTCTTTCCGAAGTCTGCGCGGGCGATGCGGCGTTGATCGAAGAGGCGCGTCGCTTGCTTCAGCAGCATGACGAAATTGGCGGCTTTCTGGCGGAACCTGCGATAACTCTCAGCAGCGAAATCGCCGCCGGAACCGTTCTGGCCGGCCGTTATGAAGTGGAGTACTTATTGGGTCGCGGCGGTATGGGTGAGGTCTATCGGGCGCGCGACCGTTTGCTCCAGGAAACCGTCGCTCTCAAAACCATTCGCGGAGACCTGATTGGGAATCGCGCTCTGCTCCAGAGTTTGCAACGTGAGATTCAGATCGCGCGAAGAGTGACGCATCCAAATGTCTGCCGGGTTTTCGACATGGGCGTGCACACCTTCGAGAACGCCTCGCAAGCGCCGTTGCGTTTCATCTCAATGGAATTGCTGGAGGGCGAAACACTGGCCGCAAGAATCGAACGTCAGGGCCGCCTGTCTCAACAGGAATCTTCTCCGCTGGCCACTCAAATGGCGGAGGGTTTGCAAGCTGCGCATGACGCAGGCGTGGTGCACCGCGATTTCAAGAGCGCGAATATCATTCTTATTTCGGCTAATGATCGCTGCCGTGCCGTAATCACCGATTTTGGATTGGCCCGCCCGGATCGAAGTAGCGATGGACAGAATGAAACCGCTGGCCTGTCCGGCAACAATTTGATTGCTGGAACAATCGGCTATATGTCGCCAGAACAGTTGACGGGCGAACCGGTAACTGTCGCTTCGGACATTTATTCATTCGGGATTGTTCTATTTGAGATGGTGACCGGCCGGCTCCCGTTTGACGATTCCCATCTGATTAAGGCGGCGATACAGCGGGTCAGCGGAGGCCTTCCGGATATACGACAATTGGCGCCCGATTTGGATCCCCAATGGGAGTGGGTAATCCGCCAGTGCCTGAAGCGCGAACCCAGCCTGCGCCTCTCTTCCGCAAAGGCAGTCGCTGAAGCGCTTACCCAGCGGCCCTGGAGATTTTCCGCGCCTCAGTTCACCCGCCGTCAATGGTTCGGCGGGACAGTCATCGGGGCAACAACTACACTCGCTGCCATAGCCTGGAATTTGCGCCGCGAGGATTACCGGCCCCGCCCCGAGGCCGAAGGTTGGTATGAGAAAGGCGTGGAGGCGGTGCACGCCACAACTTATGAGGCGGGTCGAAAGGCGCTGGAGCAAGCGGTAGCGGCGGATCCCAACTACGGACCGGCGCACGCTTATCTGGCCGTTGCTCTAAATGAGCTTGACTATCCGGCCAGGGCGCGTGAGGAGATTCTGGCCGCCCTCGCTGTTCTGGAACGCAACCGGCACAGCAGCGAGGATGAAATGCGCGTCAAGGCAGCCCAATTCTTTGTCAGCGCGAATTACGATTTGGCTCAACCGTTCGTGGATGAATTGGCGCGGCGGGCGCAGGGCAGAAAAAAGCAAGAAGCCGACCTAGAGCGCGGGATGGTCGCGCTCTATCGGAAGAAACCTTCAGAAGCCCTCGCGGCTTTTGGAGGCGTACTGAAAGCCGACCCAAGCAATGCAGCCGCTCAGCTACGGATTGCGACTGTCTACGCCTTTCAGCGGTCGAACGAAGCGGCGCTTCGCGCATTCGACCGCGCCGAATCCATCTTTCGGGACGCGAACAACTTCGACGGAGTGACGGAAGCCCTCTTCCAACGGGGAGTGTTTCTTACGCGAGTCACTCGCAGCGCCGACGCGGTTCCGGTATTTGAGCAAGGGTTGGCAATCGCCCGGGAAACCCGCGATCTTCATCATGAAGTTCGGCTGCATCTTGCGCTCGGAATGGCCTACGCAAACCTGGGCCAAACGGACCGCGCTCAGCAGACAACGGAATTGGGAATCCAGAAGGCGATCAGCAACAAGATGGAACACGCCGCGGCCATTGGCCTTCTGGATCTCGGGAATATTTACTTTGTTCGCGGACAGGCTGAGATGGCGGAAAAGCACTTCCAGCAAGGCCTGGAATTCGCCCGCCAGAGCAAGGGGCCAAGAGAGGAGGCGCGCGCGTTGTTGTCGCTTGGATCGTTGCGAATTCAGTATGATCGGCCCAGAGAAGCACTGGAATTCATTCAACGAGCGCTACCTTTTTATGAACAAGGCAACTATCGGCGCGAACTCACGCAGGCCCTGATTCTTCTCGGCCGGACTCAAGAGCAATTAGGACAGTTGAAGCAGGCTGGGGAGACGCTCGGAAAAGCTGTCGAATCCGGCGACAAACTTGGAGATGCGGAGCAGGCGGGTTTGGCGCATAGCGGCTTGAGCGTTGTAAACATGGAAAAGGGGGATTTCCCCAAGGCGCGGGCAGGACAAGAGCGGGCACTGCAACTCTATTCCGAGGTTCGCGGTGGACTTACGGGCGCGTTTGGCTTGGTAATACTAGCGCAGATCGAATGGAGAATGGGGCGGTATGTTGAGGCCGCGGCAGCTCTTTCGAAGGCGGAAGACCGTTTGGCAAAGCTGGAAGGCGGCCAGAATCGATTGAAGGCGGAAATCTTGAGTGCCCAATCCGAGATCGCCTACTCACAGCTCCGGTGGTCAACCGCATTCCGTTTGGCGAAACAGGCGTTGGACCAACACCCTGGGCCGGACGGTGACCTCAATGCTCAGCTTCTCGCCGCGCTATCGATGTTCCGGATGACGGCGAACCCGGCTACGCTGGCCGATTGTAAACGCCTTATCGAACGTATCGAACAGAAAGATCGGATTTTCGCAGCGTTATCGGGAAAAGTAATGTTGGCTCAAGCTCTGTGGGAGAATCGACAGCCGGCCCAGGCTCGCGAATTGGCGCAATCGGCGCTTGTCTTCTTTGAACAAGTTGAGAATTGGGACGCCATCTGGCGATGCCGCAGGCTCATTTTACCGGCTGCATCCAGCGTTCAAGATTCCAAGCTTAAAGAAACTCTCGACCGGGGAAGACAGATTTTAGGCGTGGAGACATTCGGGCTTTATCAAAAAATCCCAGCCATTGAGAAATTGTTGCCGTAATGTCACAAAAATCTGCTAAACTGCGCTTCTAGATGTGGAAGCAATTAAAATTTAGGAGAAAACAACGATGGCTGGTGGACCGGTAATTATCACGGATGATGGTGGACCCCCGCTAAAAGATGTCAGTCGGGCCGAAAATGTGACCTATCGCATGCGTGTTGGCCGGCTGAGCGAAGCGATGTCGGAGCTGACGAAACCGAATACAGGTCACGCGGTCTTATATGCGCGTGTGATCTCGCACGTGGAAATATCTCAAGCTGGTGAACCCCTACTTGTGGCATATGCGCCGGCTTCAGTCACGATCGCGGATTCAGCAGGCAAATATACAGTTTTCTTGGAAAAGATGGATAACGGCGTCAATATCCAATCGAACTTGGCGCTCGACGATGTTTCGACCGTTGAGAAGGATGGTTGGTACAAATACGAAACTCCCGAAGACACCTCCCTCGGCGATGTTAAAATTGACAACATCTCGGTGAAATTCAGCCGCTCCAAGCGAAGAGTCGCCATTTACTTCCTTTAAGGGCGCCGGGCTTCCTTAACCACTCGCAGCGTTCGAACTGCCCACCTTCAACTCCCCGCGCAACCAAGCCTTCGCGACCTTCCAGTCGCGCTTGACTGTGCGGGGAGCTACCCCCAATACTTCGGCCACTTCCTCCTCCGTCAAGCCGGCGAAGAAGCGAAGTTCAACGATCCGGCACTGGCGAGGGTCCAGCGCAGTCAGGCGTCCCAACGCGGCATCGATCTCCAGCACTTCGTCTAACTTGACTTCGGAAATCGCGAAGACATCCGTCATCTCCACGCGTATCCGCTTTCCTTCTCTCTTCTGAGCCCTCTTTTGCCGTGCGTAATCCACTAAAATAACCCGCATCATCGTGGCCGCCACCGCGAAAAAATGCGACCGGTTCTTGAAGTCCCGATCCTTCTGCCCCACCATACGGATGTAAGCTTCGTTCACCAGCGCGGTAGCTTGCAGGCTGTGGCCAGCCCGTTCGCCGCGCATATATCGCAGCGCGATCCGCCGCAGTTCAGGGTACACGGTCTCAATCAGTCGCGACTCCGCATCCTTCGTCCCTGTCCGCATTTCCGCCAGAAGCTCGGTGACCTTTACCGAAGGTGCCATAGGCGCTAATTGTAGTCTAGAGCTCCCTGCGCTGCAAATAGTGCCTGCCCTGTCCATACCCACATGGGCAGGCACATCTTCCTTCAGGCCTTCGGATGCGAGCGGTCGTAAACGGCCATCAGTTCCGTCAGCGAAACCTGCGTGTACTTTTGCGTAGTGGAGAGGCTGGCGTGGCCCAACAGCTCTTGAATGGATCGAAGATCCGCGCCATCGCTCAGTAAATGGGTGGCAAAGGCGTGCCGCAGACTATGCGGATGCAAAGACGAATCGCCGGCCAGCACCGTGGCGTATAGCTTGACAATGTCGGCGATGCCCCGCGTGGTCAGCCTTTTGCCAAACCGGTTCAGGAACACCGCCTTTTCGTTGGGCTTGGGCTTCCGCGTTTCCATGTAGCGTTGCAAAGCGGTCGCCGCCTTGGCTCCGAAAGGCACTTGCCGTTCTTTTCGCCCCTTGCCGCGAACCAGAATCCAACGATCCCCGGAATCGATGTCTTCCAGGTTCAGCCCGGCCAGTTCGCTCACGCGAATGCCGCAGCCGTAAAGGAATTCGAAGATGGCCAAGTCGCGCGGCATCCGTTCCCGCTCCATCTGATTGGCCTCGATGCCGTTCAGCAGGTTTCCCGTCTGCTCCGCCGTCATCACCCGCGGCAGCTTCTTTGGCGCCTTGGGCGTGCGCAGCAGTTTTGCAACGTTCAGACTGACGATGCCTTCGCGCATCAGGTGAGCGTAGAAAGAGCGCACGCAGGCCAGCTTCCGGCGGATCGTAATGGCGCCCAGGTCGTCGCGGTGCAACTGGCCCAGCCACTCGCGCAGGTCCAGAACGGTGATCGCTGCCGCCGACGGAGGGGCACCGTCTGGCGGCGTGAAGTAAGCCACCAGTTGGTCCAGGTCGGACCGGTAGTTTCGCAGCGTGTGCGGGGATGCATTTTCCCGGCGCAGCGCTTCCATATACGATTCGATCTGCTTGGCCAGCGAATCACGCATAGACGCTCAAATGTTCGTCCATGGCCGCTTTGGCGCGGCGACAAACCTCGGCATGCCGCGCCTTCTTGTCGTGGCGAAGGCGCCGGCGAGTGGCTTCCTCCAGCGTGGGCAACAAATCGAATGTGATATTCGCCGGCTGGTAATCCGCGGGGTCTGCGCCGGAAATGTAGGCGCACAGCGAGCCCAGCGCCGTCTCCCTGGGGAATGGCCGCACCGGTTGACCGGTGACGAACTCCACCGCATGACGTCCGGCCAGCAGTCCCGTCGCGATGGATTCGGTGTACCCTTCCACGCCGGAAATTTGTCCGGCGAAGAACACATGCGGCTGTGTCTTCAGCTGCAGCGTTGGTGTCAGCAGCGCCGGTGCATTGATATAAGTGTTGCGGTGAATCTGACCGAAGCGCAGAAACTCGGCGTTGGCCATGCCGGGAATCATGCGCAGGATGCGGGCCTGCTCGGCGTACTTCAAATGATTCTGGAAGCCGACCAGGTTGTAGCTGTTCGCGCGCGCATTCTCCTGCCGTAGTTGGACCGCGGCGTAGGGCCATCGTCCGGTACGCGGATCGGTCAGGCCCACCGGCTTCATCGGGCCGAACCGCAGCGTGTCCGGACCGCGGCGGCAGATCTCTTCAATGGGCAGGCAGGCTTCAAAATAAGGAATATTCTCGTCGATTTTCGATTCGTAAGTCTGCGCGGCTTGCAAGGCGGCAATGAACTGGTCGTACTCTTCCTTATTGAATGGGCAGTTCACGTAGTCGTCCGTGCCATCGATGGATTTGCCGTAGCGCGAGGCGCGGAATGCGATCGACATGTCGATACTGTCGGCTTCCACGATGGGGCTGATGCTGTCGTAAAAGAACAGCCGCTCGGAGCCGGTGAGGCGCGCGATTTCCTGGGCCAGTGCGTCGCTAGTAAGCGGACCGGTAGCGATAATGACCGGCTCCCCGGCGGGCAGCGTGGTGACTTCCTCGCGGCGGATCTCCACTCCGGGCAGTTCCTCGATTGCTTTCGTGATGGCGGCCGCAAAGAGGTCGCGGTCCACCGTAAGTGCGTGCCCTGCCGGCACGCGCGTTTGTTGGGCGATGCGCATGGCCAGCGAATCCAGTTTGCGCAGCTCTTCCTTCAGCAACCACGGCGCTGAGTTTTCAGACTCGCTCTTCAGCGAATTGCTGCACACCAGCTCCGCCATGTCGCCGGTCTTGTGCGCCGGTGTTTGCTTAACCGGACGCATCTCATGCAAAACCACGCTCAAACCCGCCCGGGCCACCTGCCAGGTTGCTTCCGATCCGGCCAGTCCGGCTCCGATGATGTGTATAGTTTGCGCCAACCTTCAGAATAGCGAACCCCCGCGGCGACGGGGTTATATATAATGCCTTCATGTCAGAAACCACCCTCTCCCGCCGCGGTATGCTTGGCGCGGCCGCCGTCACTGCTGCTTCGTATTCCCGCGTGATGGGCGCCAATGATCGCGTGCAGCTTGGACTCATCGGTTGCGGCGGACGCGGCAACTACGTGATGCAGACCTTCGTCAAAACCGATCGCGTGGAGGTGAAGGGTGTGTGCGACGTTTGGGCCGAACGCACCGCCAAGGCCAAACAGACGGCAATCAACGCAACCATGTTTTCCGACCATCGCAAGATGCTGGATACGCTAAAGCCGCTGGATGCCGTCCTGATCGCCACGCCGGACCACTGGCATACCCGTATCGCGATTGATGCGCTGAATGCGGGCAAAGACGTCTACGTAGAGAAGCCGCTGACGCTGAAGATGGAAGAGGGCCCGGAAGTGGTGAAGGCGGCGCGGGTGAATAACCGCATCTGTCAGGTCGGTATGCAGCAGCGCTCCGGCAAAATCTATCTGCAGGCCAAAGAAGAGATCATGAAGACCGGCAAGCTGGGGAAAGTTACCCTGGCCCGCACGTGGTGGCACGGCAACGGAGCGCACCTGCAAAAGGCGCCCGCCTCCTTGAATACCCGGCCCTCCGACCTGGACTGGGCGCGCTTTCTGGGGCCGGTGAAATGGCGCGATTGGGATCCGCAACAGTATTACAACTTTCGCGCTTATCTGGACTTCGGCGGCGGCCAGGTGACCGATCTGTTCACACACTGGATTGATGTCGTCCACATGTTTATGGATCAGGACAACCCCATTTCGGCGTCTGCGGCGGGTGGAGTGTTCGCCTATAAAGACGGCCGCACCGCGCCCGATACCATCAACGTCCTGCTGGAATACCCGGCGGAATGGACCGCTACTTTTGAAGCCACTCTTGCGCCTGGCATCACCGGAGCGGCGGTAGAAATGTGCGGCACTGAAGGCAAGTTGAACATCACCCGCAGCCAGTATGAATTTCTGCCGAAGGGAAAGGGCGCCGTTCCGGTGATTGTGAAGTCGGAACGCGACCAGACCATTGATCACGTGGAGAACTTCCTGGATTGCGTGCGCTCGCGCAAGCTGCCGAATGGCGACGTGTTCATCGGGCACCGGTCGGCGCAAGCGTCCCATCTGGGCAACATTGCCTACGAGCAAAAACGGCGGTTGCGCTTCGATCCGGCACGCGAGGAAATCCTTCCGCTGTAGCCCAAATCACTGCATTTTTGCAGGCAAATCCACCCTTTTGCGCCGGCAAAAATCTAGGGGAAAGATGCTATACTTCCGTGTCTGCGATAAGAAAAGAACCACGGGAGAACGGAAAATATGAGTATGTTTTACAGGCGCGGTCTATTGGCATGCCTACTGTCAGCGGGCCTATTGTCCAACCAGGCATTGATGGCGGCGCCACAGGCGGAAGGGCCGAAGTCCGACGTTGCTGTTCCGGCGGGCGGACCCCTTTCAGAATCCGAGATCATCATTTTGTTACAGGCGAAGGTGCCGTTGGAACTGATTGCCAAGTTCGTGACCATCCGCGGAGTGAGCTTTGTCAGCACCAAAGACAGCAGCAAACGGATCATTTCGTCAGGCGGCGACGTTTCGCTGATCGGCACGGTCAATTTGAATCAGAAGGATGATGCGGTTGTAATGGCCGATGCCGGGGGCAAGAAGAAAAAATAAAGGTCTGAACAGTCTGAACCATACAATCCTTGCCGTATCGGCGATGAGTATGATGTGGTGCGACGAACGAAGTCAGGCTGGCAATTGGTTAAACCTCTATCCTTCTCTTTTCTTGTTTGACGGCGCCAGTCTTCGCGCAAGTCATCCTGAGCGGATCCCCAGTATTACGTCAGTACCCGGCAGCATTACGACGAATACATGTTCCGCACCTTCACTGACCCTGCCAGGCTCGGTTGGCTGCTACTTCGGTGATGGCTTACAGGCCCGATGGTTCGGTTGGACCAGCCTATGGGCGGATCGCCGCGGGCGTTGTCGCCGCCGGGGCATCCTCCACATGGCACCCACAGCCTATTGGTACAGGCGCGATTCTGGGTGGTGTGGGGCAATCTGCCATCGACCGGGCGTGTAATAGCCTGCTTACGGAATTCACGCCGGACTTGAGGGCCTTCGGCAGAAAGACGTGGACGCGGTTCCGAGGGAAGTAAACCAGGGCCTCACCGGCTGCGTAGCGCGGCGATTTCAGCAAGGTGTTAGACCCGCTCACAGATTGCAATCATGCGGCGGAAGTGGCGTTCCGCGTCGTCCAGACGCCCGCTCGCCAGCGCGTTGGCACCCAACTCGTTTAATGTGCAAGCATCCAACGCGCAAAATCTGACGATTGTGATCGGCCAGTAGGTCCTGACAAGCTCTCACAACGTATATTCGATCCACGGCGAGGGATCGAATGCGTAAACGCGCAGCGCTCGGAGCGGAATCAAGGGACGTTTCATGCTTGCCATAAACGGGCTTCGATTTACGCTTATAATTTCTGCAGACGATGACAGCTCCCAATCTCCAACCCGTGCATGACGTTCTCGGTGGCAAGCCTGACCCCGGGACCGCCCTATGTCTCTCCGGTGGCGGTTATCGAGCCATGCTGTTCCACTTGGGCTGCGTCTGGCGGCTGAATCACGCGGGTTTGTTGGGCTCCCTCAAGCGGGTTTCCAGCGTTTCTGGAGGGTCCATCACGGCGGGCGTGCTTGGTATGAATTGGCGCGCCATGGGGCTCGCCACCCAGACACCACAGGCTATTAACGAAAAATTCCAGGAACTGTTGGTCGCGCCAATCCGCAAAATTGCATCTACAACTGTTGATGAAGGCGCAGTGTTGGGCGGAATTTTCCTGCCAGGTTCGATTTCCGATCACGTTGCCGATCACTACGACTCACTACTGTTCCACGGAAAGACCTTGCAGGACCTCCCGGACGACGCGGAAGGCCCGCGATTCGTGATCAACGCGACCAACGTGCAGTCCGGCGTGTTGATGCGCTTTTCCAAACCCTACCTGCGTGACTTCCGGGTTGGGCAGGTATTGAAACCTACCCTGCCGCTCGCCATCGCCGTGGCTGCTTCGTCTGCCTTCCCACCCATCCTCTCGCCGTGCGAAATTGACGTCGCCAAACACGGCATGAAATTTGAGCCTCCAGCAGAAGGGGAGGATTTGAATCGGGAGCCGTACACTACCAAGCTGATCCTGAGCGATGGCGGTGTCTACGACAATCTGGGCTTGGAGACAGCCTGGAAACGCTACGACACAATCTTGGTTAGCGACGGTGGCGGGCACTACAAATCGGAAGGCGAACCTCATCATGATTGGGCCAGGCATGCCTATCGTGTGCTGGAATTGATCGACAGCCAAGTGCGTTCACTTCGCACGCGGCAATTAATCCAGTTGTTTCAGCAACAGGAGCGCAAGGGAACATATTGGGGCATCCGCCAGAAGATCGCCAGTTTCGGCGCTTTAGCGGGATTCGACTGTCCTATTGAACGCACCACCGAACTAGCGGAAACGCCCACGCGGCTGAAGAGATTGGAAGATCCACTGCAGCAGAGGCTGATTAACTGGGGCTACGCTGTCTGCGATGCCTCAATCCGTAGCTTCGTCGATCAGAACCTGGTCCGGCCGGCAGACTTCCCGTACCCGGATTCAAAGGTCTGAAGGCACCGAGACGACCCTGCTCTCCCGCTAAGCCATCGATTCCCGATACTCGCCAAACACGACCCGCAGCCTGTCGGCGATTTCTCCCACCGTCGCCATCGCTGCCGCGCAGTTCACAATGTGCGGCATCAGATTGTCCGGCGTTCTGGCCGCCTGTTCCAACCCGGCCAATTCCGTTTTTACAGTGGAGGCACTCCGCCCCGCACGAACGTTTCGCAACCGTTCGATCTGCTGGCTTTCCAGGTTTGGATCAAGCCGGAACCCCGGGAACGAGGTGGGCTCGTCCTGGCGAAACCGATTGACTCCCACCACGATCGTCTGTTCCCGATCGACCGAACGCTGGAACTCGTAGGCGGCGTTCTGAATTTCCCGCTGGATGTAGCCTTTCTCGATTGCGATCAGCGTTCCGCCCATGGCATCGATTGTTTCCAGATACTTCATCGCTTCCGCTTCAATGGAATCGGTGAGATGTTCGATGTGTTCGCTACCCCCTAGCGGATCTGCTGCGTTGATTACGCCACTCTCGTTGGCGATAATTTGCTGCGTTCTAAGCGCCAGCCGCGCCGATTCTTCGGTGGGAAGTGAGAGCGCTTCGTCGCGCCCATTGGTGTGTAGGGATTGTGCTCCGCCAAGTACCGCGGCCAAAGCCTGCATGGCTACCCGAACCACATTGTTATCCGGTTGCTGCGCCGTGAGGGTGGAACCAGCGGTCTGCGCATGAAACCGCAACATCATGGAACGATGATCCTTGGCGCGGAAGCGGTCGCGCATGATACGGGCGTACAGCCGCCGTGCCGCACGGAATTTGGCGATCTCCTCCAGAAAATTGTTATGAGCATTGAAAAAGAAGGAGATGCGGGGAGCAAAGGCGTCCACGTCCAATCCGGCGTCCACTGCGGCCTCGATGTAGGCGATCGCATTGGCCAGCGTAAACGCCACCTCCTGGGCTGCCGTGGAACCCGCTTCCCGAATGTGATAGCCGCTGATGGAAATGGTATTCCAGGCGGGGAGTTCCCGGCCGGCCCACGAAAACAAATCAGTGATGATGCGCATGGCCGGCCGGGGAGGATATATATAGGTTCCGCGCGCGATGTATTCCTTAAGAATGTCGTTCTGAATGGTTCCGGAGATGCGCCGCAGGTCGGCCTTCTGATTGCGCGCCACCAACACATAGAGTGCCAGCAGAATAGAAGCAGTGGAGTTGATGGTCATCGACGTGGTGATGCCCTGTAACTCTATGCCCGCGAACAGCCGTTCCATGTCGGCCAGGGATCCAATGGCCACGCCGGTGCGCCCTACTTCCCCCGCAGCCAGCGGATGATCGGAATCCAGACCCATTTGGGTAGGAAGATCGAAGGCGACCGAGAGGCCGGTGATCCCCTGGGAAAGCAGATACTTATAGCGCTGGTTGCTCTCTTCGGCGGTGCCAAAACCGGCGTACTGCCGCATCGTCCAAGACCGGCTGCGATACATCTCGGGGTAGATTCCGCGGGTGAAGGGGAATTCGCCGGGCCGTTCTGGCTCGCCCTTCATGACCGCGAGATCTTGCGTGCCCGGAGATAAGAAAAGATTCCAAAGACCATCATTATCAATACGAAGCCGCAACTGAGAAAGGTCCGAAAGATGCTTTGGGGATCCCCTTCGAAGTTCTTGATGTGGCGATACGCCGACGGAACGGAAAGGATCGCCAACGCAAAGAAAAGGAATGCAATGAACTCATTCCACAGAATGCTAACGGGCTTGATTACTCCGGGAACCACGTGTTGGACGAATTTTTTACCGATAGAAGCCATTGGAACAAACTCACCTTCATGGTAACAGAGCCATCGGATTATCCCTGCCTTCTGTTACTGGCTGAATGAGCCACCGATATGCATAATTAGTAAGGCACGTGAATTGTCTGCGACGCAAGTTGCAACGCGACATCTAAACAGTTGGGTGTTATTCTGAAGGTGCCTGGGAGAGGCGGTGAGCGTGGACGATCGACTCAAGGAACTAATGCAGGAACTCGGCAACGCTATTAACGAGTCTCTTTCGGATTCCGACCGGATTGCGGCTGCGATCGGCGAAATCAAACGCGCTGGTTACGACGTCTTTTTAGTGTTAGAGGCGACCATCGGATTCAATAAACGCGATGAGAATGAGGTGGATGGCGAGGACGGCGTGGAGATGGAAATGGAGACCGAAGGTCCCACGCTGCGTAAGTTCGAATCCGCCGGCAAAGTGAAGTGGACTTCCCAGGATCACAAGTTTCTGCGGGCACTCAAAATCGCTATCGACGAAGAAGTTCGCTAAACGAACCTTAAGAAGTCAGGCTGGGCCCTATCAGTTCCCGGTAAACTCCCCATGTTTTGTTCACGGCCGAGCGCCATGTGAACATTCCTGCCCTTTCTCTTCCCGCGGCAATCAATTTCATACCCAAATCCGGATCGGCAATTAAGCGGTGGATTCCGGCGGCCAGGGCTGCGGTATCTTCTGGATTGATTTGCAGCGCCGCATCGCCGGCGACTTCGGGAAGTGCGGACCGGTTTGAAGTGATAACCGGCACGCCCCGCATCATGGCTTCCAGCACCGGCATTCCGAATCCTTCATCAAGGGAAGGGAACGCAAAGATGCGGGAACGCGCAAAGAGGCGGTCGAGCGCGGGCCCCGAAAGGTAGCCGGTGATTTGGATGCGGTCCCGTGCCGGGCTGGCCGCAATGCGCTTCAGAATATTCTCGGCGCCGAAGCCGGTCGAAGATCCGGCCAGCACCAACTTCCAATCCTTCGGCACGGTTTCAAAAGCTTCCACCAGCCGAGTGATGTTCTTCCGTTCCTGAATGGCGCCTACGTGAAGAATCAGATTTTCACGCGGGTAGGTGGTGCGGTCGGTTGCATCGCGCACCCCGTGATGAATCACCCGGATGCGGCTTCTCTCCACGTTCAAATGTTCTTCCACCTGGTCGGCGGTGAACTGGGAAACCGCGACAATCACATCGCAGCGTTCCGCCGCGCGCTTGGCGCGGGCAGTGAACACTTTACGAAATTCCGGAGTGGAGTAATTCTGCGTCAGCATGAATAGATCGTGAAAAGTGCATACGCGATTTTTTACCCGCTTCAGCGGCATGCGCTGGTTGAGGCCGTGAAACAGTTCGGCGCCGGGAACCCGGAATTCATCGTGCAGCAGGAAACGGCTGCAATTTCGAAACAGACGTGTGCCGAACGACCGGAAATATTGCTTTGGACGGTAGCAGTAGACGAACGGAGTCTTTGGGTGGGCCAATGCCAAACCCGTGAGAATCTCATGAGAGTACACGCCCACGCCTGAGAGTTCTTCCCCAATGCTGTAGGTGGCGTCAATTGCAATTGGCAAGCAACTATTTTGCCATGACCGGTTTTTGCGCCGTAGCGCGGCTCTCACTCTTCCAGTTCGTACTCTTTCAGTTTTCTATATAGCGTGGTGCGTCCAATGCCCAGCAGGATTGCCGCCGTTGCCCGGTCGCCCTTGGTATAGCGGAGTGCTTCCAGAATTGCTCTGCGCTCCACTTCCGGCAATGGAAGAATAGGATGTCCGGCGAACTGGGTGCCGGAACTGGGGCTCGGCGCGTGAATAACTTCTTGCTGCGCCGATACCGACAAGGACCGGAATTGCGACTTGTGGGCCATAGTGTAGTTCTGGATGGCCGATGGCAGATCGGGAACGTGCAGCAGTGGACCGGAATTGATGGCGACCATGTGCTGCATGGAATTTTCCAGCTCTCTCACGTTGCCCGGCCAGTCGTATGCGGTCATGGCGTCGATGATCTCCTGCGTCAGGGAATGGTTCTTCCCGTAGCGGTGGAGGAAGTGTTCAATCAATATCGGGACATCTTCTTTACGATCGCGTAGTGGCACCAGGCGGATGGTGACTACGTTCAGTCGATAGAAGAGGTCGCGTCGAAACGCGCCTCGCTCCACTTCAGTGGCCAGATCGCGGTTGGTGGCCGCGATCACGCGAAAATCGGCTTTCCTGGTGCTGAGGCCGCCGACGGGCCGGAACTCTTTTTCCTGCAGCACACGCAATAGCTTCACCTGCATGTCCAGCGGCAGTTCGCCAATCTCGTCCAGAAACACCGTACCGCCATTGGCCATCTCAATCATGCCGAGCTTAGACGCTGCCGCGCCGGTGAATGCGCCTTTGGCATGGCCGAACAGATCGCTCTCCATCAACGGCCCAACCAGCGCGGAACAATCGATGGTGACGAAGGGGCCGCTGTTCGCGACGGCGTGGATGGATCGCGCCACCACTTCCTTTCCAGTACCGGTCTCGCCCAGTATCAATACCGGCCATCGCGTGTGGCCCAACTTTTCTATCTGCCGGTGAACTTGCCTCATGCGCGGAGAGTTGCCAATCAGCGCCCGCGGGAATTCGATAGCCTCACCAGTCATTCATAACGTAAGTGGCGGCGGAGGTCGAAAAGTCTCGCCCGGATTTGCCTCTAAAGCTTCAGCTCTGGTTCGGCGGGGACATCCAGTCGCACCACGAACCCGTCCGTGCCGGCGAGTCGCATGCGCTCCGCAAGTGCATTCGCCTTTTCGTTTGACTCTTCTTCTCCAACAAGCACCCGGTAGGTTCGAACCTTCCCTTCGCGCACTACGATCCGTGACGCGCCGTACAGCTCCTTCATGGCAGCGGCTTGCGACTCCGCCTTGGCCCGATCTTGAAACGCACCCATCTGCACCGCGAATAGCTCCGCTTCCTTCATAGGACGCGGCGGCGCAGGTTCAGCAGCCCGCGGCGGCGCAGGTTCCCGAACTTCCTCGCGGCCCGCCGCGCGAACCGCATCCCGAATTACCGGCGGACGAATCACGGTGAGGCGCACCTTTGCGGTTCCAGGTCCCAGCATCTCAATCTCTCTGGCCGCGGCGCGCGACAGATCCACAATGCGGCGGTGAACGAAAGGACCGCGATCCTGAATGCGCACCTCCACTGTTCTATCGTTCGAAAGGTTCTTCACCCGCACCCATGTGCCGAATGGAAGAGTGCGATGCGCGGCCGTCAATTGTTCCATGTCGTAGATCTCGCCGTTCGCCGCGCGACGCCCGTTGTAAGGATCTCCGTACCAACTGGCGATGCCTGTCTCACTCGATCCAATGCGCGCGGGCTTTGCCGTTACTACTCTTCTCTTCGGTCCGCACGCGGTGCAGAGGTAGGCGAGCGCGGCGAAAATCAGAATCATGTAAGCGGTACGCATTGCCTTCATCAATCGTGATGCTACCGTGAGCGCGGGCGCAGCGGCAACAACAAAAAACGCGAACGGAGACACGAAACAATTCACAAGCGAAACGTTTTTTCGATGGACACAACGGAGAACTCGCATCGAAGTGAACGTTGCATGCATTTTTCTCTTGACTTTATTTTCGTCTCACCTTATATATGGATCACACTGCGATCTTTTCGGATCGCAAATTTAGATGTTAGGGAGAATCACTCAATGAAGAACGCAACCAAGAAAGCTGTTAAGAAAGCGCCGGCCAAGAAGGCCCCAGCTAAAAAGAAAAAGTAGCTGACGACGCGTCCCGCAAGGGACCACAGCATACAAGTTCCCTCACGGCTCCGAGCGATCGGGGCCGTTTTTATTGCTCCAAACGCATTTTTTCAACATTGCGAGGAGACGGAACAAAGAAGCCGTGTTTTGTTGTTGGAGTTGGAACGGCTATCGTAGATGCGGGAGCAAGACTATGCGGCGGCGAACTTTTTTGAAGACCACACTCCAAGCGGCGGCGGCGCTCACGGCAATCGAAGACCTTCGCTCGCAATCACCCGCGGGCATCCGGCTCGGCTTCGATACGTATTCGCTTCGCGCGTGGAAGTGGAAGGCGATTCAGTTCATAGATTACGCCGCGAATCTGAAGCTCGATTCCATTCAACTGTCCAGTCTCGGCGACTTCGAAAGTTTCGATCCTGCGTATTTGCAAAAGGTGAAAGATCACGCAGCGTCGGCGGGCCTCATGTTGGATGGCGGCATCGGTTGCATCTGCGATTCCAGCAAGAGTTGGAATGCGAAGGAAGGAACGCCGGTTGCCTATCTATTAAAGGGCATCGCGGTGGCGAAGGCGGTTGGCGCCACATCGATGCGATGCTTCATGGGCAGTTCGGAAGACCGGTTGGGTCCGGCGCCCATTGAGCTTCATCTAGAAAATACGGTGAAGGCGTTGAAGGCGGTGCGCTCGCAAGCTCTGGATGCGGGAGTGAGGATCGCGGTTGAGAATCACTCAGGCGACATGCAGGCGCGCGAACTCAAAGCGCTGATCGAAGAAGCTGGTAAAGATTACACGGCAGCATGTCTGGATACCGGGAATCCGATGTGGGTGGCGGAAGATCCCATGACCACACTCGAAGTATTGGGTCCCTACACCGTGACGACACACATCCGGGATTCCATCTTGTTCGAGCATCCCAGAGGAGCGGCCGCGCAGTGGGTAGCGTTAGGCGAAGGCAGCATCGACTTCCCCCGCTTCGTCGCGCGCTTCCGCCAGCTGTGTCCGAATTCCACAATGCAACTTGAGAACATCACCGGACGTCCACCCAGAGTGATTCCTTATCTTGAGCCGGAATTCTGGAAAGCGTTTCCGCACGCAAGCGCGGCTGAGTTCGCCCGCTTCGTCGCGCTGGCCAAGAGCGGCCTTCCGCTCATGACCACCATGGTGGTGGAAGATGCGGGCAAGCAGCCACCGGAATACGAGGCTGCGCTCCGTGAGCAGCAGCGTGTCGATCTGGAGCGCGGTTTCACCTACGCGAAAAACAAACTGGGCCTTGGCGTCAGGTGGAGGGGATGACCGCGCGGGCTTACACCGGTCGTCAATATTCGATACCATACGGAGACCATCATGAGCGCACCAACTAGTAAGACGGTCCCAGTGGACCGGCACGCGGCCTACGATAAAAGAAAGCTGTTCATTCTGAGTGTCATCGCACTCGTCACCGCTGGAGTCAGTTTCGGATTGCGCGGAAGCGTTGCCGCCGACCTGCGAACCACCTTTTTCGACCCCATCGACAAGCTGAGGTCGGCGGAGATGATCGGCGCCGTGCTCGGAGTGGCCTTTCTGGGCTTCGCGTTCACCATCGCCATCGGCAGTCCGTTGCTCGACTACATTGGCATGGGGCGGCTGTTGACACTGTCGAGTGTTTGTTTCATGGCAGGCACCATGGTGGTGGTGTTCGCGGGCAGCATTGCATCCGGTCCTGCAATCTATAACGTGGTTTGGGCGGGGATGCTGCTGATTGGTATCGGACAGGGTCTGGTGGAAACGGTGATCAATCCGTTGGCCACCACACTGTACCCGGAAGAGAAGACAGCGCGATTGAATGTACTGCATGCCTGGTGGCCGGCCGGAATTATTTTCGGAAGTTTGATCGGTCTCTTCATCGGCTACCTCGACATGAACTGGCAGGTGAAGTTCTCCATGGTCCTGATACCGTCGGCGGTGTTCGGGGTGATGTGTTTGTTTGCCAAGTTCCCCCCCACTGAGCGCGTAGCCTCCGGTATTCCCACCAGCGACACTTTTAAGGAAGTGAGCAAGCCGTTCTTCATCGTCTGGTTCCTCGCGATGTTCCTTACCGCTGCTTCTGAGCTTGCGCCCGGGCAGTGGGTGGATCTGGCACTCACGCGAACTGTCGGCATGCAAGGGATCTGGCTCCTTATCTATGTCAGCGGTCTGATGTTTGTGATGCGCCACTTCGCGGGACCCATTGTGCATAAACTATCGCCAGTGGGACTGCTTTGGACTTCCTCCCTTCTCGCCTCGGCTGGATTGCTCCTGCTAAGCGTCGCCAACTCACCGGTTACTGGATTATTGGCGGCGACGGTATGGGGAACGGGCGTCTGCTACATGTGGCCCACCATGCTGGCTGCCGCATCGGAACGGTTTCCCAGGGGCGGCGCCCTGTTGATGGGGTTGATGGGCACCGCGGGAACGTTGTCTATCTATTTTGTTCTGCCGTTGATGGGCAAGATTTTCGACAACGCCAAGATTGCCGCTGCCGGAGGCGAGGAAGCTTTCGGAAAGTTGACTGGCGGCGAACTGAACCGGGTACTGGCCATCGCTTCACAAACTTCGTTCCGGTATGTGGCGATGTTGCCGGCAATCTTACTATTAGTGTTCGGCGCTATATGGTTGTATGACCGGTCACGGGGCGGGTATAAACCCGCCAGCATCGGCGATTGATCCAGTTCACACGGAGCCTGAGAATGCCACGCGTCAAATACTTCGCCGCACTTGCGCTGTTCTGCGCCGCGCTTGCGCCCGCCAACGCCGCTATCCGCATTGCGGTTGCCGGAATCTCACATGAGACCAATAGCTTCAACCGAACCAAGGCCACGCTGGCTGATTTTGAAGAAGCGGATACGCTGTCTTCCAATCGCCTGCAGTGGCTGGAAACCACGGCGAAGAGCAGCGTCAACGCATCGGGAATGATCGCCGGCGCAGCAAAGTATGGCGTGGAACTGTATCCCATCCACTTCTTCGCAGCGGTGCCGCGGGGCCCGGTAGACGATAAAGCATTCGACGGCATGGTAAGCCGCATCATTCAAGGGCTGAAAACAGGACCCGCCTATGACGGCGTGCTTCTCACCTTACACGGCGCCATGGTAGTGGACAGTTACCCCAGTGGCGATGCGGAGATTGTGCGCCGCGTGCGCCAGGCAATGGGCCCGCGGTTTCCCATCGCCGTCACGCACGACTTTCACGCCAACGTGGATCCGGTGATCATTGCCAACGCCAACGTGGTGATCACGGGAAAGGAGTGCCCTCATCTGGATACAAAGGAACGCGGCTTTCAGACCGCGGAGATTCTGGTGCGCATGATCAAGGGCGAAGTGAAGCCGGTGCAGGTGCTGGTGAAGCCGCCCATGATGTTAAATCTGATTTTCCACGATACGTATCGCGCGCCCCTCAAGGCGATTGTGGATGCCAGCAAGGAAACGGAAAAGCTTCCCGGAGTGCTGGCGGTCAGCATCCCTGGCGGCTATCAATACGGCGACGTGCCGGCCATGGGGCCCAGCGTGGTGGTGATTACCGACAATGATCCCGCGTTGGCGAAGCGGGAAGCCGACCGCTTGGCGGCAATGCTATGGGGCATCCGCGATCAGTTGAAATTCGATCTGCCCGATCCGGCCAAAGCAGTCCGCATGGCCATGGAAAGCAAAGCATTTCCAGTGACCCTGCTGGATACCGGCGATAACCTGGGTGGTGGCGGAGCAGGCGACAGTACGTTTGTATTAGCCGAACTGGTCAAGCAGAAAGCCGAAGGATGGGCAGTTGCCATCTTCGATCCCAAAGCGGTGCAGAAAGCAGTCAATGCCGGGATCGGCCAACCGTTTGAATTTCCGGTGGGTGCCAAGACGGATAACATGCATGGCGAACCGGTGATGATTCGTGGAAAAGTGAAATCCCTGCACGATGGAAAGTTCGTGGAAACGGAAGTCCGCCACGGCGGTTACCGCTACTGGGATTCCGGATTAACGGCAGTGATCGAAGTGGAAGGCTCCACCCCCGATCTGCAAAATCTCCTGGTTCTAAACACCAACCGCACTGTACCGCTCAGCATTCATCAGCTTGTCAGCGTTGGCGTCTACCCGGAGCGTGAAAAAATCCTGGTCGCCAAGGGCACCATCGCTCCGCTGGCGGCTTATGAACCGGTGTCCAAGCGCCTCATCACTGTGGATTCGGGCGGCGCCTGTGCGGTAAATCCGGCACGCTTCACCTACAAGATGGCGCCGAAACTTTACGGGTTCGAAGGCGGCAAGTAGCAAACCGGCGCCGCGCTCACCGCGCGTCATAGCGGTTAGGGTCAAGCCGCTAGCGCTCTTCATAGGCGGCGTCCGCGCTCTGGCCATAGACGGCAGCGCTGAGCAGGAAGGCGGCAAGCAACCACCGCAGCCGCGTATGAATCAAAGAAAGCAAGGTGGAATCTCCCCAATTATATCTCGCGCCATTTCAATAAATGCCGAGATTTTGTACTAACATGGGAAGCGCTCATGCGGACTCCCTCCAGACTGTGTTACGTTTTCGCCTTCGCCGCGTTGCTGCGCCCGTTGCCCATGACACCTCAAAACGAATTACCCCAAACCGACCTGCATCAGCCAGACCGCCAGGCCCTTCTTAAGATTTTGGGCGAAGTGGAAAATGCGATCAACGCGCAGGATATCGAAGGTCTCATTGCGCAGATGAGTCCAGACTGTACGGTGACGTGGTGGAACGCGGAGATTTCCCGCGGCCACGCCGATATTCGCGCCTATTACCGGCGAATGGTGAAAGATGAAGGGCGGATCATCACCAAGTACACCACCCAAGCGAAACTCGGCGCCCACGCCCGCTTCATTGGCTCCGGCGCGGACGTCGCCCTGGCCGATGGCAGCATGAAAGATGAATTCTTTCCCATCATCCGAGGCCCTTTCAAGCTGAATTCGCGATGGAGCGCCACCGCCGCGAAGTCGGGCGGTGAATGGAAGATCGTAAACTTGCATCTGTCCTCAAACGTGTTCACAAACCAGCTGATCACAGAGCTGACCCGGACTCTGTGGTACGCCGGAGGAGCAGGCATTGTAATCGGCGGCCTGGCTGGCTGGTTCCTCGGCCGCCGCAAGAAGCCGCAGATAGCATAACCGGTTTTCTGCGCGCCACAGCTCGCGTGTCCCAAAGGTTTCCGATTGGGATACCGCCAGCCTGACCGAATGTTGCCAATCTGAGAACACAGTCTATGAACGTGATCGCCAAACGGGAGGTAATGAAGGCGGCGGCAAAGATGGGGATTGGTACTGACCTGCAAGACTGGTACAACGCAGCGAGGCAGGCAAATTGGAAATCTCTGAGCGACGTTCGGAATGGTTACCCGTCGGCCGATATGGTTGGAGATCTGATCGTGTTCGATATTTGGCACAACAAATTCCTGCTGATTGTACGGGTGGATTTCTCATCCAACCTAATGTTCTTCAAGGGTTTGATGACGCACAAGGAATATAGGCGGGGAGAGTGGAAAACATGGCGCTAAAACCGAAACCCATTGACCTGAAACGCTACGGCCGGCTGCTGACGAAGGTATTGCCGTTACCTCGGCCTCTGGAGACAGACGAGGAATGCGCCCGGTTATTGGCCATCATCGAACCCATGATGAACAAGGATCGCACTCCCGAAGAGGACGCTCTTTTCAATCTTTTAGTAGTCCTGGTCACGGATTACGAAGACCGCACTATGCCCGTTCCCGCCTCGCCGCCGGACCAACTACTACGGCACATCCTAAAGACCAGCGGCATGAAGCAAATGGAACTGGCGAAGTTGTGGGGCACCAGCAAGGGTTACACCTCGAATGTGGTCAACGGAAAGCGCCCCATCAGCAAGGCGCAGGCGAAGATCTTGGCCGAACGCTTCAAGATATCGATGGAGGCTTTTCTTTGAATCCCCGGCAATGTTCCCAGCATACTTTTCCGCGTGTCGTAACCGCCACGTAAAAGCTTGATACAATAGACCTTTATTTCTGATGGTCACATTACTGCGTTTGTACAGTTACCTGTACCACCTGATCCTCGCGCTGATTCTATTCGCTATTTCGGGTGTCGCCATCGCGAGCGATGTACATACGCTGAATCTGGCCATGTTTCCCTGGAAAGGGGACCAGTTGATTCACTGGGTGTTCTACGGCAGCCTCGCCGGCCTGGCCGCCACCGCACTCGCCATTACGGGTGTCTTCCGCTACGTGTTTCCGTTCTGGACGCTGACCGTCTTCGTGATGATGGTGAGGGGTTTTCTCATTCTCCCCTATACATTTACGGGCAGAGATGAGTTCCATGCCTTGCTGCTGCTGATCCTCGGCGCGTTCGGTGCGTTCCTCAGCAGTCTGACGCTATTCAAGAGCGATCGCCGCGATAACAGACGGTCTACCAGAGCTCGTTGATCGGGCCATACAAATCCTGGCCGGAGAAGGGAACGTACTCAAACGTGCGGCCGAGCGGGCTATCTATCTGCTTGGTCCAATCGATCCCCAGCGCGGAATAAATCGTCGCCTCGATATCCTCAGGCCGGATTTCCCGGTTGCGCGACCAGCCGGGGTCCACGATATTTCTCGCCTCGCTGTCGGTGGAGCCCACTGCTCGTTTCCCGCGAATCTTCGCCCCCGCCATCAGAACAGCCTGTTGCAGGAAGTGGTCTCGACCGTTCTGGACGTTCGGCGGTCCCACCGTGCGGCCGAATTCACCCATCGCCACAATCAGCGTCTCATCTAACGTGCCGTCCTGCTTCATATCGGCCAGCAGTTGACCCAACCCGTTGTCGAACTGCCGCGCCAGTCCCTGCAGCGGGCCGTTCGGAGTGTAGATACTGCTGTGATGATCCCAGCTGCCGATGGATATCTGGATAAATCGCGTGCCTAGCTTGGCCTTCAGCAAGTTTCGCGCTGTAATACACGCATTCCCGAAGCCGGTGTTGCCGTAGAGGTTGCGCGTCGCCTGGTCGAACGTGAACACTTTATCGATGTCGCCGTTGTACATCAATTTGCGGGCACTAAGATTAAACTGCGCCATCTCGGAAACCGATGTACCCAGAGCTCCCGATTCCTTGGTCTCCGCATCCATCTCCTGCAGCAACCCGTAGCGCCGGTCAAAAACCACGTTGCCGTTAGGATGCGCCGAATTCCCAAGGCCACCACCGCCCGGACTCACGTAGAAAGGTGCATTGTCGGGTGCCAGGTATCCCGAACCCGGCCCATTGTTGGCGTTCAGCGAGAGAAATGCCGGCAGCGAACGATTGGCCGAAGTCGGCCCCAGTTCCAAAGAAACCACAGAACCAATGTGCGGCGCGATGCGAGCCAGGCTGGAGGCTGGATTGCGACCGATCTGCACCCACGTCTGCCCAAGCCCATGCACCGCCGCCCAGGCGCGCACCGATCGCACCAGTGCCACCGAATCCAACTGGTCTGCGATCTTCGGCATCAGTCCTTGCGGAAACCGGAGGTCTCCGTAAGAGGTGGGCGCCATGAACGCGGGCGTCCACGGGCCTTCTTTCAGATCAAACGTATCGGAATGGCTGGGTGCGCCGGTCATCAGGATAAAGATGACGTTCTTCGCCGTCCCAATCGTGCTTGGCGACGCTTTAGCCACTGTCTCCATGGGCCGCGTGGGCAGCAGGAAGTAGCCGCTCACCGCCGCGCCCACATGCCGGAAAAACATGCGCCTGCCCAATTCCGGCTGCTTCCAGAAACGCGTGCCTTGGATCTTGCTCCAATCGGTGCCGAAACGATCTTTCATAAGTCCTCGGTTAATAGCTGAACAGGAAATCGACTTTGTTGATCGCCACCCAAGCCATGTCTTCGATCGCCGTATTCTTGGCCGCGGCAGTGGTGGATTTCGACAGAAAAGTAAGACCGCGATCCAGCTCCCGGGCCGATGGCTTGCGCGAGAGAAATGTGAAAAAGATCTCGTTCACAATGTCTTCGTTAGTGGGAAGCTTGGCGATGGCCGTGAGAACCGGCGATGCCGCTACCTTCGTCCGTGAATTCACAAAATTGTCATTCATCAGGCTGAGCTGCTGCAGGATGGACCCGGCTTGACTGCGCGCCTGCGTGTCCCGGTTCCCGCGAATGAAATTGTTCATGAAGTTCGCCACCCCGCCGTTGCTTCTGGGCTCCAAAGTGTCTGGAAGCTGAATCGCCCAAACCGTGGCATCGGGCAGCATGGGGAACGCATCGGTCGGCGAATAGCGGTTACTGGAAGCCTGCACCGTGTACTTGCCCAGAACGCCGGTTGCCTGCGCGATGGCGTCGTGGATTTCTTCGCCGTCCAGCCGCCGCGGGTAATGGCGCGCGAAGAGAGGCACGTATTCCACCTTCCAATCGCCATCGTAACGGGAACTTAACTGGTAGGCCGAAGATTGGGCGATCAGCCGGATAAACTCCCGCAGATTGTAGCCGCCATCGACAAAAGACTTGGCCAGCGCTTCCAGAAGCTCCGGATGCGTAGCCTGCAGCGCCCAGGGAGAGGGCGGGGGGTTGTTCGGATCCAAGCGATCCGGATCAAGACCGTCCACCGGTTCCACCAGGCCCATGTTGAACATCTGCTTCCAGATCCGATTGGCGAAGTTGCGGGCAAACATCGGATCGGTCACCATGTTATCCGCGAACGCCGCTCGCCAGTTTCCGTCTTTCGGCTTGGCGCCCGTTCCCCGATATTCGGGCGTTACTTGATTGGCGGCGGCGTTCGCAGCCGGCGGGCATTTATTGGTCTTAGCATCCAGCGGCAACGCGTTTGTACAGCGGGCGGGCCGGTTGCCGTAAGTGACATTGAGGTCATACTGCCCGCTCGGCGCATCCTGCACGTCCACACTCTGATAATTGGGATCGGTGTACTGCGTGGCCTGCTGCCCGTACCGATTCAAGCGCATGCGGGAGAAAAAGGCCGACATCCTCCACGCTTCCATGCGGCTGGTGTGCGAACCCCATAAGCTCAAGGTGTCCAGGTGGCCGCGGCCGTTATGGCAGGCCAGACAATCATAGTGAGCCATGCCCAGGAAGGCGCCCGCCGTCTTCATCAGCATCATGTCGTAGGTGTCCTGCGCCGGACCGTTGGCAGCTTGCGCGTTGATGGCGAAGTTCGTTGCCCCGGTTTCCGAATTGAAAGTGTTCCCGCCCGCGCCCACGGCTTCCCAGGCGATGTCGCGCACTGATTTGGACTCTGCCAGAGACTTCCGAATGTACTTGTAGTAGGCGTTGCGCCCGTCAATCACACGGCCAAATGCGGCGGTGGAGAGGGTGTTGGCGCCATTCTGCAGCAGGTCGCCGAACCACACCGTCCATTTGTCCACAAACTCTGGAGAATACAGAAGTTTCCCAATCAGGTCGTTCCGCTTGTTCGGGTCCGTGCTGGCCACAAAATCGCGCACTTGGGCGGCGGTTGGAATGCGGCCGGTGATATCCAGCGTGACGCGCCGGACAAACTCTTCATCCGTAGCCAGAGGCGCCGCATCGGCATTGGCTTGCGCCATCTTACCGAAGATCTGTTCGTCGATGAAATTGCTCCGGATCACACTGGATGCAGCCTGTGTCTTCCGCGCGGACGCGACGCTAAAGCGCGCGGAACCCAGTTTTTGCAGCCGGTCTGAAATGTCGCTGCGAACACGGCTCTGGGCAGAGAGGAATTCCTCCGGAGCTGCATTGAAACTGCAATCTGCAGCGAAACAACATGTTCCAAGAGCAGCTCCCAAAATCGGAGCGGAGAGAAACCTTGACCAGCGCATGCTTGTGTCCCCTACACGAAAGGCTGTACGCCTCACGTCCCGTCAAGAGTATAACAAGTTCGCTGGACGAAACTCTCGGTACTAAGTAGAAATACTTTCGAGGTTGGTAACTTTTGCCACCGAAACTACGCCAAGCCCAAACCCACTAGCGTACGGAATTCCAAAGCGCAGCCCAAATCAGCGTTAATCCGCGTCCATCGGCGGCTAAGAATTTTGTCCGGGTCTAATGAATCTCTTTGCTGGTAGGCGTGGCCGGCTCCGGTCCCCAATTCTCGCGAATCACCGTAGTCTGGTCCGAGTAGAAGCTGCGTCGGCCGGAACTGTTATAAGCCTCGGGAACGGCGGTGACGGCATAGCCGGTCGGTGTCGCCTGAATCTGGAAAACGAAGCCCGACTTTTTGCCCAGCGCGAAGTCGCCGGGGATCAGATCCGCGCCCGTTGGGCCAGGTTGTCCGCTGGTTGGGGGCCCTAGTTCGCTCATCTGAACCGCGTACTTGCCGAACTGTGAGTAGTATTGTGTCTCCGCTGTATGGATCGTGCCGATCTGCTTCACCGCCGCAGTTTCTTGAGCGTACATTCTGGACTGGTTCAGCTTAGGAACAGCGATGGCAGCCAAAACCATGATGATGGCCACCACGATCAGCAACTCGATGAGGGAGAACCCTCGGCGGCTACGGGAAGATACGACTCGCATACAGATATAATGACGCATTTCGCGGCCAATGCGTTTAGTGCTGTTTAGGGCCGTGACAGAAATTGCAGGTATCGCCCATTCTGGAAAGTACTCCAGGGTCCAAAGCCGCCCTTTTCATGATAGAGCTGGTAAGCGAAATCAATATTCGCACGGCAGTCCAGCAGGTCGCGCAGATTGAGACCCGGCCGTTCCAAATGGACGGTATTGATCTGGAAATAGCCCCAGTCGAGCGTTCCATTGGAGTTGTAATGGTAAATCTCGCATTTGCCCTGCGGGTTTTCGGCGCGTTGGATTGCCAGGGCGATCCGGCAGTCGGCGCCGAATTTCCCGCACGCATACTGCTGCCAGGCACTGAGTCCGCGCCCGTTCTGGTCTGCCTGGGCTTGCGTCGCGCTGTCAGAAATCGTGCGTTCGCTGATCACAATGGGCGAGTGAAGTTCAATCGGCGACTGCAAGCTGAGCGTATACCGCCGATGGAACAGCACGCCCGCAATTATCAGCACCAGCGCGATGACAAACTGAAGCCAAAAGGACGTGCCACCAACCGCACGCTTTCTTCGCGGCCGGGCGGATGAATTACGCTTCCGCTTCGTTGGCGAAATTAAGGTACGAACAATCACTCCTTCTCGATGTTAGCGTGTTGAACTTAGTCACGCTTCCCATGGATTCAACACCGGTACTTGCGCATTCGCAAAATCCCTAACGTTGCGTGAGACCACGGTTAGATTGAAGTGAATAGCCGTAGCCGCCAGTAACCCATCTACGATGGGAAGTGGCGTGCCCCTGCTCCTCGCCTGTGCTGCCAGCAAACCCCAACGATCCGCAACGGCCTCATCGATCGGCAAGATCCGGTTTCCAAATCGAACCGGCAGGTCCATCTGGATCCACGATTCCAGATGGGCCCTGCGGCTGCCTTGGGAGAGGGCTGCTAAGCCTTTTCGAATTTCTCCCAAGGTAAGAACACTGAGGTAAAGCAAGTCCTCGTTAGTCGATTCCATCCATGCCACCACACGCGGTTCTGGCGTGGCCCTTACAAGTTCCGAAATGCAATTTGTGTCCAGCAGGAACCCACTCATAGTTCCACATCACGCCCTAAATCTTTGTCTCGCTCGAAATCCAACTCCAGACCCACCAGGGGAGACTCCCGAAAGAACTGTACTAAACTCTTGGGCTGCCGCGATCGGATCACAAGACGGTCAAATTGCTCGACCGGCAACATCACCACGCCATCTTTGCCTTGCCGGGTGATCAGTTGCGGGCCTTCTGTCCGGGCAAGCCGAAACAGTTCACTAAAGCGGGCTTTCGCTGTTTGGAGTTGCCATCCTTCTCCAGACATCGCTAGGGAATCGGGGTGCGTTTTATTCAAAATCTTCATAACTAGGCTGACTAGTCAGATTGTAACCAATCTTCAGACAACACTCAAGTTCTGTAACCTACGCTACTGTTGATAGGCCGAGCCATGCTGAAGTACCATATAACAAATGTAAGCAATTTATCATTCGCAGGAACTCCATATGAAACAACTCGCACTCCTCTTCTTCTGCTCTATCACGTGGATCTACGCGCAAGCTCCCGCCCGTCCTCAGTTTGCACCGGAACAAAGAGCCTTATCGCAAACACCGCGCCTGGACCTCACTCCACTGAACGAAACCACAGACCGCCCGAAACCCAGCCATCCCGGCGTACGCGCCGTCGGCGTGGGCCGCACCATTCCGCGCCAGTTCATGCAGCGCGGCTCATGGACAGCTCTGGCCAGCGGACAGACGGTCTGGCGTGTCTCACTGCGCTCTCCGAATGCCTGGGGAATGCGCGTCCATTTCACCGCTTTCCACGCCGGAGACGGACGCGTCTGGCTCTACCCGAAAGGCGGCGACACAGAAAATGGGCAGTTCGTCGGACCCTACCGCGGCGATGGCCTGTTCCACGATGCTGAGTTTTGGAGCGAGCCGGTTCCAGGCGAAGAGATTGTGCTGGAGTTTGCTCCTGCCCATCCGGTAAGCGACCTGAGCGCGCCACCGCCGTTCGTAGTGGATCAGATATCTCACTTGTTCAACGAACCGCTGACGCCTCCAAAGGCCCCCGTGCTGAGTGCGGTAGTGGACGGACCGGCAGACGCCGCCAGTGCACAATTGACTGCGGGAATCACGAACGCGGCGCAGGTCCAAAACACTTGCAGTCCAGATGTGGCGTGTTTCGCGCGATGGTACACGCAGGCCAGCGCGGTGGCCAGCATCATGTTCACCACCGGCGGAGCGTCTTTTCTCTGCACCGGCTCTTTGATAGCGGATCAAGCCAACAGCGGCCAGCCCTATTTCGCCACAGCCAATCACTGTGTCTCGGACGACGCCACGGCGCGGAC
>JBBRNO010000007.1:0-101622 GCA_038230275.1 Bryobacterales bacterium
AGAGCGCGCAACACTTTCGCTTGCGTCTTGAGACTCATGTCGCCTACTTCGTCCAGGAAGAGCGTCCCATTGTCGGCCTTGCGCAGCTTGCCTACCTTATCTTCACTGGCGCCGGCGAAGCTGCCTTTGCGATGGCCGAACAACTCACTCTCGATCAGTTCTTCCGGGATGGCGGCGCAATTCACTTCAACAAATGCCTCGCGGGAGCGCTGGCTGCTTTCGTGAATGGCATGAGCCACCAATTCCTTGCCGGTGCCGCTCTCGCCGAAGATCAGTACGCGGCCGTTGGTGGCGGCCATCAACGCCAACTGCTGGCGCAGCGCTTTCATGGGGACGCTTTCGCCGATGATTCTCGGCTTGCGGTCCTCTTTAATGCGCTGGACTTCGAGTTCGAGTTTCCGCTGCTGGATGGCGTTCTTCAGCACCACGGTCACTTTCTGAATGGTGAGCGGCTTTTCGATGAAGTCGAAGGCACCCAGCTTCGTCGCCTTCACCGCGGTCTCGATGTTGCCGTGTCCGGAGATCATCACCACCACCGGCCGGTCTGTAAACGGAATTTCCTGGATGCGGGAAAGAGTCTCCATGCCATCGATGCCGGGCAACCAAACGTCCAGCAAGATTACTTCGTAGCGCTGCGCCCGCAAGCGTTCCAGGCAAGCCTCACCGCCGGCAACCGCGTCTACCTGGAATCCTTCATCCTGCAGGACTCCGGTCAATGAAGTTCGAATACCCGGCTCGTCATCCACCACCAGCACGCGTGAGTTTCTCATGCGCGGCTCTCGGCCGGTTGCAGTTCCGCATCGCTGGCGGTGAGCGTGGCGATCTCCACGATGAATCGGGCGCCGGAAGGGGAATTGTCCTCGACGCGAATGTGGGCGTTGTGATCGGCGATGATGCGGTTGACGATGGCCAGGCCCAGGCCGGTGCCGCGTCCTTTAGTAGAGAAGTAGGGCAAGAAGAGCTTTTCCTTATCTTCGGGCGAAATGCCGCAGCCGGTGTCGGCAATGATGAGCTCAATGGAATCGGGCGTGGGCGCGCTGGTGCGGATAGCCAGGCCTTTCACCAATGAGTCTTGCATGGCCTCGGCGGCGTTATCCACCAGGTTCACCACGGCGCGGCGGAACTGTTCCCGGTCAATGTTCACCTGCGGCAAAGCGGCGGCCAGATCTTTGCGTACTTCGATGCCGTCCAGACGCCCGGCGAAGATGCTGAGGGCGCTTTCCACAACCTCGTTCAGATCGGAAGGGACCGGTTGCGCCGCTGGAAAGCGGGAGAACTGCGAGAACTCGTCCACCAGCGTTTTCACGCTTTCCACTTCACTCGAAATTGTGGTGGAACATTCGCGCAAGATGCGTATCGTGTCCGGGCCGATGCCACGGTCCAGCTGGCGTCCTATCCTCTCGGCGCAAAGGGCGATGGGGGTGAGCGGGTTCTTAATCTCGTGAGCAATGCGGCGGGCCACTTCATGCCAAGCCGCGGCTTTTTGTCCTCGAAGCAGGTCACTGGTATCTTCCAGGACCAGCACGTAGCCGGATGTGACATTGTCGTCAAGCGAGGCGACCGTCGCGGACAGGTGCACTACTTTGTGCTCGGTGTGGAATTCAAACTGGCTGGCGGCGATGCCCATGCGGCGGGCGCGGTTCATCAGATAACGGATCTCCGTGGCATCCTCTTTGCTGAAAAGATGTTCCAGACGGGTGGCCCCTTCTACCAATTCGGCGGAGAAAATTCCCTTAAGCGCGCGATTGACCTTTTGAATTCGTCCGTCGGAAGTTAGCGATAAGACGCCCGTTGGAATGCTTTCGAGGATGGCTTCGGTGAAACGGCGGCGGTTTTCCAGTTCGCGGCTATTGGCCTCCAGATCCTGCGTCATTTCATTGAACGCGCGGACCAGACTGGCGAGTTCATCGTTTGCCCCGACGCGGACGCGGTAGGCGAGATTGCCGGAGCGCACCTGGTGGGCGGCGCCCAACAATGCCGAAATGGGAATGCTGATCTGCTTGGCGAAAAAGAGAGCAATCCAGGTGGAAATGAACACCACGAACAACGTAATGAGAGACAACATTTGCAGTGACACCCAGCGGGTGTTCTTGCGGTCCGCCGAGAGCTTATTGTATTGCTGCACGGCCGCGTTGATCTCGATTTGCGTCTTGGCTAGATCGATGGGGAGTGCCGAACGAAGTACGAGTGTACCTTGCGGAATGGCAGCCTCGACGGTGGTGATCTTCGGGATATCCGGTTTCTTGTGGGACGGGGCCTCGCATAGCTGGTTTCGAGTACCGTCCTTGGTGCGAATGAACAAATCTTCGATATTTCGTTCGGTGCACAGCTGTTGGAGTGCGCTCGATTCCAGATCAGGTACTGCCGCGAACCAGTCCACCTGAGCTTGTGCCTTGGCGCGGGATTCGTTCTCAATGGCCTCGCCGATACGGACGTAGTTCATATTTACGTCGCTGGCCGGTTTGCTAAACCATTTAGTCAAGTTGTGATTCAGGATGCCGTAACTGTAGACCACCAGGAAGACAACGGGAGTGACGCTGAGCGCGAGCGCCCCAAGGACCAGCTTGGTGCGGATGCGCGAACCTTGCCGGTTGCTGTGGCGTTCTACGTACAGTTTGACGAAATTCCTCACCAGCATGAAGGCGAGGGTGACGGTGAGCAAAAAGATGAGAGTAGAGACGGCCCAGATGATGTAGGTCTGTTCAGGGCTGGAGGGGCCAAAGTCGCCGAGGCTGGAGGACCCGAGCCAGACGACGGCCGTAACCAGGATGGCGAGCAGGACCACACCGGCTGTATACATTAGCCGCTTGCGCATGGGTTTCTTTCCCTCCTTTGAATTATGCTACGAAACCGAGTGCGCCGGTTTCTGGTCACGGGCTACGAAACGAAGCCAATTACACAAAAGGACCCGCGGCGCGCGTCGAACCGGGTTGGGTTCGTTGGTACAAAAAGTCGTCCCTCGCTGAGCGCCCGCAGTCCGTCGACAACCATGGATTGCCCGATATTGCGAAACAGAGCCAGTGAACCGGATGGATTCTGGAAATCGTGAGCGGAGATGCGCCGGACCATACCTTGAGAGCATCGTACAGCATCCGCCTGAATCGTGACGGGTCGCATTCTGGCTAACTGATAGATTCGGTTCAGAATACACCCCGAAATATTTTTGTGACTGGGTTTTTTCTTTAACGTCATGCAGTTCGGGCACCACCTTGGGGGTACTGTACGCTACCCTCCCCCTTGCGTCTAGTATAAGTTCCTGTTACCGTTGCGTTAATACCAGTATTGTGGCCTAAGGTTTACTGGCCAGTTTATTTTTTCGGTGGAGAGGTTAAGATGAAAACTTTTTGGGGACGGAAGTGCGTGCGCACTTCCATTGCTTACTTAGTCCTTGCAGCGTTCGGATTGGCCAGCGTTTCCCTGACCAGCCAAATGTCTTGGGGGCAAGAACGGTTCAGCGACCTGTCGGGAACCGCGACGGACGCCACGGGCGCAGTGGTGCCGAATGTCAAAGTAACGGCGACGAATAAAGCGAGCGGACGTATTTTGACGACGACGACCGGGAGTGTAGGAACGTATGCACTCCGGCAATTGGAACCGGGCCGCTACGTAGTTCGCTTCGAAACTCAGGGTTTCACGACATATGAAGTGCCGGATGTCAACCTGCTGCTGGGCAAAGAATTCAGAGTAGATGCGGCGCTGAAAGTTGGAACCTCCGGGCAGACGGTGGAAGTGAGCGATGCCGCTCCGGCGATTGACGTTACGACCACAACTGTCGCGCAGAACATTACCGCGGAAGAAATCGATCGGTTGCCGAAAGGCCGCAGTTTCCAATCGCTGGTACTGTCTGCTCCCTCGGTGAACTCCGGCGATATTGAAGGCGGATTTCAGGTGAACGGCGCCAGCGGCGCTGAGAACCAGTTCAACATCGACGGCGTATCGACTACCAGTTTGACAAATGGCAAGTCGCGCCAGAACGCCGTGTTTGAGATTCTGCAGGAAGTCCAAATTAAGACGACGGGTGTGGACGCCGAATACGGCGGCGCGCTCGGGGGAACCATCAGCGCGATCACTAAGTCCGGCGGAAATACCTTCCATGGCGACGTGCATTATTATTACTCTGGAAATTCGATCAACGCCGGCCCGGTAAAGCGCCTGTTGATGGACCCCCGGACGGAGAAGACAGCCGCCTATTACCAGGACCACAAGAATCCCGACAACAACAACGAAATCGGATATTCAGTGGGCGGTTATCTGATCAAGAACAAGATTTTCTTCTTCTCGGCCGCGTCACCCCGGTACCGCCACACGGAAAATGCCTACATTTTTACCCAAGGCAAAACCGACACATTCCAGCGCGATCAGACATCGCATATGCTGTTCAATAAACTGACGCTTGAGCCCACCCAGAAATTGCGTGTCAATTTGAACTGGCTCTGGACTCCGACCCGGAGCACGGGTTCTTTGCCGACCTACACGGACCAGGGAAATACACTGACACAATCCCTGGAAGCCAGCGTAATCCGTAAGCAGTTCGGACTTTCTTCCCCGCAATCCAGCTATAGCGGTCAGGTGGATTACACAGTGACCTCTACCATGCTGGTGACATTACGGGGCGGGCGATTCTGGGATAATTACAAGACGACCGGTATACCGGGCATCAGCGCGGTGGAATACTCCAATTCCGGCGTCGGCCTACCGTTTGCGATTCCGGCAGCGCTACAGCAGCCAACTGGTTTCAACAACACCCCTCGCCTTCAAAACACCAAGTATGACCTGGTAACCCGCACCTACGCTCAAGTGGACGCCAGTAAGTTTGCTCACTTTTTGGGCCAGCACAATTTTAAAGGCGGCTGGGGAATCGTTAAGAACGTGAATAAGGTTGACAATACCTATCCGGGTGGAGGGTATGTCCGGATTGCCTGGAACGCCAGTTACCCCAGCCCTACGCTCGGTCCCGGGCGAGGTACCTACGGATATTACGAAATCAACGACAATGGAACCCGCGGCGTCACCGGCGGAACCATGAACAGCCTATATTTCCAGGATCAATGGCGGATCATTCCCCGATTGACTCTCTCGCTGGGTATCCGCGCGGAGAATGAAAATGTCCCAAGTTTCGCGCGGGCGATTAAAGATCCTGCGTTCAGCTTTGGGTATAGCGACAAAATCGCCCCGCGCCTTGGCGCTAGCTATGATGTTTTTGGTACCGGCAAATTGAAAGTTTACGGAAGTTGGGGCCGTTACTACGACTGGGTGAAGTACGAACTATCCCGCGGCACCTTTGGCGGCGACGTTTGGAAAATTCAATACCGGGCGCTGGAGACGACGGACGTATTTTCGCTTAGCGGAACCAACAACCCCGGTAAGAGCCTTTGGAACGCCGATCCGAATGCCGTTCGCGACCGCCGCGTTCCTGCCTTTGACACGATTGCCCCTGGAATCAAGCCGATGAGCCAGGATAACATCAACGCCGGTGTGGAGTTTGAAGTGTTTCACGGCGGTGTGTTACGGGCCAGCTATACGCACAACAACCTGCGGACCACCATTGAAGATCTTGGCGCGCTCGATGCCCAGGGCAATGAGGTGTATCTGTACGGGAATCCGGGAGAGGGTGCATCGAAGATTCAGCCTACCACCGGACTGACCAAACCGTTCCCAATGCCAACGACGCTACGTAAGTACGACGCGATGGAGTTGGTCTATACGAAACGCTTCGCGAAAGGTTTTTCCGGGCAAGCCAGTTACGTTCTAAGCCGCCTGTATGGTAACTACGCAGGTATCGCCAATTCCGACGAAATCACATCCCCCGCTACCGGTCTAGTATCGAACGGTGCCCAGGGTAGTTCCGCGATTGCCCGTCAGGGGGGCAACGCAAACCGCTCTTGGGATCTGGATGAGATTCTGTTCGATTCCCATGGCACTTTGGACGTAAAGGGCCGGTTAGCCACGGACCGTCCGAACGTGTTTAAGCTTTACGGCAATAAGGAATTGAACTGGGGTTCGATGCACACCACGAACTTTGGATTATTCCTGTACGCCGGCAGCGGGACGCCGCTTTCGACTCAGGTATACACCACCAACCAAGTTCCTGTTCTGGTAAACGGCCGCGGTGATTTAGGACGGACGCCGTTCTTCAGCCAAACGGACGTGGTGATCGCTCATGAGGTCAAATTTGGAGAAGTGAGACGGATTCGCTTCGAAGCGAACGCTCTCAATCTCTTCAATCAGAAGACAGCGCGCAACATATTTCAGACTTTGAATCGTGGAAACGGCGGCGCTCAGCCAGGTTCGGCAATCAACCTCAGTAAGGTGGATTTGACGAAGGGCTACGACTACAAGGCGTTGATCGCAGTGACTTCCGACGAGAAAGGCACCCGTGGCGCTTATGACCCCCGCTTCGGTAAGGCCGATATTTTCAACGCTGGGTTCGCGGGCCGTATTGGCGTGAAGTTTATCTTCTAACTGAAACATACCGATCAAGTGCCTATTCACCGGTGTAGGCTTCGAAGCCTGCACCGGTTTTTTAGTGGTGTGCCAAGCATGTTGGGCAGCTTGAGGGTGAAAGTCCCTTTCACAACCTGATGGAGGTGAAGTCATAGCGAAGCGCAAGGGCGTCATCGTGAGGTGGGGTTTGAAAGAAGCGTGGAGCAAACGTACGAGCCGATGTGCAAGAACCGGATCTGAGGCATACGGTGTCGGGCGAGCGGGCTGATGACCGCGAAGCCCATTTCCATCAAAGGCATTGGTTGTAAATTCGGCGGTTGCGTGCGGAAGGCAGTCGAGCTTACCTCGGGAGATCCGCCGTTTGTCCGGAAATCCGGACTGAGGATCGAGCGATTGGTCCTGACCGGGCGGCAGAAGCGGCAGCGGCGTAGTAATCACGTGAGTGACGAAGGCCCAAACGGTCCCCGCAAGGGGTCGATGGGAGTGGCAAGTAAGCAGCGCAACTCATGAGCGACAAGCGGCAGAATAACCAGCTACTGCTGGACCTCTAATGGAAGAAACCTGCTTACTGGCCATGCGATGTCAGATGTACAGGAGGCGTGACTCTGTTTCGGGCTTTCGTAGGGAACTTGAGAACCTGGTTGGCGCTGTGAAGGGAAAAGGCACAAGCGGCAGAATCGTGAGGCCGAAAGTACCGATGTGCCAAGCAGGGGCGGACTGCCCGGTAGTAGCGGTGAAGCGGAGTAATGCCCGTGGAGCGAAGGGGGGCATTTGCGTCGAGATCAGTGGGCCAACCGGTAACGGGAGGAGCCTGCTGGTCTCGATCGAGAGGTTTACCTCCGGTCCTGTGAGCGGCTCGGGGTGAAATTCTCCGGGCCTACTCGGCCGAGAGGTCGCGAGATTTCCCCCTATCCCGATTTCAGTACTCAACGTCAGGTTTGCTGTCCGCGTTGATTTGGCGGGCTTGAGCCAGGCGCTCACGGAGGTCCGCCGGCAGTTCACTTTCGAGCGACGGGGTGATGAGGCCAACTTCATCCAGCGTTTCAATGTGCGTCAGATCCTTTGGCCGAAGTGAACTCAATTTCATCTGAAGGAGATCCCGCAGTGGCGCAACCGGTACGGCGACACCGAATAAGTGTTTGATTTCAGGGCGTATGTCAGGGTGGGGATGAGGTTGAGTGGTTTTCGACTTCTCTCCCGCGAAAAGGAGGTGAATGGCCTCCGCCGCATCCTGTTCCGGTCGCCGCAACATGTAACCGCCCATCATCTTTCGTGCTCCGTATCCCAGTGCTTCCGCCGCCATCGATATGCGGTCCAAATCGCGCCGATAGACCAAGACATCAATGTCTCGTGTCACAAAGGATCGGCTGCGCTGGTGGTCCAGTATGTGGGCGTTTACGGCCACGCCACCGACCACTTCGAAATGCACGTCAGCTTCCCGCAGCGATTTGACGATGCCTTCCAGATCGTGAACCAGTGAATACATGCCTGACTCGAAGATAATGTTGACGCCGCCATGTTTGGCCGATTCATCAACCCACTCTTGAAAGCTGATCATTGGGACGCCACGCTACCAGCTTAATTGAAAATGGAGTTGACGCGGCAGGGAGTGACCATTTCAAACAAAAAGAGCGGAGGCCGAAGCCGCCGCCCTTTTTTCGCGCAGTAGTCCAGGAGGAGGGGACTACGCGGAAAAGCTCTTCATACCTTGGGTGCGAAACTCGTACTGCTGGATCTCAATGGCGGCGCGGCCCTGTTCCAGACGGGCGACCCGACCGCGGGCCACTAGCTTCAACTGGCATTTGTTATCCAGTTGCGCCGGCCAACTAATGGAAAGCTCAAGCCTTTTGCCGGGCAGAAGGATTTGATCGGTGGTGAAGAGAACACCATTGCTGCTGATGTTGATCGTCTTGCCAGTGCCTTCTTCCATCGTCGTCCGTTTACTCAAGACTTTGTAGCGCACTTCCCGCTCGATGGGAAAACGATCCGAACTTCGCCTTTCAACCGAACCGTTCAATCGAGTTACAGATGCTGTTTGCAGGAACACTGTGGTCTCCTCCTCCAACAGCATGCGATGGAAAGCTGTTTCAAACAATAGAAAAGAAGCTTTAGATAGCAATAGTACTCTGGTACGTACTTAGTCGGATCTTAGATTTTTTCTCAGTATTTTTAACTCAGTAAGTCGCTCCGCGAACCTGACTTCCGTACCGCGCTGGAGGGGGCGATAGAACTCCCGGCCGCTGAGCGAAGGCGGCATACAGTCCATATCGGACACGGCATCTTTGAATTGATGGGCATGCTGATAGCCCTTTCCGTAGCCCCAATCCTTCATCGCGCGGGTGGGTGCGTTGCGCAGGTGCATGGGCACCGGTTCGGCCATGCCGTTTTGAATTTCGGCACGAACTTCATTCAGCGCCTGGTAGGCGGCGTCGGATTTCGGGGTGACCGAGAGATAGATCGCAAGCTGTGCCAGTGCCTGATCGCCTTCGGGAATGCCCAGGAAATGGACGCACTGCATGGCGGCGACGGCATGTTCCAACGCGCGCGGATCAGCCAATCCGATGTCTTCAATCGCCATGCGCATTAAGCGGCGGGCAATGTACATGCGGTCTTCCCCACCTTCCAGCATTCGCCCCAGCCAATACAAGGCTGCGTCCGGATCACTGGAGCGGACGGATTTGTGCAGCGCCGAGACCAGATTGTAGTGCTCCTCACCCGACTTGTCGTAGAGCGAGGTCTTTCGCTGCAGCACATCCTCGATAATCTCCGGTGTGATCTGGCCGCCCGGTCCTGCTGTCGACGCGGCGAGTTCCAGCATGTTGTAGGCGGCGCGTCCGTCGCCGTTCGAATAGACCGCGATCTGTTCCAGCATTTCATCGGATACGGTGAGGTTTTGATCACCCAGCCCGTGGTCGCCGTCGTCGATTGCGCGGCGCAGCATTGCCACTAAATCCGGCACACTAAGGGCGGCCAGCGCATAGACCTTGGAACGAGACAACAGAGCGGATATTACTTCGAAGGAGGGATTTTCCGTGGTCGCCCCGATAAGGGTGATATCTCCTTTTTCCACATAGGGTAAGAATGCGTCTTGCTGGCCCTTATTAAAGCGGTGAATTTCATCGACAAAAACGACGGTGCGTCTTCCGGAGCGCCGGTTGCGTTCGGCATCGGCCATCACGGCTTTGATCTCTTTGACGCCGCTGAGTACGGCGCTGAACGGAATGAAGTCCGCTTTGGTGATCTTGGCGATCAGGCGAGCCAGCGTCGTCTTGCCCACGCCGGGCGGGCCCCAGAGGATCATGGAGCTGAGCTCGTCGCGCTCAATCTGGCGGCGCAGCGGTTTGCCGGGGCCCAGAATGTGCTGCTGGCCGGCGTAGTCTTCCAGGCGCTCCGGGCGCATTCGGGCGGCCAGAGGGCGGCCACGATCCGGGGTCAGGCCTTCGGAACCGGGACGGGCTAGCGGATTGTCTTCAAACAAGCTCATGTGGCTACTGATAGACGCTGGCGGCGGGCTTCATAGAGCAGAATTCCAGCGGCCATGGCCGCGTTCAGGGATTCGACATTGGTGGTGGGGATACGCAGGTCGTGCGCCACGGAGCGCACTTTGGTGCTGACGCCGCGGCCTTCGCTGCCGATTACGAGGGCGCAGCGCCGGGTGAGGTCGACTTCGGCTAGCGTCTTCAGGCCGCTGGGCATGGCCGCATAGGCATCGACGCGTTTCTGCTCCAAAGTGGCGCAAGCGATGTTCTCATCGAAGGCCGTGACCAGCGGCAGCCGGAAGACCGAGCCTGCCGAGGCGCGGATCGCTTTCGGGTTGTACGGGCTTACCGAGCCCTTGAGGAAAATGGCGCCCGTTGCGCCGAAAGCTTCGGCGGCGCGGAGAATGGCGCCGGCGTTACCGGGGTCCTGCAATCCGTCGATGATCACCACCAGCGATTGACCGCGAAAGACGTGATCGATTTCCCAGGCCGGCGGACGGACCAGCGCCATCACGCCCTGGCTGGATTCGGTGGCCGAGATTTCGGCAAAGAGCGCATCGGGGATGCGGATGAGATTTACCTGCTTCAGTCCCTTCACGTGCGACTGCACCGTGGTGTGGACTGATTCCGCGGTGATGACGGTAGGGATGAAGCAGTCGCTGCGCAGCGCTTCTTCCAGCAGGTGGAACGTCTCCGCGATGCAGAAGCCTTCGGAGGTGACCGATCCCCGTGCGATGGCGCGGCGAACCTCTTTGAGCAATGGGTTCCTGGAACTTGTGAGTTGGCCGGTTATCATTCTTGTGGCGGAAGCATCGTAGACTGATTAGGATCAATTGTAGAAGATCCCAGCGCAACATGCGACGAATTTTGTTTCGGCTCCTGGCCCTATTATCGGCGGTGCTTACGGTGTACCTGTTCTACATTGGACAACAGATTTACCAACAGTCCAACGTCGATGAGGCACAGGCGGCCGACGTGATCCTGGTGCTGGGCGCGGCGGAATACCGTGGCAAGCCGTCTCCGGTGCTGAAGGCGCGGTTGGACCACGTGCTGTGGCTGTATTACCAGAAGCTGGCGCCGCGTATTCTGACAACCGGGGGCGCGGGAGGCGATCCCATCTTCACCGAAGGCGAGGTGTCCCGGGCTTATCTGGTGGAGCGGGGGATACCATCGGAAGCCATTCTGGTGGAATCGGCGGGCGAAAGCACGATGTACAGCACGGCGGCAGCCGCGGAGATGATGCGTCGGATGGGGCTGAAATCGTGCATTGTGGTGAGCGACGGGTATCACATTTTCCGGGTGAAGAAGATGCTGGAATTCCGCGGGCTGAGTGTTTATGGATCGCCGCGGCCGGCTGCGCCGAAAGGGACATGGCGTGAAGAATGGCTGTTCGTGCGTCAGTCCGTGGGGTATTTACTCTGGCAGGTGGGGATTACGATTTAGGCTAGTTGTCCAGGCCAGCCTGAAGGGTTTCCAGATCCTTGGCGGGGATGAATCGAAGTTGGACGCTGGCGCGCCCGGATGGGGATAGATCTACCATTTAGCAGCGTCCTTTCCTCGCGTCCATCAGTGCCGGGCCGGACGTTGGCGCCTGGAAGCGGATCGCCTGCATCGTCGAATATCACTCCCGAGATGATGCTGATGGAACTGAGCCGCAGTGTGAGTCCGGTTCGATTTTCGCCTGCGGCCAGCAGAATTGGTTCGCGTCCTGCGGCTGGGCATCCACCGTCGAGAGCGTTACAATGGCGCGGCGGACGGGGGCGTTAGCGGCGCGGTTCAGTACCGTACCGGCGATAGAGCCGCTATTGGGGGACTGCGCGCGCAGACTGGTGCCGCACGTTAGCAGGCAACACGTTATTCCGCGGAATTTGCGGGAGAATAACAAATGCATTTGACACCACTTCCTGCTTTTTTGATCTTACAGCTTTAGCAGGGAGCGCAGCCGTTTCGTTTGGACGCGGCTGACCGGGATTTCGGTTTGCTTCTTGTCGTCCATGCGAATCTGGTAGCTGGACTTGAACCAGGGGATCACTTCTTTGATGCGGTGGATGTTCACCAGAAATGACCGGTGCACCCGCCAGAAGGTCTCGGGATCCAAATTCGATTGCAGATCTTCGATGGTCCGGTAATTCGATTCGCCTTCAAGGGCGGAAGTCACGATGGTGATCAGGCCGTCGTCGATGGTGGCGTAGACGATGTCCTGCGCGTCCACGATGAAGCTGCGCCCGGCACTTCTGACCAGGATCTTGCTGCGTTGGACGGCTGGCCGGAGGGCGGGGGATTCGGGCTGGGCAGACTTCAGCCGGTCCTGTACGATGCGGCGGGCCCGGCTGATGGTTTCCGACAGACGATCCTTCTCTATCGGCTTCAGCAGGTAGTCCAGAGCTTCCAGGCGGAAGGCTTCAATAGCATATTGGTCGAAGGCGGTCGCCAGGACGAAATGGGGCAACGGAATATCTCTATCCCGCAAATGTTGAATAACGCCGAGACCGTCAAGACCCGGCATTTGCACATCGAGGAAGACCAGATCGGGTTCCAGGTTTTCGATCATCTCAACGGCCTCAATACCGTTGGCCGCTATGCCGACAACTTCGATTTCCGGGAAGTCCTTGAGAAGAAAGGCTAATTCGTTTCGGGCAAGGAGTTCATCATCGGCGATTACCGATGTGATTGTGCCGATTGCGGTGTTGGAGGTTCCGCGGCCGAACATGAAATGCTAGTATAACATTTAGCCTTTTTAAGAATTCTGCTTTAAGCGTTGGTCCCGCAAAGTCAACGATAACTATTCACTTAGGAGACACAGTTTGTCCACCACTGGCAACGTCCGTATCGCGCCCGCTGAAGGAAAGCTTGGCGTATTGATTCCTGGAATCGGAGCTGTTTCAACCACATTCATGGCTGGCGTGCAGGCCATCCGGCAGGGCCTGGCCGAGCCTGTCGGGTCCCTCACGCAACTTGCCACAGTTCGCTTGGGAAAGCGAACTGACGCGCGAACGCCGCGAATCAAAGAATTTGTGCCACTGGCCGGTCTGGACGATCTGGTTTTCGGCGGGTGGGATATCTACGAAGACAACGCCTACGAAGCGGCGGTGGAAGCGAAGGTATTGGAATCCGCCATGCTGGACCGGCTGAAGGAGCCGCTATCGGCCATCAAGCCGATGAAGGCGGTATTCGACCAGGAGTATGTGAAGCGCATCAACGGCCCGCACGTGAAGACCGGCAAGACGAAGATGGACAATGCGCTGGCGCTCATCGACGACATTGAACAGTTCCGGCAGAGTTCAGGCGCCTCGCGTCTGGTGATGATCTGGTGCGGATCAACGGAAGTGTTTCACCGTCCGGCGGCGGTGCATCAGACGCTGCAATCGTTCGAGGAAGGGTTGTGCAAGAATGACCCGGAGATTGCGCCGAGTCAGATTTACGCTTACGCTGCGCTAAAATCGAACGTGCCTTATGCGAACGGTGCTCCGAACCTGACCACGGACATTCCGGTAATGCTGGATTTGGCGCGGGAACGGCAGGTGCCGATTTGCGGTAAGGATTTCAAGACCGGACAGACCTTTATGAAGACGCTGCTGGCGCCCGGGTTCAAAGCACGGATGCTGGGCATCAACGGCTGGTTCTCCACCAATATTCTGGGCAATCGCGACGGCGAAGTGCTGGAAGATCCGGGTTCGTTCAAGAGCAAGGAGGAGACGAAACTTTCGGTGCTGGAGCAGATCCTGCAGCCAGACCTCTATCCGCACCTGTACAAGGATTTGTACCACTCGGTGAAGATCAATTATTATCCGCCGCGCGGCGATTCCAAGGAAGGCTGGGACAACATCGATATTTTTGGCTGGATGAACTATCCCATGCAGATCAAGATCGATTTCCTTTGCCGGGATTCGATTCTGGCGGCGCCCCTGGTGTTGGATCTGGTCCTGTTTATGGACCTGGCGCAACGGTCCGGCATGAAGGGTATTCAGGAATGGTTGTCGTTCTACTTCAAAGGCCCGATGACCGCTCCAGGCCTCTATCCCGAGCATGATATCTTCATTCAGTTGATGAAGCTGAAGAATACGCTACGCTGGATGCGAGGCGAGGACCTGATAACGCACCTTGGACTTGAATATTACGACTAAGCTCCGCTTCCTGACGGTTGCGGCTCGGAATGCGTTTGTGGTGGTCCCGGCATGGGGGACTACCGCCGCATGAAAGTGCTGGTGATCGGCGGCACCCTGTTTATTGGGCGCGGTTTGGTAGCCGCGTTATTGAAGGACGAACATGAGGTCACCATCTTGCACCGCCGTCCGGGGCACGACCTGGGCAAGCGGGTACAGGAAATCATGGCGGACCGCAACGATGCCGATGCGCTTAAGGCCGCGCTGGCGGGCAGACGGTTCGATGTGGTGTTCGACAACGTTTACGACTGGGAACGCGGCACAACCGCGGCGCAAGTGGAGGCGACCGCCCGTGCTTGCGGCGAACATCTGCGGCGATACGTGTTCATGTCCAGCGTGGCGGCCTACGGCGATGGGTTGAACCATCACGAAGGCGACGCGCTGGCGCCGGATTCCCATGCCGACGCGTATGTACGCAACAAGGCGATGAGCGAACGCAGCCTGTTCCGGCTGCATCAACGCAGCAAGTTTCCGGTGGTTACGCTGCGGCCGCCCTATATCTACGGCCCTGGCAACCCTTACTATCGCGAGGCTTATTTCTGGGACCGGCTGCGCGATCACCGGCCCATCATTCTGCCGGGCGATGGGCGGCGATTGATGCAATTCGCCTATGTGAAAGACCTGATTGCGGCGGCGTTGCGCGCGGTGGAAGAACCATCCGCAATCGGCCATGCGTTCAATATCGCCAACCCGCGGCCGTTGACGCAGGCGGAGTTGGTGGATGTTCTGGCGGAAGTGGCGGGGAAGAAAGCGGAGACGATTCGAATTCCCCGCACGAAGTTGCTGCAAGCCGGCGGACACCCTTTGGGGCCTAAGCTCTACTTCGGCGTGTACTTCGACATGCCGCCCATTACGCAGGTGGTTACCAAGGCGCAGCGAATGCTCGATTTCCATCCGACCGATTTTCTGGCGGGACTGAAGGAGACGTTCCGCTGGTATCTGCGGCACCACGAGAAGAACACCTCGAACTACTCGTTTGAGGATTCGCTGCTGGTCCATGCGGAGCGGCCGGAAATCTAGAGCATGAGATTTAATCCTCCTTTCGCCAATTTCATTTAGACGGCGATACTTTTCCAGTTCTTGATCAGGTGCTCGGCCGTTCGCCAGCAGAGAGCCTGGACCGTTTGAGTCGGATTCCGCGCGCCGCTGGTGCCCATGACGGACGCACCCAGCACGCCCAGATTAGGCGCTTCGTGGGAGAAGCCCCAACGGTCTACCACGTTCGTCTCGGCATTATCGCCCATGCGTGTTCCACCGTAGGCATGCGTGGAAACGCCCGGTGGGCTCATGGGCCGGCGTACCACCTGGATTGCCCCGGCAGCCAGAAACCACTGCTCCATTTTCTTCTGTGCAAACGCAACGGCGCGCAGTTCGTTATCTTTGGGACCGCACGTGATCCGGCATACTGGATCGCCCAGAGGATCGCGCACTTCGGTGTCCAGGTCGAGGAAGTTTTCTTCGTAGGGGAAGCTGGAGGTCTGGACGTGGGCCGCGGTCCAACGGGCAGCGTTCTCATGCACGAACGATTTCCAGCGCGAACCCCAAGCCGGCGTGCGTCCGAAGGTGTCCATGCTGGCCGATTGAATGGGGTGCATTTCATTGAACACGTGCAGGTTCGAGCCGCCGATGAAGCCGAGGCCGGTGTGATCGTAGTTGTCGTCGGCCCACTCGTCCACCACCATGCCTTGGGCAGGTGTTCCGTACCAGACGTTGAGATCGAACGGGAATAGCGCCAGGACGCCGCCGTTGCCATACGATACCCAATGGCCGAAATAATGCTTTCCCACCTGTCCATGATTGTTGGAAAGGCCTTTGGGATAGGCTTTGGATTTCGATAGCAACAACAGCCGGGTGTTCTCGTAGGTATACGAACCCAGCAGGACGGCGCGCGCAGGCTGGAAGTACTCGCTTCCATTCCGCAGATATTGAACACCGGTTACTCGGCCGTCGGCGCCTGACAGGATGCGCGTGACCTGGGCGCGGTCGAAAACGCTCAGCTGCTTCGTTTTCATCGCCTCCGGAATCGTTGTGACCGCGGTGGAATTCTTGGCATTGATGTGGCATCCGCCGCGGCTGCAATAGCCGTGGAAGACGCACGCCGCGCGCCCGCGATGTTCTTCGGAATTGATGGCAGCGGGGGGACGGAACGGTTTCCAGCCCAGTTGCTTTGCGGCTGCGGCCATGTGATCGGTGAAGCCGGTGGATCGCAGGGGCGGCATTGGATATTCGCGGCGGCGCGGGCCCTCAAATACGTTGCCTTGCGGGTGGATGACGCCTTGGATGTTGCCGGCTTTCCCGGAGACGCCGATCTCCTGTTCCACCAAATCGTAATAAGGCTCCAGGTCATCGTAGGTGAGCGGCCAGTCTTCCAGAGTAGAGCCGGCGGGGATAGCGCTTGCACCGTAACGCGCGATAGCCCGGCTGCGCGTTTGGAAATCGAAGGGATTCAACCGCCAACTCTGCGCCCAATAGTGCAGAGACGAACCACCCACCGCGTTCATCATGGGGTGCACGGAGGTTCGCGGCAGGGTGGGCAGGGAAGGACCCAGGCGCACGGTTGGGATTTCGCGATTGGCCTTCTGTACCGAATCCGGCCAGCCGCGGATGTTGTTGTTGATCTCATCGGGACGGAAGCTGCGGGGATCGAGCCACGCGCCGGCTTCGATGGCCGCGACCTTGAGGCCGGCGCGAGCGAGCGGGAGCACGGCTACACCGCCGGCCGCACCGAGTCCGATTACCGCTACGTCCACCGGCGGGAGCTTAATGGCCATGGTTTACTCCATTGCTTGCAGGACGGGCGGACGTTCGCAGCTTCTTGATCGGTTCGCGCAACTTTTGTTCTTCGCTGGAAACGGCCATGCGCGGGCCAGGGTAGCGGATGAGATCCCAACCGGCGAAGCCCCGATTGCCGCCGTAGAATGGATCGCCGAACATGCCTTCGAAGGCGAGTTGGCGCATGCGATAGAAGAACGTCCGCGAATCCGGAGTGAAGCCCGGCGCATCGTTGTTCTCGATTGCCGTCAGGACTGCGTCTTGCTTGTCCGGTAGCAACTCGGCAAGCGGGCCGTTCTGTGTGGAACGCGCGAAGGCATCCACCGAGGCCAGTCCTTTGAGCAACGCCGGTTTCTCGTCGGCAAGCGGCCCGGCGAAGGAGCGGTCGATATAGATAGCCACGCCGGATTCGCGCGCCCCGGGGCCGTTTTCATCGCTGGGAATCAGCCGGTCCACGAACGCTTCGACGAGGCGGAGTTGTGCCGGCGAGAAACCGGAATCCGGTGCGGCGCTGAGTGCGGCTAACGGGATTAGCGGTGCTGTGGTGAAGATACTGCGACGGGAAATGCTTAGGGGCTTTTGCACGGCCACAGTATATATGCCGCCGTCAGATATTCCAAGCCGCACCCGACGGAAATTCGAACTCATCGAGCGACGCCGGATACATTTCAATGCTGTAACCGGGTTTCACCGGGGGCATGTACCGGCTGTTCCGGATGGTCACCGGATCGAGGAAATGCTCATGCAGATGATCCACATATTCCACAATGCGATTTTCCAGTGACGCGCTGACGGCGATGTAATCGAAGATCGATAAGTGTTGAACGTGTTCGCACAGGCCCACACCGCCTGCATGCGGACAGACGGGGATGCCGAACTTTTTCGCCATCAGCAGCACGGCCAGAATTTCGTTCACTCCCCCCAGGCGGCAGCTATCGATCTGGCAGAAGCTGATGGCGCCGGCCTGCATCATCTGTTTAAAGACCACCCGGTTCTGGCAGTGCTCCCCGGTCGCCACGCCGATTGGCGCGATGGCCCGGGCGATGGCTGCGTGACCGAGTACGTCATCGGGGCTTGTCGGTTCTTCAATCCACCAGGGATCGAACGGCGCAAGCGCCCGCATGTTCTCAATAGCCTCGCCCACATCCCAGCGCTGGTTCGCGTCCATCATCAACTTGCGGCTGCCGATCTCCGAGCGGATGATGGTGCAGCGGCGGACATCATCCGCAATGTCAGCGCCCACCTTGATCTTGAAATGCGTCCAGCCTTCGGCGATGGCTTCGCGGCAGAGCGAACGCAGTTGATCGTCTGTATACCCAAGCCAGCCGGCTGAAGTCGTATAGGCCGGGTATCCTTCGGCGCGCATCTCCGCTTCCCGGGCGGCTTTGGAGGGCGCATTGGCGGTGAGAATGCCCAGTGCTTCGGTTGGCGTCAACGCATCGGTGATGTAACGGAAGTCGATGCAGGACACCAGTTGTTCCGGGCTCATGTCCGCCAGCAATTTCCAGAGCGGCTTGCCTTCGGACTTCGCAAAGAGGTCCCAGACGGCATTCACGATGGCGGCCGTGGCCAAATGGATCACGCCCTTCTCCGGGCCAACCCAACGCAGTTGGCTGTCTCCGGTGATCATGCGCCAGAACGCACCCATGTTCTCAGTGAACGATTCGAGGGTCTTGCCTATCAGCAGAGGTTTCAGTGCCAGAGCGGCCGCAACACACAATTCGTTACCGCGGCCGATGGTGAACGTCAGTCCGTGCCCTTCGAATTCGCCGTCCGTCTCAAGGACGATATAGGCGGCCGAGTAGTCCGGATCGGGGTTCATCGCATCAGACCCGATGTGCTGGCGGGAGGTGGGGAAGCGGATATCGCGGGCGGTCAGTCCGGTAATACGAATGGGCATCCCCCAAGTTTATCTTGGGAGATGCCCATTTGGGCGCGCGGCGTTTACTTGCTTTACTTAGCGGATCGCGACAGTCAGGCCATCCTGACTGAAGATGCTGCCGACTTGCAGTACCACCGGTACGTTGCCCGAAGGTACCGAATTATTCAATCGCACGTTCACTTGGAAAACGCCCGAGACCAGGCCCGGAGCGGATCCCGCATATTCCACCGTGCAATCGACTCCGCCCACCTTCACCGTTACTGGCAGCAGAGACTTTCGTAGATCGATACCGATGATCTTGCCGTCGATCCCGATGGGGGTCGTCTGTCCCTCGCCCGTTGCGTAGAGGACGATGGCTTGGCCTTTGGTTGCGGGATTCGCGGCCGTGTTTAGTGAGGTGTCCTGGTTCAAAATCGCGCCGCCGCCGCGGCCCGATGCATTCGCGGAGAACAAGCCGGGTAGGGCATTGTCCACACGCAGAACCAAGCTATTTGATTTAACGCCCAGGTATTCTACCTGGACGGTTGTGCTCAATCGCCCGTACAAAGCATACGGAACGATTGCGGCTATCTGGCCCGCCGACGTATAAATCATGGGAGCGGGATTGCCATCGAAAAGCACCCGGGTGTCGGAGACTCTCGACTCAAAGAAGCCGCCCACTACGTTCGCGCTGACCACGTTCGACGGTCCCATTCCGGTACCGAAGAGCGTGACAATCATGCCTGGGACGGCCGGTCCCGGGGCATAGCTGGCCGCGTTCACGAACCCTGTTACGGACGGTGGCGCAGGTGCTGTAACCACCAGCGTAACCGTGGCCACCGCGGCAGGACCCGCTCCGGCTCCCGATGGCGTGAGCGTGACGGTTCCGTTGTAGGTGCCGGCAGCAAGTCCGGAAGGATTGACCGTGATACTGAGCTGCGCCGGGGTGGTCGCCGACGCTTGGTTCACCGCCAGCCAACTGCCGCCTGAAGAAGTGGCGGCCGATGTGGTGAAGTTCAGAGCAGTGCCTGCGGTGGTAACCGCGATGCCTTGCGCCGCAGGAACCGCACCGCCTGTCTGGAAGTTGAAGGTGAGAGTGGTGGGCGCCAGAACCAGCGGCGGCGTGTTGCTAATCGTCAACGTGACTGGAATTAGGGATTGCCCGGCGCTGCCGATGACGGAAATTTGACCCTGGTACGTGCCAGGAGCGAGAGTGGCTCCGTTCGCGTTAACGGTGAGTGTTCCCGGGGTGAGCGTAGTGGATTGGGTGACCGATAGCCAGTTATTGGTGGAGATAGCCGAGACCTGGAATGTAGATCCCGCCGTGGCGCTGGCAATCTGAACCGTTTGAGACGGGGGCGCTGCGCCGTTTACCGCTTGCGCAAATGTCAATGACCCTGGCGCAGCGGTATAGGCTTGCGTGCTGACGGTCAAATTCACGGTGATGGTTTGGGTGCTGGCCGATGCGATGCCCGACGCGGTAGCGGTGATGGTACCGGTATAGTTTCCCGGCGCCAGCCCTACTTGATTAATTGTGACAACCACCCCTTGTAAGGGCGTTGTTCCGCTATTGGGGCTGGTGGAGAGCCACTTGCCACCGTCAGTGGTGCTGGTGGTGAGAATCAACGGCACCGGAGAACTATCCGACGAGGTGATGTTGAATGTCTGAGACGCCGGCGGCAGGCCTCCGGATTGCGCGATGAAGTTGAGCACATTTGTGCTTAGGTTCAGGGTTACCGCGGCGCTAACCACCAATGTCACGTTAATCGTTTGCGTCGGATTGCCAGCGGTTGCCGACCCAATGGTCAAGGTGCCGTTATAGGTCCCCGCCGGCAACCCGCTTGGGTTTACCGCGACCGCGACCTGTGAGGCAACGTTGCCGGCGGAGCCCGCTAGCGGACTGACGAATAGCCATCCGCCACTTGGCGGAGAGCTGACGGCGGGCGTCACCGTGAACGGAAGAAGAGTTCCGGTGCTAGTTAAGCTGAGAATCTGTGTTGGAGGACTTTGGCCGCCGGTTTGTGCCGTGAAAAGAAGCGCCGATGGTTGTACCGTGAGTAAGGGCAGATTACTAATCACAAGAGTGACGATGACCACCAACGGTCCCGATGCTCCCGGGGAAGTGATGGTGACCTTTCCTGCGTAGTTGTTTGGCGTGAGCCCGGCAGGATTCACGCTGACTGCAAGTTGCGCCGGCGTTGTCCCGTTAACCGGAGTAACCGTCAGCCACGAGGGAGTGATGTTGCCAGTATCCGTTACCGCGGTGAAGCCCAATGCTCCGGCGGAACTTCCAATAGTCAATGTCTGTACGGCCGGTACGGCATTCCCAACCTGGAAGTTGAAGTTCATGGCCGAAGGCACCGCAGTGAGCTGCGGCGCGGCGACGACGGTGAGCGTGACTGCCACCGTGATTGCTACGACACCCTGTGTATTACTAGCTCCAGGAGACTGCGCACTGATGAATCCGGCGTATGTGCCAACGCCCAGCGCACCTGGGTTTGCCACCACATTGATGGTGCCGCTGGCAGACTCGGTGGTACCGCTGGTGGGTGAAATCGTAAGCCAACTGCCTCCGCTCTGCGTGCTGGATGCCGCCGCGTAAGTTAGCGGAGAACCCGAGCTGCTGACGATGAGCGCCTTGGCTTGCGCCGCGGAACCCACCGCAGCGGTGAATGCCAACGTTGTGCTGGGAGTGAACGAAAGCTCAGATGTGGTGGTTACCTTCAAGGTGACCGTAATATTCACCGTCGTGAAGCCGGCGGCGCTAATCGCCAGGTTTCCCGTATACGTGGCCGGCTGAAGTCCGTTCGTAAAAACGGAAGCCCTGTAGGTAGCCGGCGTCGTGTTTTGCAGTTGAAATCCGGTGAGCCACTGGCCGCCTCCGTTTGTCGTCGGCGTGACGGTGAATTGCACATTAGGCCCGCTGGACAATATGTTAAAGTCCTGGCCGGACGGTCCATTGACGGCGCCGAATTGATACGAAAAGTTAAGCGCGCTGGTACTCACCAGAAACGTATTATTCTGCGCCTTCAGACTTCCGGCCGCCATCACACAGAGTGTCAATACCGAAGCCGCCGTACTTATGCGGCGAAATACATCGTTGAGTTTCAATCCAATCCTCCCGGATACTGCGTTACTTTTCAAATCTGAAACAACCGCAACTTCGATACAACCATTGATACAACATCGTTAAGACGGATGCAAAGGCAAAATGGCTGCAGCAGACACTGCGAAATAAAAGTTTCTAAACCGCGAAAGGGCGCTGACCCGGTTAACGGATCAGCGCCAAAATCGTAAGACACGACAAACTCCGCAGCGATCCTAGGGCTTGGTTTTCTCTTTCACCTTTTCCGCTCCCTTCTCTGTGGCGGAGGCGGTCTTGTGGACGACTTTCTTCGAACCCTTCTTTACTGCCCGGCCCGTATGAACCGCCGCTTTCTTGGTATCTGCCCCGGCTTCCTTAACCTCTTCTTTCACGCCTTGGCCAAAAGACGGCACGACTAACAGAAAACCTGCCAACGTGAGGGCGGCAGCTGCTTTTGAAATGCTATTCATGTGATTCCTCCACGCGCTACTCGAATGCAATTGACCAGCCAAATCCCATCGCACCAACAATCAATCAGTTACAGACCAAGCCAAGTGTATGAATGGAATATCTTACCGGGAGCATGGAACGTTTCACACTGTGCCCCCGGATCTGCTCCCTTGAGTCAAATCGCTACAATAGTGGATCTATGGCGATGCCGGATTCCGCTGCCGCATTTCTTGCCGGGCAGATCGAACGAGTACGAAAGTTGAAGCGTCGCAGGCGCATTGTGTTTCCCGAGGGGAGCGATCCCAGGGTAATTGCAGCGGCCGAACGGTTGAGCCGGGACGGATTGGTGGAGCCGATCCTTCTGGATGGCTCGTCAAAAGAACAGGCGAGGTACGCGGCGATCTATTTTGAGCGGCGCCGCTCAAAGGGTGTCACACAGGTGGAGGCGGCGGATATCGCGAAGCGTCCCCTCTATCAGGCCGCGCTCATGGTGGCGGCTGGAGATGCGGACGGATTTGTGGGCGGTGCGGCGAATACCACCGGCGAAACGGTGCGCGCGACGCTGCATTGCATTGGGACGCGGCCGGATGTGAAGACGGTGTCGAGCGTCTTTATTTCAGCGGTGCGCGACCGTTCCTATGGACACGGCGGATTGCTGGCATTCGCCGATTGCGCCATCGTAGTGGATCCCACCGCGGCGGAGCTTGCCGATATCGCCATTGCCACCGCGCACAGCACGCGCAAGATCATTGGTGTGGAACCCATCGTCGCGCTGTTGTCGTTTTCCACCAAGGGCAGCAGCAGCGGGGAGAGCGTAGAGAAGGTGCTGGAGACTTTAAGGATTCTGCGCGAACGCGCGCCGGACCTCAATGTCGATGGGGAATTGCAGGCCGACGCCGCACTACTACCGTCGATCGGGGCGTTAAAGGCACCGGGATCAACGGTGGCCGGACTGGCGAACACCTTGATCTTTCCGGATCTGGCGTCGGGCAATATCGCAGTGAAACTGGTGGAGCGGTTGTGTGGCGGGGTGGCCATTGGGCCGATTCTGCAAGGGCTCGCCAAGCCGGCGAACGATCTATCGCGCGGCTGCTCCGCCGAGGATATCTATTCGGTAGCGCTGGTGACTGCATTGCAATCGGAGGATTAACATGCTTCCTTTCAAACTTGTCTATCACGGCGGTTACGATCTGAATCTGGGCCCGCATGTTTTCCCTTCGAAGAAGTTTCAACTGATTCGGGAACGGCTGCTGTCAGACGGATTTGCCAGCCCAAATGATTTCGTGGAACCTGAGCCCGCCACCGACGACGATTTGATTTTGGTGCACACAGCGGATTGGGTGCAGCGCCTGCGGACCGGCACACTGTCGTTGGAGGAGCTGTTGCAACTGGAGATTCCGTATTCCCAATCCATGCGGGAAGCGTTTTGGTTAGCTGCCGGCGGCACTACGCTGGCCGCGCGTCTGGCCCTTCGCGACCGCATTGGATTCAATGTGGGTGGCGGATTTCATCACGCCTATCCGGGGCACGGAGAAGGTTTCTGCGCGATTCACGACGTAGCGGTGGCGATCCGCCGGCTGCAAAAAGACAAACTGATTGAGAAGGCGATGGTGGTGGATTGCGATGTACATCACGGCAACGGGACGGCGGCTATTTTTGGCAACGATCCTACGGTATTCACGCTATCCATTCATCAATTCAATAACTATCCGGATCTGAAACCGCCGTCCAGCCTGGACATCGATCTGGATGACGGCGTGAGGGATGAAGAGTATCTGGAGCGGCTGGCGCAGGGTTATCTTCCAGCCATCGAGAAGTTCCGGCCGGACTTATTGATGTATGTGGCTGGAGCCGACCCGTTCCATCAGGACCAACTCGGCGGGTTGATGCTGACGCTCGATGGGCTGCGTCTGCGGGATGAATTAGTGCTGCGGACGGCGGTGGAACGGAAGATTCCGGCAGTGGTGACGTTGGCGGGCGGATATGCGCAGAGAGTAGAAGATACGGTGACGATTCAGAGCGGGACGGCGAAGGTGGCCGCGGGTTTGCTGGCGTAGTTCATCGGCGGCGTTTTTCTTGCTCTTGATGGGTATCAACAATAGAGTCCATCGGCTCTGGAGTAACCGCTTGGAGAAAGTGTCGACTCACTACATGAGTTACTCTCTTGTAGATGCCTTGAAAAGTTCCCGGATATTCGTAAGGAATGCCTTCAGGTAAGCGAACATGCCTATGAAATTCCGACAATCCTCTGCGCTACGTTGCGCCCTTCGAACCGAGTCTAATATAGGGTTGTCATTGCTTAGGAATGAGCGGATAGGAATTTTATCGCAAAAGATCAGTACGAAATCCCCGAAGTGGCTTGGAATATACCGAGGAGGTCAAGCTAAATGCCTACGCCTAAACTGAATGATCCGGGTGAGCAACTCGTAACTTTGGAGGAGTTGCGAACATTTCTACTCGCAGCATCGCTTCCCAGCCGAAGCACGCTCGAAGCGCTCGGCGATGCGTTCCTTGACCGTCTGCGTCGAATTCTTGAATATGAGATCGGTAGTGTCTATCTCAAGACCACTCGGGGCTCGCTCGATCGAATCACAACGGTGGTTAACGCTCAGAGCCCTAGCCACTGGGCGGCTTCCTATATCGACGGCGCAAATACACTAGGTGCGCTCCTGGAAGCTAACGTTGACTTGCCAAACAAGCAGGACGCTAAAACGTTGGAAATTGTTTTGAGTTACTACAGAGACCTCATCGGGGAACCGTTCACTGTTGAGCGAGTGGCATTACAGGGATCCAGTCAGGTGTTCGGGATGGTGGAACTTGCATGCCGACGGGGCGAACTCCCTATGGATACGGGTCGAGGACTATCGGGCCTCCATTGCTTGAGTATTGCATCCTCATACCTTGCGGGAGCGATTACGACTTTTAGATCCAGAAACGAGACAATGGTTCTAGCCGCACTATCCCGTTTTCTCAGTGACCCTGGGCTGGAGAGCGAGTCTGAAAGTGTCAAGGAGATATTCGGCAAGGCTCTAAAACTAATCGTCGACGGGCTATTGGACTACCGCGCTGCGATTCTTCGAGTAGCAACGTCGGAAGGGGTTCTCGAAGTTTATGCCCGGGAGGGCGACCCGGCAATCATTTGGGACGGCTGGGTAGATCATGTTGTCCGAGGTGGGGAGGCCCTCTCGGGAGAGGTTCTCATGCAGAAGGACCGCGTGATTGCCGTACACGACATTGCGGCTCACCGAGAGCGGTTCGTCAACTTTGACTGGACTGTCACCAATCAACTGCGATCTTGCGTATCCTGTCCGTTGGTCGCGCGCGGGCGCACCGTGGGAACTGTCACTTTCTATACTGGCTTCTACTATCATTTCTCGGAACTGGATGAGGCGTCGCTATGGTGTTTTGCGGCTCGGTTTGCCGCATATTGGGACAGATTCCAGGTGTTGACTGAGAAAGAGAAAACCGAGGCGGAATTGGAAGATATCCGCTTCGTCCACCACAATCGCCTTTTGGACTCAGCCCGCCAAGCGGCCGTTCGTGCTTCGGAGAGTCAATTGACGGGCCTGCTCCACGAGTCTAAAGGAACGTATACTTCGGCCATTCTGTTGCTTGTCGAAGCCCGCGACGCAGCGCCGGCGGAGCGTCTCCGTTTGTTAGATCGCTGCCTCACGATACTGCAGGCCGGCGAGCAGCGGTTGGATGGTCCGAGGCTTTTGGATGACTTCGAATCCGATCACACAGTCGACGTTAACGAGCAGATTCGAAATCTGGTTCAGCAACGCAAGGAATGGAGGAAAGAACGCAGGATAGGTGTTCGCTTCGATCTTACGCTACAACCAATTCCGCTAATGAGCATGTCAGAAGAGGACGTCATTGAAATGGTTGAGAACCTGTTGTCCAATGCAATCCGATCTATCCGCACTGCCGGACGCAAACGAGGCGAAATCCAGATTGCGACGAGCGTGGCGAAAACAGGGGACGTCGATGAAATGGAGTTAGTGGTCCAGGACAACGGCACCGGGGTTCGGCGTGATATTCAGGAAGACATTTTTGAAAAAGGATTTACAACTTACGGCCTAAGGGGTGGCACTGGGTTGGGCCTTTATTTGGTTCGAAGTATTGTTACGGGTTATCGAGGAAGGATTCGTGTCGAATCACAATATGGCGCCTGGGCTCGGTTCATAATACGCATTCCAATCGTCCGTTAAGGTACAATGTTCGGTTATGAATACGACCAACCGCAGTTCCGAGTTGGAGAGATTGACTCCAGGCACGGAAGCGTTGCGAACTATTGCGATCATGGAGGACAATCCTGAGATCGCTGAATTTGTTAAGCGGCAACTGGAGGCCGCGAAATACAATGTTTTGTCCGCTGAAGGATTGACCGATTGTGAAAACCTAGCAGCTCACGGATGCAGAACGTTCATTCTCGATATCGACATGGGGTTAGGACGAACCGAAGAGGGAATCGCCGCACTTCGCAAGTTGAAAGCTTACGATAGCCGAATTTACTGTGTGCTTCTGACGCACCACCGGGACGAACGATTCCGAAGAGCTGCTCGGGAACTGGGTTGTGACGCATTTCTCAGTAAAAGCGGACGTGATCTAATCTCGGATTTCGACCAGGTTTTGATGGCTTTAGACCGTATGTGGCTGGGACAGGCGACTGCCCTCTCATTCGATCCGATTCACCGGCCCAAGGCTGACGAAATTGTCCGGCGAGTAGAGGCCTTGCGGAAGGACCATCTTGACGATTCGCCCATTGACGGTCATAGAGAGTTGCTCCTTAGCCGTTACCGCGAACTAACTGAAAAGGATTTAAATGGTGAGCTATCCGAAGAAGAGAAAAGTGAACTTGGTGAAGTCGACCGCGCATTAGAATCCATCGAAATTTCAGAAGCGGACGAAACCGACAAGCGGAATGCAGCGGGACGACCAGGAAAATTGGACGCCGCATTGGATCGAATAGGCGAACTGCTGCGTGAGTGGAAGGCAGCGAAGAGCTAGATGGCGATTTTCGTTAGGTCTAGCGAGCCTCCCCAATATCAGAGTCATCGAAGCTATAAGCCTTTTCTCAGGTTCGATTTTCAATTTCGCTGTGCTTATTGCGAGATGACCGAAGGCTATCTGCGAGGCCCGGATGTATTTGGCGCCGATCACTTTCGGCCATACAAGCAGTTTCCCGCCCTGGATTGTATCTATGACAACCTTTACTACTGCTGCAACAAATGCAATTCGTATAAGGGAACAAGCTGGCCCACTGCGGAGCAGCAAGCGAAAGGGCTAACGTTCGTTGATCCGTGCGCGGAAGACCCTTATGCGGTACACTTCCGAATTGATTCTTTCGGAGCTGCTTCGCCGCTTTCGGAGGCTGGGAAATACAGTCTTCGAATCATCCGCCTGAATCGTGAGGAGTGCCGCCGCTTTCGGAAAAAACGCGAAAGCGTTCGGAACAGGATTCGTGAATATTGAGCGCTCCTCAAGGGACAAGTAGAACCTTCGATGCTGTTGGATTCTCTGCGAAACGCATTCGACGATGCCGAGGCAGACTGGGCGGAAATGTATTCGTCCGTAGGGCATCCGGAAACCGGACACTAGCCACCTCCACCTCGGAGTAGTTGTTCTCGTTAAATCTTCCAATTCCGCAGGGCATCGGCCGCGCGACGGCCGCAAATCCAACTGCACTTAGCATAGAAAATTCGTTGCCATCAATCGGCATTCTAACCGGTGCCCGGCCCTTCACAATTCAGTGAACTGCCTTCTCTCGATTCGGTGAGGGAATCGAGCCCATCTTGCCGCTACTTAGTCTGAGAGGGTAAGACTGCCATGTTGCATAGAGTCCTGCTGTGTTTCCCGTGGTATCGGAATAGTTATCGCCAGAAGCTGTTGGTCCGCGTACTGCAATACACCCAGCGGCATCATCCGGTGACGAACTTCTAGGCCCCGGGCGGAGTGCCGTTCAACGTTTGATACAGCCACGCCTTGGCCAGGCGCAATTCCCGATGCACCGTAGCCGGCGAAATCTTCAAAGCTTCGGCGGTTTCCTCATAGGTAAGTCCGCCGAAGAATATCAGCTCGATCAGTTCCGCTTTCCGCTTGTCGAAAATGGCCAGGCGCTCCAGGGCATCGTCCAGTTCCAACAGTCCGTCCGCAGGTTCGGCGGAAACCAGCAGCGCTTCATCGAGCGAAACCTTCGGCCCGCCGCTGCCGCGTTTTACTCTGCGATTGGCTTTCGCATGATCGACCAGAATCCGGCGCATCATCCGCGCAGCCATCGCGAAGAAGTGAACCCGGTCTTCCCAGGCAATGTCCACGTTCACCAGCCGCATGTAAGCTTCGTTCACCAATGAGGTGGCACGCAGAGTGTGGTCCGGACGCTCGGCTTGCATGAATCGCCCCGCCAGCAGCCGGAGTTGATTGTAGACCAGCGGCATCAGTTCGTCCAGAGCCTGCTGGTTACCCGCGCGCCACTGCTGCAACAATAGAGTTACCGGGCTGGAAGTGGAAGACATGGCGTTTCCCGAAAGTTTAGCGCAAGCGCGGACGCCGGTTGTGGCGCCGAGTATTACACTATGCTTTCCTTCGCGTGAATAGCATTCCAGACCATCTCTGATCCAACGAACATATCTTGTAGTCGACCAGGCCCTCGGCCATTGCGGCGATACGCAAGCGCTGCGGCGACAGACCGGAATCCACACCCGAAGCTCGCTTTGGCCATAGAATCCAGAGCGAACCCTTCTGGACGAATCCCGCCACCAATCCGATATTGCTATCCAATTCGACGCCGGATCGCACGAACCAGAACAGCAGATTGCATTTCGGCTTCGGCCGGTCTTCCAGTTGCACATTCGGCGCAAGGGAAAGGACCAGATCCGCGAAGCCGTCTGGCGGATCAATCAAACCAACAACGGAATCAGGCCGCAGGGTAAGCTTTTTGGCAAGCGGGGCATTGGCATAGGCGGCCAGCAAAGATGCCGGGACCATTGGTTGCGCCGGAGGATTTTCCATTGTGCGCCGGATGGCGCCGCTAATCTCGCTCCACGCGGCGTAACCAGCATCGGGCAGACTCTCTTTCACGCGAGCCACTTTTGCGCTGGCGCCGCCGGCGAACAGCATTGGGATGCGCCGCACTTGTTTGTCAAGCCGGATCGTCAGCGCTACATCGCGCCCTTGCATCGGCAGACGGTCCAGGCTGATGACAATTGCCTCAGGCGGATCGCGCTTCAGTGTCCGCAGGAACTGCAGCCCGCCGGGCACCACAACTTCAACTTGAAATCCTTCCGAAGTCAGATGCGCAGCCCGCTCCTCTGCCTCGGTCCTGTTCCAATGGAGGAGGCAAATGCGGCTACGACCGGCGGGATCCACCCATCACAATCCGCAGGATGTACCAAAACAGCAGCGCCACCGAAGCAAACAGCGATAGCGAAGCGGCCACATACTGGCCGGTGTTGTAGCGGAACATCACGTTCGAGGTGTTGTAGAGAATGGAACCGGCCGCCACCAGAACCATCACCGCGGAAAAGATAAGGCCTAGAGTGAATCCAAAAATGGCCGAGGCGGCAATTACGCCCAGTGCGACAAAACAAGCCACGGTGAGGATGCCACCCAGGAATGAAAAGTCCTTTTTTGTTGTAAAGGCGATGTAGGTCAACGCGGTAAACAGCAGCAGCGTCAGCAATCCCGCGGTTGGTATTACATCGGGGCCTGAATAGTTTGCCGCCATAAAGAGCAACGGAACGAAAATTACCGCTTCAGCCACTACATAGAGCCCCAGGCCGGCATACTGCACGTTCAGCGACGTGCCGGATTGTGCCCAATTGTTGGCCACGTACGATACACCCATAAATGCCCCAAGAACAATGAACCAGGAGTATCGGCTGGTGGCGAGCAATGCCATCATCGATTCCGGTAGCGAGGTTTGAAACAGGGCTGCTTCAATTACGACAAAGGCCAGGATGGCACCGGCCAAATGACTATATGTCTGGCGGATAAAAGTCACGCGTGCGTCGGGCGCGGCATTCGCCACCGCCGTCCCGCTGGGATAATATGCTTCCATTTTGTACAGTACCTCCAAATATTCCGGACGACTTCAGTTTAGACGATTCCGATTCTGGTCGCCAGATCCATGGTAACGCCCGCGGTGGAGATTCCAAACCAAAAGAAAAATGGCCGGGGACACGCGCGCCCCCGGCCATTCGGGATGAACTGGTGTTGAATCGCCGGTCCGAGTTAGAAGTTGTACTTTAGCGCAAATTGGATCTGCCGCATGTTGTTTACGGTCGATCGAATCTGACCAAAACTGGAAGCCGGACCGGCCGGCGCTGCATTCTGGTTTCCCCAGTTGGCGTTCGGGCTGCCCAACTGCACGTGGTTCGGAGCGTTAAACATTTCCATGCGGAATTGGAGCGCCTGTCTTTCGGTAATCCGAAAGTCTTTAATGGTGGAGAAATCAAAATTAATCTGCCTTGGACCCCGCAGATTGTTGCGCGCGCAATTGCCGTACTGGCCGGCAATCGAGTTCGAAAAGGCGGCCGGGTTCAGATAAGCGTCAGCGGTGTGGTTCGGCAAAATCGGATTCACGCCAGCGGTGCAATTGAGCCGTGTGCTGGGAGGCGCGAACGAAGTACCGGCCGAATCCCAGGAAGTGGTGTCGAGCGAGTTTCCATCCTGCGCCGTCGCGATGGTGCTCACTTGCCAGCCACCGGCAATCTGATTCACGATCCCGCCATGATCTAGAAATGTATGACCTTTGCCGAACGGCAGCGTGTAAAGAACGGAGGCGACAAAGCGGTTCGGGATGTTGAAGGAGGAAAAACCATGGTCGCAAGAGCGGCAACGCATGTCCTGCGGCGCGAATTCGTTTCCAGGTCCGCGGATGGCGCTGGCGTCATCCAAGGCTTTGGACCAGGTATAAGCGAATAGAGTGGTGAGATTCTTCCCCAACCGCTGGCTGAGCTTTGCTGTGAAGCTGTTGTAGCTTCCGACGCCTTGTCGAACCGGCTCGGCGGGATTTGATTTCCGGGGAACGGCGTAGAAGTGATGTTTGGAGCGGTTGTTCCAACCCGGGTCAGTGGGTCCTGCAACGCGGTCGGCACAGCGGAAAAATCGCCGTTCCGCATGGCGGCAGTGAGGGTGGTGGCCAGGGTCACGCGCGTGGTGCGGGACTTGAAGCCTTCATAATTTGACATGAAGAACAGCCGGTTTTTACCGTTGTACAATTTCGGAATCTGAATGGGACCCCCAAGGGTATATCGATATTGGTTCTGACGGTAGGGTGACTTTGGAGAGCGCTTGCCGATGAAGACATACGGTCTCGCGTCCAGAGCCTCGTTTCGCAGAAAATCGAAAACGGTTCGGTGATAGACGTTGGAGCCAGGCTTGGTTGAAACGTTCACCTGACCTGCTTCGCGCCCGAACTCCGCCGGGTAGATTCCTGACTGAACCTTAAATTCCTGCAAGGCATCCACCGACGGCAACACGACATAAAGGTTGAAGTTGATGTCAGTGTTAACTACTCCGTCCAGAGTGTAGTTGCTCCAGGTGCCGCGGGATCCGGCGAGAGACATGGTGAGAGCGGCGCGTGTGCCACCTTGGCGGTTGGCGGCTTGCGCTGCGGGAGCAAACCCCTCGGTTACGCCTGGGCTGAGCGCAACCAGACTGAAGAAATTGCGGCCATTCAAGAGCAGGTCGGTTATCCGCCGCTCCTCAATCACTGTTCCGACCGTCGCGGTCTCCGTGGTGAGCAACTGGCCGGAGGCGCTTACGTCGATGGTTTGGGCGGCTTGTCCCACCATCAGGTTGAGCTCCACACGGGCCGTTGGTTGCACTTGCAATTCGATGTTCGACTTCACGACTGGTTCGAAACCGGGAGCCGATACTCTAACCTGATAGATTCCCGGCACCAGATTGGGGAAGCTGTAAATTCCGGCCTCGTTGGCCGACGCCGAGCGCGCTGCATCGGTAGCGGTATTCGTTACCGTCACGGGAGCGTTTGGAGTAACGGCTCCGCTTTGGTCCTTCACCCCGCCGGTAATTTCACCGGACCGTCTGCGCCAGCAACACCCTGCCGGGCAGACACAGCATCAGTGCCAGTAATACCTTCCGCATATTTGAATTCACCTTCTTCGTGAAATTGAACCCCGAATTGGTAGGAATGCTGTCACGTTGATTTATCAGCGTCAAGGCATCGTCTGGCAACGGATTTGCCCTGTCTGAGCTTTCCTGGTGGCAGGTCCGTCGTACAGCCTATTCAATATACGGCTTACAGTGTCGTACGGCCAATTCTGTATATGGCTACAGCGTTATTATGAAGCAGTCCAGCTGCTGCCAGCCTTCGCTCTTTCCCATTGGCTCCCATATTCAGACTGCGATCGTTCAGCACGTCTGTTAGAATCTCCCGCGTAAATAGGGCTGAGCCGGCGGCCATTTCGACGGTAGTGGAATCGTGGCCACAGGTGATCTTGTGCAGCGGGACATAATTCCACCACATAGACAGCGCCTCGCGGAAGAACGCGGGGTTCAGCACGGGTTGCCAGCAGGTGTCGATGTAGACGTTCGGATGGAACTTGGCCAGCCACCCTGCTTCGCGCAAGAAGGGCCAGCAATGAATCATCACCAACTTCATCTTCCGGTAGCGCTGAGCCAGCGGAGCTAGCGGCAGAGGAGACGACTGCGCCAGGTTATTGGTCCCGACGTGCACTTGGTGCGGCCATGAACGCTCATCCGCCAACTTGCAGCATTCATGCATCACCCAATCCTGAAAGACGAGGGATTCGGCAGGCGTCCGCGCTCCCTGCCAACGGACATCGCCATCCGTCCGCGGCAGGTATTCCAGACTTCGCCGGTAGGCTTGCAGTTGCTTGATGCCACACGCCCCCGCTTCGGCGGCGCGGCTGAAGATTGATCGCAGAAATGCGCGCCATGTGGCTGCGTCGACCGGTTCCACACCCGCGATGGCTGACAGAGCCCGCCCCCTTGGTGAGCGGACATCGGCTATGTCTAGGAAAGGGTCAATGCGCATGATCGTGTGGGTGAAAGCTTTCTCTTCGGCGGCGGTTTCCGGGTTCGCCTGGGCCGCGTAGAACTCCGGGTGTACGATGCGGATAAGCTCGCTGAAATGTGCTTGACCCATCGCCGCTTTGTACCACGGGAAGGGGTTGGCATAACGCGAAGCGATTGCGGAATCCAATGCGACGGCGCTGCGCTGGTCCAGCCGGTCCAGATCGATGCCGTAGAGTTTCAGGATGCCGCGGCGGGTGCATTGGTACACGCCCGAAAAGCGGTGGGCTTCCAGCGCAGGGCGAAGCAGCTGGAACGCCTCCCAACCGGATTCGCGCATCAGGTCCCGAAAGACCAGCCCGCGCGCGGAGAGCGCCGTCAGATCTGTACCGCCGCTGCTTAGCCAACCGCGGAAGTAGGGTTCGAGCAGCAGATCCATGAATCCGGTTCGGCGGGAAGGGCAGGCCCCTGGCTCCATGTCCGCACGAAATCCCCCTGGTATGGCGCCGATGGAATCGATACTGCCCCAATGTTCGTGCGAGCAAAAGTTTGGTAAAGCGGAAATATCCACGGCGGTATGAGGCGCGGCAGCGCAAGCGGAGGCGAGTAGAAATGCGCGTCTTTTCATGAGCCAGCTCAAAGTATACAGAGGCAAAAGTGAGAAATCCATCGGCTCCAATGCCTGGGAACCAGGGACGGCTCAGCCCGTCGCGACAGGTTGAAACAGGATGGACTAAAAATGTTTCAGGAACTCTGGTAGTCCGCCAAAGACGCTAGCGCGCAACACTCCATGGCCGACACTCACACCCGTCGCGGATGGGTAGTCTGCGTCGAACCGCTAACAATTACCCAAGAAGTATACGGATGCAAAAGAAGTAAATCCCTTGCGCTCATTGCGGCCGGCTCGCTTCGTGGACGCAGGCGATTCTACGCGGCTGAATGTGGCGGGCAGCACTACCGCCCGAGGGGCGAGAGTGTCCTCGCGGCGTGCATCAAGCCATCAAGACAGCCATAGGAGCGGCAGCGTGGTAGGGGCAGGATGTTATTATATTGGGAGCTTTCCACCATCCGTGCGGATGTGGCGAAACTGGCAGACGCGCTGGATTTAGGTTCCAGTTCCCGCAAGGGAGTGTAGGTTCAAGTCCTATCATCCGCACCAAAAGCAGCAACACCTTGCAGCGGGAGAAGAACCTCCAATTAAGGATAGTCTGGCGCTGGTGCCGGTGCTGACATCGCGTCGATTCGGAAAATCGGTATCTCTTTTGCGATGCGGCAAACGGGAATCCGTCGCGGCCAAATTCTCAACTCTAGAGCTTGGCCCTACGGCCACTCGCCTGTCTATTAGCTATTTCGTATTCATCGAACCAGATGAATACCGGTTCCATCGGCTTGCGGCATCTTCTTGGGCGATGCAGGACGAGACCTTGGGAATATCTCCCGCTGCCCCCCACGTACGGATCTGTTTCCCGCGAGGGGGCGCCGGTAAGCGCCGGGATGCGGCAACACCCCATTACCGCGGATTCGCGTCCGCGGTTCCCGCACCGGCGACACCCAGAAAAATGATTCGCTGACATCCGCCTGCGATAACAGCCAAGAATTGTGGAGGCGAGCCGATAAGACTCCTTGGAGGCGAAAGACTTTCTCGGAACATGTTTGCAATCATTGGGATTATCGTCGTAATCGGAGCCATCATCGGTGGCTACCTAATGGAACACGGCAAGCTGTTAGTTCTTATGCAGCCTGCCGAACTCGTGATCATTGGAGGCTCGGCGTTAGGCACGGTCTTGATCGCCAATCCTCTGGCAACCGTGATCAAAATGGCGAAGCAGACAATCGGAGTATTCATGCCGAGCCGTTACTCTAAATCGTTCTATCTTGAAAATTTGAAGATGCTCAGCGACGTGTTTCTTTACGCTCGTAAGAACGGGTTGGTGAAGTTGGAACCGGATGTAGAAGAACCATCCAAGAGTCAGCTCTTTGGAAAATTTCCGAAATTTCTGAAAGACCACCACGCTGTGCATTTCTTTTGCGACACCATGCGAATGGCGATTACGGGTGGTGTTCAGCCGTTCGATCTCGACCAGATGATGGAGTTGGACATGGACGTTCATCATCACGAGGCCTCGGCGCCCATCATGGCGCTGAATACGATGGCGGATGCATTGCCTGGACTTGGCATTGTGGCGGCGGTGCTAGGCGTTGTCATCACTATGGGTTCGCTGGGTGGACCGCCGGAGGAGATTGGCCACAAGGTTGCCGCGGCGCTGGTGGGGACCTTCTTGGGAATCTTGCTGTGCTACGGATTCTTTGGACCGCTGGCGGCGAATATGTCGAAGCAGAATGAAGCTGAATCCCAGTACTACTATTTCCTGCGTGTGGGATTGTTGGCGTTCATCAAGGGATCTGCGCCCATCCTGGCGGTGGAGTTTGCCAGGCGTTCGATACCGCACGATATGCGTCCTACGTTTCAGGATATGGAGAGAGCCTGCAAAGGCGGAGGATCGGATCCGAAATGAGGATTGAGATGCGGGTGATATTGACCTATGGCTGACGAGGCGAACCTTCAACCGATTATCATTAAGCGCAAGAAGGCCGGGCACGCGCATCACGGCGGAGCGTGGAAGGTCGCTTATGCCGATTTCGTGACCGCCATGATGGCGCTGTTCATTGTGTTGTGGTTGTTGAGCACCAGTGAGAGTACGCAAAAGGCCGTCGGCGGATATTTTCTGGATCCTGCCGGAAAAGGCAAACAAATTGGTAGCGGACTAGCCGGAAGCGGAGAAAGCCTTACGATCAAGAAGGAGGACCTCAGCAAACTGAAAGATAAGTTGGATCAAGCGATTCGCAACTCACCGGAGCTGGCGAAAATCAAAGAGCAGATCAAGATCACAGTGACGGGCGAGGGGATGCGAGTGGAGTTACTGGAGAATGCAGCAGGGGTATTTTTCGAGAGCGGGAATCCAAGGCCGAGCGTCAGTTGCGTGGACGTCTTGACCAAATTGGCTGAAGAGTTGGGCAAGATGCCTAATACGATTGTGGTGGAGGGGCACACCGACGCCAAGCCCATGGGATCCTCGCTTGAGTATACGAATTGGGAGCTCTCTGCCGACCGCGCCAATTCGGCACGACGAGTGCTGGATGCGCACGGACTGCGTGCCGGCCAAATTGTCCAGGTGCGCGGGTTTGCGGCGCAGGAACCCTTTAAGAAGGAAGATCCGGAAGATCCTTCGAATCGCCGGATTACCGTGATTGTCCAATATCAACGCGCGAAAGACCACGCGGCGCCCGATGCCGACGCAAAGGGCGAGCCAAAGCCGGACGGCAAAGACGCCAGGAAGGCCGCACCCGAGGGCGAGAAAAAGCCCGAGCACCATTAGGAAAGCTGCGCGCAGCTACCGGGGCGGCGAGCCGCTATTTCTGGAAACGCCGGAAAAAGCTTTCTTGCTTCCACGCCGGCCGGCCTGCTCCGTTCGCCGCGCGGGTGGTGAGCTCAAGGATCATTTCGTTGAAACGAGCCGCGGCGATTTTGTCCACCGGCTGGTTCACATCGTCAGACGGAGCGTGATAGCGCTCATGAAGCCAATCCTTTTGGAGTTTATCTTCGGGCGAGCCTGGCAGATTTCCAAATTTGAAGAACAACGACGGCACACCCTGCCTGATGAAACTATATTGATCGCTACGAATAAACATGTTTCGCTCCGGTTGTGGATCCTGCTGCAGTTGGATGCCTGCCTGGGCTGCGACAGCCTTCATCTGGTCCTAGCGTAGATTCCTCCAGGCCGTAGACCACCAGATATTTCAGTGGGTAGAGCGGCAGAAACATGTCCATGTTGATGTCGGCAACTATGCTCTTGGCTGCAACCGTTGGATGCACAGCGAAGTAACGGGAGCCTTGCAACCCTTTCTCCTCGCCGGTTACCGCCAGGAATAGGATTGAGCGTTTGAGCTTGGTCTTCGCTTGCTGTAAGTGGCGGGCGATCTCAAGTACCGAGGCAATGCCCGACGCATCGTCCATGGCGCCGTTGTAAATCTTGTCTCCATTGATCGGTTTCCCCACGCCAATGTGGTCCAGGTGGGCACTGACCACGATGAACTCGACCTTCAGCTTCGGGTCTGCTCCAGGCAAGATGCCCGCGACATTCTGGGACTCAGCCGCGGATTTCTTCACTAACGCTCTTGACCGAATTCGCACCGCCAGCGGGAACTTCGGCAAGGGCTGTCCGGAATCGGCCGCGGCAAGTATTTCACCGATCGAATGCCCCGACCCGGCAAGGAGTTTGTCCGCCCTCAGAGCATTGAATCGCAAGCTTAGCATCGAACCTGCCGTGTCATCGTCGGACGGATCGGCAAGGCTCATGGCAGGCATGAATCGCGCCAACGCCGCACGTCCCCAGGGAACGTCCATGCTTTTCGGATTGGCAATCACCACTGTTCCCACTGCCCCACGGGAGCGCAGATGATTCCAGCGCTCTTCGCCGGACTGATAATGCGACATCAATTCGCCAGGGATGCTCTTCGGACCGCCGCTGAGGTAGACCACGATCTTGCCCTTCACATCGAGTCCGCTGAGTTCATCGTACTTATGCTCAGGAACCGCAAAGCCGTACCCGGCGAAGACGGCCGCGCCTTCGAAAGCGGGCGCGACGCCAGACCGCAATAGGAACGCACCATCTTCGCCCAGTTTCAATGGCTGAACCTGGCCGTCGCGAATCAAATCTACAGAAGAAGACGCCTCGTCGATTTGGGAGATATTGAACGGCACCGGCTGAATATAGCCGGAGGTGCCTGCGGGCTTAAGTCCGCTGCGTTCAAACTCACCGGCAACATATTGCGCGGCTAGTTTATGACCGGGGCTGCCTGTGTCGCGGCCTTCCAATTTATCGCCGGCAAGATATTGAACATGGGCCCACCATCTGCGCCCTTCGGCCTCATAGTCGACTGCCGCGGCGGAAACAATGGTCAGAAACGCCAAACTGAGAATGCAGAAGTTGCGAAAGGTTCTCTGCGGCATCACGCAAGTATAGCGATTTACACTACTTGAGTTTCACTTCGAGTTCCGCCCAGCGGGCGTATAATTGGTCGGCTGCCTGCTGCGCCGCCTGCAGCTTGTCGTAACTCTGTTGAAGCCGCCTTGGATCTCGCATAATTTCGGGATCGTGCAGATCGCTCTGCAGAACCGTCAGTTCCTTGTCGGCCGCTTCAATCTGCGCTTCCATGCTTTCCCATTCGCGGTTTTCCAGGTAAGAAAGCCTCTTCTTTTGCGCTGGAACGGCGGCTGCGGGGGCAGGTTCGGGTCTGGCGGTCTTGGGCGAAAGATCGGGCACGCTTGCCGTCACCTTCGACTGCGCCTCTTCCCACTGCGAGTAGTCCGCGAAGAGGCCGGCACCGCCATTGCCGTCGAGGCCCAGCACCAAGGTAGATACGCGGTCCAACATATACCGGTCGTGAGTGACGAGCACCAACGCGCCAGGAAAATCGGAAAGATTTTCCTCCAGTACCTCGAGAGTTGAAATGTCCAGATCGTTGGTTGGTTCGTCCAGGAACAACAGATCGGCGGGCTGCAACATCAAGCGCGCTATAAGTACGCGAGCCCTCTCTCCGCCGGAGAGACGGCCAACCGCAACATCAAGCTGTTCATTACGGAATAGAAAACGCTTTGCCCACCCGGCCACGTGGATTGTGCGGTCCTTATAGATGACCGAATCGCCGTAGGGGCTGAGCGCTGTGCGTAGCGGCTCTTCCAGATTCAACTGTTCCCGATTCTGATCGAAATACACCACACGCAATCCGTCGGCACGTTGCACCGTACCGCCATCGGGCGAGAGTTCGCCACCCAGCACTTTTAACAACGTGGTTTTTCCGCTGCCATTCGCACCCACCAGACCGAGCCGAATTCCGGGCGAAAGGGTGCAGTTCAATCCCTCAAAGAGAATGCGGCCGCCCATGCTCTTGGACAGGTTCTCGGCCACCAGCAGCCGCTTGGTCTTTCGATCGCTCGCGGTGAATTCAACTTGCGTGGTGCCTTTCGCCATACGCTCGTTCAGCTCAGCCAAATCGCCGATGTGCCGTCCGGCATCGCCAATACGCGCCTTCGACTTGCGCGTTCTCGCTTTGGCTCCGCGGCGCAACCACTCAATCTCGCGCTTCACAATATTCGAAAGCGCTTCCTGCTGCTTCGATTGAGCGGCGAGGAAGTCTTCGCGGCGAATGAGAAATTCGCTGTAGCTGCCTTTCACACGGAACAAGCCATCGGGATAGGTGCGGTTGATCTCCACCATGTCGCTGACCACGTTTTCCAGAAAGTATCGATCGTGGCTGACAATGACGCTGGCGAACGGCGCGGACCTGAGAAATTTCTCAAGCCAGAGAATGCCCTGTAGGTCGAGATGGTTTGTCGGTTCGTCCAGCAGCACCAGATCCGGACTGGCGATGACGGCCTGGGCAATGGCGAGGCGCTTGCGCCAACCACCGGACAGCGACAAGGCCCGAACGCTGGGATCGCTGAAGCCAAAACGGCTCAGAGTAATTTCGACAAGCGATTCCCGCTCATAGTCTTCGAGATGTTTGCCGTCCAGTACAGCATCCAGCACAGCCGCGACGGTGATATCCGAGTCGAACACGGGGTCCTGCGGAACGTATCCGGTGGTCACCAGCTTGCGCAGCGACACGCTGCCTGAGTCCGGAGTTTGCACGCCGGCCAGAATCTGGATAAGCGTGGACTTGCCGGCGCCGTTGGGTCCGATGAGGCCGATGCGCTCCCCTTCCGAGATAGTCAGTGATATATTTTCAAATAGCGGACGAGCGCCGAAGGTTTTGCTGATGGACTGGCAACTGATGAGCAGGGACATTGCGGGAAGGGTCTTAAGAGAGCTGAACTTCCAGTTTAGCACCCGTCGAGGCCTTCACCCGATGCCGGGCATATGGTATTCTTCCTATGCGTCTTAGGACGCTTGACTAGTAATATCGGAAAAGGAATTAGAGAATGAAAGAAACAGGTACAGTGAAGTGGTTTAACGCTGCGAAGGGATTTGGATTTATCCAGCGTGAGAACGGAGAAGATGTGTTTGTGCATTTCAGTGCTATTGAGGCTTCTGGCTATCGCTCACTCGATGAAGGCGCCAGGGTTCAGTTCACAGTGAAGAGCGGGCCAAAGGGATTGCAGGCCGAGGACGTGGCTATCGTTTAACCCTAGTGGAGCCGGCTTGGCGCCGGCTTCCTTACAGTTAACTCAAGAGTTTCACGAAGGACATCACTTGAAAAACATATTTGTGGGAAGCCTTAGTTTCAATGCCACGGAAGACGACCTGAGACAGCTGTTCGGGCAGCATGGGACCGTGGAGCGCGCGAGTATTCTTATGGACCGCGAAACGGGCCGTTCGCGCGGTTTTGGGTTTGTGGAAATGTCAAACGACAGTGAGGCGGATGCTGCGATCGCCGCACTCAACGGAGCCAACCACCTGGGTCGCACGATCAACGTGAACGAGGCGCGCCCGAAAGGCGAAGGCGGCGGCGGTCCACGCGGTGGCGGCGGATACGGCGGTGGTGGTGGTGGTGGCGGCCGGCCGAGTGGCGGCGGTGGCGGTGGCGGTGGTGGTGGACGCCGGGGCGGCCAGCAGGACGATTATCGCGGCCAGGCACGCCAACCTCGCGAACCCCGCTGGTAGGCACTGTCCGCTATTTCCTTGCACACGCAAAACTAGAGAGTCCGCAACCCCCAAAAATGCGGCACCGGGCGACCGCTGGGCGGTTGAACGGTGCCGCCCTGTCCAACTACACCGCCCATCGATACTCTCTCATTAAATACGACGCCGATTTTCGGCCGTACCGCTTCACCCCGGAATGCCCGGTGCACTCGATCAACCGGTGGTCCTGCCGAGTCCGAGACCACAGCAATAGCAGTGGCGGCCTATCTGTGCGAAAACCCTCAACAACTCAAGTTTGATACTATCGCCAGTCCTTAAGGAAATTCGACCCGATCTACGCCTGACTGGTGGCGAACTGCCGCCTCGATTTCATCGCGGAGATCTGGGGATGCCCATCACGCGCGAGCCGAACCACTCCCTTCTCCCTTGAATTATGTGCTTTCAGGGAGCGTTCCGTATAAAGTCACCAACAGCAACTGTTTCTATTCGCTTGCCGAACGTCCGCAAGTTCACCCGAGATCAACTGGTGTCTCTACCACAAGGTGGGTTGCCGCAAGGCGACGCAAGCTGGGAGCAACTAGGTATTTTCGTCATCCGATCTACCCGGCGTCATTTACCTTCCGGCGGCAAGCGCGGTGGTGGCACCGCCAGCGGAAACGCGGTTGAACGCCTGGTTCGGAATGGGGGCAAAGGCTGGTACGCAGTTCTTTGTGGTGGGAATCGAGACGGTTGGCGGGTGGGTTTTCGCCCTGGACGAACCCGGGAAAGGGATGGTCGTCACCAGTAGCGTGAATCGACTGGGTCCCGGCGTCGGCGCAGGACTCGGAGTGTGCTTCATCTATATCACCGGAGTAAGCATGCCGCAGCGGTTGAACGGTTGCCAGCAACGGGACTGGGATTTCAATCTCTCGCTCGGCAAAAACTGGGTAATCTCGCGCAAACCGGCGCCAAGCTGAAGAAGCTCAAACCGTTGATCGATTTTGTGGCGAAGACCGGCGCGCGGTCCCGAAAGCGCTAAAGGCGCCGCGTTGAAGACCGAACCCGACAGATGGATCGACCTCGACATTCCGTTCATCAGCGGTGGCGCCGAAGTTTCGATATTTTACCGTCTTTCTAATTTCAACGCGGTCTACGACGACTCATCGGCGGCCGTGCAAACGTCAAACCTTGACGTTTGATAATGCTTATCGTGTAATAGTTACTGTGATGCAGTTCGATGCAGAGCAATTTCGCGGGCTGTGCGCCGAACACGGGCTGGCGGTTACGCACCAGCGCCAGGCGATCTATCAGGCGTTGCTATCGTTGCACGATCATCCCAGTGCGGAAGGGGTTTACGGAAAAGTGCGGAAGCGCATCCCTTCCATATCGCTGGCGACCGTTTATAAGAACATCAAAACGTTCGTGGATAGTGGGTTGCTGCGCGAGATGAGCCTGCATCACGGCTCGGCGCGGCTGGAAACCAATCTGGACCCGCATCATCACCTTGTCTGCGTGCAATGCAAGGCGATTGTGGATCTGGAAAACGCCGATCTGGAACCGGTGCGGTTGAAGAAGAAACTGCCGCGAGGGTTTTCCGTGCAGCGCTGTTCCGTGGAAGTGATCGGCCTGTGTGCGCGCTGTTCCCCATAAAGTTCCATCCAAGGAGAGTAAACATGTTAGGTGTTGGAGAGAAGTTCCCCGCGTTTTCGATGAAGGCAACCGTCAGCACGGACCTGAAGACGGCGTTTGCGGACACAACCGAAGAAAGCTATCCCGGCCAGTGGAAAGTGTATTTCTTCTGGCCCAAAGATTTTACGTTTGTGTGCCCCACCGAGATTGCGGCCTTCGGGAAGTTGAACGGTGAATTCAAAGATCGGGACGCGCAGGTGCTGGGCGGCAGTACGGATTCCGAGTTCGTCCATCTGGCATGGCGCCAGCATCACGATGATCTGAAATCGCTGCCGTTCCCCATGCTGGCGGATGTGAAGCGGGAACTATGCGGTGAACTAGGCATTTTGGATCCGAAGGAAGGCGTGGCCCAGCGCGCTACGTTTATCGTGGACCCGTGGAACGTGATCCGGTTTGTTTCGGTGAACGATCTTTCGGTCGGACGGAATCCGCAGGAAGTGCTGCGCGTTCTGGATGCCCTACAAACCGACGAACTGTGCCCCTGCAACTGGAAGCAGGGCGAAGAGACCTTGGTTGTAGCTTAAGTTTTCCCATCCGGGCCGGTTTCCTTCCGGCCCATTTCCCCGTTCGTTATTCCAATGTGACACTTGAAACTCTGCTTGAATCTACGCCGCCGTACGCCAAAGATCTGAAGCTGAATCTTTCCAGCTTGATGCGGCAAACCGAACTCAGCGAACAACAGATCTGGGGAACGGCCGTCGCCTGCGCGTTGGCTGCGCGCAATACGAAACTTTATGAAACACTCTCAGCCGAGGCGATGACGCATCTTTCTCCGCAGGCGATGGAAGCTGCAAAAACCGCTGCTGCCCTAATGGGGATGAATAATATTTATTATCGATTTCTCCATTTGACGTCTAACAAGAAGTACGCGACTATTCCAGCGCGGCTACGGATGAACGGCATCCGGACACACGGCGTGGAGCACAATGACTTCGAGTTGTGGTGCACCGCGGTATCTGCCCTGAATGGATGCAGCGCTTGCGTCGAATCGCACCAACAAGGCTTGGTGGATCGTGGTGTGGGTGAAGAAGCTATTCTTGCGGTGGTCCGGATTGCCGCCGTTGTTCACGGCCTGGCTGGAGTTTTCGACGCGGAGGCTACTGCCTCCTAAAAAGGAGATCGCGGTGAGTACAGAGAACGGCAATAGCCATCAAGATGTCGTCAAAAAGCTTGGCGAATTGATTAAAGCTACCAAGGTTGGAATGCTGACCACGGTGGCCGATGAACAGGGCACGCTGCGCAGCCGGCCGATGGCGACCCAGCAGGTGGAGTTCGACGGCGATCTATGGTTTCTGACCAGCATCGATTCCGCCAAAGCGAATGAGATCGAGAAGGATCATCGCGTGAATATCAGCTACGCGGATTCGAGTGACAATCGTTACATCTCAGTTTCCGGCACGGCGCGTGTGTTTCGCGACCAGAAGAAGATCAAATCCTTGTGGAGCGCCTGGTACAAGGCCTGGTTTCCTAAAGGAATCGACGATCCGTCTATTGCGGTGCTTCGGGTGCAAGTGGATAGCGCCGAATACTGGGATGGACCTTCCAGTAGCATCGTGCAACTTGCGGGATTCGTCAAGGCGCTGGCTACGGGCGAACAGTACAAGGGCGGCGAGCACGAAAAAGTCTCGCTCTGAGTATCAGGCGCGGCCGGTCAACAGGGGGTCGCGAACGCGGGCGGCTCTCTTGACCAGCGGCTCATTCAGAAAAGTCACGAAAGGAATCAGCAGCCGGATTCTTTTGAGCACTTCTGGAACGAAGGCGTCGGTGATCGCCAGTTGTGGATCGAGCGCGGTCCGCAGCAGCCATTGTTTACGCTTCAACAATTCCACCGCTTGGTGATCGGCTGCGAAGCCTTTCGGGGCACGTTGCAGCAAGTCTCCACGAAGATCTCCGAAGCATTCCCGCAAGGCTTTCGCCTTCAGAATTTTCGTCAAGCGCGCGTGATCTTCCGCGATATGCTGGCGCAGGGCAAGCAGTTCCGGCGGCGTGGGCATATAGGAGCCTGCGGCCACCACTGCCTCGGCCGCGGATAGCGAAATGTAGAGCACCGCGCCACCTTTCCGATCGGCCCGCTGCTGCCAGAACAGAGCTGACGTGTTTGTTTTGTATGGCGTCTTATCGTGCGCAAACCGGGTGTCGCGATACATGCGAAATAGGGCTTTCTTGGGCTCGGTGACGAAGGCCGGCGCGGTTGCAGCCAATTCCCGATTCACGGATTCGATCAATTCGAGCATCGGCGCCTTGACGTGCTCCTCATATAAGGGCTTGCGCGGCTGGAACCAATCCCGGTCGTTATGCTTCTTGAGATCGCGTAGGAATTTCAACGACTGCGCTGAGAACAGGGGCATCTCTCTATTTTGTGACAAGACACCTTTCGGTCTGATAGAGTTTTTTTCATGAGTATGAAACCCAGCCGCCGATCCGTGGTGGCCAGCATTTTCACCGGTGCGGGCATGACCGCATTCGCACCAGCGGAGGCGCTTGCCCAAGCGAAAGGCAATAACGCACCAATCACTCCGAAAGAGAAGCTCACCATCACCAAGCTGGAGACAATTCTGGTGAAGCCGCGGTGGATGTTCTTGAAGATTCACACCAACGTGGGCATCGTCGGACTGGGCGAACCGATTACAGAAGGCCGCGCGCTCACGTGCCAGACGGCCGTCAAGGAAATTGAACCGTATTTGATTGGCAAAGATCCTCGCATGGTGACGCATCACTGGCAGGCCATTTACCGTCACGCGTTCTACCGCGGCGGGCCCATCCTCACCAGCGCGCTGAGCGGAATCGACCAGGCGTTGTGGGATATCAAAGGGAAAGCGCTGGGCGTTCCGGTGTACGAATTGTTGGGTGGGCCCACACGCAATAAGGTTCGGGTTTACTCGCACGCGAACTCTCCGGAGCAGATCAAGGCGGACATGGCCAAAGGCTTTTCGGCATTCAAGACCGGGCCTGCCAAGTTGAACAGCAAGCCTGCGCACTACATTGAAACTCCGAAGGCAGTGCAATATGCCGTGGAGCGATTCGCGGAGCTGCGGAAGGCGGCCGGAGATGAGTGCGATATCGCCATCGACTTTCACGGCGCCATCAGTCCGGCCACGGCGAAATTGCTGATCAAGGGCCTGGAACCCTACAGTCCAATGTTCGTGGAAGAGCCCTGCCAGGCACAAAATCACGATGTGATGGCGGAGATTGCCCGAGGCACTCATCTTCCCATCGCCACCGGGGAGCGGGTGTTCACCAAGTGGGGCTTCCGTGAGGTGCTGGAGAAGAAGGCCGCGGTTGTTTTGCAGCCTGATCTCTGCCACGCGGGCGGCATCACGGAAGTCCGTTTGATTGCCGGTATGGCCGAAGCGTATTACGCAACGGTGGCGCCACACAACCCGCTTGGTCCCATCTCCCTGGCCGCTGGCGTGCAGATTGCCGCGTCCATTCCGAATTTCCTCTGCCAGGAACAGGTAAGCCTGGGTGAAGGGTATATCAAGCATCCATTCACGGTGAGCAATGGTTACCTGGCGCTGCCCACCGGGCCGGGGCTGGGCATTGAATTGGACGAGAACGCGATGGCGGATAAGATTGGCCACGATTGGAAGAATCAGGAAGCGTACGATGCCGACGATGGCAGCGTAGTGGACTGGTAATGCGGACTGGTAACGCGGACTGGTAGAGTCCATTGGTAAGATCAAAGCGATGAGTCAAAAGTCTATTCTTTCCAGGATCGTTGAGATTGGCGTGGTGCCGGTGGTGCGCACTACTTCAGCCGAGGCGGCGATCCGGTCTATTGAAGCCATCTATCGCGGTGGCATCCTTTCCGCCGAGATTACGATGACGGTGCCCGGCGCGATTCGGGCCTTGGAGAAGATTGCCGATCAGTTCGGCGATAAGATCATCCTGGGCGCCGGAACGGTTCTGGATCCTGAGACGGCACGGGCCTGCATGTTGGCCGGTGCGCAGTTTTTTGTCACGCCCAGTCTCAATCTGGCCACCATTGAAATGGCGAAACGTTATTCCAAGGCGATCTTCCCCGGGGCGCTGACGCCTACTGAAGTGCTGGCAGCCTGGCAGGCGGGCGCGGATGCGGTGAAGGTGTTTCCCTGCGGCGCCGTGGGCGGGCCGAAGTACATCAAGGCGCTGCGTGGACCATTTCCGCAGATCGAGATGATTCCCACCGGCGGGGTAAATCTGGAGACTGCCGGCGAATTCCTGAAGGCTGGCGCGTGCGCGGTGGCCGTGGGTGCCGAATTGATTGACCCGCAGAGTGTCAAGGAAGGCAAGTTCGACCTGTTCGAGGAACGGGCGAAGCAATATCTGGCGGCAATCCGGAAGGCTAGGACGGAGATCAGCGCCGGGTAAGCTGGTACACTTTAGGATCAGTTATGGCGCTCAGCAAAGATCTTCTGGAAATACTGGTGTGCCCGCTCTGCAAAGCTTCGCTCGACTTGAAGCCAGACGAGAGCGGGCTGAAATGCACGCAGTGCAAGCGAGTTTACCCGATCCGGGACGACATCCCGGTGATGTTGATCGACGAAGCAAAGATCGAAGAGTAACTGGAAAGCCGGGGCATGGAAAATGCGCTTGAGCGGCTCGCTTCCGGATCGCGGGTGGCTGTCATCCGGCTGCGTTCCCTGGGCGACTGTGTACTCACCACGCCGGCACTGGCGATTCTGAAACAGAGCCGGCCCGATCTGCAAGTGGCCGTGGTGGCAGAGGACCGGTTCGCCGCGGTATTCGATGGCAATCCCGATGTACAGGCTATTCTGCCGCCGGCGGTGAAGGCATTGGCACGCTGGCGCGCGGACCTGTGTATTAATCTGCACGGCGGCACGCGAAGCATGGTGTTGACCGCCGGGTCGGCTGCCAGGATGAGGGCGGGCTTCGCACACTTTCGCGGAGCGGGAATCTACAATCTGCGTATTCCCACGGCGCAGGAAATTCTTGGTGTCACCCGCAAAGTGCATACGGCGGAACATTTGGCTTCGGCCATGTTTTGCCTTGGCGCTGCCGTTCAGCCCATCCCGAGGGCCAAGCTATTCGCTCCCAGGCGCGAAGCGAGATCGCCGTACGCGGTGATTCATCCAGTGGCGTCCAGCGCGGAGAAAACCTGGGCCGCGGAAAAGTTTCGGCTGGTGGCCCAGCATCTTCGCGACAATCATCTGGAACCGATTTTCATTGCCGGACCCGGCGAAGATTTATCGGCGTTTGGCGAATTCCAATGCCTTGCGGGTGCGCCGCTTAGCGAAACAAAATCGCTGCTGGCCTCAGCTAGCCTGTTCGTTGGCAACGATAGCGGACCTGCCCACATGGCCGCGGCGTTCGGTGTTCCCGTAGCTGTGCTGTACGGTGCGTCGGATCCAGTGGTTTGGGCGCCATGGCAAGTGGAATGCAAGGTTCTCACTGGGAACAATTCGATTGCCGGAATTGAAGCCGCGCAAGTGATTGAGGCGATCGACGAATTGCGGGTACGCCGATGAAGAAACTGACGCGGCTGCTGCGATTTGTTCGTCCCTACTGGTCTCCACTGGCGATGTCCGTCATCCTGATGGCAATCGCCGGGGCAGCTCATGCGATGATCGCGCTGCTGATTCGCCCGGTGTTTGACCGCGTGCTGAACCGCGACGCGCCGGATGCGCCGCTCGAGTTGTTCAAGATTCCATTCACGGGCGAACCGTTCTATCTGCAAAGCGTCGTACCGGCGTCCATTCACAACGTGTGGACGATGGTGGCACTGGCGATTCTGGCGGTCTTTCTGATCAAGGGATTGTCGGATTATTTCGGCAATTACATGGTCAGCTATGTGGGTGTTTCCGCGGTGACGGACATTCGCCAGACGGTCTTCGATAAAGTGCTACGCCAGGATGCCCAGTTTTTTGAGACGCAGTCCACCGGACGGATTATGTCGTCGGTGATGAGCGATATCGAAAAAATTCAAGTGGCCACCTCCAGCATGTTGGCCGACTGGCTGCGGCAAACCTTCGTCGTCATCGGTCTGGTGTACGTGCTGATGCAAAACGATTGGCGGCTGGCGCTGGTGAGTATCACCGTGCTGCCCATCGTGCTGGTGCCCACCGTGCGTCTGGGCCGCCGCATCCGGCGCACCACGCGAAAGGCGCAGGACAACGCCGCGGAACTGAACGAAATTCTACAAGAGACGATCAGCGGCCAGCAGATCGTGAAATCTTTTGGCACCGAAGCGCATGAGTCCCAGCGATTCCGCAGCGCAGCGCACCGTCTGCGGTCGGCCAATTTACGCTATGTGGCGCAGCAGGCCATCTCATCGCCATTGATCGAATTCTTCGGTGCCCTCACAATTGTCGGGTTGCTGACCTACGCGCGGACGCAGATTGTCAATGGCGGTATGTCGGCGGGCGAATTTACCAGTTTCGTGATTGCCTTGCTGATGCTGTATGAACCGGTGAAACGTCTGACTGGTATTCATAACATTTTCCAACAAGCAATAGGCGCGTCACAAAAGGTCTTCGAGTATCTGGATCGGGAAATTGAGATTACCGATAAGCCGAATGCGGTGAAACTGGAATCGTTCCGAACCTCGATTGAATTCGACAACATCACCTTTCGGTATCCGAATTCGCCGGGCGGGTTTCTGCTGAACGGAATCGAACTGCGCGTGAATGCGGGCGAAGTAGTGGCGCTGGTTGGGCCGAGCGGCGGCGGTAAAACGACGCTAGCGAACCTGGTGCCGAGATTCTACGATGTAGCCTCCGGCGCGGTGAAGATCGATGGCCATGACGTTCGCGACGTGCGTCTGGCGTCGCTGCGCGAACAGATCGGCATGGTGGCGCAGGATACCTTTCTGTTCAACGACACGGTGGCAAACAATATCCGCTACGGCAAGCAGCACGCCACCATGGAAGAAGTGAACCAGGCGGCACGGAACGCGCTGGCGGAAGAGTTCATCGCACGGCTGCCGCAGGGCTATGACACGATGATCGGGGAACGGGGCGCCAAGCTTAGCGGAGGCCAGCGGCAGCGCATCGCCATCGCGCGTGCGTTGCTGAAGAACGCGCCTATTCTGATTCTGGACGAAGCCACTTCGCACCTGGATACGGAGTCGGAAATACTGGTGCAACGGGCGCTGGCGAATCTGATAGAAGACCGGACGGTGATCGTGATTGCCCATCGTTTATCCACCATCCGGCGGGCTGATAAGATCGTGGTGCTTGACCGGGGCCGCATCTCAGAAGTTGGAACTCACGAAGACTTGATCAATCACGGCGGCATTTACCAGCGGCTGCACGAATTGCAATTCCTGGAAACAGACCCGGTGCCGAATTCATGAGTCAATCCACTGTGCGCAGCATGACCGGGTTTGCCCGGGTGAAAAAGACCATTCACGGGATCGACGCCGTGGTGAGCCTGAAGAGCGTGAATCATCGCGGCCTGGACCTGCATTTCCACATGAGTTCCGATCTGGACCCGTTTGAAGCGGCCATCCGCGCGGTGGTGAAGCGGCACGTGGGACGGGGGCACCTGGACCTTCGGATATCGTTGGCCAAGGCGGGCGGGCCGGTGGTAATGGATGTGGATAGCGTGCGGTTGGACAACTATCTGGCGGCGTTCCGGAAGGCGGCGGCGCTGCACCAATTACGAAACGAACCCAATTTGAACGACGCGCTGCGCATTCCCGGAATGCTTCGAGAGGCCGGAGAACTGGAGCTGAGCCCGGATTTCGAAGCGCCGCTGGTGGCGGCGATAGAAGAAGCGCTGGCGGTTCTGAATCAGTTTCGCGCCAGAGAGGGCGCCGACCTGGCTAAGGTAATGCTGGAAAGGAACACCGCGATTCTGGAAGCAGCACACAGCATGGAGCAAATTCGCAGCCGCGCGGTGGAAGCTTTCCACACTCGATTGAAAGACCGGCTGGCCGAACTGCTGGGCGGCGCGGGCCTGGATCCGCAGCGCCTGGCGCAGGAAGCGGCGCTGCTGGCCGATCGCAGCGACATCGGCGAAGAAATCGCACGGCTCAAGATTCACGCCGTGCAACTGGCGGAGATTTTGGGGAAGGAAAGCGACGCGGGCAAAAAGATCGATTTCCTGTTGCAGGAAATGAACCGCGAAACGAACACCATCCTCTCCAAGACCTCTGGAATTGGCGAGGGGGGGCTGGGGATTACCGAACTGGCGCTAGCCGCCAAATCCGATATCGAGAAGATCCGGGAACAGGCGCTAAATATCGAATGACCTCAGTTTTTATCATTTCCGCGCCGTCGGGATCCGGCAAATCGACACTCGTCGGACGGCTTCTGGCCTCAGACCCCAACCTGCTGTTTTCCGTGTCGTACACCACGCGGAAACCGCGCGGTGCCGAAGTGGACGGCCAGAGCTACCACTTCATCAGCCGTGAGGACTTCGAGACGCGGATCCGCCGCGGCGAATTTCTGGAACATGCCGAGGTTTTCGGCAATTACTACGGGACGCACCGGGGGATTCTGGAGCGGGCCATATCGGAGCACAAAGATCTGGTACTCGACATCGACGTTCAAGGTGCGAGACAATTGAAGGAGTCGATCAAGGATGCTATCAGCATTTTCATCCTTGCCCCTTCCAGAGAGATTTTGGAGCGCCGTTTACGGGCGCGCTCGGAAGACGCCGAGACGGTGATTCAACGCCGTTTGCGGGAAGCTGCCGATGAGATTCGGAGTTACACCAGCTATGATTATGTGCTGGTTAATGACGATCTGGAGCGGAGTGTGGACACGCTGGCCTCGATTGTGAAGGCGGAACGGGTGCGGCGCAGAAAAGTAGAAGATCAGGTGCGGTCGATTTTAGCTTCATTTCAGTAGGCAAGAGAGGGTTCAAAGTATGTACGATCCATTACCGAAGAACGCGATGCACTCCATTCCGGACGACCCGGAAACCAGCACCTACCGGTTCATTATCGTGGCTGCCAAGCGCGCCCGGCAATTGCAGGGTGGAGCACGATCGTTCCTGCCCAGCACTTCCAAGAAACCGACGGTTGCCGCCATGGAAGAAGTTCGCCGGGGCCTGGTGAAGTACGACGATCCGATCCGTGACGCCGCGATTGCTCTGAAGAACGCCTAAATTTATGAAAGTGGTGCTCGGCGTTGGCGGCGGCATTGCAGCCTACAAGGCAGCCGAGCTTGCGCGCGTGCTGCAACAACGCGGGTGCGCGGTGGAGGTGGTGATGACATCCGCCTCTCAGCAGTTCGTTCAACCTCTTACGTTCGCCTCTCTCACCGGGCGCAAAGTCATCACCGGGTTATGGGCGTCGAATTCGTCCGCGGATACGCTTTCGAGTGCGGTGGAACACATCCGCGTGGCGCAGGATAACGACACCTTGGTGGTAGCTCCGGCCACAGCCGACCTTCTCGCTAAATTTGCGCACGGCCTGGCGGACGATTTTCTCTCCACGTTGTATCTGGCGTTCACCGGGCGGGTTGTGCTTGCACCGGCGATGAACACGAACATGTGGAACCACCCGGCAACGCGCCAAAATATCGGCACTTTGCGTGGCCGCGGCCATTTGATTGTAGAGCCCGCGGAGGGCTTGCTTGCCTGCGGAACGACGGGTCCAGGCCGTTTGGCTGAACCGGATTGCATCGCCGATGCGGTGCTGAAAGTTCGCCGGGATCTGGACGGAGAAACGGTGATCGTGACGGCTGGTCCCACACAGGAACCGCTCGATCCAGTGCGCTATATTTCAAACCGGTCCAGTGGAAAGATGGGATACGCGATCGCGGAGGCCGGTGTTTCCAGGGGCGCGAAAGTGATCCTGATTTCCGGCCCGGTCCACTTGAACGCGCCTGCGGGAGTAACTCTAGTGCTAGTCAAGACGGCGCTTGAGATGCGTGACGCCGTGATGCAGTACTTACCGCAATCGAGCATCGTAGTGAAAGCCGCCGCGGTGGCCGACTATCACCTGTCCGCGGTGCCAAATCAGAAAGTGAAGAAGACGGCAACGCGTTTTTCGCTGGAACTGGACCCCACGCCGGACATTCTGGCGGAAGTGGGCAAGAAGAAGACCGATCAGTTGCTAATCGGCTTTGCGGCTGAGACGCAGAACCTGATCGAAGAGGCGCGGAGAAAGTTGAAGACCAAGAACTGCGACATGGTGGTTGCCAACCTGGTGAATCGTGAAAATCTGGGCTTCGAATCTGACGATAATGAAGTGGTGTTAGTCACCAGGAAGGGCGAACCGGTGCATTTGGCGCGCGCATCCAAGCGCGAGATTGCCGATCAGATTTTCGATTACGCGCTGCTGCAACGGCTGTCATGAATCCCGGAGAACTTCGGCAATATCTGGAATTTTATAAGGACCTAGGGGTAAAGGATCTTTACGTCCAGAAGAAAGTGCCCGCCATCGTGAAACCCATCGAACCTATAGTGCCCGTAGTGCTGCCCGGCCTGGCTCCGGAGAACGACACGTTGGTGAAAATCCGCGAAGACATCGGCGATTGCAAGCGCTGCCGTTTGTGCGAGGCGCGAAACAAGATCGTCTTCGGATCGGGCAATGAAGAGGCGCGTCTGGTGTTCGTGGGAGAAGGACCGGGGGCCGATGAGGACGCGCAGGGAGTACCGTTTGTCGGGCGCGCCGGACAACTTCTTACGCAAATGATCGACGGCACGGCGAAGAAGGAAGGCATGACCATCACGCGGCAGGACGTTTATATCTGTAACGTAGTGAAGTGCCGGCCACCGGAGAACCGCGCGCCACAGCCGGATGAGATGGAAATTTGCGGCCAGTTTCTGTTCCGGCAGCTCTCCGCCATCAAGCCGAAAGCGATTTGCGCGTTGGGGTCCACGGCGGCTAAGGCCGTTCTGGGAACGAAGGATGGCGTTACCAAACTGCGCGGGAAATGGCACAAATGGCGCGACATTCCGGTGATGGTGACGTACCACCCGTCGTATCTGCTGCGGCCCTACAACCAGAATGCAAAGAAAGAGGCCTGGGAGGATCTAAAGGCCGTTCTGCACTATGTCTACGACTGAACAACCGCTCCCTGACGGTCGCGGCTCGGTTAGGGTGGATTCCGTAACCGAGCCGCGACCGTCAGGGAGCGGTTCCCACGCGATTGCGAACCAGGGACGCTTCCTCAGCTTTGAAGGAACCGACGGCTGCGGAAAGACCACGCAAATGCGTTTGCTGGCCGCGAAGCTGCGCGCCGCTGGAGGGGACGTGCTGGAAACGGCCGAGCCGGGTGGCACGCGGATCGGTCTGCAGATTCGCGGCATCTTGCTGGATTCCGCCAACCAGGAACTTTCGCCCACCGCGGAGATGCTGCTCTACTTTGCCAGCCGCGCGCAGAATGTCGACGAATGGATTCTGCCCGCGCTGGAAAAGGGCGCCACGGTGCTGTCCGATCGTTTTACCGACTCCACCCTCGCCTATCAGGGCGCGGCGCGTGGCCTTGGCCGGGACGTCGTGATGGCGCTTCACCAGATTGCCTGCCGTGGGCTGTGGCCCAGCTTGACGATTTATCTCGACATCGACCTGGATACCAGTCTGGAGCGCGCACACGCGCGCAACCGGTTGACGGAAGGCAAAGACGAACGGCGGATGGATGAGCAGGCGGTGGAATTCCACCACCGCGTGCGGCAGGAGTATCTGCAGCTGGCTGCAGCAGAGCCGGAACGGATCGTTGTCATCGATGGCCGGGCGGACCGGAAGACCATCGCCGCCAGGATCTGGGAGGCAGTCCATCGTGTTTGAGAATTTCTTTGGGAATCCGGACGCAGTTACCACGCTGGCGCAAATGATGGAGCGGGAGCGCATTCCGCAAACGATTCTACTGGCGGGTCCGGAAGGCGTCGGCAAGGCTACGCTGGCGCGCCGGTTCGCCAGCGCCGTCCTGGGTGGGGAACGCAAAGTGGAACGCGACGACTTAAGCCTGCCCGCCAACCTGGCTATCATCGCAGACCGGGAAAAATGGGCGTCCGATAAGCGCGTGGATGATCCGTTGGTGTTCGCCTCCCACCCGGATTTTCTGACGTTTCCGCCGGACGGACCGCTACGGCAGATCTCCATTCAGCAGATGCGGATGCTGAAAGAGCGGGCACAGTTCAAGCCACTGAGCGGGAAGCGGCGCGTATTTCTGATCGACCGCATCGACCGCGCCAATGAACAAGCGGCAAATTCGTTGCTGAAGACGCTGGAGGAACCGCCAGATCACCTGATTATCGTGATGACGGCTGAAAATGCCTACGATCTTCTGCCCACCATTCGCTCGCGCGCAGTGCCGCTGCAGATGCGGCGGTTGGACAAGCAGGAGATGGAGCAGTTCGCAAACTCGCGCGACTTGAAAGACAAAGAGCGGCGCCTGGCACTGGCGGCGGGATGCCCTGGAATGGCGACGTCTATCGACCTGGAAGTCTACGACAAACGCCGCGCGACGATGGTAACGCTGCTGCAAGTGGCTGCGAAGCTGGCGCCTTTCGCGCGTTGGGCGAAGCTATCGGAATCGCTCAATGCCAGTAAGTCGGAAAAGCTGGAATTTTACCTGCACATTTTGTACATCCTGTTAGAAGATTTGTTACTACTGCAACAACACGCGGGCGAGATTCGCAATCCTGATCTGCAAAAGGACCTGGCCGCGGTGGCGGCGGCGATTTCGTTTGAATGGATTCGTACGGCGGTGAAAAAGGTGGACGAATTGATGGATCTGTTGCGGCGGAATATCCAGAAGGGGTTGGCGCTGGATTCGCTGGTGTTAGATTTGCAAAACCAGTGACCTTGCTTGCGGCACCGGGTTCACTGTGATACTAATAAACCATAAGTCAGAGACACGAAAAAGTCTTCCATGCCGCATGTCTCTTCAAAGCAGTCATCTTAACTACTTTTCATAAGGGGAGTGTTCGTGGAGGGTGGCAACCGCAGGTTAATTCGTCCGTCACTGACGGAGATCAAAGATCAAATGAACCCCCGTCGCAGTCCAAAGAAAGCCTCTCCGCCAGAACAGACCAACGCGGAGAATTTTTACTACATGAAACAGATGCAGTCCAAGACGCCGATGGTCATCGTGCTGAGGGACGGCGAGACTCTTCATGGAATCATAGAATGGTATGACAAGGGTTGCCTGAAGGTGAATCGGGAGGAAGGTCCGAACCTGCTGATATTCAAGCAAAACGTCAAGTACATGTATAAGGCGTGAACGCTAGGGAAGTGTCCGCGAATTGGGTGGACACTACCGGAAACCGCTCCTTTACAGTCGCGGCTCGGAAACTACTGTTGCAGCAACGAGTTCGAAAGCGAGCCGCGCGCGTGAACAAGCCGTTTCTTGTGTCCAGTTATTTGTCGGACAGTACGCTAGGGTTTCGTGTTTCTGGCCTTCAATGCCAGGCGGTATTCGCGGCGGCCGCCGGCTTCCTCAAATCTGCGTAGTTCCTCCGCGGTTTCGGGAATTACCGGTGGAATCGGAATGCGGTTGTGTTTTGAATCCACCGCGACAAACGTCAGATAGGCGGAAGAGGTGTGCCTGACAAGACCGGTGCTCATATTCTCCACCCACACCTTTACACCGACCTCCATCGAAGTACGGAAGACCCGGTTCACCGCCGATTTCAAAATCAAAAGGTCGCCAATGTGGACTGGATGCAGAAACGTCATATGATCCACCGAGGCGGTAACCACGGCCTTTCGGGAGTGCCGGGCCGCGGCGATGGCTGCCGCCAGATCCACCAGGTGCATGACTCTTCCGCCCAGCAGGTTGCCTAGGGGATTGGCATCGTTTGGCAGCGCGATTTCGAAGTACTCAGAAATTGATTCCCGGACCGGACGTCCGTCTAGAATATCGCTCATGATTTTCGAGAAACACCTCAGCTTGCTTGCGCACGATTGCATCCGCGTCCTGAATTCCGCCGTGGCGCACCGGCGAGAAATCCTTTTCAAGAATCCAGACCAGTTCGCCACCTGCCGATAGCGAGAAGCGAACGGCGTCGGCTTCCACACGGGCTGGAAAATTTTGGCAACGCCCCTGCCCGTAACCGAAGTTGCAACTGTCTCTGACGGTCTGCCTGTCCGCGGTGCGCGTCGAGTCGGGATCAGCGTGACAATCGCCGTCGTACAACCTTCCTAGTGGTGTCCTCGCCGGTGGCGGGTCGCCGCCCGCGGCTGAAGCCGCCAGCGGATAAAAATAGGGGCACGGCATTGCGGGTATATTAACATGGGGTCAGAATGCCCACACGACTCGAGATGCTGAAAGACATGGTCGCTAAGAGCCCGGCGGATGCATTCCTCCGATACGGACTGGCTACCGAGTATGCGAATGCCGGAGAACTGACGCAGGCGGTGAGTGAATTCCAGGAATTGCTGACGGTTAATCCGGACTATGCCGCCGGTTACTTTCACGGAGGCAGAACGCTGGAGAAACTGGGGCGGCTGGAGGATGCCCGGGCGATTTACGAAAAGGGAATCGAGGTGACCAGCAGGACGGGCGACGCACATACGCGGAGTGAACTGCAGGCCGCCTTGGATATTCTGGGCTAGCGCTTTGGCCTCTTGGCACGGCGGCCCGCTTGGATGGCGCCTCCGGCCCAGTGCTTCATGGCATCTGGATCTTCAAAGATTTCGGGCGGCGCCGTGAAGTAGCGCATCGCACCTTCCGGACGATCGAACGGATGAAACGGTTTGAGTCCGCGCGATTGAAAAGCCGGTTGGTTTACTTCGTCGGCTTTAAGGTACAAAGTGTTGCTCGCGATGAGGGCGAATACAGTACCATCGCAATAGAGACAGTGCCCGCCAAACATACTTCTCGCAGTGATTTCGCCCAATGGGGAGAGTTGCTCGACAAGGAAAGATACATAGGAGCTTTGATTTTTCATCGTGTATGAGAATAGCGCTCGACGCAACTCCTCTCAGTGTATCGACGGGAGGAGTGCGCCGCTATACCGAGGAACTGGCAAGAGCCCTGGCGCTGGCATTTCCGGACGACCGGTATCACTTGATCTCCGATCAGCCGTTCCGGTTTTCGGGCGATGCACCGCGTAATCTGGCGCCCGGCACCAGCCAGCCTCAGAATGCGCTGGAGCGGCGCTGGTGGCTGGTTGGCGTGCAGCGGGAGATGTCGCGGTTGGGTATCGATTTATTCCATGGCACCGATTTCTCTGTCCCCTACCTGGCGCTGCGCCCCAGCGTAATGACGCTGCACGATCTCTCTCCATGGATGGACTCCAGTTGGCATCATGCGGCGGACCGGGTGCGTGTGCGCACGCCTTTCCTCATCCGCACCGGCCGCACCACCATGACCATCACGCCCAGCGAAGTTGTCCGGCAACAGGCTATCGAGCGATTCGGAATCGATCCCGCGCGAATCGTGGCGGTTCCGGAGGCGGCTCCTTGTTGGATGAAACCGGTGGAACGAAGCCGCACTGAAGCCGCGCCATACTTTCTGTACGTTGGAACTCTAGAGCCGCGCAAGAACATACCCACGATACTGGCCGCGTGGCGCCGTATCCGGGAACATCATCCCGTTTCGTTGGTGCTGGCTGGACGGCGGCGAACCGACTTCCCTGCCTTGGCCGAAGAGCCGGGTTTGCGAATTCTTGGCGAGGTTCCGGATTCGGACTTGCCGGGACTGTTCAGCGGTGCGGTAGCAGTCCTATACCCGTCACTGTATGAGGGCTTCGGTCTTCCCGTGCTGGAGGCGATGACCTGCGGTGCGGCCGTGATCACTTCGTGCGACCCCGCCGTGATGGAAGTTTCGGGAAACGCCGCGATTCATGTGGCCGCGGAGGAAGCGGCCGGTTGGTCGGCGCAAATGGAAGTTCTGTTGGCCCATCCTGAAATACTGCAATACCGGAGGCTGCGATCGCTACAGCGGGCGGCGGAGTTCAGTTGGGGCAGGACAGCAGCTCTCACGCGGGAGGTCTATGTCGAAGCGATTCGCCGGTTCGAAAGATAGACCTGTCCATCGGCCCGCCGCCCTATTCCTCACGCCGGAGGCGCCTTATCCGCTGGCTGGCGGTGGGCCGATGCGCTCGGCCTCGATCCTGGAATTTCTGGCGCAAGGCTACGATGTGGATGTCATCGTGTTTAGAGAACCGGGCGCGGCGGATCCCATTCCAAGATTTCCCGCCGGCCTGGTGAAGCACATCACCGTGATCGACCTGCCGTTTCATTCCAGGGATCTGCATGCCCGCGCATTGCGGAACTTTCGCCGGTTCACCAAAGGCATTCCCCCGCTGGTAGATCGATTTTCCGGATTTGACAAGAGCGTCGCCGCGGCGCTGAAAGGCCGCCACTACCCGCTGGCAATCATCGAGCACTTCTGGTGTGCCGGCTATGGCCCGTTGGTACATCGACACAGCGACCGCGTGATTCTGGATTTGCACAACGTGGAATCGGTTTTGCTGGCGCGGTGCGGACAGGCGGCGCGATGGCCCGAATCGATGTTGCTGAACAGGTTCGCACACTCATGCCGGCGGCTGGAGAGCGAGTTGTTGCGGGCTTTCTCGATGCTGTTGGTTTCCTCCGGCGACGATGCCGCCGCCTTGCGCGGATATGCTAACGGAGCCCAGGTGGCGGTGTGCCCAAACACGATTCCGTTAGTGGCGTTGCCGGATCGTGAAAAGGCCAATGAGATCGTCTTCTCCGGCAACCTGGAATATCATCCGAACATTTCCGCGATCTCGCATTTCCACCGGAACATATGGCCGCTGATTCGCGACCGTTGGCCCGGGCTGGCATGGCGGCTAATGGGGAAAAATCACGAGAAGATCAAACGGCGCCTGACGGGGGATGCCCGCATCCACGTGACCGGGCCGGTGGATAACGCGGTGGAAGAGTTAGCTTCGGCCAGACTCGCTGTGGTGCCACTGCTATCGGGTAGCGGTACTCGCATCAAGATCATCGAAGCATGGGCAGCCGGCTTACCCGTTGTTTCGACATCCTTAGGCGCGGAGGGATTGCCTTGCCGCGACGGGGAGCACCTCTTAATTGCGAATACTCCGGCGCAATTTGCGGAAGCAATCAGTTCCGTGTTGACCTCAGACGAACTGAGCCGGCATCTGGCGCAAAACGGCCGCAGGCTTTATGAGGAACAGCTTACCTGGGACAGTGCATGGCGCGCACTTCGGCACGCTACCATAGAAGTTTAGTATGATTTCCGTCAACAATATTACAATGCGCTATGGCGCGAAGATCCTGTTTGAGGAGGTTGCCACCGCCTTCGTCGCGGGCCGCCGCTATGGACTTACCGGGCCGAATGGCTCCGGCAAGTCCACGTTCATGAAACTGCTGAGTGGCGAGATGGAACCACAGAAAGGCGTGGTGGTGCGTCCCAAGAAGATGGGTGTGTTGGGGCAGGACCAGTTTGCCTTCGATCAATACCGCGTGATTGACACGGTGATCATGGGCAACAAAGGGCTTTGGGCCGCGCTGGAAGAACGTGAAGTGATCTACGCCAAGCCCGACATGACCAACGAAGACGGCATGCGCCTGGGAGAACTGGAAGGGATTGTCGCCGAGGAAGACGGCTACACCGCCGAAAGCGACGCGGCGATTCTGCTGCAAGGGCTGGACATTCCCGACACCTTGCATGAGCGCATGATGAGCGAATTGCAGGGCGGGCAGAAAGTGCGCGTGCTGCTGGCGCAGGCCTTGTTCGGCAATCCACAGGCGTTGCTGCTGGATGAGCCTACGAACTACCTGGATCTGGATTCCATCCACTGGCTGCAATCGTTTCTCAATCAATACAACGGCACGGTGATTGTGATCTCGCACGATCGCCACTTTTTGAACAGCGTCTGCACGCACACCGCGGACATCGATTACGAAACCATCATCACCTACAATGGCGGCTACGACGACATGGTGATGCAGAAAACGCAGGTACGCGCGCGGATTGAGAGCCAGAATATTCAGCGGGAAAAGAAAATTTCCCAGCTGAACGAGTTCATCGCGCGGTTCTCCGCCGGCACGCGTTCCAGCCAGGTGACATCGCGGCGGAAGGAAGTGGAGCGGCTGCAAACCAGTGAGCTGGCGCGATCCAACATCGCCCGCCCGTATATCAAGTTTGAACCCAAGCGGCCTTCGGGAAAGCACGTGCTGGAATTCGAAGGGGTATCGAAAGCTTACGGCGATCTGAAGGTCATCAACGGTTTTTCGGCCAGTGTGATTCGCGGCGAGAAAATTGTGCTGGTGGGGCGAAATGCTACCGGCAAGAGCACGCTGATCAAGGCGCTGCTGGCCAACGCGCCGGGTCTTGGTTTGGACCCGGCCGGGATTGATTCCGGGAAAGTGACGTGGGGGCATGAAGCGGCTCCCGGCTATTTTGCGCAGGATCATCAGGGCGCCATCGAAAAGGGGATGACCACCTACGACTGGCTGCATCAGTTTGATCCGCAGGCGTCGGCGGAGGAAATTCGCGGCTTGCTGGGGCAGATGCTTTTTCGCGGCGAGGAAGGACTGAAACCCACCGCGGCGCTGTCAGGCGGCGAAGCGGCCCGGCTGCTGTTTTGTAAGCTGATGCTCTCGAAGCCAAATATTCTGATTTTCGATGAGCCGACGAATCACTTGGACCTGGAAGCCATCAACGCGTTGAATGTGGCGCTACAGAAGTACGAAGGCACGGTGTTCCTGGTTACGCACGATCACGATCTGATTGATGAAGTAGCAACCAGGATCTGGCATTTCCAGGACGGCGCCATTGAAGACTTTAGGGGACCCTACGAGGAATACGTGGTGCATGCAGAGAAGGCAGGCCTGGCTGTTCGCTGATATTCACTGACCGTTTTGCAGTTGCACGATTCGTAACCACCCGGCGAATTCCGATCCAAGCTCATAACGGTCGAAGAGCGGAGTATCTTCTGCCGTCAGTCTACGTCCGTTGCGCTCCAGCCTCGCCAGTATTTCCCGCAGAAGTGGAGTGAATCGCGATGAGGCATTGCTCTTCACGAATCCACGCCAGGCGGCGGCAAGTCCCGGCTCAATCCGCCCTTCTTTGTCGTAAGTGGGCGTGTTATCCAGACCGAACAAGAACATCCATGCCAGAGTGAGAACTTCGTGTTTGACTTCGGAATCGGTTTCCTGCAGCCGCGGGTGTGAACGGGCGAAATCTTCCCATCGCTTAAGGCGGTCCCCTAGTTGCGGCCAAGTGAGACCCAGCGACGCGTCACCTGCCACCAAGTCAGTATCTTCGCGAGCTCGAAACCGGACGTAGTCCCGGAGCGCCGCCGGAAGCTGCGGCATGAATTCCAACATCGCCGTGGGGTCAACTGCCGGATACCACATTCCCTCTCCACTGCCGGCTGAAATGCCACAACCAAGCCATGGCCCGATGGCGCCGCGAATTGCCGGGTCGGCGGAGAAGAAAGCAGCTTTCTGTGCCTGGTTCTGGTCTGACTTCATCAGGAGCGTTTCCAGTTGCACAAGCACCGGGCCTGCTGCTTCGTCAAATCGTCTGGTACTCATGCCGATGACGTCCAGATACAACTTGCGGAAGCCACGGAACATGGCGGCGCGATCAGTTACACCCGCTTTGGGCAGCCAATCGCGCAGCAGCTTACGCGCCTCGCATACGGATTCCGGCCCGGTGCGATCCAGCTTTTCAAGCTGCGCGGAATAGCGAGCGGCATAGTCGCCGGCTTGCGCGGTGCTGCACACTAGAAGCAGCAATTGAAGTCCCGACAGTGTCATCAACGAAGCACACTGCCCAGTTTGGATAGAGGCAGAAAACCATAGCGATAAGACGCGCTCGCTCGAATATCGTCAATAATCCTCTTGCGTTCCTGGGCGGCGCTGTCCACCTCGGCGAGCGTCCGCTCAATCGACTCGATGTGCGCCGTCAGCTTCAGAATGTCGGCTAACCGCTCTTCGGCAACAGGGTCGGGTTGCGCGATCCGATCTTGAAGTTGCAGCACATTGTTGGTCAGGATGTGAATCTGTGCAAGTCTCTCCTCGGCGACCACGTTTGGCGCAGCCAACCGGGACTCCAGTTCGTCCACCATTCGCGTAAGCTGAAAAATCTGCTCCAACCGCTGCCCGGCCACGGCATTCCTCTCGTCAATCCTTGCGCCCATCTCCTGGATGACGATATTTAGACGTTGATTGGCGGCAAGACGATCCGCAAGCTGATTCTCCAAGTGGCGTACCGTGCTGGTTAGTTCGTTGATCTGGGACAGGTGTTGCCTGGTTTCCAAATTGGGAGCGGCAACTCTTTCCTGCAGTGCATCCACGTTGGCCGTGAGCGCACGGATCTGTTCGAGCCGCTCTTCGGCCGCTGTCCGCCAGAGACCCAGTTCGGTGTACTGATCTTCCTGTGCTGCCAGCCGGTTCAACAGTTCCTGAACGCGGTCCTCGCCGGAAGGAATTCGGTTCGCTCCGGCCGCTAACTTCTCCGGCAGCGCCAGGTACCAATCGGAATTGGACTCATAGCCCAGATCAGTGAGCAACCGCGGAAATGTGGCCTCAAAATCCTCTCCTAGTTCGCGGTCGAAGTAATTCCGCCAGTCTTCGTCGACGCCTTTTCGTAGATGGCTGAATGGATTGATATCCCCGGGACGGCGGCCGGTACGTTTTTCGAAAGAGTGACGCTCCAGCACACGGTCTAGAAGGCGAGGCTCAACTTTCCATCCCAGGAACCGGAAGATCGCGGCGAACTCTTCCCGCGGATGCCCGGTCAGCCGCCGGTAACTGGTGATGTATTCGCGATCCCCGGGCGTGGCGGTTCCCCAACTGCGCATCCGGTCCGCCCATTGCGTAAGCAGGAAAATACCGATCCTGACCCGGTCCCCATCGGAGGCGGACGAAATTGGGGAACGCAACAGGCGCGTCATCGATGAGGGGACGTGGCTGAAGCCGAGCGAGAACACAAGGGAGATCACCAAATCCCTGGGATCGCGCAAAACAACAATGGCGCGGTCCTTTTCAGTGGAGTTCGCAAGCCAGTTCTCATAAGAGGCGCCGTAGAGCGGCCCGGCGACGCTGCCTGAGGGTGCATCGGGCCAACCTTCAGAGTTAACATCTACCCCGCCGATCGAAAGCGGAAATCCCGATGCAGCCGCTACCTCTGTATCCGTCAGAATGTCGCGCACCCACTGGCTGGCGCATTTATAGAATGTAAGGTGAATAACTCGCAAATTAACGCCTGTCGGAATTATCTCACCTGCAAGCCAAATTGCCAGGAGAAATATTTGCTGCCGGCTACACTTTGTATAAGATTAACTGGGTACAGCGAAAGAGAGCGATTTTCTTGCCATTCGATTCATCGGTCACGGATGCGTCCCATACCTGAGTGGTTCGACCGGCATGAATACAGACGGCATCGGTAAAAATGCTACCCTCGCGGCAGGTACCCATGAAGTTGCTTTTCAGTTCAATTGTTGTAAAGCCCGTCGCGTTAGCGGGTAAGAGTGTGACGGTTCCGTAGCCGCATGCGGTATCGGCAAGCGCGATTATGGAGGCTGCATGCAGATACCCATTCGGAGCTAGGAGGTCTTGGCGGATCTTCATCCGGGCCTGTAATTTTCCCGGAGCCACCGACACCACTTCGAAACCGAGCAACGATGGCAGATAGCAGTCGCCGAATGCGTTAAATTCTTCCAGTGTGCGAGGCAGATTGAGCATATCCCTAGTATCTGTTACTGCCGCCGAATGTGAATCTTAGCAGGCATACCGGAGTGAGAAAATGCCGGAAGACTCCTAGTCAAGAGTTCGTTACAGAATTGATCTGTGGATAAACCAGAAAAACATTATTGGCGGGGAAGCGATCCGACATTTTGGGGGTTATAACGCAGGGTGCTGGATACGGCGCAGGATGGTGCACGAGGGTGCACATGCCGGCCATCCCGCTGCATTGTGCGCGAGCGGTGGAATACCCGGTGGATAGAAGGGAAATGGGGCTGCTACTTGGGCAGCAAGCAGTTCGCGTGGAGCGCATGGCAAGTGGCGGTCAACGTGCATACTGCTTGACTTGAATTCGTGGGGGAGGTTATCCGGTGCAGATGAAAAACGCAAGGTCGCTGAGACACGCAGTAATGTTGGTATTGATGTTCGCATCCGTTTTGGCATTGAGTGGTGACTCGGACGTTGGGTATTCGCCTCGTAGTAAGGCGCATTACGCCAGTAACGAAGTGGTTAATTTCGTTCGCCCAGGTTTAGTGATAAAGGTAACGGCCGCGGATATCGCCACCGATGGCACAATTACGGCTACCGTGTCGGTGACCGATCCCAAGGGACTGCCGCTCGACCGCCTTGGAATTACAACTCCGGGCGTAGTCGCGTTGAGTTTTGTCGCTGCCACGATACCGAAGACGCAAGATCAGTACGTTTCCTACACGACACGAACGGCGAGCGGCGCCGCTGTCGCCACCACGCAACAGGCAGGCTCGGACGCGAACGGCACGTTTACAACGATTGCCGACGGCCAATATAAGTACAAGTTCAATACGAAAGCGACGACCGGGTACGACCGTACGGCCACGCACACGATTGGTGTTTACGGCAACAGAAATTTGACCGAGTTCGATCTGGGCACCAACTATGGGAGCACAACCTTTAGTTTCGTCCCGGATGGCTCGCCCGTTACCAAGGTCCGCGACGTCATCCGCACAGCCTCGTGCAACAAGTGCCACGATCAACTTTCCTTCCACGGCGGGTCGAGACGTGGCATTGAAATGTGCGTGCTGTGCCACACACCGCAGACTTTAGACCCCGATACCGGCAACACAGTCGACCTGAAAGTAATGGCGCACAAGATCCATATGGGCGAGCAATTGCCGAGCGTCAAGGCGGGTAAGCCATACCAGATCATCGGATTCAACCAGTCTGTTGCCGATTACTCCAGTGTGGCGTACCCATCCGACCCGCGCCGTTGCGAATCTTGCCACGATCAGAAATCAGGCGCGGCGCAGGCTGCTAATTATTTGACGAAACCAACGCGTGCGTCCTGCGGATCTTGTCACGACGATGCGAACTTTGCGTCGGGTGAGAAACATGCCGGCGGGGTTGTAGGACCGCAAGTGAGTGACAATCAGTGCTCCACTTGCCACACTCCCCAGGGTGAGGTTGAATTTGACGCATCGATTAAAGGTGCGCACGTCATCCCGACGCAATCTTCATTGCTATCCGGCCTGATTGTGGAACTCAGCAAGGTGGACGATGGTGCTGCCGGCAAGAAGCCGACCGTCAGTTTCACCGTAAAAGATAAATCCGGCGCTGCGGTTCCACTGGCTACGCTTGGAACTTTGAACCTGGTAATGGCAGGCCCCGACAATGACTATGGATACACCAATTTTGGTTCGGACGTAACCACACCGGGCTATGTGTCGGAAGACGCCAGAACAGCCACATGCGGACAGGGTGAAGTGTGCGCCTACACCTTTAAGCACGCAGTTCCCGCCGATTCGAAGGGTTCCTTTTCCATCGGTGTGGAGGCGCGCCGGACGGAGACGATCTTACCCGGAACCACCAAGCAACAAGTCGTCACCTATGGAGCAGTTAACAAGGTAGTCGACTTCTCAGTAGATAGTTCACCGGTAAAAGCACGGCGGACCATCGTGGCAACGAAGAGCTGCAATGGCTGCCATACGTTTCTTTCTGTTCATGGCCAGAATCGTAACCAGGTGGAGATGTGCGTGCTTTGTCACAATCCTTCGCAAACGGATGCGGGCCGGCGGCCGGGTGCGCTGGATCCGGCAGACAAGCTTCTGCCGCCACAAGGAGTTAACTTCAATTTGCTGGTGCACCGAATCCATACCGGTGAGGGTTTGAAAGAGGCGGACAAATCCTTCACAGTGGTGGGATTCGGCGGATCCCACAACGATTTTACGGAAGTGCGTTACCCTGCGATGAGCGCGCAAGGCCGCGTGGCCGATACTCGAAACTGCGCCATGTGCCACGTGGGTGGCTCTGAGCAGAATCTGACACTTGCCGTAAACAAAGTTACCGACCCGCAGGGGTTGATCAACCCGATTACGCCTATTTCTTCAGCTTGCACCGGTTGCCACGTCTCCACTTCAGCGGCGTCGCACACATTGGCCAATACGACATCAATTGGGGAGAGTTGCAACAGCTGCCACGGTCCGAACGCGGACTTCTCCGTGGCCAAGAAACATGCGCAATATTGAGACCCCTATGAGGGCGGGTCTCCTCCTGGTGGCTTTCTCGCTGGCGCGCCTGGCATTCGGCCAGGTTGCTCCAGCGGCGGCATCAGCTCAAGCGCCAGCGGCGGCGGCAGCAGCCCCCGCGACGAATACGCCCGCAACCTATGTAGGGGCTGAAGTTTGCCAGACCTGCCATGAGGACATCTTCAATTCAATAGTGAAGAGTCCTCATCAGGCTGTTAACAGCGATAAAAAGCACGGTTGGGACGGGAAGACGTGCGAGGCGTGCCACGGTCCTGGAAGCAAGCACGCCGAGACGGCGTCAGCAGAAGAGATTAAGAACCCGGCGAAGTTGGCGCCGGCGGCGGCAGACCGTACGTGCCTGCAATGCCATCTGAATCAACCTGCGCACTCAGGGAAGATTCAGAGCAGTCACGCCAAGAGTCAGGTTTCCTGCACCGCCTGCCACCAGATTCATGCTAAAGGTCCGTTCGGTTTGGTTGCAAGAAAGCCGGCCGCTATCAATGAACAGTGCGCATCTTGCCATGTCAGCGCGTGGGCACAGTTCCAACGTCCTTATAAGCACCGTGTGCCGGAGGGCGCAATGTCTTGCGTGGATTGCCACAATCCCCACGGCAGTTTCCGGCCTTCCATGACACAGACGTTTGCCGCGAACGAACCGGGCTGTTTCCGCTGCCACACCGACAAACGCGGTCCGTTCACTTTTGAACATGCGGCGGTTCGTTTTGAAACATGCAGTCGCTGCCATGAACCGCATGGATCGTCGAATCCTCGAATGCTGGTGCGGCAGGAAGTTCGATTTGTCTGCCTCGAATGCCATTCCAATTCGCCGGCGCAAAGCACATCTACAGCGGCGCGCGCGGTCTTAGGGGTGGTGCCCCCGGCATTTCACGACCTTCGATCCCCACGTTACCGTAATTGCACAACTTGCCACCAGAAGATCCACGGAAGTCATGTGGACAGGAACCTACTGCGATGAAAATCACACTGCTAATGGTGCTTTTTCTATCGCCGCTACTCGCTGAAGAACCGGCGGCCGAAAAGCCCGCGGCGGCGCCGGAGTCGATGGTAACCGGATCGGTGGATGTCGGCTACCGTTGGGTTTCCGATCCGGCGGGAAATCTCAATACCTATCGAAGTATCGTCAATCTGGGTTCGGGGCCGAAGTTACTAGGAGCGGAGTTTTCCATCGTAGACCCCAAGAAGCGGCTGTTCGACCGGATTGAAACCCGCGCCTACAGCTGGGGAGACGATCCGTATACAACCATGCATGTAAATGCGCGGAAGCAGCGGATCTATGACTTTAACGCCGACTACCGGAATATCGCTTACTTCAACGCCATGCCATCGTTTGCCAATCCCCTGCTCTCCCGCGGAAGTCTGGTGAACGAACGCTCCTTCGATACGCAGCGGCGCTTCAGCAGTTTCGATCTCGACATTTTTCCGTCCCGAACGGTGGTGCCCTACTTCTCCTACGGCAGAAGTTCCGGCTCGGGGTCCGGTGTCACCACGTTCGTGACGGATGCAAATGAGTATCCGGTTCCGAACCGGATCAGAGACTCGATGGAGGACTTCCGCGGCGGCGTTCGTTTTGAATTCCGGCGCATGCACTTCAATTTGGAACAGGGTGGCACTCGATTCAAAGACGATCAGCAATTGTACAGTTCCGGAGGCCCTAACGCCGGCAATCGCGACACCCAATTCCTGGGTCAGACCTTGTTGCTGACGAACCTGCTGCAATCCTACGGAATCAGAGGCACCAGCGTTTACAGCAAAGCGGCCATCACCGCGAATCCAGTTTCCTGGATGGATGTCTCCGGCCAATTTCTTTACAGCCAGCCGCGGACAGACGTCAATTACCAGCAATCGAATACCGGCAATTTTGTAGATCTACGCACCCTGCTCTTCTATTCGAGTCAGCAGTACTTGCTTTCGGCCACCGCGAAGATGCCCCGAACTTCAGGCAATATCGGAGTCGAGATCAGGCCCTTCCGGCGGGTTCGTATCCTGGAATCGTGGCTGACGGACCGGCTTCATACGGCCTCGTCCACCGCGCTGCCGTTTCAGTCGGCGCGGCTGGTGACGAATTATTCGCAGCAGGAGGTGGACGTATTGGTGGACGTCACCGACAAACTCACCTTGCGCGGCGGCTACCGTTATGTCTGGGGGGACGCAAGCAGCATTGTATTGCCATTAACAGGGCTGAATGCGCTGGACTCGGGAAAGATCGAGCGTCATGTCGGGATCGCCGGATTCTCCTTCCGGCCGGGCTCGAAGCTGTCGTTCAGCGGAGAATTCGAAGGCGCTTCGAGCGACCAGTCCTATTTCCGCACCAGTCTCCACGATTACCGGCGAATGCATGCTCGCGGTCAGTACCAATTGCTATCCACATTACTGCTGGCAGCTGATTTTAGTCTGCTGTCCAATCAGAATCCAGCGGCAGGCGCCCAATACGATTACCTTGCCCGCCAGAACTCGTTATCGTTACATTGGACACCGAAGGCGGCAAAAATCACGATAGACGGGGACTATACCCGCTCCACCATGAGGTCCGACATTTTTTACCTCATCCCGCAGACCCTGACGGCCGAGCGTTCCTTCTATCGGGACAATGCTCACCTGATGACCGCGCTGCTGAATATTCCTCTTCCGCCATACCGCGGAATGACGGCGAAATTATCAGGCGGCGGGTCTTTCGTGGTCTCCGCCGGCAGCAGGCCGACTAACTACTTTCAACCGCTGATAGGGCTGTCCGTACCATTCACGAAACAGGTGATGTGGGTGTCTCAGTGGCGCTATTACGGTTATAGTGAATCATTCTATGCCTATGAGGGTTTTCGCACTCATATGCTTACGACGGGGTTGAAGTTTTCGAGGTAGCATTCGCCATGAATATAATCCGGCTCGCCGCCATCTCCGCCCTGATCGCTCCTGTAGCGCTGCTAACCGGCACCGAACCCGCCGATTCTCAGCGCGGCGAGCGGCTCTTTGAAACACAGTCCTGCATCCAATGCCACCGCATCGAGGGGAAAGGCGGCACCACAGGCCCTGACCTTGGCAAACGGATTGATCGCGGCTTCACGCCTGCGTTGCTTGCGGCCTCAATCTGGAATCACGCACCGGTAATGTGGACAGCCATTCGAGAAAAATCTGTCCGTCCGCCGGACATCGACGAACAGGGGGCGGCTGATCTATTCGCCTATTTCTATTCGGTACGCTTCTTTGAAAATCCTGGCGACGCCGGACGGGGCAAGCAATTATTCGCGCAGAAACACTGCACGCAATGTCATGGAATCACCGGTTCGAACGCCAGCGAAGCCCCACCGGTTATCAGTTGGAAATCCCTGGGAGATCCGGTGGCGCTGGCGGACGCAATGTGGACCCATGGCGGAAAGATGCGCGAGGCCTACGCGCAGCGCAATATCGCGTGGCCGGAACTGAGCGGGCAGAATCTGACAGATATCCTGGTATATCTGCGCAACCAGCCTGAAACGCGGGGACTCCCGTCCCGTTTTGATACGGCATCTATGATGAATGGCAAGGAATTGTTTGCCTCCAGGGGCTGCGCTGCTTGTCACTCGGGCGCAATGGATCTGAATGCTCTGTTGAAAGGAAAGACGCTCACCGGTATTGCCGCGGCAATGTGGAGCCATGCGCCAAAGATGGCGAAGGCTCCCATCCATCTGGAAGCGGGAGAAATGCGCGCGATCGTGATCCACTTGTGGAATCAGCAACTAATGAATACCAATGGAAATGCAACCCGCGGCAAGAAAGTGTTCGCGGCAAAGAATTGCGCCGCCTGCCACAACAACTCTTCGTCCGGCGCCCCATCGCTGGCCGCAAAAAAGGGCTCGGTGAGTGCCGTTTCGATGGTGTCCATCCTTTGGCGCCACGGCCCTGCGATGCTTGAACAGATGCAAGCCAAAGGAATGAAATGGCCCCAGTTCGCGGGGCAGGAAATGCCGGACCTTATTGCGTATTTGAACGCGGGCGCGGAAAAATAGGCGCCGATGAATTCGAAGTCCGCACGAATGACACTGAACTCGACTAGAAGGTCGAGTCGACTACAACACTCAAGGAGCTAACGATGAAGAGAGCCGTAACTGGTATTTTAATCTGCGCTGCATTTGCCATGCAGGCAATCGCCGCAGGAGACGCCGCTGCCGGTAAGGCAACTTACGACAAGTCGTGTAAATCTTGTCATGGGGCGGCAGGAGTGGCCAACCCGGCCATCGCGAAAATGATGAAAGTGGAAATGAAGGACCTGGGATCCGCGGAGGCCCAGGCATTATCCGACGATGCCATCAAGAAGGTCATCACCGCCGGACAGGGCAAAATGAAGCCAATCGCGAGCGTGACTGGAAAGTCGGCCGGTGACGTTATCGCGTTCATGCGGACGCTTAAGAAGTAAGCAAAGATTCGCAGACCGCCGGAAGGGTGCACGAATACCCCGTTGCAACCGGTCGCCTTTCCGGCGAAAGCCCGCCACTTATTTTACAGCTGTCCAGAATAATCACGGCGGGCGATTTTCCTGTCGGCCCTGCGGGTCATCGGATCCGTACGGTTTGTTGGTAGCCGTTAGCGGACGAACTTTTCGCGCCTCCGAAGAGGTAACGCTGCCCAGAGATCGATTTACCGGGTTCCATCAGGATCGGTTAAGAACATAGCTGGCGGCGCGGGCGCATGGCCAGTGGCAATCCATCGGAGACGGAAGCCGTCGATAGGAAAATGATACACTTCCCTCTTTAGGAGACACGCCGCATGGGATGGGCTAGACGAGTTGTCCTGGCATTCCTGGCAACCGTTTTGCTGCTCGCCGCCGGTCTCTGGGCCGCCGGAATGCGTTCCGGCGCCGGTACAAACGAAATCGTTGTAGAAATAAACAGACCCCCATCAGACGTTTTCCCCTGGCTGTTGGAACCGGAGAAGTTGAAGCAGTGGATTGCCGGGATGACGGAAATGACGCAACTGACGCCCGGCGCTGTGACGGTAGGTACAAAGTCCAGGGATGTTGTGGTGATGGGCTCGGAAAGCACGGTCATGAACGTGGAAATTACGGCGCTGGAGCCAAACCGCTTGCTCGCCGCGCGGATTGACGCCGAGCTATTCACCGACGCGGTGCGGTACGAACTGTCCGGCCAGAACGGAAAGACACGGCTGGCATACAGCGCTGTGACCAGTTACAAGAACTGGTTCGCCAAACTCCTGGAGCCGATAATTACCTCCGCGGCGCAGAAGAAGTTGGTGCAAGACACCGCCAGACTCAAAGCGCTGGTGCAGTCTCAGTGATGATTCTTATAAGCTTCGTCTAGAATCTCCACCACATGAGCCACTCGCTGTCCCCGGCCATGGAGTTGGGCGCCGGCGCGCAATTGCAACATGCACCCCGGATTCGCCGTCACAATGATGTCGGGGTTTACGGAATTCACGTGGCCCATCTTGGTCTCCAGAATGGCCATCGACATGTCGTTCTGCACGATGTTATAGATTCCCGCACTGCCGCAACATAGGTCCGCCATCGGCATCTCGCGAAACACCAGCCCGGGCACGGCACGAAGCAAAGTCCTGGGGGAGACACGGATCTTCTGCCCGTGGGCCAGGTGGCACGAATCCTGATAGGTGACCACGCCGCTCACCTTTCCCATTTCCCGATTCAGTTCGATCGATGTCAGAAACTCGGTCACATCCTTCATCAGTTTCTTGAACTGGACGGCCTTCTCCGCGTACTGCGGGTCTTCTTCCAGAAGTTCATCGTATTCCTTCAGCGTGGATCCGCAGCCGGCGGCATTGGTGATGATCGCGTCGTAGTTTCCGCCCAGCAGGGCGTCGATATTTTGCCTGGCCAGCTTCCGCGCGGGCTCCCGCAGTCCCGCATGGACGTGGAGCGCACCGCAGCAGGTTTGATCGGCCGGGATAGAAACTTCGCACCCGTTCTTCTGCAGTACGCGAACCGTCGCTTCATTCAAACGCGCGAAGAAGATGTTCGCCATGCAGCCGCCCAGAAAAGCGACTCGATGTTTTTTCTCCCCGATGGCCGGCAGCACCTTCCCGTACGAACGGAAGAAGGAAGGGCTTTCCGGTTGAGGCGCGATCGCTTCCGCTTTTCCCAGGTTGCCCATCAAATTCAGGATCCCTGTACCGCGGACCAGCGCCTGCAGCCTGGAAATCCGATAAAAGCTAAGCAGGAAGCCGACGATTCGCAGGTTCGTCTTCGAAGGCAGCAAGTACTCAAAAGCCGCGCTGCGCAGGAATCGCGACAGCAGCGGGCGCGGTGATTTTTCTTCGATCTCCGCTCGTGCCGCTTCCACCAACTTGCCGTATTGCACGCCGGACGGACACGCTGTTTCACACGCACGGCATGCCAGACACAAATCGATGTGTTCTTTGTAGGACTTTCCAATCTCCGCCGCGCCGGTCGCCACCTGCACCATTTGATAGATGCGGCCGCGCGGCGAATCCATCTCGACCCCCAATTCGCGATAGGTCGGGCAAGCATTGAGGCACAAACCGCAATGAACGCACCGGTCCAGATCGGATTGCTTCGGTGCATCGTGGTAATGCACGGCGTCAGATCCGGCCATACAGCCTTCCCGCGTTCAGCAGATTCTTCGGATCGAACATGTATTTGATCTTTTTCATAATTGCAAAATCGGTTCCCGGTTCGGGCCAAAGGTCGAGCGCCGCCTTCTCGGCTTCCGGAGCGAATTCGATAACGCCCTTCCCGGGCAGGGTTGCAGCTTCCGGACTGGCAAAATAAGCGTAAGTCACGCCGGAACCAGCCCGCGAAATCATGGGAACGTCCAGATTCTTCATCAGCGGCTTCAATTCCGAGAGCGTCGAAGAGATTCGCACCACTGTCCCGGCCGGCAGCACTTCCAGGAATTTCGGAGTGAACTCGCGTAATTCCTCAACGGACTCCGCTGGTAGCGATTCCGGGTTGTACAGCTCTTTCCGGTAGCGCGCAATCACTCTGGAGTTTCCGCACACCTGCACGATCAGGCACCAGCCGTTCAGCCCCATGATGTCGGCCGCCTTAGGGTTCAGCAGGTCCAACGACGCCGGTTGCAGCACGCCCTTCAATATCTCATCACGGCGCTCTATGGCGTCGTCCAATGCGCGGAAAGGCAGTACGAAAGCGACGACCTCTTCGGGAATTGGAGTGAGCTTAAAATTTACGCTGGTGATGGCCGCAAGGGTGCCAAAAGATCCGATCATCAGCTTGCCCATATCAAGCCCGGCCACATTCTTCACCACCATTCCGCCGCTTTTCACCAGCTTGCCTTCCAGCGTGGCGAATTCCATACCGATTACCAGGTCGCGGGCGGTGCCGTAGAGGCGGCGGCGCGGTCCACTCGAGTTGGCCGCGACCACGCCGCCCACCGATGCCTGCTGGAAGTACGGGGGGTCCAGGGGAATCATCTGGTTGTTCCGCGCCAGCAAGGCGGAAAGCTCGGCGAAGGAAGCACCCGCCTGCACGCTGATGGTAAGGTCGCGCGGTTCATATTGCAGCACCGAAGTCAGCGCGCCGGTTGATATGGTTACGTCCGCCGGTGTGATCGGGCCCGCCATACGGCGCTTGCTAAATTGGCCGCCAACGCAAATAGTTCGTCCGGCGGACGCAGCTTCGGAGAGCAGTCCGGCTAGATCCTCAGCAGTCGGTGGATTCAAGATTTCCATGCAAAGAACTAATGTATCCTACCCGCTCAGCCGGCCAATACGAGAAGAAGACTCTCCGCGCCGGAGCCCCCAAGCATCCGGGTCGAAGCTTATGGCGTGGGTCTTGGCGGCTCGATGCCCAGATCGGTAAGGATCTTGGGCGACGGTTCCTCCACCGCCAGCACGTTGTGACAGGTGGTGCAATCCTGCGAGATCGTTTTCTTGTCCGAGGAGACGTGCTGCTCGTCATGACAGCGGAAGCAGCCCGGAAAATCCGTGTGGCCGGCGTTCATGGGGTAGACGCCCCAGCTAACGTTCATGTCGGGAAAAATGTTGCGGTTATAAATAGCCAGCACCCCTTTGGCGGATCGCCCGACCTCGTTCTGCAATTTCGCGAAGGCAGCCGGCTGGGATTCACGGTAGCGCTTCTCGAAGGCGGCCGGAATCTCCACCGCCGCCTCGGCCCGGGTGCGGTAGGGTTTCTTCAGCAATTCCAGGCTGATTTTTTTGGCAAAAGGCAACGAGGGCGAGATGGCCCCGTTGTACATCGCCTCGTCAACGGCACGATCGGGAAGTTGATAGGAGTGCGAAGGGCGATTGTGGCAGTCCATGCAGTCCATCTCGCGCATGGTTGAGCCTGAGCCGTCGGGCTTTGCGCCTGGGGCGAGATAGGTTGTCTTGCGGCCTGTATTGGCGTTATCGAACTCCACCCACGGGATGATCTGTCGTGACTCGTCTGAGTGACCGTAACGAATCTTCACTCCGGCGCCCAGGTGCGTGCCGTGAATTCCGGTTCCATGTTTGCCGCCACCCACCTTCATCAGCATTACGGTTTTGGTCTGCGTGTTGGCTTCATCTTCGGCAAATTTAGGGAAGATCCGCAGCTTCTCAGCGGCGTACTTCTCCGGCCAATGGCAGGTTTCGCAGGTATCCCGCGCCGGCCGCAGGTTGTGTACCGGAGTCGGAATCGGCCGCGGATAGTTGTTCAGTGCCACGGCGACCACTTGACCCAAACCGGACAGCTTACTTTGAACGAACCACGAGACGCCTGAGCCGATGTGGCAGTTCACACATTCGATGCGCGAATGCGGGGAACTCTGGAATGCCGTGAACTCCGGCTCCATCACGTGGCAGGTCTGGCCGCAGAAACTCACCTTCTCCATGTAGGTGACGGCGCTGTAGGTCAATTGACTGGCAATGATGAGGTTCATGAACGTGGTAACGCCAATAAAAACCACAAGCCGCCGGAATGGCGGGTTCTTCAGGGTAAGCGGAGGGAAATTCGACGGGTATTCTCCACGGCGCAATTCGGTGCGCCGACGCCAGGCGATTCCCATCGGGATGAGGGCCAGGCCTAAGAAAAACAAAGTCGGAATGGCCAGGTAGGAAAGTATCCCGATGTAGGGGTTCTGGGCCTCGCCACGCAGGGTCATGGGCAGTAGGAATAGCCAAAATATTGTGGACGTGGTCACCAACAAAACGCCCGCGCGGCTGACAAAATTGTCGGCCAAATAAACAACGGAATCCAACCAACCGGGTATCAAGAATAGTCCTCCCTAGTGAGAGTCATCCGAAAGTGTCTCCTCCCTTTCAAGCGGCATCGCCGCGGCCTTCCGTGCGCTGATGCCGCTGAACCAGGCAGTGTCCATCCGGTAGACATCGGTTTCGAAGATTACGGAATAGAAGGGCCAGACCACAATCGCCAGCGCCGCCAATACTGCCTCGTAGAAGTGAACGCTGGTGGCCACATCGAGCCAGAACTTTGGCAGGTCAGTGAGCATCAGGTAGTTGGCCCAAAGCATGAGACCGGTTAGGGCCATTACAAGCGCACCCCCCACCACTGCCCAATACTCGGCTTTTTCAATGTAGCTGTGGGCGGAGCGAAACGGCCGGCCCAGATTCGGCCGGCACTCCCAGGCGAAGTCTTATCATTGTGTTTCTGGATGGAATGTTCGCCGTGGCAGTCAGAACACAGCGGCGCTTCGGTCACCCCGCGCGCCACGGCCGCACCGTGCACGCTGACTTTGTACTGTCCGACTACTGCGGAGTGGCACATGGCGCAGGTGTCGGCCATGGCGGCGCGGAATTCCGTCGATTTCGGGCACGGCAGTTCGTGTGCGCCCCCGTGGCAGATCGAGCAATCCGCCGCGGCATCGCCTTTCTTCACCGTAATGCCGTGGACGCTGCGGTCATGGTCCTTGCCTTCCGTCTCGTGGCAGGAGGCACAGGCTGGCTTAGGAGTGTTTGCCGGATGAGGATATTTATCGTGATTCTCGTGACAGGTGTCGCAGGTTAGTGCCCCGTGGCCGCTCTTCGCCTGCTTTTGTCCCGTCTCATGACAGGACGAGCAGTCGCTCTGCGCGCGGAGGGGCGCCGGATCAACGACCCCATACACACAGACCGCCACCAAGTCCGCGGACCACATGCGCTCCCGGCTGCTACTTCTTCTGTTAGCCGTCAAGAGAGTGGTTGTGTGCTCTGTAGTACTGGCCGGCCTCGTTCAATTCTTTGGACTTGGCGGTGACGCGGCAAAACACACACGATTTCTTCTCTTTCGTGGTGAATTCCGGTTTCGCCTCAATGAGAGAGAGAGAAAACATCAGCCCAAAGATCACAAGCACGGCGGGTACGAAAATCTTACAGTGGCGCAAACTTCCTCCTAAATCGTATCGAAGTGCGGTTAAGCGACTCGGATGGCCTCGACCAGCCAACTCCGCGTGAAAGAGACGGCACAGTCTCACGCTCCCGAAGATCCGGCGAGCAGCGCATGTGATTCAAGTTTGGGCTGTGGACGGCAACCTTGTCAACCTATGCGCGCGCCTGTGCCCGCGCCTGGCGGGCTTCCAGTGCATCGTGCACGCCGCGCACCCGCGTCATTGGAGCAATGTCCAACAATCGCAGTCCCGCCCGGCCACATGGACACAACGACCGTTCCGGCCGCCCGCTACACCCGCTGGCGATCCGCAGCACGGGATATGACAGCGCGCCCAGCGGCGTGAACACCACTTCACCCGCTCTCAACTCAAGGATGGTTTCCTCTTCCCGCACATGCAAACCTTCGTGTGCCTCACATTCTTCCGCCACCAGATCGTTGCTCAACCCCAGGAACTGCTCAAACACTGGCACGCGGAAAGACTTCCAGAACAACTCGCGGTCCGCCTCCGTCAGCGTTCCGTGCCGCACACCTGTGAACGCAACCACGGGATAGCGCTGGGGTCCCGCGATTCCCGCCATCGCCCGCAACACACTCACCGGCGCAGCCATCGTATCCGCGTTGGACCCGGTCGCCCCGGAAGAATCAAGATCGAACACATTCCGAACCGAGCCGCTACGCTGAAACCCTTCCAGCATCATCAGGACCTTTGGACTCGGCTGCAGCGGATATCGGAATTCGGGTGGCCGCACTCTTCCAGCCCTGGGATTCCGAAACGCCTCGCGGTTTTCATCGAAGTGACGGAATTCCACCTGCGGCAGCAAGTCCAGGCAGCGGCTGAGCGGCATCACAATCGTTTCCAGCCAAGGGCCGTAAAACTCGGTGCGTTGTGCGGCGTCCAGCAGGGCTCGGAGGCCAATTTCCTGCTGACCGGTCAGTTGAAGTTGCATGTGCCGTCAGAAAAGTATAGTGCCCCGCGATGGCGATTATTCTCAGACAGTCCCGGATTTCCCGCGCTTACGCCAATCTCCCCAGTCAGCAGCACTCTGCCGCAGCATCTTCTCAGCGGCGGCATGCAGCCAATCAGCACCGCGTTTCTTCATATCGCGTTCGATCTTGCCCTTGGCCCCAGGCGTTCCCAGATGGATATTGGCCACCTCGTATCCCATGCTGTCCATCAACTGCTGCTCGTCGCGCACCGCCGGCAGTTTGTTAAGTTCAATGCGACCGCAATGCGGCGATAGTCTGCGGACAATCCAACTTCCTTTCAACTCGAGAAACGGGTCGGCCGCCCGGATCGCCTGGCGCAGCATTCGCGCGTACAGAATTTGGGAGGAAGCCCCTGGTTTCGCAGCCCACACACAGGCGGACGGGGCCAGCGCCTTTGCTTCTCGGGCCAGCTTCCCGCCGTGGTAATCGGCCACCGCGGCAAACCGCTGGCGGCCGAGGCTTCCCAATCCGGCAGTTCGATGCACCAGCCGGTAGGCAGGTAAAGGCTTTGGCAACATCCGCTCGATCGCCTTTCGCGCGCTAGCCGGCACTTTCCCGGTGATTTCCTCCAGCACATCGAATTTAGCCCAGAATTTCTCGGGTTTTCGCAGTTCGCCCGTCACCGTGTCCCGCAGCCACTCGTTCTTCTCCTCCAGCACCAATGGACGGCCGCCTTCCTTCATTCCCCGCGCGTAACCTTCCAGAATCGCTCCACAAGCATCGCTGGCGGGGATGGATAGCTGCGCGGCCTGAATTGCAATGTGGGCGCTGGTGGCAAGGCGTGTCAGGTCCAAAGTGTACGGCAGCTCGTACGCTTCGTCGAAATCGTTCACACCCCAGATCAGCCGGCCTTCAGCGTCCCGCCAGGTGCCAAAATTCTCCACGTGTACGTCGCCGACCGCCAGCACCCGCGGCGCGCTGAGTTCCACTCCGCAGATTTCCGGCCAGCACTGCATCCAGCGGTAAAACGTGGCTCGCAGAAACGAGAAATGATCCTTCGCCATCTCGCTATGCTTTTGCTTGAGATCTTCCGGAACCGGCGTCAAATGCTTAGCCAGCCAGGCTTCGTAGAGCTCGGTCGACTTCACGATGTTCATGCCGGCGCCTCCCAAGGTCAAACGCTCAATAGCCGCTCCAGATTACCACCTAAAATCAGTCTCGCATCTTCTGCCGTGATACCCAGCCCCGCCAGCACCTGCACTTGCATCTCAAAAACCTGTGCATGCCAGCCGCGCGGGAAAAAGGACGAGTCCGTGCCGAACAGCAGTCGTTTTGCCCCAACCACTTCCAGCGCCCGCCGGAACACGCCGGCCAGGTCCAGCGGCTCCGGTTGATACTTCACCCAATTGTTACTGCTGGAGGTGTCCAGATAAACGTTCGGGCAGAGATCGCAAACCATTAACGCTTCGCGCAGGTAGCCCGCGCCGAAGTGCGGAATCACGAAAGGAAGCCGCGGAAACTGCATCGCCAAGTTGTGAAGGTCCACCGGGTTCGAATACCGCATGTCGAAATGCGATGGAAGGCCCAGCTTTCTGCGGACCCCGACGCTCAGCACGCCGCAATGGACAAAGGCAATCCGCCCCGGTTTGGCCGACGCCACCTCTAGCAGCGGCGCAATGCGCTCGTCGTTCATCGAAAATCGGTGCATCGCCGGAAACAGGCACACCGCGTGAAGCCCGTCTGCAAATGCCTGCTTCACCCGGTCCAGCGCATCCGGCGCGCAGGGATTACACATGAAGTAGCCGTAGAAGCGCTGCGGATACCGGCTGACGGCGTCCAGCACCGAAGCCTCGTCGTTGGGCAGGCTGGCGATCAGCGCCGCCTTCTGTACGCCGTGGCGGTCCAATTCCGCAACCCACCGCGCCGCCAGATCTTCCGGAGCATCCCACCCCAGCGCCGCCGGAATGTCCACTCCCGGCTTCTGCACTGCCAGCGCCGCGAAGAACGACTTCGAAAAATAATGCACGTGCGCGTCCAGAATGGGGATTTCACCCCATGGCGTTTTCACCGGCGTGCTCACACGGTGGGCTCGGGGCCTTCCGGCGCCGGGAACCGCGTCAGGCCCGCTGAAAGAGCCAGTTGCGTCAGTCCCGCGACGTTATTGACTCCCAGCTTTTTCATCATCGTCTTGCGGTAGCTGCGCACCGTTTGCAATCCCAGATCCAGCATCACCGCAATCTCTTTACTGGTCTTCCCCTCAGCCACCAGCCGCAATACCTGCAGCTCGCGCGGAGAAAGCCCTTCCAGCGCCGTCGGCAGCTGCTTCGATTCCAAATCGCCGCGTTGAATGCGGTGCAGCAGGCGGTCGGAAACCTGCGGGCTCAGGTAAGAGCCACCCTTGGAAACCGTCCGCAGTGCCTCGAGCAAATCGTTGTCCGAAGCCTTTTTCAACACAAACGCCCGCGCGCCAGACCGTATCGCGCTCACCACCGAGTGCTCATCGTCGTACATCGAAAGAATGATCACCTTCGTGTCCGGGCAGTGCCGTAAAATCTCGGTCGTGGCTTCAATCCCGTTCAATCCAGGAAGCCCGATGTCCATCAAAATCATCGCCGGTTTCAGCCGCTTGCACATTTGCACCGCATCGGCGCCCGATTCCGATTCACCCACCACGTGAAACTCCTCGCTGTGCTTCAGGATGGCCTTGATGCCATCGCGCATGATCTTGTGGTCGTCCACCAGCAGAACGTCGTAACGCATAGTTTCTCTTCTAATCGCCAACCACCGCCACGCTACTTCGCATCGTTGCGGATGCGCTGCCTGGCAGTGGAGCCCCTTTCGCTCTTCTGCACCACTTTCGGAACGGGATACCCGCTCCGCACCACTGTACCTTTTCCCGGTTCACTGGCAATCCGAATCTCGATCCCAGCCTGTGCCGCATAGTGCTCTACCAAGAGTAATCCTAAACCACCCGAGTGCATCTTTGTTTCGATAATCGAAAATCCGGATCCGTTATCCCGAATCTCCAGTTCCACCGTCTTCGCCGTAGATCGCACGTGAACTTCGATCTTGGAAGCTCCCGAATGCTTCAGCGCGTTTTCCAAAGTATGTTCTGCGATCTTATACCATGCGTTACCCACCTCGAGCGGCACGCGAACCGAAGAGTCGAACAGGAAACGCAGCTTACCCAGAAACCTCGTTCGCATCCGCCCGATCAAGCGGTCGAAGGCGTTCTGAAGGCCCACCCGCTCCACCATGGCCGGGTTCAGATCATAGCTCAGCGCGCGCACCTGGGACATCGCCAGCTCCAGCATTTTTTGGATCTCCACCGTCCGCGGAGCAATCTCCGGCGCCTGCTTTTGAAAGTCCAGCCGCAGGACGTCCAGTTGCAGTCCCACTGCGCTCAGCACCTGTCCCACTTCATCGTGCAATGTTCGTGACACACGGTCGGATTCCACCTCGCGGGCGTTGATCGTGGACACTAACATGCGAGTTAGCAGCTGCTGCGGGTCGGTCATCTGGCCTATCAATCCGCGCAATAATCCGTTCTACTTTCGTGCCAACGCCTTTCGGGCAGCCTCTGCCACATCTTTCGCCCGCAGGCCGTACTTATCCAGCAATTCGTCCGGGGATGCAGACTCGGCATAAGTATTCCGGATGCCTACGAACTCCATCACGCATGGCTTCGTCTCAGACACAACCTGCGCCACTCTTACGCCCAACCCCGCGTCCAGCAGATGCTCTTCACAAACAACAATAGCGCCGGTTTCCGCGGCGGCACGCGCAATAATATCTCGATCCAGCGGTTTGATGGTATGCAGGTCCACCACCCGCGCCGAAATCCCTTCCCCGTCCAGCGTTTCAGCCGCACGGATCGCCTCCGCCACCAACAGGCCCGTGGCAATCAGCGTGACGTCGCTTCCCTCCACCAGTTGAATCCCTTTGCCGATGGTGAACTCCTGTCCAGGGGAGTAGATGTCCGCCGCCTTGGCCCTGCCAGCCCGTACGAACACCGGACCGAAGTGCGCCGCCGAAGCATGAATCAAAGCAGTCATGGAGACTTCATCCGCCGGGCACAATACCGTAAACCCGGGCAGGGAACAGGCAAGCCCCAGATCCTCAATACTCATCTGCGAAGGTCCGTCTTCGCCAATGGAAATTCCACTATGCGTCCCCACCACTTTCAGATTCACATTCGGAAAGGCCGCCGTTACCCGCAACTGCTCAAAACCCTTGTTAATCACAAAACAGGAAAAGCTGGACACAAATGGGATCTTGCCGCCCGATGCCAATCCAGAGCCTATTCCCACCATGTTCATTTCCGCGATGCCGCACTCAATGAACCGCTCCGGAAATTCCTTGGCGAACCCCGCCGTATAAGTGGATTTGGACAGATCCGCATCGCAGACCACAACGTCTTTGTTCTGGCGGCCCAATTCGACCAGCGCCTTGCCAAATGCCTCGCGCGTAGCCAGCCCCAGCTTCAACTCGTATTTGGTCTTCGCCGCCATCTATCCAATCTCCTGCAGTGCCAATGCCATTTCCTTCTCAGTCGGCGCCACCCCGTGAAACTTGGGGTTGTTTTCCATAAACGACACGCCTTTGCCCTTGATCGTGTTCGCAATCAGAACGGTCGGCTTGCCCTTCACTTCAGCCGCTTCGGCAAACGCCGATTGCAAGGCCGGAATATCGTGTCCATCCAGTTCGATGGCATGCCACCCGAACGCCCGCCACTTTTCCGCCAGCGGAGAAATATCCAAAATGTCTCGCACAAACCCGTCGAGTTGAATCTTGTTATAGTCCACGATACAAACCAGATTATCCACTTTATGGAACGGAGCCAGCATGGCCGCTTCCCAAATCTGGCCTTCTTGCACTTCGCCATCGCCCAAAACGACAAAGGTGCGCGAAGGGCTCCCGTTCAATTTCGCCGCCAGCGCCATCCCGATGCCGAGCGAAAGACCCTGCCCTAGCGATCCCGTGGACGCCTCAAGTGCCGGAATGAAGCGAACATCCGGGTGTCCCTGATAGATCGAACCAAGCTTGCGCAGCGTGTTCAATTGATCTTTCGGCGTGTAGCCCAACTCGGCAAACGCGGAATAGAGCACCGGACAAGCGTGTCCTTTCGAAAGAATAAACCGGTCCCGGTCAACCCATTTCGGGTTAGCCGGATCATGCTTCATAACGTCGAAGAACAAGGTTGTCACAATCTCAACAGCCGAGAGAGAACCGCCCGGATGTCCAGACTTCGCCGCCGTAATCATGGTAATGATGTCACGCCGGATCTGGCGGCAAATCGCCCTTAATTCCTCGACGTTGCTGGTTTTCGTCATAGACTGACTTCAATTTAGCACGCTGAGACAATAGGGAGTGCTCGTTTTCAGACATTCGGAAGGAACCCCGCGAAGGCTCGCCATCCTGCCCGGCAGCTTCAATCCACCCACCACCGCGCACCTTGCTCTAGCCGCCGCCGCCCTCACCTTCGCGGACGAAGTAATCTTCGTACTCCCAAAGGTTTTCCCGCACAAGAAATACGAAGGAGCAACGCTGGAGCAACGCATCAGCCTGCTCCAAATGGCATCGGCGGGAAACAAGAATTGGTCGATAGGAATCGCCGATCAAGGCCTCTTCATTGAAATAGCGAACGAGGCAAAGCCACACTATCCACATTCCGAACTCTGGTTCGTCTGCGGCCGCGACGCCGCCGAGAGGATAGCAGCCTGGGATTACGGCCACCCCACCGCATTCGCCAAAATGCTGGAAGTCTTCGGCCTTTTGGTAGCCCGAAGACAAGGAGAGTACACCCCACCCCCAGAGCTGGCAGAGCGCATCAGACCATTGCCGTTTGAAAACTACGACGAACACTCGTCAACCGAAGTCCGCGACAGAATTAACCGCGGAGCCGAATGGCGTAAGCTGGTCCCGGAATCAATAGCGAACGAAGTAGAAAAGATTTATCCGTGCGCATCGGCGTGAATCTGGTGCGCCAATAAGCTTTGGCCGTTACTCGTGCAGGCTAGTATCCAAAAACGCCCGCAACCGATGACTCCGGCTAGGATGCCGCAGCTTCCGCAAAGCCTTAGCCTCAATCTGCCGGATACGCTCCCGCGTAACGGCAAAGTGCTGGCCTACTTCCTCCAGCGTATGCTCCGACCCATCCTGCAGCCCAAACCGCATCTTAATAATCTTCTCTTCCCTCGGGCTCAGCGTCTTTAAAACCTCAGCCGTCTGCTCACGCAGATTCAGGTTGATCACCGCTTCCGACGGCGAAGTAACCCGGCGGTCCACGATGAAATCCCCCAGATGCGATTCTTCCTCTTCCCCCACCGGAGTCTCCAGCGAAATCGGCTCCTGAGCGATGCGCATCACCTTACGCACTTTCCCTACCGGAAGATCCAGCCGCTTGGCCAGTTCTTCCGTATTCGGCTCCCGCCCCAGTTCCTGCTGCATCTGCCGCTGCGCCCGGACCAGCTTGTTGATGGTCTCAATCATGTGCACCGGAATGCGAATCGTCCGTGCCTGATCGGCAATGGCGCGCGTAATGGCCTGCCGCACCCACCAGGTCGCGTAGGTGGAAAACTTATACCCGCGTTGATAGTCGAACTTGTCCACCGCCTTCATCAGGCCGATGTTTCCCTCTTGAATCAAATCCAAAAACTGCAAGCCGCGATTGGTATACCGTTTTGCGATCGAAACCACCAACCGCAAATTCGCCTCAATCAACTGCTTCTTTGCAGTTTCCGATTCCAGTTCCCCGCGCTCCACAATTTGCAGCGTCCGCCGCAGTTCTGTAGAAGTAGCGCCGCACTCTTCTTCCAGCGTCTGAATCCGCTGGCTGCTTTGCTTCAGCTCTTTCTTCAGCTCGCGCGGGCCATTCGCATTCGCCGGCTCTTCAATGCGTCGCTGCGCCCGGGAAATCTCGCCTTCCAGCGCGCGGAACTCATCCACCGACCGCCGCACGCGGTTCGCCAGCGCTCGCCGCGCCGGAGAACTGAACGGCAGCTTCTGGATGGATCCTGAAATCTTGATCGTGTTGCGCGCCAGACTGTACCGCAGGCCCCGGTGTTGCTTTGGCTTCAGCTGCCGCGAAATCGATTGCAGCTTTTGCCGGAACTGCAGCGATTTCTTGTATAACTTATCGATTTCCTCGATGGCGGCAATCAGATCGCCTGCCTGCGAATCTAGCGCGTCATCCGTCATCAACGGGTCGGCCACCAGCAGAATATCGCGCACCAGCACCGTGCCGTTGCGGATCTCCTCGGCCAGTTGGATGATCTCCCGGACCACCAACGCCGACCGCGATAGCGCCTTGTTCACGCCTCGCTGGCCACGCTCAATACGCTTGGCAAGCTCGATCTCGCCTTCGCGCGTGAGCAGCGGCACAGTGCCCATCTCGCGCAGGTACATTCGTACCGGGTCGTTCGTTTTGTCGATGAACTCCTGGACCAGCTCCAGGTCGCCGAACTCTTCGCCTTCTTCGAGTTTCTTATCGAATTCAAGCTTCGGCTCTTCCAGAATCTCAACGCCAGCGGTGTCGAAGTCGGCAAGAAGATCGTCAATCTCCCGGCCGGCAGCCATCTCGTCAGGCAGAATCTCGTTCACTTCGTCGTAAAGAACAAATCCCTTTTCTTTACCCGAATCCACGAGCTGTCTCAAACGCCCGAATTTATCTTCATTCGCCACTTGAAGCCTGTTCAATGTCCCCTGCGGTATTGCATCACGAGATTGCAGTTTCCCATAGTGTACAACATGCGCTAGTTACGCGGTTCGATACTCCGCCCCAATTCAGTCATCTCCTGCATCAAACGAAAGGCTTCTTGCATGTCGCCAGCCCGCTCCGCCTGTTTCAACCGCACCCGCAATAACCCCATCGCCGCCTTTCTCTCTTCCGCATCCAACATGCGCAAATAGGAATCCGCGTGTTCAAGCGTGAATACCTCTTCTGTATTATCGGACAGAACCGTCTCGGCCAACAGGCTGTTCAATCCTTCATCTAAACGGGCTTCCAATGCGTGAAAAGTGAAATCTGGTTCGTTGTCGAACAGAGCGAAGATCGCAGCCAGGATCGCCCGGCTGGCATAGCTCTCCAGAATGGGGGAAGCGCGCAGCCGGGGTACCAGTACCGCCCGCACTTCCGCATCGGCCACTAATGAGCGAACTAGTATCCTTTCCGACATGCTCAGCGCGGATGCAGGCTTGGCGGCAGGCCTGGCTTGTCCCTTGACCGCCGTCTTGCGAAACTCGTCCAGCACCAAACCCCGTTCAATTCCCAAATAGTCCGCTACCTCACCTGCTACCATCGCGCGTTCCAGTTTGTCTGAGACGCGCTCAATGGCCGGCAACAGAAACTTCAACCCGGCAATCCGGCCGTCGGAGGTCCGCATATCGAACTTCCTCCGCGCCCGCTCGGCCAGCCACAGGAAGTAGCCCGACGCATTCTCCAGCTTTTCCAGATAAGTTTCCGCTCCGAACTTCTTGACGTATTCATCCGGATCCAGCCCGCCGTCCAATTCCAGCACCCGCACATGCATCCGCTCATCCAGCAGCATTTGAATCGAACGCTCCGTGGCGTTCGCACCCGCCGTATCCGGATCGAAGTTCACCACCATGTTCTCGGACTGCCGCCGCGCCGACCGCACCTGCCCGGAAGTCAGCGCGGTGCCGCAACTGGCAATCACGTTCCGCACCCCGGCCGAATAAACTCCAATCACGTCCATGTACCCTTCCACCAACACCACACGGTCGGCTTTGCGGATCGCATCCTTCGCGCGGTGCAAATTATAAAGGATGGTGCTCTTCTTGTAGATCACCGTTTCCGGCGAATTCAAATACTTCGGTTCTTCTCCCGCCCCCAGCGCCCTGCCGCCAAAACCAATCGCCTTCCCGGATTCATCGTGGATGGGAAACATCAAGCGGCCGCGGAACCGGTCGTAGTAACCGCCGCCTTCTCGCTTCCCCACCAGGCCGGAAACCTCCAGTTGGTCGGCCGGAAACTGGCGCAACTGCTTCACCATCTCCTGCCCGGACCGGTCGGAGAAACCCAATTCGAAATGCTCGATTGCCGCCGCCGAGAGACCGCGCTTCTTCAGATACGCGCGCGCATCGCTCCCGGCAGACCCATTCAAGTTCGCGCGAAAAGCCCGCGCCGCAATCTCGTGCATTTCATACAGCGCTTTCCGTAGCTTGCTTTCGGGATTGTGATACTCCTGGCGCACGGGCATGGGGATGCCGTTGCGCTCCGCCAGGTCCTTCAACGCCTCAGGGAATGTCATGTGATGAAACTCCATCACAAATTTGATGACGTCGCCCTTCGCGTCGCACCCGAAGCACTTGTAGTATTGATGCTGCGAGCTCACCGAAAACGACGGTGTCTTCTCGGTGTGAAACGGACAACGTCCGGAATAGCGATTCGGACCCGCCTTGCGCAGCGGCACGTATTCCCCAATCACTTTCACGATGTCAACGGATGCTTTGAGCTGTTCGACAAATTCCATGGCCCAGGGTCAGTCTCTATTATGAGGGGATCGGCGGCCGTTGCACGGCGCTACTGTTCGCCGCTAAATTCAGATAACTTGCGGTCCTCAATCTCGCGGTTCTCTTCCGGCCATTCGAGCGGCTGGCTTTCAAGTGGCTCGTGGGACTGTCCTTCCTGCCTAATCGTTTATCCTTCAAATCTACATCTTGATCCGTCGTTGCTCAGCGGTGATCACTCCAGTACGCCGTCCGCGGCGCGAAGTTGTTTCATGCGCCCAAGAAACCGCAAGTACAGGGATACAAGCGCCATTTAGGGCCACTATAAGCAGTGCTCCAGTAGGGCTTCGACGATACCGGCGGCACGAAGCTACAAGAGAGGAACACCAATATGTCCACGGCGTCTCGGTACTTGTGAATCCGTAGACCGGCGGGGTCAGACGCCATCGTAGGCGTAGACTGCCTTGGGATACTTCCGCGCCACCTCGGTCACCAGCGGCAGCAGATCCACTTCCGTGAATTCGCGCACTCCGTCCCGGACCCTGCCCGCCACCTGAGCGGCAGCCGTGAACAACGCCAGGTCCGAAGTCACCGCCAGCGGATTGCCCCCAATTCTGCTTAGAAAGTGGGTCTGCGCGACGTAGGCCATACTTTCCGACACGCGCGACGGCATCCGGATGCTCGCAATGTCGAAGGCCGCATGAGTTGCTTCGTGAACGACCAGGGCTCGGGTCAAAGGAGTGTTCGCCCTGCTAATGATCATCCGCAGAGTATTCGCATTCGGATCCGAGTTTCCATGGATGTAACCGCCATCCGAGGGCGAAGAGGGATCGTGGCGGATGAAGATCTTTCGGAGCCTGACATGTTCTCGAACCGAGGCGAACGCCCCCGCACGCAGCGAATAGCGGATCGAATTGACCGTGAAATTGAAGAAGTTACCTCCCAGTGCGGTGGATTGCAAAGTGGAGAGCACATCCTCGCGAAGCGCCTCGTCGTTGAACGTCGGAATTTTCCAAGCCGCCGGCGGCACGTAAATAGTCGCCGTATCTCCGGCCGTGAACTTCTCAAACGGATTGGCGGCAATGCTCGGGTTCGCCGGATCGGTGCCAAACGTCAGGTTGACTCCATCTGGAGCGAGTTTGGTGCGGCCCAGATAGTGCCACAGATACCAGTTGATCTCGCGGGCAACCGACGTTCCGAAGTTGAAGAAAATAACTTCAGCGGCGGTTCGTCCGGGCGGAGTTACGGTCGCCCAGTTCACCCCCGGCCCGATGGGTATCGATAGGGAGAAGTTCAACGGCGGATAATGCGACACCAGGGTCGCGGGTCTGGTCATGTGCGGTAGTGACATTGGGCTTACCAAGATAACATACGGAAATCGGGAAGGATCCGGATGACGCCCTGCCGTTCCTGCTGCCAGCGCCTGCGATTCACAACCGTCAACTGCCGCCGAGGAGCAGCGGATTCGGCGTGTGATACCACAATTGACTTCGCAGCGCTGGACTGGCCGCTGCTGCTCGACCGCTCATGCGGTCGTACTCTTCCGCGGTCTAAATGGCCTTAACGACGACGCGGTTCGCCAACCGGATGTAACTCTTTCGGTCGACAGTGAACGAATAACACTCTACAGCTCAATTTGATTTCCGCATTGAGCCGGTACCAGGGTACCCGCTTGACAACTCTCTACCAGCGGTCCAACTCCGCGCAACCAACGGGATGCTTTCGCAGAACACTCGTATCGCCTTGTGATACACGACGCGCTTCCTGACCCAAGCGCGACCTCAGCCTGGCTGTAACGCCGGGTACCGTCCGGAATCGGGGCTCTCCGCCAGTACCCACTTCATGTGGACTGTGAATTCAATCGCTACCTGCGAATCGACACGAAAGGACTTGGCCGGGGGATCCATAGCGGTGAAGAAGAAACTGAAATATTGCGAGTCCGGAATATCGCAGTTTCGCTCACCCGCGGTGACAATTTCGCCTACAATGTAGAACCATCCGCAATAGAGGTGGCACCCGGCTTCCCCCGATCCGTATTCCAAATACCTCGCCCTCTTTGTTCGGATCAATGCCGAGTTGCTCAAGCAATGCCCTGAACGAAACCGGATAGATCTCATTTCGTTGGGCGGCGAAATTCCTGCAGAAGAGGCAGCCACAGTCTTCAGCGAAACCATGCTCCAAGCCCTCATATCCCACGACGGTTGCCTCCCGATCGTAACGGATTACCTGATCTCCAATCCTCATCTCTGTCATCGCCATCTTGATTCAACCGTCACACGCAAACCTTGCAGAAACAAAAAGGGCCGACAGTTTTCACCGTCGGCCCTTTCTCTAAACGAAATTTCTACGCCCTAGTCGCCGAACGTTCCCACTTCTTCGTTCTTAACCGGCGCCGGCTTCGGCGTAGTCAGCATATCCAGCGGCACAAACCCGCCCTCAGCCGGAGCTTCCTTCAAAATATGCTGACGGTAAAGCTTCGCCATCTCGGCATCCTTAGCGGACTGCTTCAACTTTTCATCGCGCGCCCGGACCTTCTCTTCCCGCGCATTCTTCGCGATGCCCACATCGTCCAGATCATGCTGCAAGCCGTGCGCCACATCCGCCGCGTTCAGTTTCAGCTTGTGTACGTTCGTATCCAGGTTCACGCTCTTGCCACCCGCGAAAATCTCATGACGCCCCTTGTCCGCGTACCACTTGGTCAAAGTTGCGGTCATGTGCATCTTCTCGATGATGTTTCTCCAACCGACACCAGTGTTGTAGGCGCAGAAGCTGATCTCGCCTTCCTGCGTGGCGTAAGGAATAATGCACTGTTCCGTCCGCCGGAAGTCGTAGTTGAACAGATCCTGGAACCACATGCCTGCGATGAAGAGGAAGTTCCATCGATCCCGGCGCCGCTGTTCGATATCGGCCATGGTGCGGTCGCCCGTAACCTTGCCGTATTTCCGGCCCGTCGCGCCAAAGCACTTGTCGAATTTCATCAACAAGTCCGTCAGCTTGAAGTTCGCCGGAGCCTTGAACGGATCGTAGTTGCGCAGCAGAGCCAGCGAAACGCCAATCACCGAAAGCTTCTTGCTGCGCGCGCCGTCGTTGATTTTGGCCACGTCTTTCGCCAGTTGATCGGCCTTCAGAAACGCGGTAACCGGTACGGCTTCCTTCGTTTCTTTATCGATCATCAGCGCCATGCCAATCCCGCAATTCGGGTGGCAGCCACAGCTCAGTTGTCCCCAATCGGCGTTCGGCCCGTGAACCAGATCGGCCCAATCGGAGAACGTGCTCATGAACGAAATCGGGAACCAGTCGCGAATCGGTTCACCAAGCCCGGTCTGATTCTTAATGTCATGCGCCATGTGCGACAGCGTGTAGCGTTGCGCCGCGCGCCGGTCATCGGTAACCGCTTCATCGCGGCCGGTAAACGAAACCGGTTGGAACGAAAGGAACGAGATGATCTTCGGATTGTCCAGCGCAAACCGCACAATCGCGCCCACCTGCTCGTTATTAATACCGTTCACAATCGTCGTCACCGGAACGATATCCACGCCGGCGTTGTGCAGATTATGAATCGCCTGCAGCTTCACATCGAACAGATTCCCCACCAGGCGATGCGAGTTGGCAGCGTTCCCGATGCCATCGAATTGCAAGTAGGCGTAACGAAGGCCGGCTTCGGCGGTCTGTTTGCAGAAGTCGGTGCTCTTGGCGAATTCAATCCCGTTGGTGGCGGCCTGTACGCTCTGATAACCCACTTTGCGCGAATACCGGATCGCATCCAGGAAGTAAGGCGAAAGCGTCGGCTCGCCGCCCGAAAACTGTACCGACATCTGCCGGCGTGGCTTGATCGTGATTGCGTTGTCCAGCAGCGTCTGAATATCTTCCCAGCTCAGTTCATGCACAAACCCAACCTGATTTGCGTCCATGAAACACGGATCGCACATCATGTTGCAGCGGTTCGTCAAATCCACCGTCAAAACAGAGCCCCGTCCGTGCTTTACCGTGCTGGTGCCGTGGTCATGCAGCTTCTCGTCGTTGTGGGCGCGGATGTCGCGGCCCGGAAACACGTCTTCCAGGTGTTTGAAGAACGCGGTATCAATCGCCATCACGTCTTCGAAGTGGCCGTGAATCTCGCAGTCCTTCACCATCAGGATCTTGCCGTCGCGCTCAATGATCTGCGCCTTGATCTCGCCGACTTTCTCGTTCTTCAGAATTTCGTGCGGAATCTTGCCGTCCACAATCTGCTGCCGGATCTCAGGCACGCAGCGCGGGCACAGCGAGTCGGTGGTGCGAGGCCAGCCAAGAGGCGGCTTTTCTTTCTGATACGACTTCAATAGCGGTTTGTCAGACCACTTTGGCGTGAACGAGGGATTCTGTTTGTATTGGTTCGCTTTCTCAAAGACGGTCCAGGCCGCGCCCGCTATCATGGTGACTGCTTTTTCTGCGTACTTTATCGGCTTGTGCATATTTGCTAATGCGTTCCGGTCACGCCCACGTTCCCCTGGGCCGCCGCGCTTGTCTCCTGTCTAAATTGAACCGCTTACCTTCACCTACAGTTCGCTATTTAACTTCAGTAGTATACCTGCCACCGTAGCGAGGTGCTACACCAATGAGTCAAACTGCTCCAATTCTGGGTTGTATGGCGGAATCATAGCTTGAATGGACGGGTTGAATGGACGCTAGGAGGAACGCGGCCCGGGAACTGGGATAATACTCTGACAGGAGCCGACTTAGCTGCCACTCTCCAAGCAACTACTGAATCGATTAGCACGGGAATGCGGCTTTGAGCTGGCAGGCGTAACTCCCGCTGTTCCTGCCGAGGACCAAAACCGCTTCGCGCATTGGGTTTCTGAAGGCTTCGCCGGCAAAATGGGATACTTGGCCGATCATCGCGCCGCTCTCCGTCAAGATCCCCGAAATCTTCTCCCGTCCGCGAAATCAATCATTTGCGTCGGTAAGCTCTATAACGAAACGAACCCAAAAACCGCCGACTGTAATGTGCCTTACTCTGGCTGGGTGTCACGTTACGCTTGGGGCAAGGACTATCATGAAGTGCTCCGTGCCGGTTTACTCCAGTTGACGGAACGCCTGCACCAAGCAGCGGGCCCGTTCGAATCCCGGATTTGCGTCGATACGGCGCCCATCCTGGAGCGATCCTACGCCAGGTTGAGCGGTTTAGGTTGGATCGGGAAGAACACCTGCCTGATCAACCAGCAACAAGGTTCCTGGTTCTTCCTGGGCGAGTTGCTGACCTCGCTCGACTTCGAAACGGATCAGCAGCCGGCCGCGGATCGCTGTGGTACTTGCACGCGCTGCATCGATGCTTGCCCCACCCAGGCCATAGTTCCAGCAGGCGACAACTTCACGCTCGATGCCCGCCGCTGCATTTCCTACTTCACCATCGAACTCCGCGGCCCCGTTCCGGAAGAGATGCGCCCCGGCATGGGCAGCCACTTGTTCGGCTGCGACATCTGTCAAGACGTTTGCCCCTGGAACCGCAAAGCCCCAACCACCAAGGATCCCGCTTTTGCGCCGGATCACTACGCACCCGATCTGGTCGAACTGTCCGCCCTAACCGAAGCCGAGTTCCGCCACCGCTTCCGCGATAGCCCCATCCGGCGAGCCAAATACAGTGGTTTCCTACGGAATGTGGCCATCGCGATGGGCAATTCCCGAGATGCGCGATATTACGACTCGCTGCGCCGTTTGGCTGCTTCGCCGGACCCCGATGTGGCGCAGCACGCCGCCTGGGCGCTTGCCCAAGTGGGCGACAGTTGTAATCCAAAACAAACTGGAGAAGAACCTGAAAGCAAGTAAACAGGCTGTTTTATAAGCACTTCCATCCAATCCAGTTTCTCTGTTACTCTTCCAGTTGCAAATCAGTTGCTGATTTCTGTTGACACGGGCCTCGAAATTCCCTAATCTAGACCAAAGCAGTCCGATATCAATTTCACCGGTAAAACCAAAGCGAAATGAACCTGCGCAAAAACTTCTTTTCGATGCCCCTGACCGCCGGAGCAGTCGCGGGAAAGGTAGTGCCGCTGATGTCGATCCCCGGCGTAGGCGCGCGCAACCGAAACCCATCCGGAATCCATTATTTTCAGGAGAAAAGCTGATGTTAACCGCATGCAGAGCGCGCTTCGGGCTTTTTTGCCAAGTGCTCCTCGCCGGCTCAGTTTTAACGCTGGCGAAAGCAGAAGGCCCTTTTACAGGTACGGTGCTTGATCCGAGCCGGGCGCCTATCGCCGGCGCGAAAGTCACGGCCACTTCCCCCGACCGGGCAACGGGCCTGTCGACTGTTTCCGGACCGGACGGAGAGTTCTCACTTCCACTGGGGAACGGTTCATTTACCGTGAAAGTCTCGAAGGACGGCTTCCTCGAATCCTCCCGAAGCATTCGCTTCCCGGACAACAACGTGCAGGAAATCCTGTTGCAGGTCGCTCCCGTGCGCTCCGCCATCACCATCGAAGACAACGGCGTCTACCTGACCGAAGCCACCAACTCCGCCACAAAAACGATGACTCCGCTTCGTGACGTTCCCCAATCCATCACCATCGTGACGCACGAACAGATGGCAGATCAAATGATGACCAGCATCGGCGACGTAATTCGCTACGTTCCCGGCATCACGGCCCATCAAGGTGAAAATAACCGCGATCAGTTGGTGATCCGCGGCAACAGCACATCCGCGGACTTCTTCGTCAACGGCATACGGGACGACGTGCAGTATTACCGCGACATCTACAATATGGACCGCGTGGAAGCGCTCAAGGGTCCGAACGCGCTCATCTTCGGGCGCGGGGGCGCTGGTGGCGTCATCAATCGCGTAACCAAGGAGGCCGGATTCGCGCCCCTGCACGAAGTGACTCTCGAAGGCGGTTCGTTCGGGAACAAGCGCTTCGCCGCGGACTTTAATCAGCCGCTGGGTGACAAGGTCGCACTCCGGCTAAATGGAGTCTACGAAAACTCGGACAGCTTCCGAAAGTACGTCAACCTGGAGCGTTATGGCGTGAGCCCCACTGTGACCATTAACGCCAGCGAACAGACAAAAATCACCATCAGCTTTGAGAACTTCCACGACTATCGAACCGCGGACCGCGGCATCAGCTCTTTCCAGCGCCGGCCGGTCGACGTCCCCATTTCGACATTTTTCGGCAATCCCAATGACAGCCACGTCGGCGCCGTGGCCAACCTGGGCTCCGTTACGGTCGAACATCAAATAGGCGGGTTGAACATTCGCAATCGCACCCAGTTTGCAAATGTGGACCGCTGGTATCAGAATTTCGTCCCCGGCGCGATCACTGCCGACAAATCTCTGGTCGCCATTTCCTCCTACAACAACGCCACCAACAGGCTGAACATGTTTAACCAGACGGACCTAACCTACACGCTGCACACTGGTGCCATTCGCCATACGCTGCTCGGCGGAATCGAGATTGGACGGCAGCTGACCGGCAATTTCCGCAATACTGGATATTTTAATAACACCGCCACTTCGCTCGGCATTCCGCTTTCGAATCCCACCATCTTCACGCCCACCACGTTCCGCCAATCCGCCACCGATGCCGGCAATCATTTGCGGACCAACCTGGGCGCTGCTTATGTGCAGGATCAAATTCAGCTCTCCCGGTATTTCCAGGTGCTGGCGGGCGTTCGGATCGATCACTTCGACCTGCAATACCGCAACAACCGGAACGGCGACTTTCTCCGCCGCATCGACAATCTGATTTCGCCGCGGGCCGGGTTGGTCTTCAAGCCGATCGCCGCCATCTCAATCTACGCCAGCTACAGCGTCTCCTACTTGCCCAGTTCCGGCGATCAGTTCTCTTCACTCACCACCATCACCCAGCAGGTGAAGCCGGAACGGTTTAACAACTATGAAGTGGGCGTGAAGTGGGACGTCTCTCGCGCATTGTCCTTCACCACCGCTGTCTACCGGTTGGACCGCAGTAATACAAGATCGACCGATCCAAACGACCCCACTCGAATCGTGCAGACCGGCAGCCAACGCACAAACGGCGTCGAAATTGGCGCCACCGGCAGCGTCACCAGGAAATGGAGAGTCGCGGGCGGATATGCCTATCAGGATGGTTTTGTGACCAGTGCCACCACCGCTGCAAGAGCTGGAGCGCAAGTGGGCCAGGTGCCGCACAACACCTTCTCTCTATGGAATAACTATCAGATTCTGCCCCGCCTCGGCGCTGGTCTGGGAATCTTGAATCGCTCCGACATGTTCGCTGCAATCGACAACACCGTCATCGTCCCCAGCTACACCCGCGCGGACGCGGCCCTGTACTTTTCAATTACGGAGAGAATCCGCTTGCAGGCCAACGTAGAGAATCTGTTTGACAAAACTTACTACCTTAACGCTGATAGCAACACGAACATCTCTCCGGGCTCGCCGCGCGCCATTCGCGTGGGATTGATCGCGCGGTTTTAGCAGCAGGTCGATCTTATCGCCGTCCGGCGCCAGAGCAAGTTCTCAGTCAAAGTTGCGAGAAGCGACGGCCCTCACAGTGGGGGCGGCGTCTCTGCTCTTGGTTATCAGTTGGCGTTTCTGCGGCCGCATGTCAAAAAAGTGCTCGAGAACGACCGCGTCCACACCGAGACTCCGATGAGAAATACGGGCAGCCCGATCATTGCCGAACTGAGGTAGCTCGGACAGGCGCGATTGGCCCGCTCGTCGTATACCGGCGTTCAGGTTGTGCAGGCGGCTTCTTCCCGGGGGAAGAGTACTCGACGAGGAAACTATTCGGTTCACTCGGGAAGAGCCTCGGCGCCGATGTAAGATGATTCTGCTTGGGAAGTCAAAACGGAAACCCAAGTCAATGTGAAAGCGGGAGGAAAAACATGGCCGGGCGTCAATTCAATGCAAGATCAGCGATCAAAGCGTTTGGCTTTGTTGTCGCCTTGACGTCTTTCCTGGTACCCGGGCTCGCCGCAGTCCACGACGAATGGTTAACGTGGGGCCACGATCCGGAACGCACCGGATCAAACCCGGATGAGAAGATCCTCAATAAGGACAATGTCTCTCAACTCGAAGTGAAGTGGACGGCACAGATTTCCACTGCTCCGAAGGAATACATTCTTTCGACGATGACGGCTCCCCTCGTCGCTACGGTGAATACGCCGCAGGGGCCTGCCACCCGCGTTTTCGTAGTCGGGAGCGACAATACTGTTTTCGCGATCGACGCAGCTACGGGTAAAGTCGCCTGGCAAAAGGCAAACCCCAACACCACGCAAGCGCGAGTAAAGGGCGATTACCGGTGTCCCAACACGCAAAATGCCACCCCGGTGATCGACAAAGAGGCGGGGATAATTTATGTGTCGACAAGCGATGGAAAGCTCCGGGGCTTCAATCTGGTGGATGGAGAAGACCGCATTCCGTCAACCAACTTCACGGATCCTTTCGCGCGTAACTGGAGCCTGCAACTGATCGATGGAGTCATTTATTCACCCACGGCCCGGGGCTGCTTAAAACTGCAGTCCCACTTTACGGCGCTGGATTTGAAGGATCCGTCGCCGCACCCGCTGGAGGCCTACACCAACACCGGAATAACATCAGGAGCTTGGGGGCGCGGAGGCCTCGTCCGGGGACCGAAAGGCATTTTAGCCCAGACTGCCGATGGCTCTTACGATCCAGGCTCCGGCAAGTTCGGTAACAGCGTGGTGTCTCTCACGCCCAAGAACTTCCGATTGCAGGATTCATTCACTCCAGCGAACTGGGAATATCTGAATAGGAAGGATCTGGACCTTGGCTCCGCGAATCCCGTAGTCTTCCCGTTCCAGAAATGGACGCTCGCGGCAGTTGTCGGCAAGGAGTCGGTAATTTATCTGCTGGACACCAGGAGTTTGGGAGGCGCCGACCACCACACACCGCTGTATACGTCAGCCCGCTGGGGGAACGACGAGGAAAAGCTTCACGACCGGGGAATATGGGGGATCACCACCTGGCAGGACCCGCAGGGAAGACGGTGGCTGTATGCGCCCATGCTGGGGCCGCCATCCAAAGACGCGCCGAAGTTCCGCCAGCAATACGGAGCCACGGATCAAGGCAGCACCATGGCGTTTGAAGTTCGCCTGGACGCCGTTACCGGTAAACCAACGCTTGCGCCGATGTGGATGTCCCGCGAGATGCACGCACCGGAACCACCCACCGTGGCTAATGGAGTGGTGTACGTGCTTCTGAGCGGTAAGACGTCTGATGAGTCCCGCGGGTTGATACAACCCCCAGTAGGCCTCGAGCCCAACGCGGTTCTGTATGCTCTCGATGCGGAAACCGGGCGGGAATTGTATTCGAGCAACAAGCTGATCAACAGCTTCACTCATTTCAACGAACCCGTGGTTGCCGGCGGCCACGTATACGTCTGTACCTGGGACGGGAAAATCTATGCTTTCGGACTAAAGAAGTAACGATCTTGTCTCTCGAGATCCGCAACCTGGCGGGAATCTCGCCCGGGTGCTATGGGCTGGGAGACTTCTTTCGGCTCTCCGGAACTTTCCCGCTCTTGCCACCCACGGTCGCCTTAAGCCGGGCGCACTGGTACGCCGAGCACAGGATTCCATTTACCAACACGCTCAGGTTGATTCGACGCGCACTGGGGTATTTCGGATCAAGGTTCTATAGGATTCACTTCACCCGTCTGGCCGTCACAAAGGCCTTCGACCAATGCGGGTCCGCCAGTTTGCAAATCTGCACCACCGGTTTCAAATGCCGTGTAGCATTAATAAATTCCCCGTTCCCCAAGTAAAGCCCCGTGTGGTTCACTTTCTTATCGGCTCCAAAGTACAACAGATCGCCAGCCCGCAGCGCAGCCCGCTCCACCGGCGCACTCCCGTCCCAAGCCGCCTGCAAGCTAGCATCGCGTGGCATCGTAATCCCCCGTTGCCGCTCCAGCATCTGCGTAAATCCCGAACAATCGAAGCCAAACGTGGAAGTGCCGCCCCACAAGTACGGCAATCCCAGAAACTGTTTACTCAATTCCACAATGCCGCGGACGCTTAACTTCTCGGCATTCAGCGTGGCGTCGCCACCCAACATCCAAGCAGCCTTCCCGTCCGGCAAGTTCACTTGCAGCCAGTTCTCTCCATCCACCACCGAATCGCCCGCCACGTCCAGCCGCGTTTCAAACGGCACGGTGATTACCGGCATATGCTTGGTCACGCTCGCCTCGCGATACAGGCTGGCAAACAGGCTAGTCACCTTCGCCGTTCGCTTGCCCTCCGCATACCGTGTGTCCGACCGCAGCACCAATGCCTTATGAATCCAGCCTGTGTATTCGTCGGCCATCCGCACGCGCGACCAATTGTTCTTGTTCTCCAGCACTTCCAGGTTCGTTCCATAAATCGCCTGTGACACCACCTCGGCATCCGCGTTCGGCGCCGCATGCAAATTCGCAGCCGGCCGCAGCACCACAAAATTGGCCGCACACAGCACCGCCGGCCAGGGAAGCAGCGCCGCGGAAAGGTACGTCGTAGCTCTAAAAAGTTTCATTGGCGGAAAACCTTGCTATCCTGAATATCTCACAGCATTTTTAGACCGGTAACTCCTTCCAAGTCTGAAGAACTCCGGACAAAATCGAGTCTATGCCAGATACAGCGACAGCCGGGCAAGCGATTCTGCCGGCGCCATTTGGAAACTACTCTCTCGATACCTCCTTCGACGAGATGTTCCAAAGCGCCGGCATTCCTCGCGAGCATTATCAAGCGCTCTATAACCAACTTCTCAATCTGCCCGCCGACGAACTGCGACACCGCAAACAAGCGGCTGACCTCTCGTTTCTTCACCAGGGCATCACGTTTACCGTCTACGGCCGCGAGGAAGGCACCGAACGTATCTTTCCGCACGACCTTCTTCCGCGCATCATCACCAGCTCGGAATGGTCCACCATTGAGCTCGGGCTCATTCAGCGCATCACCGCGCTCAACCACTTTCTGCGCGACATCTATCATGAGGGAAAGATTCTCGCCGACGGTATAGTTCCGCGCGAGGTGGTTTATAGCTGCAAACACTTCCGCCGCCAGATGCGCGGCTTGCAGGTGCCCAAGGATATCTACATCACCGTCGTTGGGTCCGATCTCATCCGCTACCCCGACGGCCGTTTCGTGGTCCTGGAAGACAACCTCCGCGTGCCAAGCGGGGTTTCCTACATGCTCACCAGCCGCCATGTGATGAAACGCATCTTCCCGGAATTGTTCCAGAAATGCGGGGTCCGTTCTATCGATCATTACAGCGCCGCCCTGCTCAGCACCCTGCGTTCCCTGGCCCCGGAAGGCCGCCACGAACCGGTCATCGTGCTGTTAACGCCCGGCGTTTACAACTCCGCTTATTTTGAACATGCGTACCTCGCGCGCCAGATGGGCATTGAGCTGGTGGAAGGCCGCGATCTGGTGGTCCACGACAATATCGTCTACATGCGGAATACCGCCGGCCTGCGCCGCGTCGACGTAATCTATCGCCGCATCGACGACGATTTTATCGACCCTCTGGCATTCCAGGCCGATTCCATCCTGGGCGTCGCCGGTCTCTTTAACGCCTATCGCGCCCGCAACGTAGTGCTCGCCAACGCCGTGGGCACCGGCGTGGCCGACGATAAGGCGCTCTACGCCTACGTTCCCAAGATCATCCGCTACTACCTCGGCGAAGACGCAATTCTCGATAACGTCGAAACGTTTCTCATGACCGATAAGGTCCAGCGCGAACACGTCTGCGCCAACCTCGATAAATACGTGGTGAAGGCCGTCGGCGAATCCGGCGGCTACGGCATGTTGATCGGCCCGCACAGCACCTCCGGCCAGCGCGATGAATTCCGCGACCTCATCAACGCGGACCCGCGCAATTACATTGCTCAACCGACCATCATGCTTTCCCGCGCTCCCTGTTTCATCGACGGACAGGTGGAACCGCGCCACGTCGACCTGCGGCCCTATGTGCTGTTCGGCGAAAAGATCACCATTGTCCCCGGAGGCCTGACCCGAGTCGCACTCCGCCGTGGTTCGCTCGTAGTGAATTCCTCGCAGGGCGGGGGCAGTAAGGATACGTGGGTTCTCCACGACTGACGCCATATGCTATCCAGAGTCGCAGACAGCCTTTATTGGATGAGCCGCTATCTTGAACGCGCCGAACACGCCGCGCGCCTCATCGACGTTCATTTGAATTTGATGCTCGACCAGTCGTCTATCTCAGGCGAGCAGCGCTGGCGCCGCGTGCTGCAGTGCCTCAGTACGTCGGCCATTCAGAATCCACCCACGGACACGCAGGGCATTATGGAATTGCTGATGTTCAAACCGGGTAAGGGGCATTCCATCGTCTCCTGCATCGGCCTTGCCCGCGAAAACTCCCGCCAGGTCCGCGAACAAATCAGCTCGGAAATGTGGGAACAGCTCAACCGTCTCTTTCATGAGGTGAAGCGCCCGGAGGTGGAGCGGTTCTGGGATTCCGAACCCATCGAGTTCCTGCACTCGGTTCGCGAAAAGGCGCACCTGTTTCAGGGCGTCACCGATTCCACCATGAGCCACGGCGAGGGCTGGCAGTTCATCCAACTGGGCCGCTTCATTGAACGCGCATCCGCCACTGCCACCTTGCTCGATATCCACTTCTCCGCCATGACGCAAAGCGCCGAGGAAGATCCGGATCTGGACGAACACCTGGAATGGATCGGCTTGCTAAAGAGTTGCACCGCGTTTGAAGCTTATTGCAAGGTCTACACTGCCGAGGTAAATCCCACCCGCGTCGCCGAATTCCTGCTGTTGAATGCGGAGTTCCCGCATTCGCTGCGTTTCGCCATAGACATGGTGCACTCCGCCCTGATCGCTATCGGAACCGCATCGCCCGCCCGCAAGGCCGACCGCGCCCAGAACCTGACCGGCCGCATGCGCGCGGGTCTCAGTTTCGGCCAGATTGACGAGATCCTGGCCGGCGGTCTGCACGGCTACCTCGAAGGCATTCAACGCCAGTGCGTGCAAATTCACACCGCCATCCATCAGATTTACATTAACTATCCCATTCAATCGGCACTAGAGGCCTAAATGTTCTATTCCATCCGTCACGTCACCAAATTTCAGTACACCGGGCCAGTGAGCGAAAGTCTGATGGAAGTCCGCATGCACCCCCGCAGCGAGATCAACCAGCGCTGTCTGACCTTTATGTTGTCCGTCAGCCCGCGAACCACCGTTACGTCGTACCGTGATTACCTGGCCAATACGATCTATCACTTTGATGTGCCTGGAATGCATTCGCAACTCATCATCGTCGCTGAGGCGCTGGTGGACGTTCAGGCGCCTCAGCAGCTTCCCTACTCGCTGCCCAATGATGCCTGGGAAGAACTCGAC
>JBBRNO010000008.1:0-99815 GCA_038230275.1 Bryobacterales bacterium
CGGATCGCCGCCCTAAGCGAAATCTAGAAACTCTGTTATCCGCGTGCATCAGCGTGCATCGGCGGCCAATTCTTTAGCCGCTGATACACGCTGATGCCCACAGATCAGACCATATCAATCAAGCCGTGAACGCATCCGCCGTTCACGTCCCGGCCAACTTTATTTCTCCCGCCAAATCAGCAACATCCCAAAATTTCCAAACCCTCCAGCCACCCCATGCTCTAACCTCAAGCCGAAAAGCGAGGTACGTCCACATGGTCTCGGAAGCAAAGTTAGCAGCGAACCGGCGCAATGCCCAACGGTCCACCGGACCGCGTACTCCCGAAGGCAAAGCCAGAAGTGCGTCCAATTCCACCATTCACAATTTCCGCTCCCGCCGTCCGCCAGAGCTAACCCCGGAAGACCACCAAGCCATCACCCAAATCGCACACCATTTCCGCCCGGACGCCCAACCCCAAACACCCGCCGAAGAAGCCATCCTGCAAGATTTCGCCACCGCCGTGCACCTCCGCGCCCAGGTCGAACACGCGCTCGACGAAGCGTTTTGTACCAACGAACCCACCGCCCTCAAATACCTCGATCGCCACCACTCCGCCGCCCTCACCCGGTTCAACCGCGCCTATGACGGCTACAAGCAACTCCTCCACCGCGAAATCGCAATTTGTACCAACGAACCCACGGCCAAACCCGCGACTCAAACGGAAAACTACCCGGCTTGCCAAAACACGTCTTATCCGATTAATTCCATTCATCGTGGCCCAATGCTTTTCTCGGGCACGCTCGCCAGTCATACCGAACCACGCCAAATATCCCGCTTCTCCTACCACGGCCTCCCGTCTTACGCCCACCCACCCCCAAATCTCACGGAGTTTTGTCATAAATCTGCAACCGGAAGTCCGCTATCCTAGGGAGTAGCGTTAGGGTCTTTGAAAATCTTGAGTTGGACACTCCGCATTGCCCGGTATCCACCGCGGCGTCCTGTAGTCAATCCAACCAAAGGGGAAGGTCGAAAGATGAGGAAAAAGGGATTATTTCTGTTTCTACTTTGCACATTCTTGTGCAGTGTAAGTATTTTTGCGCAGTCAGTTGCCGGGTTGGGAGCCATTTCCGGAACTGTGCGGGACGCATCCGGTGCCACGATCGGCGACGCGCAGGTAATCGTCGCCAACGACTCGAAAGGCATCAAGCGTACGCTTAGCACCACGCCGGCAGGGGCGTTCACCGCACCCTCGCTGGTTCCCGCGGAGGGCTACAGCATAACCATCAACAAGCAGGGCTTCAGCGAATATGTGCTGAAAAACCTGCAAGTCATGGTCGGCCAAAACATCGGACTGGAGGCAATCCTCTCAGTCGCCGGCGCCAGCACACAGGTTTCCGTGGAAGGTACTGCCCCGATTGTCGATTCCACCAAGACGGACGTTTCAGTGGTCGTCGGCTCCGCTCAAATTCAAGACCTCCCCATTAACGGCCGCCGCGTGGATTCGTTCGCTTTGCTGGCGCCCGCAGTGGTGCCTGACGGAACTTTTGGACTGATTTCGTTCCGCGGCATTGCCGGTGGTAACGCGTTCCTGACCGACGGCAACGACACAACCCAGCAATACTACAACGAGAATGCAGGTAGAACGCGCATTACATCGCAGATCTCGCAAGATGCCGTCCAGGAATTCCAAGTCGTCTCTAACAACTACTCGGCTGAGTTCGGCCATGCGATGGGCGGTGTCATTAACACCGTAACCCGCAGCGGCTCCAACGACTTTCACGGCACCGGCTATTGGTTCTTCCGCAACCAGGAATTCAACGCCAAAGACACCTTTGCCACCATCAACGCGCAGGAGAAGCGCAACCAACTGGGAGCCAGCGCAGGCGGCAGAATTATTAAGGATAAGTTGTTCTACTTCTTTAACTACGAAGCCATGCGCCGCGAGTTTCCGCTGATTGCCTCCATTTCGTCGGCCGGAAATCCTTTGTTCAGCACCAATGGCACTTTCATCGGTACTTGCGCCGCCACGGCAGCGATTCCGGTTACGCAGGCGCAGTGCGATACGGCACGGAACTTTCTGAACCGTCAGTTCCAGACCATCCCCCGTACCACCAACCAGGATCTGGGCTTTGGCAAACTCGATTGGCGCCCCACTGAACGAAATTCTTTCAGCGCCAGCTTGAACATCTTGCGCTGGGTTTCCCCCAACGGCCTGCAAACGGCGGCAACCTTGAATAATGGACAAGGCGTCGGTAACAACGTCAACTCGTCGGTCCGGTCCAAGTACGGCCGGGTGGCCTGGACTGCCATTCCCACCAATAGCATGGTGAACGAATTCCGCTTCGGCTGGTTTAAGGACAAGCAGTTCGACTATCCGAACGATTCACTCGCCGTCCCCGGCATCGGATTCCTGGGGATCAGCATCACCGGGCAATCCAGCCTCGGCACAGCCACCGATTATCCGCGCACAAACCCCAGCGAAAACCGTTACCAATTCGCCGATACAATCACTTGGACCAAGGGAAAGCATACGATCAAGGCCGGCATCGACTTCTTCCGCACGGAAGATTACACCAACCTGCTGTTCAATCGCACTGGAACGTATAGCTTCCCCAGCTTTAGCGCACTCGCTTATAACCTCAGCGGTAACACCACCGGAAGCAAGGACTGGCTGACCTTCACACAGGCCATCGGCAACCCGGTCGTCGATTTCTTCATCAAGGATTACAGCTTCTTTGTGCAGGATCAGTACAAGCTCACCCCGCGCTTCACCATCAATCTGGGCGCCCGCTACGACTACACCGACATTCCTCAACCCACGGTGACCAATCCGGATTATCCCGCCACCGGGCGAATCCCGTCATTCGGTAAGCAATTTGCCCCTCGAATCGGTTTCGCCTATTCGCTGGATAACCAGAGCAAGACCGTGCTGCGCGCCGGCTACGGGATTTTCTATGGACGGTATCCGGGTGGGCTGATCAACACCTTCTTCCTGGGCAACGGCCTCTACCAAAAATCGATTTCGTTGAACTCCTCCGCCGCCGCCGATAAAGCCGCCGGGCCGGTCTTTCCCAATGTTCTGCCGTCTTCCGGGAACTTCAATCCGCCCGTGGGTTCGGTCAATCTGAACATCGCTTCCAGCAACTTCCGGACGCCTTACACCCAGCAGGCAGATTTCGCCATTGAGCGTCAGCTCGCGTCCGATCTGGCGGTAACCGTGTCCTACATTTGGAGCCGCGGCTTGCACCTCACCTCGGTGGACGACGTCAATATCGGTGCCGCCGGCCCGTTGGTCTCCTACCGCATCAATGATGCCGGCGGGAATCAAACCGGCAGTTACACCACTCCGGTCTATGTCCGGCAGAATCGCGTAGATACCCGCTATTCGCGGCTCAATGTTGTGGGCTCCGGTCTCAATAGCTGGTACAACGGACTCGCCACACAGTTGACCAAGCGGATGTCCCACGGCGTTACCGGGTCGCTGTCCTACACCTGGTCGCACGCCATCGACAACGGGCAGGGTGGCGCGGGTACGCCGAATGTATTCGGCAGCGGCGGTCCGCAAAACTACACCCCGGGAAACTATAACGCTGACAAGGGAAGCTCGTCTCTCGACATCCGCCACCGCATGGTGACCGGTGCTACCTGGAATCCGGTGTTCACCCGCAGCAACAGCACGATCGCGAAATACCTGATCAACAACTGGGCACTAGCGGGCATCGCGACACTTTCCTCCTCGCCTGCGGTTACCCCCACGGTACAGATTTCATCGGCATTCGCCCCGGCGCCGTTCACGTCCGCCTTCACCGGCAGTTTGAACGGCTATGCGGCGGGCGGACTTAATAATCGCGTTCCCTTCCTGCCGGTGAATAGCATTCTGGTCGGCAAGGTGGAACGGATCGATCTGCGCCTCACCAAAGCCTTCCCGATTACCGAGCGCTTCAAGGCGATGTTTACTTTCGATGCGTTTAACCTGCTCAATCACCGCTACTTTACCGGAGTCAACACGCGGACCTATATCGGATCCGTTGTCGGTGGCGTACCGGTGCTGAATCCGGATACAACCAGCGGCACCGGAACCTCATCAAGTGGATTCCCCGACGGAACCAACGCCCGCAGACTGCAATTGGGCCTCCGGTTCAACTGGTAGGACGCCATTCCACGGGCAGATCGCAAGACCTGCCCGATTCTGCTTTACAATCGGATCAATGCAAACATCTTTTCGACTCGACGGAAAAAAAGCTCTCGTCACAGGCGGTGCCAGCGGCATCGGAGAAGCACTCAGCCGGGTATTCACAAATGCCGGTGCGTCGGTGGTGATCGCCGACATTGATAAATCGAAGGCCGAAGCGCTAACCCGCGAACTGCCCGGCGCGTCCATGGTGATGTGCGATATCACCGACGAAACGTCTGTGAAACAGGCGTTCGCCAGCCTCGGAAACCTGGATATCTTGATAAACAACGCCGGTATCGGATTGGTCGGCGGCGTGGAAGAGACGGAACTAGCAGACTTTCAGCGGATTTTCCGCGTCAATGTGGAAGGTGCTTTCCTGGTTACCAAACACGCGGTGCCGCTGTTGGTGGCATCCCATGGGGCGATGGTGAACATCGGCTCGGTAGCTGGATTGATTGGTGTGAAAAAGCGATTTGCGTATTGTGCGACGAAGGGCGCCATCGTGGCCATGACGCGGCAGCTTGCCGTGGATTACCCAACGCAATTCCGGGTCAACTGCATTTGTCCTGGAACCGTCGATACCCCGTTCGTCGAAGGGTATCTCGAAAAGTATCATAAGCATGAAAAGGAAGAGATGCGCCGGCAGTTGAGCCAACGACAGCCGATTGGGCGCTTGGGGCAACCTACTGAAATTGCGAATTTGGCGCTTTATCTGGTGTCGGCGGAGGCTGGCTTTGTGAACGGCTCGGTAATTCCGATCGACGGCGGCTGGACCGCGGCCTAGAACCGGAAGCTATAGGTTTCTGGTACTTTTGCCGATATCAGATCTAGAGACAGAAAAAACAATTTGTGTTAAAAATGATACGATAGTCGGAATTAGGAAAATGCGTCTCACTCCCATACCGCGCCTCATCATCCTGTTGTTGGCCATCTTCTCGCTGGCAGGAACGTCCTTCGGGTTGACCAAAGTGAAGAAAGCGAACCGGAAGTCCAAACCGGTCGTCGCCAAGCCGCTGACCAAGCCGCCCAATGCCGCGAAGGAATTGCGGAAGCACAAACCGCGGCCCAAGCATGCCAGCTCTTTTGTACCCGCTGGCGGGCGCGTTGGTTCCGGACCGTGGACTGAACCCACGTTCGCGGATTCCACTCTGGGCGATCAGATTGACGGGGAAGACCTGGTGGTCCGGCGGGCCGCGGTGGAAGCTCTCGGGCCTTTCAACGGCACCATCGTGGTGGCGGATCCGGCCACCGGCCGCGTCCTTACCATCGTGAATCAGAAGTTGGCTTTTAAGAGCGGATTCCAACCTTGCTCCACGATTAAGATCGTGGCGGCGTTGGCGGGTTTGAGTGAAGGAATCATCGACCGGAATACGTCCATGCGGCTCTACGGTCGCACCAGCATGAATCTTACTAATGCTCTGGCTCATTCCAACAACAACTACTTTGCGAACGTAGGCATCAAGTTGGGCTTTGAAAAAGTAAGCTACTACGCCCGGCTGTTCGGGTTGGGTGAAAAGGCCGGCCTGAATATTGACGGTGAACAGGCAGGCACGCTGCCGGCGGCTCCCCCGAAAAATGGCGGCATGGGCATGATGACCAGTTTCGGCGAAGGTATCGCGCTTACGCCTTTGCAACTGGCGGGTTTGGTCTCGGCCGTGGCAAACGGCGGCACGCTCTACTACCTGCAACATCCGGCAAGTTTGGGAGAGTTGGAGAAATTCGTTCCCCGTGTGAAGCGCCATTTGGCCATTCAGGAATCGATTCCGGAAGTGAAGCCCGGCATGATGGGCGCGGTAGAGTACGGAACCGCACGGCGGGCCAATTACGACCCCAATGAGCCGATCTTTGGCAAAACGGGTACCTGCACCGACAGCGCTACGCCAACGCATCTCGGCTGGTTTGGATCGTTCAACGATGTGCTCAGCAAGAAATTGACGGTAGTGGTTCTGTTGACCGGCGGCCGGCCTGTAAGCGGCCCGGTGGCTGCAGGTGTGGCCGGAAACGTCTACCGGAACCTCTCGCAGCAGAACTACTTTGCGCAGCGGCGGACTATTTCGCCGGTGGCAATGATTACCGGCGGCCTCTAAACCGCCACCGGAGCGAGCGCAATCTCCGCCATCGCGGTTTTCAGCTTTTCCAGGCCCTGACCCGTCACGCTGGAGATTTCAAACAGCGGCAGGTTTTCCTCCGCCGCCAAAGCCCTCACGGATGCCAGCCGGTCTTCATCCTGGGCCACGTCTACCTTCGTTGCCACCAGCAACATCGGCTTCTTGACCAGATCTTCGCTGAACTGCCCCAGCTCTTCCATCACAATCCGGAAGTCCTGAACCGGGTCGCGGCCAGTCGTTTCAGAAACGTCCAGCAAGTGCACCAGCAGCCGGGTACGCTCGATATGCCGCAGAAATTGAATGCCCAGGCCATGCCCCAGATGCGCCCCTTCAATCAAGCCTGGGATATCCGCTACCACGAAACTCTTGTCGTTATCGACACTGACGACCCCAAGATTCGGAACCAGAGTCGTAAACGGGTAGTCGGCAATCTTTGGTTTGGCTGCGGAGATTCTGGAAATGAGCGTGGACTTCCCGGCGTTCGGGAACCCGACCAGTCCAACGTCAGCCAGAAGCTTGAGCTCCAGCCGGAGCTTCTTCTCTTCCCCAGGCTTGCCGTCTTCGTGTTCGGTCGGCGCCTGATGCGTCGAGCTGACAAACCGCGCGTTGCCGCGGCCGCCGCGGCCGCCTTTGGCAATAGTCTCGCTTTGGCCGCTCTCTGTGAAGTCGAAGAGCTGCTCGCCGGTTGCGTCGTCGTAAACCACGGTGCCGACAGGTACCGGCAGCACAACGTCAAAACCGTCCTTACCCTTGCAGTTACTTCCCTCTCCATGGCGTCCGCGTTGGGCGGCATGTTCGGGGTTGAACCGGAAATGGAGGAGTGTGTTGTAGTGTTCGCTAGCAACCATGGTGACGGTGCCGCCGCGCCCGCCATCGCCGCCGCTGGGTCCGCCCCTGGGAACGTATTTCTCGCGGCGGAACGCAAGACAGCCGTTGCCGCCATCGCCCGCCTTTACCTTGATTCTTACTTCATCGATAAACATTTGGAGGAAAAGAAAAAGGACCGCGCGGTCTCAACCGGCGGTCCTTTGATTTTACTGAAGAACCTGAAAAGCAGTTACGCTTCGACTGTTTCGGGGGTGGCTGCTACGGCTTCGATTTTGATGCTGATGAACTTGCCCAGCCGGCCACGGTCGCGAAATTCCACGATACCGGGGAGGCGCGCAAACAGCGTATCGTCCTTGCCAATGCCGACGTTCTCACCCGGTTTATACTTGGTGCCGCGCTGGCGCACCAAAATGGAACCACCAGTTACGAGCTCGCCGCCGAATCGCTTAATTCCAAGCCGCTGCGCATTAGAGTCGCGGCCATTCTTTGAACTGCCTAATCCTTTTTTATGTGCCATTGATCAACTCCGGGCTAAACAAGTACGTCGCTGACAGTCACCTGGGTAAAGTTCTGCCGGTGACCCTGCGTGCGCCTGTACTGCTTCTTTCTCTTAAACTTGAACACGATGACTTTCTCGCCGCGGCCATGCCCGGAAATGGTGGCAACTACTTTCGCATTGGCCAACCCGGTGCCCGTAATGAACTCGCCGGAAGCGCTCGAAACCGCGAGCAAACCGCCAAATTCTACCTCGGAACCAACCTCGGCTTCAATGCTTTCCACCTGGAGTTTGTCGCCCGGCGCGACGCGATATTGCTTGCCACCAGTCTGAATTACTGCGTACATAGGATCCTCTTGTTGTATTGACTTTCCGGTAGGCTACTTGAGGGAGCACACACCAGGGGCCGCGCTAGACGAGCCGCAACTTAATATCGTACACCATTCACCACCCCGGTGTCACTTTTCCAGCTGGCGGGGATCCTGGAGCACCGACTAAAACTACGGAAACTAATGTACTAGTGCACCCCCTTCTAGTGTTAAGATCTTAGATTCAAGTTTATTTCGAGTATGAGTCTCGATCACATCCACGTCTTGCTGGTCGAAGATAACCCAGCCGATGCGCGTCTGCTGCGGGAAGCCGTCAAGGATGCCGCCGGGATATCGATCAGCCTCGTTCATGAAGAGACCCTGGAATGCGCGCTGAAACGCCTGGATAACGAGCCATTTGATGTGATCATGCTCGACTTGTCACTTCCCGACGCCGAGGGTCTGGAAACCCTGGAACGCACCCATGGCCACTCGCCGAACCTGCCGATTGTCGTGTTGACCGGCCTGGACGACGAGGCGCTGGCGGTCCGGGCCGTCCGGGAAGGCGCGCAGGACTACCTGGTGAAAGGCCAGGTGACGGGCCAGGTACTGGTCCGTGCCATGCGCTATGCCACCGAACGGAAGCGCGCCATGGAAGAGCTACGAAAGAGCGAAGAATACTTCCGGTCGCTGATTGAAAACGCGCTGGACATCATCACTGTCTTGGACATGGCGGGCTCCATCCGTTACAGCAGCCCGTCTCTGGAGCGTATCCTCGGCTATCGGCCCGCCGCGTTGCACGGCACCAACCTGCTCGCGCTGATTCATCCGGAGGATTGTGAGTGCTTCCTGGCGAAGCTCAAGGCCGAGGAAAACCTCGCGGGCTTTCCCCAACAATTCCAGTTCCGCCTGCGCCACCACGATGGCTCGTGGCGGGTGCTGGAAGCAATAGGGAAGCGCGCGGGCGACGACTCCCCCGTAGGCGGCTTCGTGATGAATTCCCGCGATATTACCGAACGAACTCAGGCCGGAATCGCGCTGCAGGAAGCAAATGAAACCCTTCGGGCGGTGATTGAAACATCTCCACTCGCCATCTATTCGCTCGATCTACAGGCGAATGTAAAAAGCTGGAACCACGCCGCCGAGAACATTTTTGGATTCTCCGCGGACGAAGTCATGGACGGCCCCCTGCCTCTGGTTTTCCCCGAACACAGCGTCGATTTCAGGTTCCGGTTCGAGCAGTGCATTCACGGCAACCGGCTGGTAGGCAACGAGGAAAGGTTTCAGCGGAAGGACGGCTCGGCCATCGAAGTCAGTATTTGGAACGCGCTAGTGCGGGACGCCAACGGGAATGTCACTGGCATTGTCGCGGCCGTGGCCGACAATACGGAACGAAAGAAACTGGAGGAGCAATTCCGCCAATCGCAAAAAATGGAGGCCGTGGGCAGGCTGGCCGGTGGCGTCGCTCACGATTTCAACAACCTGCTGACGGTGATCACCGGTTACTGTCAGATGATGGTGGATCAACTGTCACCGGCCGATCCGATGAGCGAAGATCTGCAGCAGGTTCTCAAGACGGCCGACCGCGCCACCACACTCACCAAACAACTGCTCGCCTTTAGCCGGCAGCAAATCGTCCTGCCGAAAGTAGTTGCGCTGGATGCGTTGATCCGCGACATGGATCATATACTCAAGCGCCTGGCCGGAGAGGATATCGAACTGCGAATCGAAGGCTCCTGCGGCAAGGTCCGCGTGGACCCGGGCCAGATCGAACAGGTGATTGTGAACCTCGCGGTGAATGCGAGGGATGCCATGCCGGGTGGCGGAAAGCTCATTATTGAAACGGTGGATCGCGATTTCGACGAGTTTTCAGCGCAGTACGCACAGGGCCTGGCGCCCGGACCCTATGTGCTAATGGCCGTGAGCGATACCGGCACTGGGATGGACGCCGTCACCCGGTCGCACTTGTTCGAGCCGTTCTTTACCACCAAAGAGCGAGGCCGCGGCACCGGCTTGGGTCTGTCCACCAGCTATGGAATCGTGAAACAGAACCAGGGCGCCATCCTGGTTTATTCCGAACCCGGGCTTGGCAGTACATTCAAGATCTACCTTCCGCGGGTGGACGAACCCAGCATTGTGCAGGCGCAACAGCCGGCCGAGCGCGTTAACTTCCGCGGCACCGAAACCGTGCTGGTGGTGGAGGATGAGGAAGGGGTCCGCCGGGTTCTTCTTGAGATGCTGCAACAGGCCGGATACCGGGTTCTGGGTGCGTGCGGTGGACAGGAAGCGATTGAAATGTGCCGCGCCAGCGATGATCCGGTTCAAGTGCTGATCACGGATGTGGTGATGCCGAAGATGGGAGGCCGTGAACTGGCCGCGCGCATCCGCCAGGTAACGCCCGGCATAAGGGTGCTTTTCGTTTCCGGGTATGCCGATAGCGTCGTTCTGCACCATGGGGCGCTGGAAGCCGATACGCATTTCCTGCAAAAACCGTTTACCGTGGAGCAGTTGGGCAGGAAAGTGCGAGAAGTGCTGGAGGCGCGGGCCGGGGATCTGCTATCCTGACAGAGATATGGCAATTCCGAATGTAAAGCGTTTTCGTATTAGCAGCCCAGATGGAGCCGACACAGCTACACTGATGGCCGTCCTGCCCAAAGATTGCGACGTGGATGCGTACTTGAAAGAAGCTGCGGGGCGTTTTGACTGGAAAGGCCACAAGGACGCCAAGGCCGCTCAGTTCAAGGTCCGCGTCGGTCAACAGAAACAGAAGAAAGCCAAGTAACTTTTCCTGGCTATTCGATGCGGGTCTTCAGACTGCGAACGGCCCGCAAACTCTCCTGCGCAACTTCCGAATCGGGATCTCTCGTCAAGGTGTCCAGCGGCGCGATAGAACTCTTGTCGCCGCTGACCGCCAGAATGCGCGAGATGCCGATTTTTTCATCCCTAGTCCCTTGCAGCGCGGCAGCATTCAGGGCCGCTCTCATCACTGGAACACGAGCCAGTTCGGTCAGGTACGCCTGAGCGATCTGATGCCGCTGTTTCGAATTCAGCGTGTCGATTAGATATTGCGCCGGAGACAGCTGGGAGATTTCCGTTTTCCCCAGACTTACCAGCGCGAAAGCCAAGGCGAGCCGGGGCGCTGGCTTCCTCTCGGCGTCGAAGCTGCCTTCCAAGACCGATAAATCCGCCGGATTTTTCAGCCGTGCATAGCCTTCAAAAGCGGCGGCGCGGATGCCGTCGTCCTTGTCATGCAGCGCCCGTTCGAAGTAGGGCCGGTTTTCCGGTTGCGGCACCATCGCCAGCGCGGATAGCGCCGCGCGGCGAATCTTCTCGTTCCGTGCCCGGTCATAGGCCTTCTGCAATTCCGGATTCGCTTCCTTACTCATCAGCAGCCCAACGGTTTCCAGTGCCGCGATCTGGATCTTCTCGTTAGGATCGCGCAGCAGAAAGGTGATTTTCGGCGCGATGGCCGGGTCGCGCATCTTCTGCAGCGCAACCAGGGATTCGTAAATTACCGTGTCGTCCTTCGTTCGCAGCGCTTCGAGAAGATCCGGTATGGCGGTCTTGCCGCGAAGGATTCCCACGGCGCGAGCGGCGCTTGCCCTCGACTCCATGCTCGCTCCGCCCTTTGCCAGCCGCCCCAGGGCAGCGATGACGTCCTCCCGGACAATCACATAAACCGGAATGATCTGTTCGTCTTTTTCGACGAATTTGCTCTTGAGCAGGCTTCCTACCCGCTGAATGCTGCTGGTCTGTAGATATCCGGGCAGATAGAAATTGACCAAGCCTTCGGTAGCGCGCACCTGGACGGAGGCGTCGTTATCCTGGGTGGCCTGGAGGAGCGGATCGATGCTGTTCTTGCCGCCAATCTCAGAGATTGCTTTTACGGCTTCAAAGCGCACGTTTCCGTCGGCGTCCGAGAGCAGCGGCTTCAGCTTGTCAATTGCGCCGGGGCCTTCCTTCACGGCTTCGCGGGCGGCCTTGACGCGCTGTTTAGGCTCGGTGCTGGTGAGATCCTGGCTGTACAGAATCGCAGTGGAGCAGAACAGTAGGGCAATACTTGGAATTCGAGTCATAAGCGAAAGATGGCCTACAAGCCACTAAAGCTGGTATAAAAGCCACCACTGACGGTAAGACGCGCTAGCGGACGAATTCGACGGTGACCTTGTTTGGAATTAAGCCCGCCTCAAACCCCATGTCCAGCAGTTTCTGTGCCGCCTTGGGAATCAGGTCGCCGGCATCCACGGTGTAGTGGTTCACATACATCCCAACGAACTTTTCGGCAAGCGAAGGCTCCATGTCGCGGGCGAACTGCAGCGCATAGTTCAGCGCCTCTTCATGATTGTCGAGCGCATACTGAATGCTTTCGCGCATCACCCGGCAACACTCCGTTTGAACATCCTTCGAAAGAGTTCGCAACAGGGCATTGGCTCCCAGCGGCAAGGGCAGGCCGTACAGTTTCTTCCACGTTTTGCCCAGGTCCATAATGTTATGGAACCCGCCTTTCCCGTACGTTAACTGGGCTTCGTGAATCACCAGCCCGGCATCGACGGAATGTTCGGATACCGCGTCCGTAATCTTGTCAAAGGGGACCACAACCGGCTCAAAGTCAGGCTCGATCAGCTTGAGCGCAAGATAGGCGGTTGTCATCTTACCGGGAATGGCGATCTTCTTGCCCTTCAGCTCCTCAGGCGCCATCGGCCGCGAGCTGATCAACATGGGGCCGTACCCATCACCGACACTGGAACCGCTGGCCATCAGCAGATACTTGTCGGCAACGTAAGGATAGGCGTGATAGGAGATCGCCGTCAATTCATAAACGCCCTGCATCGCCTTGCGATTCAGAGTCTCAATATCTTCAAGTACGTGCCGGAAGGTCACGATTTTGGAACGAATTTTCTTGGTCGCGAGACCATAGAACATGAAGGCATCGTCCGAGTCCGGACTGTGGGCGCAAACGATTTCCTGCACTGGAGTAGTTGTCATAAGGTACGGACTTAAAACAATATAGCAGACCGAACCCGTTTACCCCTTTCCATCGGCTGTTTAGGCGCGTAAAGCGCTTTGTTGGAAACTCGGGGCTTGAATCTCTGGGCTTGAATCTCTGGGCTTGAAACTCTAATGGTTGCCGAGGTTCCTCAGTTCCGGATGAAGAGCAAGGAGAACCGCTTCCAGCTCAGCGAATGCGGAGGGGGCGCGGTCCAAATTCCTAGCTCGACCCATGGTCTCCAACCGGAATGCAGCGTCGACCGCAGACCGCGCTTCAAAGTTAGCGACAGATCCCTTCAAGCTATGTGCACTGCGCTCCAACCCCGCTGCGTCACCGTTCTTCAATGCAACCCGGATGTCCTGAATCAGAGTGGGATACTCCGCCAGGAACAATTCGGCGATCTCTCGAAGCAGTTCTTCGTCCCCTCCGATGCGGTCGAGCGCGGCGGAGCGATCAAAAAGTACAGCAGACTGAAATCCGGGCTTCATTGTCGGATCAACATCCTCTCTGACTACCTCTTCGACCAAAACCTCGCACATGAGTAGACCACTTTAGAACCGTTGGAACGAATCCGCCAAGCACCCGGTGCGATTACTAAGCAATTGTACTGCGTTCTAGACTACGCAATGTGGCATAAGTCGGATGGCGTGGCCGGGGATGAGGCGGTTACGAGTTAGGAGTTGTAGCAGCAAAGTGTAGTAAGATGGAAATTCGGTGGAGGTGCATCTTCCCCAGTCGATGGCTACTCGCAGTTCTGCCTAATATCGACAAGTTCGCCGCACGGAGCATTCCGGCGGCAATGTTCAACCTCGTCTTCCCAGACGAGTGCCGCGTCTGCGGCTTGCCGCTTCGCGAAATATCCAAAATCCCCGTGTGTGCTGTGTGTCTTTGCGCGCCTAGACCACTGGTTGCCGCTTATTTCTGCACCGGCTGCAACACACCATTCCTAAACGCATTTCCGCTGGATGAGAACGGACGCTGTGGTTTGTGCCGCCGCGGGCTCACGGCTTTCGACGCTGCCTTCTCCTACGGAGAATACGACGGGCCGCTGCGCAAGCTGATCCATCTTTTCAAATACGAGCGGCTGAAACCGTTGGCGCGCCCGTTGGGCAAACTGCTTGCGTCCGCCTTGCCGCGCGAGTGGCGATACGACATGGTGGTCCCGATGCCACTCCACTGGAGGCGCAGCTGGGAGCGTGGCTTCAATCAATCGGAATTGCTTGCGAGGGTGGTAGCGGTAAGACTCGGAGCGCCGTTGGTAAAAGCGGTGCGCCGCACGCGCCGGACTCCGTCGCAGGCTGGACTCACCAACGCGCAACGCCGCAACAACGTGGCGGGCGCTTTCGTCTGCAATAAGAGATTTTCAGTGAAGGGCCGGCATGTACTGCTGGTGGACGATGTACTAACCACTGGCGCGACTGCCGGCGCGTGCGCCGCCGTTTTGAAACGGGCTGGCGCGAAGCGAGTGACGGTCCTGACCCTGGCACGCGTGGACCGCCGTAAATCGACTGTCGTGAGTTCAACATCTGATTTCCTGTTAACTGGAGCCTAGTTGATGATCAGTCTGGATCGATTGCACAAACCCGTCCTTGTTCTGAATGCGAGCTTCGAACCGATCAATATCTGTGCGGCGCGGCGAGCGCTGGTCCTGGTGCTGAAAGGCGTGGCCTCAGCCGAAGAACACGCAACCAGCAACGTTCATTCGTCACGGCAGAGCATTCGACTGCCATCCGTGATCCGGCTGCTGGAATACCGCCGGATTCCCCACCAGACTCGGGCTCTCTCGCGGAAAAATATCCTGATGCGCGATCGCTATACTTGCCAGTATTGCGGGAAGTCCACTCCGTCGGGCGTGCTGACGCTGGATCATGTTGTTCCGCGATCCCGTTCTGGCGAGACTACATGGGAAAACCTGGTAGCTTGCTGCCATTACTGCAATAACAAGAAAGGGAACCGCACGCCGGAAGAAGCGGGGATGAAGCTGGCTCGCGCACCGCGGCCGTTCAGCCTGCATACCAGCCGGCATTTGATGCGGCTGCTGGCGAAGAGCGACGATCAGTGGCGCAAGTATCTGTTCTATTAACGCCGCGTTTGAGAGATGGCTGGATGACTTGGGTTATCCGCGTGCATCTGCGTGTATCAGCGGCTAAAGAATTGGCCGCGGATGCACACAGATAATGGTTTCTCGCCCTTAATGAACCGCTGGCTTTTCTTTCGCCGCTTCCTTCGGCTTTTCGGTCTTCACCGGGCTGATGATGACGTGCGCGTTGCGGCCTTCCAGCCGCGGTGAGCCTTCCACAGTGCCGTGCCCAACCAGATCCTCGGCAAAACGGAGCAGGAGTTTCTTGCCCAGGTCCACATGGGCGATCTCGCGGCCACGGAACTGAACCACCGCTTTCACGCGATTCCCTTCTCCAAGAAAACGGATGGCGTGATTCTTCTTGAAGTCGTAATCATGATCGTCGGTGTTGGGACGGAACTTCAGTTCCTTCACCTGAATCACATGCTGCTTCTTCTTCGCCTCGTGCTGCTTCTTCTTGTTTTCGTATTGCCACTGGCCGTAATCCATCGCCTTGGCAACGGGAGGCTCCGCGGTGGGAGCAATCAGAATCAGGTCAAGCCCCATATCCTGCGCCTTTCGGACCGCTGCCGGCGTAGCCATGATTTCTACAGATCCGTCGGGAAATACCGCGCGAACTTCGCGGACGCGAATCGCCTCGTTTACGTTCTCTCTGATGCGTGGACGGCGAGGAGGAAAGTTTCTGGGTGGAATCATCGAGTTAAACGGAAGAACAATCTAGCCATGATACAAATGTATCAGATTTCCGGGCCGTCCAAACAGGTCCTGCTTTACGTATGAATAGATAGCTATAATAATGTGGTCGTTATATAAGGCAGGAGCCTTCGCTATGCGCAAGCTTTCAACCCTACTTTTCCTCGGTTCCCTTCTGAGCTTTCCGGCGTTCCCGCAACAGAAGCGGCGGGTCGCCGTTCTGAACTTCGATTACTCCACTGTTCAAAGCTACGTGAACTCACTATTCGGCGGCAACAACGATGTGGGCAAGGGAATCGCCGACTTGCTGGTGGAGAAAATGGTCAAGGGCAACGTCTATTCGGTGGTCGAGCGCAAGGCCCTCGACAAGATTATGGCGGAGCAGAATTTTTCCAACAGCGATCGTACCGATCCGAACACGGCCGCGAAGCTCGGCCGCATTCTCGGCGTGGATGCAATTGTGGTGGGCAGTATTACGCAGTTCGGACGCGATGACAAACAGACCAACCTGGGCGGCGGCGCCATTGGCGGCCTGACCAGCAAATACGGCCTGGGCGGCGTTGGGAAGAAGAGCTCAAAGGCGGTGGTGGTGCTGAGTGCGCGGTTGATCAGTACCGACACAGCGGAGATTCTCGCGGTCGCGTCGGGTAAAGGGGAATCGACGCGCTCCGGTACGGCGCTGCTTGGTGCGGGCGGCTCGGTCGCAGGTTCGGCCGGCGGCGCTTACGACATGAAGAGTTCCAATTTTGCCGACACCATTTTGGGCGAGGCCGTAACGGCGGCCGTGGACGGCCTATCCAGAGACCTGGACGGCAACGCCCAGCGGCTGCCGATTCGCAAGGTGGTGCTGGATGGGTTGGTGGCGGACGTGAGCGGCGACACCATCGTCCTTAACATTGGAAGTAAAGTGGGCGTAAAAGTAGGCGATGTGCTGCAAGTGAAGCGCATCGGCCGCGAGATCCGCGATCCCGCTACCGGTAAGGTGATCCGGCGCGATGAAAAGGCCCTCGGCCAGTTGACGGTAACGGAAGTGGACGAGCTTTCCGCCGTTGGGAAATTCTCGGGATCGGACAAGCCAAAGGTGGGCGACGCTGCCAAGGGCGGGCAGTAAGCCATGACATTCCAGATCGGAGAGCGCATCGGAGATTATGAAATCGTCAGCGTGCTGGGCGCCGGCGGGATGGGCAAGGTGTACAAAGTCCGTAATGTGATTTCCGAGCGGCTGGAAGCCATGAAAGTGCTGCTGCCAAATCTGGAGAGCAATCCCGATCTGGCCGACCGATTCACCCGCGAGATTAAAGTGCAGGCCAGTCTGGCGCATCCGAATATCGCGGCCCTGCATACGGCGCAGCGAATCGACAATCAACTCATCATGATGATGGAGTATGTGGAAGGCGTCACCATCGAGCAGGAAATGCACGACGGTGCCATCTCCGTTGAAAAGGGTGGTGAGTATATCTCGCAGGTGCTTTCGGCGCTGGCCTACGCGCACGCCAGAGGTATCGTTCACCGCGATATTAAGCCGGCAAACATGATGTTGACCCCGGGCGGGATTGTGAAGTTGATGGATTTCGGCATCGCTAGAATTACCGCCGACCCTAAGCTCACGCAAACCGGCCATACCGTGGGGTCGCTTTACTATATGTCCCCCGAGCAGATCAACGGCGCCGCGCTGGATGCGCGCTCTGATCTGTATTCGCTGGGCATTTCGCTTTATGAGATTGTGACTGGAACGCGGCCGTTCAAAGGCGATAGCGATTTCTCCATCATGGCGGCGCATTTGAATTCCACGCCGGTGCCGCCGGTGCAGATCGATCCAAGGCTGCCAGCGATGCTGAACGAAATCGTGATGATGTCGATCGCGCGGGATCCGGCACAGCGCTTCCAATCGGCGGACGCATTTCGGAATGCGCTGCAATCCGTGCATTCGGCCGCTGGCGCGGGTGCTGCTGCGCAGCGTCCTCAAGCGCAGTCCGTGGCAACGGCACCGCTCCAACCTACGGCGGCTCCTCCGCAAATGCCGCAAGCGAAATCCGGAAGCCGTCGTGGATTGTATATGGCTGTTGGTGCGTTGGCAGCAATTGGCGCTATGGTGTTAGTGGCCGTACAGGGTCCGAAATTGTTTCAACCGAGCGGTGCCGCGAGCCTTCCGGCGGTTTCGGTGTCGGCTCCTCCTCAGGGAAATACAGTGTCTACGCCAGCGGCATCGGCCCCGCAGGCCCCGGTACCGCAGGTAGCAGAAGTGAAGCCGCCAGTGGAGACGGCCGTTTCGGCTCCGATATCGAGCCCAGCAGCCGATCCCAGTCCCCGTAAGCCCGACCTGGCATCACTGGAAAGCCGCAAGCCGCAACTGAAACCGCAGATTTCCGCTCAGGTGCGCGAGATCCCCGCTGCCACGGCGGCCGCGCAGCCGCAACGGCAAGCACCACCCGCCGTGACCACAGCGCCGCGTCCTCTTTCCGCGACACCGGCAGAGCCCATTCGCGCTGACGACGGAAAGGCCGCTGCCATTCGCGAGCATCGTGAACTGTTGATGCTACTGGACACCCGAGCCAATTCCATCAAAGGCAGCCTGCACACCTTGCAGCAACAGCAGGCGGCATCCGGCTTGAATCTGCGTGGCGACATCGTAACCGCGCAACAACGGATGGAACTCTATCTCAACGAAGCCGAATCCTCCGGCAAGTCCGGCGATCCAGTGGCGATGAAGAAGAATCTGGCCTCGGCGGAACGGGAAATTGAGAAACTGGAAAAATTTCTGGGCCGTTAGGACGGGTCTTTTTGGCGTGTGTTCGATACGCCGGTAAGAATTCCCAATCCGATCAGCACCAGCACCGCCACGGCAATCCAATGGCTTGGCATGTGCATCAGGAATGCACCATAGCCAACGCCCACGATCAAGACGACAAACCCAAATAGATATAAGCCAAAGGACATCACATCACCTCGCAGCGGCTCGTTGCACAACGGTGGCCAAACGCGTTCGCCTGTCACGATACGGTAAATTTTTCAAAGACCGTGCCTCTTAGGTAAATCGTAGGTGCTTTCGTTTGAAAGATTAAGCATTTGTCATGGTAATTGTTACTTGACTTTGTATGCGCCAGGATACACACTGTGACCTAATGTGTGGCGATGCGAAATCCGGATAAAGCCGGAGCGCAGGAGGATTTTACTTGTCTCGATACTCATTCGTCGAACCTGGCTCAGCGTTTGCGTTGCCGGAAAGCTTCGACTTTGAAGCGTACATCGAAGCCGAGCGCGAACTCTGGGCGCTCTTTCCCGAAACAGATGGCAAGAGAGTAAACTTCGTCCAAATCGGGCTTACGGCACAAATCTACGCGCAGACGCCGGACGACCGATCCGAGTTGAAAGCGGACGAGACCTACATTCTGATGCCGTGCGAGGACAGCACCATGCGCCCGATTCGGATGCGCGCCTCTCGCAGACTGACGCTGAGCGAATACCGGATGGGGCACATGACCGCGGTAAAGTTGATCGGCAAGATCAGCGAAGCGGGAGAGGTAATGCGGGAAGTCGGTTATCAAATCCTGGGGGAAGAAGTACTTCAGGAAGCGCAAGCCCGCCTTTCCGGTGACCGCCAGTAGTCCCGGGTGGTTCGAATTACTCGAACTCAATCTTAGACAAGTTCGCAATGGGCTTCGGGAAGTGCATTTTCATTGCTTCCATGGCCTCGACGATCACCTCGGAAACAGCCAGATTTCGAAACCACTTCTTGTTCGCTGGAATCACATACCAGGGCGCATTCGTCGTGGTGCAATGGCTGATCGCGTCTTCAAAAGCACTGGCATAATCGTCCCAATACTTACGCTCATCCACATCCGCCTGGGAGAACTTCCAGTTCTTCTCAGGATTGTTGATGCGTTCTTCAAATCGCTTCTTCTGTTCGTCTTTGCTGATGAATAGGAAGAACTTCAGAATCGTCACACCGTTATCGCTCAGCATTCGCTCAAATTCGTTAATTTCGCGATAGCGCTGAATGCAAACCCCCTTGGGGATGGACTTGTGGACCCGGACCACCAACACGTCCTCGTAGTGGGAGCGGTTGAAGATCACCATTTCGCCCGCCTCTGGAACTTCCTTGTGTATGCGCCAAAGGTAGTCGTGCCGCTTTTCCAGATCGCTCGGCACCTTGAAAGGGACCACGCGGCATCCCTGGGGATTCAGACCGGTCATCACGTTGCGAATGGTACCGTCTTTGCCGCCGGCGTCGATTCCCTGCAGCACAATCAGCACACCCCTCCGGTTTTCGGCGTAGAGCAAGTGCTGCAGCACCGCCATGCGGTCGAGGTTCTTCTTCAGCCGGAGAGCGGCCGCCTGTTTGCCACTGATGCCGGCGTCGAAGTCAGGATCGAACTTGGCAAGCTTCAATTTCGATCCCGGTTTGATGATTAGTTGTTCGGTAAGTTTCGACATGAGTTTTTAATACAGATTGCAACCACAGGCTACCACTTTACGGCGGCCAACTTGCGAAGATACCGCCCGATTGCTACACTGAGGGTTTAGAAGTCTTGGGAGATCTCTGTCTTATGGCAAAAGTATGCGACAAATGCGGCCGTGGCCCGCAATTCGGCAACAAAGTAAGTCACGCACATAATATTACCAAGCGCCGCTGGAACATCAACTTGAAGGAAGTGCGCGCCATCGTTTCGGGCGGCACCAAACGGATTCGAGTCTGCACATCCTGCATCAAGAGCGGAAAAGTTCTGAAGGCCGCTTAGTTCGCCGCCAACGATTCCCTCTTTATACTGGCAAGCTTTAGTACTTCTAACATTCGAATTACCGGCCAGGCCGGATCTACCTCGAATCTCTTTTGGGCAAACCGCGCGGAAGAGGGAAACTCGTGGTGATTGTTGTGCAACCCTTCGCCGCCGGTTAACCACGCCACCCATTTCAAGTTTGTCGCCAGGTTGTCGTAGTTTCTGTATCCCACCATGTGGCAAACGCTGTTGATAGTGGAATTCAACAGAATGTAGGCCACCGCGTGGAATGCCCACGCCGCCGAGCCCCACCACACTCCAAACATCAGCATAAAAAGCGCCAGCCCGCCCAGCGCGCCGAAGTTCAACTTCGGAATCCTATCCAGAATCAGCACCCGGTAGTCAGGCGTATACTTTTGGATGGTGCCGGGATTCTTCGTTTCCCGCCGGTAGTAGAGCACATTCCCAAAAAGCACCTTCCACATTCCGAAGAGGTACGGGCTGTGCGGATCGCCGCTCTTATCGGAAAAGTGATGGTGCTTGCGGTGCACGGCCACCCATTCGCGGGGTGAGATGCCGGTGAAGAGCATAATCTCCAGGTGCATCAGAAATGCCAGCCAGGGATGAAACTCAACGCCGCGGTGCGTCAGCGAGCGGTGCAGGTACATGGTCGTAAAGAACACCGACATTTGCAGGATCGCGATGGTAATGGTAACAACGTATATAAGGTGCAACATGTGTGATGATACAATAGAAAACTTTCGGGGAGATAACATAACAACATGCGTTTTGTAACATTCCGCCGCGGCGGAGCAGTGCCGGAACCCGGCGTTCTCAAGGGCACGAAGGTAATTGGACTGAAGTCCCTGGGCTATAACACCCTCATCGAAGTGATCGAAAAATGGGACGATGCCCGTCCGCAGATTGAGGGCCTGCTCAAGAATGCCATGGCCGATGCCTTTGAAGAACTCAGCGCGGTACATCTGACCGCGCCGATTCTACGGCCGAACAAGCTATTATGCGTGGGGCTGAACTATCGCGACCATGCCATTGAATCCAAGATGGAGATTCCCAAGGTACCCACCATCTTCAATAAATTCGCGTCGTCCATCATCGGACCGGGTGAGACCATCATTCTGCCGAAGAAGTCTGAGAAGCCGGATTACGAAGCCGAATTCGCGGTGGTCATTGGAAAAGGCGGCCGGCACATCCCTGAAGACAAGTGGAAGGAACACGTCTTCGGTTACACGATTCTGAACGACGTCAGCGCCCGCGATTACCAACTGGCAACCACGCAGTGGCTGATGGGCAAGACCTTCGACACCTTCGCACCGATGGGTCCGGCGGTCGTCACCGGCGACGAAATTTCAGATCCGCATAATCTTGATATCAAGATGACAATTGGCGGCGTGGTGCTGCAGAATTCCAATACCAAGCACCTGATCTTCAACATTCCCACCTTGATCGCCTACATTTCCAGTGTGTGCACACTGGAACCTGGCGACATTATTTCCACCGGAACACCGGCCGGCGTAGGGCTTGGTTACAATCCTCCGCGCTGGTTAAAGCCGGGTGATGAATGCGTGGTGAGTGTGCAGGAACTAGGCGAACTGCGCAACCCCTGCGTGCTGGAAGCCTAGAACATTCGTTGCCACCCGCTGCCTCAATGCCGGCGGGTGGCTTCCCCCTCAGCCCTCCCGAACACCCATCTTCCGCAGAATCGTCATCAAAGGACACCAGTTCGTGAAAGCGGACTGAAACAGATTCAGCCCTACGAAGGCAGTGAAGAGATACCAGTACGGACTCACCCAATAGCCCAGCGCGAGAGACGCCATCACAAACGCACCCGCGAACAGACGCAGAAAACGATCAACAGTCATACAGCCTCACTCCTTTGTTTATGTTTGTTAAAGAGATAGAACAACACTGGAACGGTCATGCGCGAAAGCAGCAGCGAGGCGATTTCACCCGCCATTAACGCGATGGCCAAGCCCTGGAAAATGGGGTCGAACAGGATCACCGAGGAACCCACCACCACCGCGGCTGCAGTGAGCATCATGGGCCGGAATCGAACCGCTCCCGCATCGATCACAGCAGCGTCCAGCGGCATTCCCTCCGCCATACGCAGTTCGATAAAATCCACCAGGATGATGGAGTTCCTCACCACGATGCCGGCGCCGGCGATGAAGCCGATCATCGACGTCGCGCTGAAAAACGCATGGAGAAGTCCGTGCGCGGGCAGCGTACCGACCAGTGAAAACGGGATGGCCGCCATGATAACCAACGGAGTTGCGAACGACTGGAACCAGCCCACCACCAAGCCGTAGATCAGAATCAAGACCGCCGCGAACGCAATACCGAGATCGCGAAAGACTTCATAAGTAATGTGCCACTCGCCGTCCCACTTCATGGAATAGCGCCCGGGATCGGATGGCAATGCGGCCATGTGCTGCTCAATCTGGTAGCCTTCCGGAATCTTGATCTTGTCGATCTCCGGCCCCAGTTGGAGAACCGCGTAGACCGGACTCTCAATCACCCCGGCAATATCGGCGGTAACGTACGTCACCGGCATCAGGTTCTTGTGATAGATGCTCTTATCCTCAATTCCCGTCTCCGTATGCACCAGTTCTCCCAGCGCCACCTGCCGGCCATTGCGCCCGCCGATCTTCAGGCCCTGCATCCGCTCCAAATCAGAACGGGTGGCGCGGTCCAACCGCACCATCAATGGAACGTCTTCCTTCTCCGCATCCTGATGCAGCAGACCGGCCGCGAAACCGCCGGACGCCACCTGCATGGAGCGTGCGATGTCGTCTGCGGAAATCCCGTTGATCGCGGCCTTTTCCGCATCCACGGACAGGCTGTACTTCGGTTGATCGTCTTCCACATACCAATCGATGTCGACCACACCGGCGGTCCGCTGGAACAGCTCCCTGATGCGCCGCGCCAGTGCAATCCGTCTATCCATGTCCGGTCCATATATTTCGGCCACCAGCGTTTGCAGAACCGGAGGACCGGGCGGCACTTCGGCCACTTTGATGCGCGCTCCGTAGCGCTGGGCGATAGGCAAAATGCGCAGCCGGACTTGCTTGGCAATCTCGTGGCTTTGCAAGGCCCGCGCTCCCTTGGGCAGCAGGTTCACCTGAATGTCCGCCACATTCGGCCCGCGCCGCAGGTAGTAATGGCGCACCAGTCCGTTGAAGTTGTATGGCGACGCGGTGCCGGCATAGGTTTCGACGTTCACTACCTCCCGCTGTTTCTGCGTCTCCTCCGCCAGCAATTGCGTCACGCGCGCGGTCTCTTCCAGTGTGGTGCCGTTGGGCATATCGATAATCACCTGGAACTCGCTCTTGTTGTCGAACGGCAGCATCTTCACCTTGACAAAGCCGAAGTAGAACAACGACACCGAAGCCACCAGCAACACCAGCACTCCGCCGACGAAGCTCCACCGCAGCATGGCCCGATGCAGCAGCGCCCCCATAAAACGCCGGTAGAGCCGCGTCACAAAGTCCTCCCGTTCGCCTTCGTGGTGTCCGCCCCGCTTCAGGATCCGTACCGCGGCCCAGGGCGTCACGATGAAGGCCACCACCAAGGAGAAGAGCATGGCGGCGCTGGCGCCGATTGGGATCGGCCGCATATACGGCCCCATCAACCCACCGACGAACGCCATCGGCAGAATGGCGGCAACCACGGCCAAGGTGGCCAGAATGGTAGGATTGCCCACCTCATCCACCGCCTCCACGGCTACCTCGAACGGCAGCCTGTCGTGATTGGCGGGCATCCGCCAGTGGCGAACGATGTTCTCCACCACGACAATCGCGTCGTCCACCAGAATGCCGATCGAGAAGATCAACGCAAAGAGCGTAATCCGGTTCAGCGTGTAGCCGTAGAGATAGAAAACGGTCAACGTGAGCGCCAGGGTGACAGGAATCGCGATCAGCACGATCAGCGATTCGCGCAGACCCAGCGTGATGGCAAGCAGGACCGTCACGGAAATCACCGCAATCAGCATGTGCCACAGCAGTTCGTTCGATTTTTCCTTAGCTGAGTCGCCGTAGTTCCGCGTGATGGTCATCTCGACATCGGCTGGGATGACCGTGCCGCGCAATGGTTCCAGACGATGCAGGATGTCCTCGCCCACGGTGACGGCGTTGGTTCCTTTGCGCTTTGAGACAGCGATAGTGACCGCAGGATAGAAGCCCTTACCGTCCGAGAAGCGCACGTATTGCGCAGGCTCTTCGCCGCCATCGGTCACCTGTGCCACGTCGCGGACGAAGACCGGCTTTTCTCCCGCGACGCCGGCCACCACGTTGCGCACCTCCTCCGGCGTCCGCAGAAAATTACCGGCTTCCAGCAGATACTGCCGGTTGCCGCTGGCGAATTCACCCGACCGTGTCCTGCGGTTGGAAAGACTCAGCGCCGCCACCACCTGCAGTGGGGCAAGATTGTAGGCACTGAGGCGGGACGGGTCCAGAGTGATGCCAATCTCACGGCGCTGGCCGCCAATCAGAGCGGCGGCCGAGACGTCCGGCGTTTGCTTGATGGTGTCATCCACCTGCGCGGCGATGCGCCGTAACTCCAAATCGCCGTACCGTTTGCTCCAGAACGTGAGCCCCAAAATGGGGACGTCATCGATGGAGCGGCTCTTTACCAACGGCGGCGATGCTCCCGGCGGAATCAGGTCCAGATTGGCGTTCAGCTTCTGATTCAGCCTGACGATGCTTTTCTCTTCGTCCTGCCCAACCAGGAAGCGGACAATTGCCGTAGACATGCCTGGACTGGATGTAGAGTAAATGTACTCCACGCCCGGGATCTCCCACAGCAGCTTCTCCATTGGTTTGGTGACGCGTTCTTCCACCTCTCGCGAAGACGCACCGGGCATTTGGACGAAAACGTCCACCATCGGCACAATGATCTGCGGCTCTTCCTCGCGCGGCAGCTTCCACACCGAGAACACGCCCAGCAGCAGTGAGCCGGCTATCACCAGCGGTGTCAACTTCGAGCCAATCCAAACCTGGGCAAATCGTCCCGCCGGACCGAGTGTACGCGCTGCGTTCACGGGCGGACCTCCACTCTGGCGCCGTCCACAACATCCAACGGAACGGGGAAGATCACCTTTTCACCGGCGTTGAGGCCGGACAGTACTTCCACTCGGCCATTGACCTTTTGCCCGCAGGTAACCAACCGCGTGCGAGCAATGCCGTTGTCCGCGACAACCACCGTCTGCAACTGGCCGCGCTCCGTAACTGCGCCCGCCGGAATGGCCAGCAGCAACCTGCTTCCCAGTTGGAAGGCAGCGCGCCCGAATACGCCCGCACGCAAGGATGGCAGCGCGGGCAGATCGATCTTGACGGTGTACGTCCGGGAGGCCGCATCCACAGCGGGGACAATCTCGGAAACGCGAGCGTCCAGTGTGCGATCCACGCTATCCAAAGTCACCGACACCAGCTGACCCACGCGAATCGCCGCTAAGTGAGATTCGTCCACGGATGCTTCCAGGCGGTAAGCTCCCTCGCGTTCCGAACCCTGACGATCAATGGTGAGCAGCGGCGTCCCTGGCAGAGCGAGGCTGCCAGGCTCGACAGTTCTTGCGGTGACCAGGCCGGCGAAAGGCGCCGAGACCGTGGCATAGCTGCGCGTCACCGCGGCCGCGCCCACTTCCTGATCGACTTCCGCGAGTTTCGAGTTCAGTTGGACACGCCGCGCTCCCGCCATGTCGTAGGCCGCTTGTGCCGCCTTCAGCCTTGCCGACGCCTCATCGAATTCCTGGTTCGAGATCGACTTCTTCTGAAGCAACTCCTGCATACGGCCAAACGTCGCGTGTGCCAGGTCGAGATTGGCTTTCGCTGCCGCGATGCCGCTATCGGCCTCGGGCATGGCCATCCGAACTCCCTCACGGGCGGCCTCGGCGCGCCGCGAACTGACGTCCAGATCGCGCGTGTCCAGCGTCAGCAGCACTTGCCCCGCGCGTACGTGATCGCCCGCCTGTACCTTCACCTCGCGCACGTAGCCCATCAATTTCGCTGAAATAGCCGCGGAAGTGCGGGCGCGGACTGTACCAGCCGCCTCATAATTCAAAGGCCAGGTTTCAGTGGCCGCCGTGATGGTGGTCACCGCAACAGGGCGCGCCGCGGAGGCAACCGGCTTCTCTTTAGGCGCTTCGCCGCACCCCGCCAGCCAGATCGCAGCCCAAATGGGAATCAACAGACGCTTCGTCATCTAGTTCAATACCTCCGAATCCGCACTCAGCGTTCCTGCCGCCAGTTGCAGCATGGCGGCGGCGATGCGCTGATCGTGAATCGCCGCTAAGTTGCGCGTCCGCGCCTCTAGCACAGCCGCTTCGGTGCGAAGCAAGTCGGTGACGTTGCTCAGCCCGCTGCCGTAGCGGTTCTGGGTGATGCGAAGACTTTCTTCCGCCTCGGCGACGGACGCCTTCGTCACCTCGATTCGCTGCTCAGCCGCCCGCAGATCGGCGTAGGCCCGGCGCACCTGAAGCTGAATGGCGGAGGAGGCATGCTGCTGCCGGGCCTCGCTGCGGCGCAGCGCAAACTTGCTTTCTTCGATGCGCGCCTTATCGCTGAAGCCGTTGAACAGGTTCCAACGGACGCCGATGGAGACCAGCCAATTGGCTCCGCCTCTGTCGTAAAAGCGCAGCCGGTCCACTTCGAAAACGGCGTGCGCGCCCACCTGTGGCAGTAGGTTGCTGTGCGCGGCAGCCGCCTCGTTCTCAGCCAGACTGGTGGCCAGCTTCACCTGGCGCGCCTCTGGCCTCTGGTTCAGAGCGCTTCGCTCATGGTCCGCGAGTAAACCGGCCGGAAGATGCAAAGGCGTCATCGCCGTGGTCAAAGTGTGCGCCGTATCCAGGGGCAGGCCAAGGGCATCGTTCAACGCCGCGCGCACCACCTCCAGGTCAGCCTCTCGCCGGATCTGTTGTTCGCGAACACCCGCCAGGTGAACACGGATGGAGAGCACGTCGACATCGGTCGACATTCCTACAGACCTCACCGCCTGCGCACGACCCAGGTCCGCCTGCGCGGATCGCATGGCTTGACTGCTCGCGTTCAATTGTTCCGTTCCCAACAGGACACCGTAATAGGACCGGATCACGCTGGCAATCACATCCATTTGAGTACGCCGGCCGTCCTCGGTAGTAATCTCTTTGGTCAACTCCGCCGAACGCACCGCGTGCCTGGTCTGGCCGGCGTCGTAGAGCGATTGATCCGCGGAAACCTGCGATTGGAAATTGTTGAGGAAATCAGGGCGGTTTAAGGGTCCAACCTGGAAATTCTGCTCGCCAAATTGGTGCTGCGTCAGCAGCGAGGAGAATACGAAGACCGGATTGTCGCCACGGGCCCACGATTCCGAGTAATTGACTTTCGGCAGGCTGCCTCCCCGTGCCACCGTAATGCGGCTTTCCGCGGCCTTTCGGGCGGCCACCGAGGCTTCCACCGATTTGTTCTTTTCCATCGCCAGCTGAACTGCGTCTTTTAGCGAGATTGCGTCTTGTGCCGCACCCGGCAACGACCACAAAACGAGCATTCCTAGTGTTTTCTTCATTGCTTCTGGTTATCAGGATGCAATTACGTTGCCGAGGTGACAAAGCGTCACCTTTTGAAATCGCCTGCATCATTGGAAGCAGGAAGGAAAAGTTTATGGAAGTCTCAGCAAGATATTTGGGGGATTCGAAGTTCGAAATCGCCGCCCGGGGTCATCGGGTAATTTGTGATCAACCGCTGAATAACGGAGGCTCGGATGAAGGCCTGTCGCCGCCGGAGTTCCTGTTGGCATCGCTTGCCAGTTGCGCAGCCTACTATGCCTCGCAATACTTGAATACCCGCGCCTTGCCCGCGGCGGATTTGCAAGTACGAGTCACCGCGGAGAAGGGGGTGCAGCCCGCCAGACTGGCATCGTTCCAAATTGAGGTGACGGCTCCCGGCCTGGACGATCGTCACGAAGCCGGTATTCTGCGCGCCGTAAAAGCCTGCCTGATTCACAACACGCTGCTGGCAGGACCAAGGATCGAGATCGCTGTCAATGCCGGTGTTCCGGCACACGCTTAGGGTCTGCGCCGGGCGTTACAACCGGGCGTTACAATCGGAAGCGGTACCCCATCCTTGGAACGGGAATTCGAAGTTGAGCTCGCGCGCAGATTGATGACGGGAGACGCCGAGGCTTTCAACCGCTTCGTGGAGCACTTTCGCGCCAAGATCTTCCATTACACGTGGCTGATGTGCGGCCAGCGCGAAGATGCCGAAGAGGTAGCGCAGGACACGCTGCTCAGAGTTTTCGAGAGCTTCGGCCAACTTCGAGAGCCCGAGCGCGTCCGGCCATGGGTATTTCGTATCGCCCGCAATGCGTGCCTGATGAAGCGGCGGAAGAGCGTTTTTGCACCCTCGCAGGAGTTGTCGCTCGATGACTTACTACCCACCTGGAACGACGAAGGCGGCCACGGCAAGCTGCAGATTGCAGACTGGTCTGACCTGCCTGACCGTCAGGTTCTGCAAGATGAGATGAGGCAGGCGATCGAGAGAGCAATCAGCGCAGTACCCGAAAACTACAGGTCGGTAATCTTGTTGCGGGATGTGGAGGAGTTGTCCACCCTGGAGACAGCCCAGATTCTCGATTTGACGGAAGACGTTGTGAAAACGCGCCTGCATCGCGCCCGGTTAGCCGTCCGCCAGAAACTGGACGAAGAACTGCGAACCGGCGACCGGGCCCTGCACAGGCATGCGAAAGGAGGTTACCATGGAGCCGCATGAGCACTCTGAAGAATGCAAGGAGATCGTTTCGCTGCTCTCCGAGTATTTGAACCTGGAGCTTCCACCCGGGGCCTGCCAGGAGATTGATGCGCATCTCGCCGGTTGCCCGCCATGCATTGAGTTTGTCGAAAGCTTGCGGAAGACGGTGGAACTTTGCAAGCGCTACCAGCCTGCGGAATTGCCGGAGCCTTTAAATATCGAGGCGCGGGCGCAGCTGGAAAACGCATACGAAAAGATGCTCAATGCCCGTAAAAAGGCCTCTTTGTAAGGCTTTCCGCTCACCCGCTTCTTCCGAACGCCGGACGCAGGAGAATAGTCTGTCCCACCGCAAGCCGTCCGGTGCGAGTGACCGCACCGTAAATGCCAGCGTTGTTCTGATTCGCACGAACGACCGCCTTCAGCACCGCTGGCGCGGGACTTGCCGAGTCGGGATCAAGATTCACCATCGAGCAGCGAACGTCGCGCTGGGTGACGGTGATGGCAGGCGCATCATCCCCCTCGCCGAATGTGAGCACGCCGCCCAACCACTCGTCCTCCTGGAAGGGAACCGGTCGCAAAAGACGAACTAAGACATTAGGGCGAAATCGCCGCACATCCGGGCTAACCGCTCCCAGGCGGCAGATTTCATGCACCGTATCGGAGGCGATAACCGAGATGCTCCCTTCGTCGAAGATGCCATGTTTCAACTGCATCATCTGCACAGGCGCCCCGTAGCGGCGTCCCACCTCCATGGCCAAGTCCTCGCCAAAGACAGGCAAGACGATGCCATCCGGCGTGCGGATATGGGTCGGAAGTTCTGTCTGAACCTCAGCTTCACTGCGATGCGGAGCAAACAATACGAGATCGGGAAGCTTGCCTGCGCTTAGCCAAGGGAACCCGCCGCGATCCTCAATCCGCCGGAACGCCAGGCGCCGGTCCCCATCCAGGCCGTGCCAGCCCAGGTTGGCGGCCTCCAGCCGTTCTCCGCCCATGGACTTGACGGGATACCGGAAGATTGCCTCCACCTGTCCGATTTCAATGACCATGTTCATTCGGATTCGTCACACGCAAGTTCAAACCCGCTTCATATATTCGTGCGTAATGTAGTCGCAGGCGCGAACCGTCAGCGCCATCATGGTCAACGTGGGATTTCCGCAACCGCTGGAAACCCAGGCCGCTCCATCCGTCACAAAGATATTTTCCACATCGTGGGATTGGCAATACTTGTTCAACACGCTGGTCTTCGCATCGTTGCCCATGCGCGCCGTGCCGATTTCATGGATGCAATGCCCAATGGTGGAAGGCTTTCCGGTGATTTTCACACCCTTGGCGCCAGCGGCTTCCAGCATTTCCGCCGCCTGAATCCGGCCGTCTTCGAAAATCTTCTTCTCGTTGTCGCTCCAATCGGCGGTCATTTTCAGAATGGGAATACCGTAGGCGTCGACTTTGCCTTTATCGATCTCCACAAAATTTTCCTTGCGCGCCAGGCACTCGCCCCAAAGGCCAAGGCTGATGCCCCAATGCCCCTTGCGAACCGCTTCTTTGTAGCTGGCGCCAAATCCCGGCGCGCCGAATTCGAACGTCTGGGTGCTGCCGCCCTGGAAACCGTAGCCGCGAATAAAGCCGTTCGTCTCCTTCTCTTTCACATTGCGGAACCGCGGCACATAGATGCCGTTCGGACGGCGAGGCATCCCGGCCCAGGGCTTGGCTTCCAGCATCGGCATCTCTCCGCCTGCGCCGCCCTCAAAGATATGGTCCATCAGGTATTTGCCAAGCGCGCCGCTGGAATTGCAGATCTCGGAATTCAGCAACAACCGCGTGGATTCCAGCGTAGAGGCGCAAAGCACAAACACTTTCGCCCGCACTTCCTTCGATTGCCTGGTAACCCCATCCACATAGGAAATGCCCACGGCCTTGCCGTCTTTCATGATGACCCGCGCCGCCACCGCGTCCGTCAGCAGCGTCATGCGCCCGGTCTTCATGGCATCCGGCAGCGTGGTGGTCACGCTGTTGAAGTAGGAATGGGTAATGCAACCCCGTTCGCAGGGACCGCAGTAATGGCAAGCCTGCCGCCCGTTGTGATTCTGCGTCAGCACGGCGCAGCGGCCGATGGTCATCACGCGCCCGAACTTCTCTTTCATCGACGTGCGCAGAATCTCCTCCCCGCACGTCATTTCCATTTCCGGGAGGAACACACTATCGGGAAGCTGCGGCAGATTCTCGGCACGCCCGCTGATGCCCACATAGCGCTCCACTTTCTCGTAATAGGGGACCAGGTCTTCGTAGGAAATCGGCCAGTCCACGTCGTACCCATCGCGGCTGGCAGCCTTGAAGTCATGGTTGCCCATGCGGTAGCTTTGCCGGCCCCAACTCAGTGACCGGCCGCCCAGCACGCGCTGGCGAATCCAGCTAAAGGGCTTGGCCTGCGTGTATGGATTCTCCTTGTCGTTGGCAAACCATTTGTAGTTGTATTCGGTGCAGGCGTAACATTTGCTTTGTATCGGGCGGTCTTCCATGATCTTTGGAGACGAGCCCAGATACGGCAGCTGCCACGGCTGCACGTGCTCATTAAAATCTTTGTCGGTGATCTTCTTGCCGGCCTCCAGCAAGGCGACCTTCAATCCGGATTCGGTGAGTTGCTTGGCAGCCCAACCGCCCGTAGCCCCTGAGCCGATCACGACAGCATCAAATGGTTCTGACTTGGAACTGACCTGGAGCATACAAACGCAAGTATACTTGGTTCAAATGTCCTTCGCCGGTAAGCGCGTGCTTTCTTTCGAAAGCAGGCGTGCCCATGAAACAGCCGAACTGATCCGCCGCCACAACGGCGTTCCCATCTCCGCCCCGTCCCTGCGTGAGGTGCCCATTGAGCAGAACGAATCCGCCTTCCACTTCGCCCAGCAGTTGATGGCAGGCCACTTTGACATGGTGATTTTCCTCACCGGAGTGGGCACGCGTTTTCTGGCAAAATTGCTGGCAACCCGATACCCGTCCGAGACATTCGCCGAGGCCCTGCGCGCAGTCACCATTGTGGCGCGCGGCCCCAAACCATCGGGCGCCCTACGGGAAATGGGTGTTCCGGTAACCATTCAGGTGCCGGAACCAAACACCTGGCGGGAAGTACTGGGCGCCACCGAAGACCGGCCGGAACGCCGCATTGCGATTCAGGAATACGGCAAGCCCAGCACGGAACTGCACCTGGGGCTGCGGGAGCGCGGGGCAACGGTGACGGCGGTAACCGTTTATCAATGGGAGTTGCCGGAAGACCTGCAGCCGTTGCGCGAGGCAGCTCGCCTGCTGGCGGCGCGGGACGTCGATGTATCGATATTCACCACTTCCACGCAGGTGGTGCATCTGCTGCGGATTGCCGCCGAGTTGGGGATTGAGGCCGAGACGGCCGCGGGGCTGAACCAAACGCTGATTGTTTCCATTGGGCCCACCACCAGCGAAACACTGCGGGAATATGGATTCGTTCCCGACCTGGAGCCGTCGCATCCCAGGCTGGGATTGCTGGTGAAAGAAGCTGCCGAACAGGCTAACGAGCTGCTAGCCAAGAAGACACTGCGGTGAAACCGGAGAAGAGCTGGATCGTGATGATTGGCGAGTATTCGCAACTCGCCTTTGTCCTTCCGGCGGCCACCATCGTTGGCTACGGGATTGGCTACTTGCTGGACCGCGCGCTGGGAACGCATTTCCTGTACATCGTCTTCCTGTTAATTGGAATCGCGGCCGGGTTTCTGCAGATCATTCGAAAGGTGACCAAAGATTCTGAATAGTATCGAGCGAGCGCCGAAGCGAATCTACCTGCTGATGTCGGTGCTGAGCGTCGCCGGGATCGCCGCGGCCTATTATTACTTTGGACGGGCCGGGGCTGTGGGTTATGCGGTGGGGGCTGCCGTCTCCGTGCTCAATTTCCGGTCGTTTGAGAAGATCGTGGCGATGACCGGCGTGGTCGAAGGCGCCGATCCGCCAAAGCGGAAATCGGCCGTCTTCCTGGGCGTCCGGTACTTCGTCTTCGCCGGCGGAGCATATGGTATTATTAAGGTTTTTGAGGCCAACTTCCTAGCTGCACTCGTGGGGTTCTTTGTGTGTGTAGCGGCTGTCATTATCGAAATCTTATACGAACTTATCTATGCCGGAACATGAACTTTGGGTCACCAAACTCTTTAACGATTACCTCGCCGCGCCTGCCAATGCCATTCTGAGCCTGGCCGGACAAACAGCGCACGATCCCGCCCGTCCCTGGGTGAACTTCATCGCCATGGAGATCCTGGTGGCGCTGATCATCGTCGTGATGTTCGCAGTTCTGCGGTCCAGCCTTTCCATGGACAAGCCGGGCACACTGCAGCATGTTTGGGAAGTGATCTACGATTTTCTCTACGGTCAGACGCATGAAGTGATTGGGCACGACGGCCACAAATACCTGGCATTCACCGGCACGCTGTTCATTTTCGTTCTGTTCGGCAATTTGATTGGAGTCATCCCGTCATTCGAATCGCCCACGATGTTTCCGGCAGTCACCGCCGGGTGCGCCATGGCCGCGTTTTTCTACTACAACATCGTCGGAATTTCCTTTCAGGGCATTGGGAAGTATTTGAAGCACTTTGCCGGTCCGGTTCCGTTGATGGCTCCGTTGATGATTCCGATTGAAATTGTCAGCCATCTGGCCCGGCCGATGTCGCTCACCATTCGTCTTTACGCCAACATGCTGGCGGGTGAGAAAGTCACGCTGGTGTTCCTTGGCCTCACCTATCTGGTAATGCCGGCCGTGTTTATGGGCTTGCACGTATTCGTCTCGCTGCTGCAGGCGTACGTGTTCGCGGTGCTGACCATGATTTACATTGGCGGCGCGGTTGCCCACGAAGAGCATTAGACAAGTTTTGCACCACCCGCTTTTTCAGTGTGAGACCGCCGGCGTCCCAACGCACGGCGGGAACCACCTCCTGTAAGCGAATTTAATCGAAGGAGAAACACCATGAACGCAAGAATTTTCATGATCGTACTGGCGCTGTTCGTTTTCGCAGCCCCGACGTTCGCCGCCGACGGCACAGGCTTCACCCTGACCTCCGGCTTCTCGATGGCCATCGCATCCGGCCTCTGCGCACTGGCGCAGGGTAAGGCAGTGGCTTCGGCCGCTGAAGCAATCGCCCGCAACCCAGGCGCCGCTGCTGTCATCCGTGGAACGCTGCTGCTTGGTCTGGTGCTGATCGAATCGCTGGCGCTCTATACGCTGGTTATCATTTTCGCCAAGGTCTAAGTTTCCGTATCAGGGCCGCGGGAAGCCTCTCGCGGCCCATTTTCCATCCCCTCCATAATGAAGCTTCACGGAATTTTCCCTCCCATTGCCACTCCGTTCAATCACAACGGCGAACTATACAAAGCGAAGGTGCAGCATAACGTAGACAAGTGGAACAGAACCAGCCTGGCCGGCTACGTGGTCTGCGGCTCCACCGGCGAGAGCGTGATGCTCACACCGGAAGAAAAGTTGCTGCTGTGGGAATGGGTGGCGCAAAGCGCTGCCCCCGGGAAACTGTTGATTGCGGGAACCGGCGTGGAGAGCGTAAGGGAAACGGTGGCGCTCACGAATCAGGCGGCCGATCTGGGCTATGTAGCAGCCATGGTGCGAACTCCGCACTACTACAAGAACCTGTTGAACCGGGACGAAGCGCAGTTGCTCTATTTCCGCTCGGTAGCCGACCGGACGAAAATCCCGTTGATGATCTACAACTGGCCACAAGCGACTGGCGTCGATATTTCACCGGAAGCGGTTGTCTCGTTGTCTGAGCATCCGAACATTATCGCCATCAAGGAAAGTTCGGGCAGCCTTGAGAAAGTGATGCAAATGATCCGCGAAGTGAAGCCCGGATTCCAGGTATTGGTCGGATCGGCTCCCACGCTTTGGCCGTCCCTGCAGGCGGGCGCGGTGGGTGCCGTGCTGGCATTTGCCAACGCCGCTCCTTACGCCACCATCACCATTTGGGAAGCGCATCGCACGCGCGAGGTGGAGGCTGGGAAAGATTGGCAAGGCCGCATCGCCCGCGCCGCTCAATTGGTGACCACCAAATATGGCGTGCCGGGTTTGAAGTATGCGATGGACCTGAACGGCTATTACGGGGGCGTGCCCCGTCTGCCACTAACGCCACCGTCGCTGGCGGCGCAGAGCGAAATCGCGGCCGCATTCACCGAAATCAAAGGCTAGGCGTGCACAACGACCGCTGCACAGATGGCGGCAGCGATCTTGGAAAGCGGTAGAATCTGATCGACCGCGCCCACCTGGACCGCCTCGCGTGGCATGCCGTAGACCACGCACGTGGCCTCGTCCTGGGCAATGGTCCTGGCCCCGGCGCGCTTCATCTTGAGCAGTCCATTGGCTCCATCCGAACCCATCCCGGTCAGGATTACGCCCATCGCGCCGCTGCCAATGGTGTCCGCGACAGATTGAAACATGACATCTACCGACGGCCTCTGGTAGCAGATTCGGGGGCCTGTCTTTACCTCCACCCGCAGCGCAGATCCGCTCCCGCGCAGCATCATGTGAAAATCGCCTGGCGCAATCAAGGCTTGGCCTGGCAAGACCGCGTCCCCATCTTCGGCTTCCTTCACCCGCACCTTGCAAATCTTGTCCAGCCGCCCGGCAAAAGCGCGGGAGAAAATGGCAGGAATGTGCTGGACGATGATAATCGGCGGACTGTCTTCCGGCAATTCTTCGAGCACCACGCGAATGGCCTCGGTACCACCGGTGGATGCGCCGATGGCGATCACGGTAGCGGAAGACTTGCGTAAGGCTCTGACTGGTTTTGCCGCCACTGCATCCGGGTGCGGCAGCGGTAGCGGCCCGGACACTCGGGATTTCGCCGCCGCTCGAACTTTGTTGGCGAGAACCATCCGCAGCTCGCCCACCGAGTACGGGCCGCCTGGCTTTGCCAGCACTTCAACGGCGCCGTGAGACATCGCATCCAGAGCCACCGAACACGACGAGTGCGCCAGCGAACTAATCATGATCACCGGTGTCGGGCGATAGCGCATCAGCTTCTTCAGGAAACTGAGCCCATCCATCCGCGGCATCTCAATATCCAGCGTCACCACGTCCGGATTCAGCGCTAGAATCTTATCGCGTGCCACGTAGGGATCGGGTGCGGTACCGATTACCTCAATGTCTTCTTCCGAAGAAAGCGCTTCGGAAAGAATCTTCCGCACGATGGCGGAGTCGTCCACTATCAGTACGCGGATCTTTCGGCTCATACCGTCGGGCGAAGATCCATGGCAAGCGCGATGCTGCCCGATTCCAGTTCGAACACACGCCGCACCGCTTGATCCGGTTGCGCGGCTTCGGCGCTGGTGAGCTCGGGGCTCGACAACTCGAAATTGCCGTCTTTCTTGTAGGCGCTCAATACCGAACCACAGATCATATTAGCCAGCTCGCAAACCACTGCCTCCATCCGCGAGCGCGATACGTCTTCGGCCTCCTCCCCCAGGAAATTTGCCGCAATGGCCATGGCCGCGGGCAAATCCAACATGGAATGAAAGACCCCATTCGCGTCACCCTGAAAAGTCAATCGGGCCGAAATCCATTCCCCGCCAACGGGCATTTCCTCCAGCGGTCCCAGCACCCCGAAGAAGCACATCGTCTCCAGCGTATCGCTGGTGGCTGCTTCCAGCATCACCTCCAGTTTCGGGCAGTCATCAACATTAGCCATGGGTTTCTCCTAGCGCCAGCTCCAGTTCATACCGCAGGGTTTCCGGCGCAAACGGTTTCCGGACGTATCCCCTCGCCCCTAGTGCCAACATCCGCTTCTTTCTTGAATCGGTTGAATCGGTGGATACCACCACGACCGGAACTTTCATCAGATCGGCGTCGTTCGCAAGCTCTCGCAGTAAGCTTTCGCCATCCATAACCGGCATGTTGATATCGCTGAGCACTATATCCACCGCCTGTTTGCGCAACAGATTCAGAGCTTCCTGCCCGTTGGAGGCGTGGACACAAGACGCCACGTCAAGCCCCGAAAGCTCAATGGTCCGTCCGATGAAAGACCGCATGGCCGGCGAATCGTCGACAATCATAATACGCAAAGACATTAGGCAGCTCCTCTTGCGGCCGGTGCCGCCGCAACTAATTCGTGGCCCGCTTGCGCGCCTTCCCGAACCCAAAGTTTTCCGGTACCCACTTCCAGCCTGATGGTGCGCGATACGGTTCCGCCCATCTCTTCTCCGTGGATCAAAATCCCAGCCTTCCACAAAATCTTCCGCGCACTCAGCTGATTGCGTTTGCCAATGTTGAAGACGCCGCCGTCGTCCATTACCTGCGCACCACCCACCAGCCGGACAGTCAGATGTCTCTTCTCCGCACCCTGTTGAAAGGCGCGGTTGAACAGCAACGGAATTCCCGTGTTCGCGAACATATATGGATTGCTTTGCGCTCGGGCCGTATCCAGATTCGATTCCGGCAACATCAGGTGCAACATCCCGCCCACGCGCGAAACACGGTCGTGAACGGTCACCGCGATGCAGGACCCCAGCGCGTAGGTAACCAGCACTGTCTCCGGGTCGTTACTCACCGCACAGTCGGCGATCCCAATTACTTGCGTTACGCTCATGCCGTTCTCCGCTTGTTCGGAGTTCCATTCCCCGTCTTCTGGTAAACGGCCGGCTGGACGTATTGAAGATCGTGACGGATGGAGGTTAAGCTCTCGGCGTGACCTACAAATAGATAGCCCCCTGGCTCCAAACAGGCCCCAAGCCGGTTGACAACATCCTCTTGCGTCTTCTGGTCGAAATAGATCATGACATTCCGGCAAAAAATGACCTGATACGCTGCCGAATTTGGGAACGGGTCCATTAAGTTCACGCGCCGGAATTCGATCTTCGCCGCCAAATCCGGCTTCACCCGGTAGAACCCTTGTGATTTTCCCTGCCCGCGCAGGAAGTAGCGGCTCAGCCACCCGGCAGGCAACCCCGCCACACGCTCGTCACTGTAAATCCCCTTGCGCGCGATGGTCAGCACCCGTGTGGAAATATCGCTCGCCTGGATGCGGACATCGGGCGTCCGCCGGCTTCCCAGTTCGTTGGCAATACTCAACAAAATTGAATAAGGTTCCTCGCCGGTGGAACTGGCCGCGCACCAAATATCCAGCTTCGACCGGTTCAGATAGGCCGGTAACACCGTGCCGGTCAGAAATTGAAAGTGCTGTTGCTCCCGGAGAAAGCTGGTATGGTTGGTGGTCAGCGAATCGATCATCGCGATCAGCGCTTCCCCGGTACTGTCACTGGAAACATGGCGGAAATATTCGTCGAAGGAAGCGAATCCACCGGCGCGAATATGCTTGCCGAGGCGCGAGGAAACCAGCCGCTCCTTCCCCTGGCGCAGATCGAGCCCGAACTTTCGATAGGCCAAGTCCCGAATCAGCTCAAAGTCCCGCTGTTTCAACTCCGGAATTTCTGTGACCATGGTGGTCTCCTTTTCAAACCGGTTCGCTGCGGAACACGCCTTGCATATCGAGAATCAGACCGATTCGGCCATCGCCGAGAATGGCGCCGCCGGCCACACCCGAAACACCCTGAAACATCTTCCCCAGTGTCTTGATCACTACTTCCTGCTTCCCTAACAGTTCATCCACCATCAGGCAAAATGGTCTTCCATCCTGCTCGATCACGATGAAAACCGACTCCTCCGGTTTGGTCGAGCGCGGTTTGACACCGAATCGCTCATACAGCCGGATCACGGGTAGTAAATTGTTCCGGACCATTATCACCTCGGCCCGCCCTTCTACAGTCGACACCATCTCGGGAGTCGGCCGCAGCATTTCCCGCACCGCAAATATCGGAATGATGTATCGCTCGGCTCCAACGCCAACCACTAATCCGTCGATGATGGCCATGGTCAACGGAAGCTTCAGTGAGAAGACAGTTCCCCGCCCCGCGGTTGACTGGATGTCCACACTTCCGCGCAGTTTTTGAATCTGCTTCTTCACTACGTCCATGCCAACCCCGCGGCCAGAGACGTCGCTCAATATTTCCGCCGTCGAAAAACCTGGCGCAAAAATCAGGTTGAAACAATCCGCATCGGGAATGTTAACGTTAGCGGCAACGAGGCCATTCTTTACCGCCTTTGCAAGGATCTTGGTTCGATTCAACCCTTGGCCGTCGTCCGAAATCTGAACAATGATTTGTCCAGCCAGGTGAAAGGCGCGCAGCTCTATTCGGGCAAGCGGGTTCTTTCCGGCGGCTTCCCGAATCTCCGGACTTTCGATGCCATGGTCTACTGAATTGCGGATCATGTGCATCAGCGGGTCCGCCAATTCTTCGACAATCGTCCGGTCAAGCTGTACGTCTTCCCCGAAAGTTTCCAGCTGCGCCTGTTTGCCGAATTTGCGCGTTAGATCCCGCACCAGCCGCGCCATCTTCTGAAAGACAGGCCCGATCGGAACCATGCGCATTGCCATCGCCGTCCGCTGCACCTCTTCGGTGATTCGCGAAAGCTGTGTGAGATTCCGTTGCAGTTGTGCCTTCTTGCTGGTGGCAAGATCCGGATCGTGACGAACCACCGACTGGGCAATCACCATCTCGCCCACCATGTCGACAAGATAGTCCAACTTTTCGGTATCGACCTTTACCGTCCGGCCGGCGGTGGATCGCTTTGCTCCGGCGGCAGGTTCGGGCGTTGCCGCGGCGGTTGGTTCGGCCAAGAGCACCGCCTTTACCTGAGGCTTCGCCGCGGACACCACCGGGGCATCAAACGCTTCCAGAGGTATGGCGGGATCGACATTCGCATCCACATCGGCATCGACATCGGCATCGACATCGGCATCGAAATCTTGATCGACATCCGCATTAACCGCCAGGTCCAAATCCAGATCCATTTCCAAACGCATCCCCAGATCTGGCACCACGCGCGCGGATAGTTCCGGTCCTCCACCCCGGCCTGCCTCGAGAACCCGATGCAGCAATTCTGCATTGCGGCTAATTACCTCGGGCACTTCGGCAAACGGAGAGTCTTCCAGAAATTTGATCCAGCGGTTCAGATAGTCCGTGCTCTCCAGAACTACATCGATCACATGCGGAGTAATCACCAGGCGGGACTCACGGGCATGGTCGAGCAACGTCTCCACTTCGTGCGCTACCTGTTGCACGTATTCCAGTTCCAGAAATCCGGCCAGTCCCTTGATCGTGTGGAAGCTGCGAAAGATGGAATGAATCGCCTCCATGTCGCCCGCATCCTGTTCGAGGGCAAGCAATAAGCCTTCAATCGAATTGAGGTGCTCCCTGGACTCCATTACGAAGTCGCCGATAAGCTCCCGGTCGAGCGAAAGTTTCTGCGGACGGCCGGCATCCGGGTCAGGCACTTTGCCCGCGGAAAGGAGTGCTTCCTGCAGCCGCAGAATCCCAGCCTCGAAATACTGTCGCGCCTCTTCCGGTGCACCGGCAACTTGGCCAGCTACTTCCCGGGCGAGCCCGGCGATGTCACGCTGACCCTGCGCCTCGGCCGCCTCCGACAAATCGATCAACGCCGCGGTCCACGGCTGGCTGTCTGATTTCTGATCGCCACCCATCAGAAATTGCATAGCGAGAGATTCCACCCGCTGTTCGATGGCGGCCCGAGCGGCCTGAAGATTCACTGTTTCTGACATTTTGTTTGCGTCTATGCCGCCTGACGATTGAGTATGGCTTCAATTCCGTGGAGTTCCTGCGCGGAAATAATGTGGTCGATGTCGAGCAGGATCTTGACCTTTCCCTTGACCTTTGCCATTCCAAGCAAGTAGGGAGTGCTGACACCACCGCCAAAATCGGGAGTGTCCTGAATATCGGCTTCCAGCAGATTCAGCACCTCGCACACTTCGTCGACGATGATCCCAACCTGGCCGGCTGACTCTCCCTGCAGTTGCACCACAATAATGCAGGTGCGCTGCGTGTACTCGGTTTTTGGCAGGCCAAACTTCAGACGTAGATCGGTAACCGGAATGACCTTGCCGCGCAGGTTGATCACACCCTTCACGTCGGGCGGAGTCTGCGGAACGGTGGTGATGTGCTGGATACCAATGATTTCGCGCACCTTCAACACCTGAATGGCGTACTCTTCCTTGGCCAGCAGAAAAGTGAGATACTTTCCAGCCCGGACTTCCATCTCTCCCTTGCGGGGATCTTCAAGCACACTTCCAGCAGCTGCTTTCACAAATTTTCTCCTTTGTTGTTTCGTGTTTGTGTTCCGGGCTAGTTCACAGCCGGCTCATGAACGTTGACGTGTGGCCGTGGCCTCACAGAGTCCTTTTGAGGCGCCAGACAGATCTGTATGTGGATCTTCTCCCCATCCAAGGCGAAAGGTACGACACTCCATTCGAAAGTTCCCACAGTCCTCGCCGCGAAGTTCCGGCCAAAGATGACGGTTGGAATACTCAACCCCATCGGTCCCAGGTCTTCTTCCAATAAAGTTTTTACATTGCCGATGATCATGTTGGTTATTTCGGCGATGGCGTCCAATACGTCTTCATTTACGGAGGTGTATTCGGCCATCAGGAACAGTGAGGATATCTTGCAGGCAAACGAGGAAGTGCACGATACGCTTCCCGTTCCCACCCAACTTCCGGCGAGGCCGACAAAAGAGTGAATTCCGTCGCCCGCCGGCGGGGAAGCGGTATCCATATAAGCATCGCATTGCTCAAGTTCGATGCCAAGCATGGTGGAAAACACTTCATTCGTCGAATCACGGACAATTTTGACGAGGTGATCATGATCTGGAATCATTGGTTTAATGCACCGGAGTCCTAGATAAGGCCCGAGAGCTTCTCCTTAATTTGTTCTGCCGTAAATGGCTTGCGCACGTAGCCGGAAGCGCCAAGCTGAACCGCTTCCATCACCTTGTTCTGGCTACCCTCGGTTGTAATCATCACGATCGGCACGTGCTGCCATTCCGGCATTGCGCGCACCTGGGTCAAGAATTGCAGGCCGTCCATGTTTGGCATGTTGATATCGGAAAGAATCAGCCCCACCGAAGCTCTTAACTTCAGCGCTGCGAGGGCTTCAACGCCATCCCCTGCTTCAAACACCTCACCAATCGGAACTTCCGCCTGGCGGAGTACACGCTGCAGAATCTTGCGAATGGCAGCTGAATCATCAACAATTAAGACATCCAAGGAACCGGGGCCTCCTTAGCCTCACTAAGAAAACTTATCGGTTGAGGAGGCGAGGTCTTTAAGAAGTTAAACGAGATGGGCTATGACTGCATCCGTCATCTGCTGCGTAGTGCTTGCACCGCCAAGATCGGGTGTGCGCACGATTCCTTCGGCGAGGACGGCCGCTACGGCCCGCTCAATGGATCTGGCCGCTTCGTTTTCCTCCAGATGATCGAGCATCATAAAAGCGGAGATAATCGCGGCCAGCGGATTGACGATTCCCTTTCCGGCAATATCCGGAGCAGATCCGTGGACGGGCTCAAACATCGACGGGTAACGGTGTTGCGGATCGAGGTTGGCACTGGCGGCCAGTCCAATACTTCCGGTCACAATAGCCGAGATGTCGCTTAAGATGTCGCCGAACAGATTCGAGGCCACCACTACGTCGAAGCTTTCCGGCCGTCGGATGAAGTTCATGGCGGCGGCGTCCACCAATAGCGATTCAGTCTCAATGGAGGGAAACTCTTCCGCCACTTCCTTGAAAACGCGGTCCCACAGCACCATGCTGAAGCCTTGCGCGTTGGACTTGGTGATGGACGTCAGTTTCCGCTTCTTGTCGCGGCGCGCGGCAAGTTCGAAGGCAAACCGGATGATGCGCTCGCAGCCGTGGCGGGTAAACACCGCGGTCTGAATGGCGACTTCCTGCGGCGTGTGATGGTGAACAAAGCCGCCCACCTGAGCGTACTCCCCTTCAGTATTCTCGCGAACCACCACCATGGAGATATCGCCGCCCTTCTTGCCTGCCAGCGGGCTTTGGACTCCGGGAAACAGAAATGCGGGCCGGACGTTGGCATATTGATCGAAGCCGCGCCGGATGGGCAGCAGCAGACCGTTCAAGGTGATGTGATCGGGGATGTCCGGATGCCCGATGGCTCCCAGCAGAATGGCGGAGTAGGGGCGGAGCAGATCGAGTCCGTTCACCGGCATCATGCGGCCGTGGTGGAAGTAGTGATCCGACCCCCAGGCGAAATCCTGGAACGCGAACTCGATGGAGCGGTCGCGGCCGACGGCCTCAAGCACTTGTTTAGCGGCGGGAATGACTTCCTGGCCGACGCCGTCCCCTGCAATAACCGCGATTGCGAAGTTCTTCATGATAGGATTCCGAAAGGATTTGATAATACCATTGACCATGAATGAAACGGAACCAAGCATGATTCTCACCGGGAAAACGGCGTTGATTGCCGGCGCCAGCCGCGGCATCGGACTGGCGATCGCCAGACAGACGGCCGCGGCGGGAGCGCACACGATTCTGGCTTCTCGAAATATCGCCGAGTTGACCAAACAAGCGGACGCGCTGAACGCGGCGGGCTACAGCGCCGAGGCGCGGGCGCTGGACATGAGCGACCGCGATGGCATCTTGCAATTTGCCGCGGAACTGCCGGATGTCGACATTCTGGTGAACGTGGCCGGGACCAATGTCCGCAAGCGATTTGAAGAATACACGGTTGCGCAGTACGAGAACATCATGAACACCAATCTGCACGGCATTGTGACGCTGACGCAGGGTGTGGGTGCGAAGATGGTGAAGCGGGGCGCCGGCGGCAAGATCGTGATGATCGGCAGCCTGATGTCGCTGCTGGGGCTGCCCTATCTGACTGTGTATGCGATGACGAAGGCGGCCATCGCGGGACTGACGCGAGCGCTGGCCGCGGAATGGGGACGTTTCGACATTCAAGTAAACTGCATTGCGCCAGGGTTTATCATCACCGATCTGAACCGAGACATGTGGCAGAAGGCGGAGATGAAGGATTGGTTGGCCGGGGCGCAGGCATCGCCGCGAACCGGAGTGCCCGAAGACATCGCGCCGCTGTCGGTATTCCTGAGCGGGCCTGGATCGGGATACATCACCGGACAGGTGATTGCGGTGGACGGTGGTTACACGACCACTGCCAAATGGCCATTCGAACCCTAGTTCTGCTGTTGGTTTCACTGGCGGCTCTTTTTGCCGAAGAGCGCGTGGAGTTCGTCTGCCCGATGGATCGCGACGTGCGGACGCTGGGCCCGGGGAAGTGTCCGAAGTGTGGCATGGCGCTGGTGGCCGGCTTGCCCGAGCCTCAAGAATATCCGGTGGACCTGAAGATGGGACGGGACGGATTGCTGACGTTCCACATGCTGGAACCGAAGACGGGCAGGCCGGTAACGCACTTTCTGGAAGTGCATGAAAAGCTCTTCCACCTGTTCCTGGTAAGCAAAGATCTGCGCTACTTCGGGCACGAACATCCGGCATTGCAGCCCGATGGAAGTTTCACGTTTGCATCGAAGCTTGCGGGCGGCGGGCAATACCGGCTGCTGTGCGACTTCTACCCGGAAGGGGGCACGCCCCAGTTGGTGGCGAAGACCCTCATTCTGGCTGGCGGGCCCTTGCCGGCACCGGCTCGCGACCCGATCAACATGGCAGTCTCGCTGGTGACGGATCCGGTAAAGGCGATTGCCGGGACGAAGACTATGCTCTTCTTCAAGCTGGACCCGGCGGATGGATTGCAGCCCTATCTCGGCGCCTGGGGACATATGCTGGCGGCAAGTTCGGACTTAATCGATATGATTCACGGGCACCCGGCCTTCGGCGAAGGCGGCGCTACCATTCAGTTCAACGTGATCTTTCCGCGGGCTGGAGTCTACAAGTTGTGGGTGCAGTTTCAGCGGCTGGGGGTGGTGAACACGGTGGAGTTCAGCGTGCCGGTTTCGAACCTGCAGTGATCAGTTCAATTGCCACCGGGGTTGTCATTTCGATCACCGTTCCTTTGGGAAGCTGAATGGGCTTCCGGTAGAGGAACGTATGTTTCCATTCGGACTTGTAGTTGTACAACCAGAGCAGCGGCTCAACGGTGCCATCGGGCCGGCGCGCGGTGATTTGCGCGTCTGATGCCGCCGCCGTGGGACGGATGGCTTCGAGTGTGAGGGGTCCGGTCAGGGTTTTATTTCCATGAACGGGCAGGCCGGACTTGGTGTATTTGGGGCTTGCGCGAACAGCGGGCCGGGTGGGCAGAAGGTTTGGGTCGCCTTCGGGCGCGCCGCCTTCCACCCACTCGGCTATGAGGGTTATTTCCTCTTGCGAGAGACTGATGTCGTTCTTAAAGTCGCCAAAGCCCTTGACGCTTCCCCATGGCGGCATGCGGCGTTCCAGGACTTCTTCCTTGATTGCCTTCGCCCACGGACGGGCCTGCTGATAGGTGGCGAACGAGATGTCACCCGTATGGCAGGAGATGCATCTTGCGTTCACGATGCGCGAGATCTCCTTCGACCAGGTGATCTTGGTGGTGATCACGTCGTGCGCCTGTAGCAAGGGCGCTAGAGTGAGCAGCAGCGGGACCAGGGGGACCGCCGTCCTGAGTTTCCGAGTGTAGACGATTTGTCTCAATCTGCCGATTTTACCGGCTTCTTGGTGAAGAACGTTTTCTTGTCCATCTTGGCGTCGATGGCTACGTCGATGAAGCCAATCATCATCTCTTCCCAGCTCTGCTCACCAAATTTCACCGTTGCCTTCGGATCGGGGTTGTAGGGATTGTTCGGTGAATTGTCAAAGAAGCCCGCCACTTCGACCTTGGCGCCCTCCTGTAGTAGCAGCGGCTTTTCCAGGCGATACGTCAGTTGCCAGTTAAAGTTGTACTTGTCGATCTTGAGCAGTGTTTCCTGTTCGCCGCCGGGTTGCGTAACCTTGTATTCGAAGGCCTTGCCGCGGAGGTGCATGTGCGGAAAGAAGCTGAGCAGCGTACTGCTGTTGGGCAGCGTCACTGTCATGGGCACGCGGTAATTTGGATCGCCGGGAGGAATGGCGAACTTATCGGTTCCGAGGCCAAGAGTCATTACGCGCTCGGCTGGCGGTTCTTTGGCGAAGACTACACCGACACGGGATTGGTCTTCACCCGCTTTTCCGTTCGCTGTGTAGTGGAGCTGGAATACCAGATCGGAGCCCGCTTTGATTAGTTTGGCCAAACCGGGCCGCCAGGCATCGGGCGAGTTACCGGGAGTATAGATGGTGAGGATGTCGCTGCCTCCGCCGCCGATGTCATTGCGCGGTTTGCCCTCGGCTGTCTTGGCGGGCGGCACAAACGGAACACCGGGAGTTGCCTCTCCCCGGAGCCACTTGGAGTTGGGGTCGCGGATGTAGACGACGACGTGGTGAACGATGGAGCGGTTGGTGGGGCGCGCTTCCGTCATCCGCACCCACTTGTCTTCGGTCAGGTTGGTGGGAACCACGATGTACTGGTATTCGACGGTGCCGGTGGCTGGGACCGGGAACGCCGCCGGGATCTGGTAAATGGCGTCGGGCTTATCCATCGCCCAACCATCAATAAATTCGCGGGCGGCAGGGCGATCTTTGGATTTCCCTTCCGGTGCACCGGCATCTACCCAGGCGGCGATGGTATCGATTTCCTGCGCCGACATGGAACGGTCGTTGGCGAAGTGGCCATATTTCGGATCGGCAAACCAGGGCGGCATTTTGGCTGAACTGACGGCTCCGCGGATCGCCTTGGCCCAGGGGCGCGTTTCCTTGTAGGTCAGGAAAGACATGGGACCAATTTCGCCGGGCCGGTGACAACCCTGACAACGGTTCTGCAAGATGGGCAGAACATCCTTGTTATAAGTGACGTCAGATGGCGTTTTTGCCGGGGGCGCGGCGATGGCCGCAGTCACCGTGAGAATGGATGCCAGAAGCTTGACTCTCATGTTAATCGTCTCCCGTGGATTTCTTTTTCGCGCGCATTAAGTCGACCGGCTCCATTTTGACGTCATGAGCCACGGTGAAGAAGCCGAACATCATCTCTTCCCAGCTCTGATCGCCGTAGCGGACTTCCGATTTCGGATCGGGATTAGCCGGGTTGTTGGCGGAGTTATCGAAGTGCGCGGTGCATTCGATACGCGTGCCTTTGGGCAGCAGGATGGCGTTGGCGGGTTCGTAGGCAAGCTGCCAGTTGAAGTCGTAATTGGGAACGTTGAGAAGTTCCTGGGTTTCCCCTGTGGGATAGACGGCGCGGAAGCGGAAATCCTTGCCGCGGAGGTGCATGTGCGGGATCAACGACGTGAGTACCGCATCTTCCTGAATGGTGAAAGTGGAATCGACGCGATAGTTGGAGTCCCCGGCCGGGATGACAAATTTGTTGTTCGTGGAAGCCAGCATGGTGATGCGCTCGGCGGGAGGCTGTTTGGCGAAGTTGAAGCCGATCCTGGTGCGGTCCTTGGCGGCGACGCCGTTGGTGGTGTAGTGCATCTGGAAAACGACGTCAGAGCCGGCTTTGACTAAGATGGACCGGCCAGGTTCGAGGATGGTGGCGCGCGCGCCGGGCGCATAGGCTACCAGCCAGTTTCCGCTGTTTCCATTATTGCCGCCCTTCTTTGGGACGTAGGGCTCACCGGGTTTGATGCCAGGGAGCCACTTGGAGCCTGGTTCGCGGATATAAGCGATCAGATGATGCACGATGGCGCGGTTGCCGGGACGGGCTTCGGCCATCTGAATCCACTTATCCTCGGTGAAGCCGGTGGGGATCTGGAAGTAGGTGTATTCGATGGTTCCGGAGGCGGGGACGTCGTAATCCGCGGGCATCTCGAGGACCACGTCCGGCTTGCCGATGTTCCAACCTTCGACGAAGGCCACGGGCGCGGGGGTGAGTTTGGGGTTGCCTTCGACGGCCCCGGTGTCCGCCCATTGCGCGAGAGTTTCGATGTCGGCCGGAGAGAGGGACCGGTCGTTGGCGAATTTACCGGTGTGCGGGTCTGCGAACCAGGGCGGCATTTTCTTCGAGACGACGGCGGCGCGGATGGCTTTGGCCCAGGGTCTGGTTTCCTTGTAGGTGAGGAACGACATGGGAGCCGCTTCGCCGGGACGGTGACAGGACTGGCAGTTCTTCTGGAGGAGCGGGAGAACGTCCTTATGAAATGTGATTTGCGGAGCGGCAGTGGCGACCGCGGCGATGGAAACAGTTAGGGCTATGAGGCGCATGGAGACTCCGATCTTCCTAATATACGTGAAATCTTGTACCCAGGTTCGGTGCGAATTGGGTTTGTTCGTGCAATTTTTGACGCCCGACTGGGTAGGTTCCGGCTTCGGTTTGATTTTGCGAAACGGAGCCAATTTGGGTGGGGCGCTGGGGTATTGCGAGAAAAAAACACTTGGCTGGGATAAATGAGATGAATGGGATAGGCGGTCTGTTTCTTCTGCTACCGCTCGGGCCGCGAGTCCGGTTCCTGGGTGATCGGTTTGTTTGGGTGATTTTGTCTGCCGTTTTGGTTTTTCGAAACAGAGCCAATTTGGGGGCGCTGGGGTATTGCGAGAAAAAACACTTGGCTGGGATGAATGGGATAGGCGGTTTGTTACTTCTGCTGCCACTCGGGCCGCCAGTCCGGTTCGTGGGTATTGGGTTTGTTTGTGCGATTTTGCCGGTCGTTGTGTTTCTGCGATACAGAGCCAAGATTTTTTCATTCGAATTTCGTCCTCCCTTGCCTTGCGGCTACAAGGATCTCCCGATGGCGGAGGTGCCGCGAATTCCCGGAGTGGAATTTCTAGCCACAATGCTTGCGGGGATAGTCTAACTGGTTTACAAAGCAATGGTTTGGGGATTCGGCTCTGGGGTGAAGAAATATCGCTTGCATCCGTGACTGGCTGAAAACGGGGGGCGGAGGATTCGAGCGTCGGGTTTCTGAGCATTAGGCGATATACTTCGAATGGAGAGGTTCCACGATTGGAAGTTAATTCGGAGAAGGCGTCTACACCTCGTCCACACGCGATCTACTGGATTGTTTCGTTATCGCTGGCGGCGGTTCTGCTTTGGTACTCGTTGCAGGGCATTGAGTGGGCTCGCGTGTGGCAGATCGTGAAAGGTGCGCGGGCGGGCGGCGTGGGGCTGGCGATGGCGCTAATGTCGTCCACTTTGTTTCTGCGGGCGTACCGCTGGCGCGTGCTACTGCGGGCGGAAGGCGACGTTTCGATCGCCGACGCTTTCTGGGCCACCTCGGCCGGATACCTGGGAAACAGCGTGCTTCCGGCGCGGGCGGGCGAGGTGGTACGCACCGTGATGATCAGCCGCAAGTCGCACATGACGAAGACCTTTGTGCTGACTACGGCGCTCTCTGAGCGGGTAGTGGATGCGATTGCGCTGATTACGATCAGTGCCAGTGTGCTGCTGGTGCTGCGGGAGAAGCCGGGCTGGCTGGCGGATGCGGCGAAGCCGTTCGCGATCCTTGGACTGTGCGGCGTGGCGGCTATCGCAATCGTGCCGATCTTCGAATCCTTCTGGTTCCGCCTACTGGCGCATCTGCCTGTACCGCAACGGCTGCGTGAAATGGCCGAGCATGGCTTGCGGCACGGCTTGCAAGGCATCCGCAGCTTTCACGATCCCGGACGGCTGCTGCGGTTTTTGGGGCTGACCGCGGTGATCTGGTTTTTGGATGGAGTGACTACGGTGGTGGGCGCGAATGCGATTGGCTTGACTATTAGTTTGCCGGTAGCCTTTCTTTTAATCGCGGGCTTGGGGTTGGGAAGCGCTGTGCCATCGACGCCTGGGTATGTGGGAGTTTATCAGTTTGTGGCGGTTAGCATTCTCACTCCGTTCGGATTGAGTAAGACGGATGCAATCGCGTATATTTTGCTTTTCCAGGCGATGAACTATGTGATGGTGCTTTTCTGGGGCGGCATTGGATTGGGGCAACAGCGGAAGGGGGCGGCGGCGGACGGCGGGGTTGCATTACCGGCCGATTCCTCGATCATGAAGGCTGAGGAACAAGCGTGATGGCTGCTCCACAGATTCCGGAAGATCGGCTGATAAACGGGCAACCAATGAGTCGTGAGGAGTTCCGCGCCGCTGGGAAGCGCTGCCGGATTTGAGGAGCGCCGAGTACGGCGAGCAATCGCGGATCGACGGAGAGTTTCTATCCGGCGCCCTGGAGTTCGCGGTGAAGATTTGCGTGACGAACACGCAATTGGCTCGAGGGCCCAAGCCGGAAGACGTTGAATATCGCGAACCCGCGGGTGGCGTGGATGGAGTCCATCGATCGCGAACGTTTCCAAGTTTGTGGCGGAAGCTTGACTCGTTTGGCGACGCGGATCAGTTGGTGCGGGTTGGAAACTGGCATATGAAACTGATGTCCGCGATTTAGTGGCGTACCGATGACCCGGCGTTTGTTTCTGTTCGCGGGTCTGTTCGACTGGCTGATTTTCTGGCGCAAGCGGTATCTCCTCATCGCGGAAACGCGATTCCAGATTGTGCGGCACGGCGAAGACCGGCGGCATTACTTCTGGGTCCACGGGAATGAACGAACGGCTCACGATGTGCTGCTTGCCCATATGCAGAGCGTTCGCGGGCGGGCCTTCTTGGTGGAGAACAGGGTACGGAATATTCCAGTTAACGGGGGTCTGCTTGACCCAAACCGCATGTTCTCCCGGGTGGGGGCTGAGAAGAATCTGCGGTCCCTGAACCCGAGTTGGACCGATGCGCAGGTGCGCTTGGTGTTGGATGTTCTGGATGCGGACCGCGGCCGGTTTCTGAATGCCGTTCTACCGAAGGGCGGGAAACTACTGGTTGCGTCGCACAACAATGGGCCAGGCTATTCAGTAAACGACGAGGTTCCGATCAGCGATGCTGTTTCATTGAACGATGCGGAGCATCCGCACGAATTCATGCTGTGTACGATACGTTCGGATTTCGAGCGATTGTCGAATTCTCCGTTCAATGTGGTGCTGCAAAATGCGGCTCCGAAAGAAGACGATGGGTCGCTCTCGCGGTTGGCGGCGGAGCGCGGAATCCGGTATGTGAATATCGAAGCCGGACTGGGGAATGCCGAGAGGCAACGAGCGATGCTGGACTGGGTGGAAAGGGCCTTATCATGAGAGCACGATGGAGACAACGATGCTTCGAATCTGGTTGCTTATTCCGCTGTGCCTGGTTCCAGCCGGGGCCGCGAAGTTGGACGATGCCTGGAAAATTCTGGCCGACGGCGCGGCGGAGAACAACGCGAACAAGCGCAAATTCGCACTTTCGGCCATGGTGACGGCGGGCACAAATCCGCGAGTGGTGACCATGGCTGGCGCGCTGCTGAAAGACAAGGAAGTGGACGTGCGGCAAGCGGCTGCGGCTGTCTTGGGCGAAATGAGCGCGCGACTGGCCATTCCCAAGCTGGCGTTGGCATTGGACGACGAGGCTCCGGAAGTGAGTTTCACGGCGGCGCTATCGCTTTGGAACCTTGGCGACCGCAGGGGTAAGGATATTCTGCTGGCCGTTCTGAGCGGGGAGCGGGGTGTGTCGGCGGGATTGGTGAAGGGAACGGTGCGGGATGCCAGGAAGCGGCTTCGCGATCCGGCGGGCCTGGCTATATTGGGCGCGAAAGAAGGGGCGGGGATTTTCCTGGGGCCGGCGGCGATGGGATTCACGGTATACGAGGAGCTGCGGAAAGACGGCTCGGCAACGGCGAGGACGTTGTCCGCGGCGGCGTTGTCAAAGGATAGTGCGCTGGCGACAACGAATGTATTGGGAGAGGCGTTGGAGGACAAGAATTGGCTGGTGCGCGTGGCCGTGCTAAAAGCGCTGGCATCGCAGGGGAATTTGGCATCAATCCCCAAGGTGGAGTCGATGCTGGAGGATAAGCACGATGCGGTGCGCTATATGGCCGCGGCCGCGTTGGTGCGCCTGGAAGGCGGGCCACGGAAACCAGCTGCACGGGTTGCGCCCAAGACTGCAAAGTAACGTGGGAGGCTAAAAAGGTAACGGCCGCTGCTCTTGGAAGAGCAGCGGCCGCTGGTAACTTTCGATGTTCGAACGATTAGCTGAGGCTGACGGACTTGCGGCGGCGAGCCAAGAGGCCGAGACCGATCAGACTGGAACCCATGAGCATCCAGGTGCTGGGTTCAGGTGCCGCCAACGCGAAGGTCGCGCTCACTGTAATGGTCTGCGGGGTATTGCTAGCCGTAGGACCGACCGTGGTGAATGCCAGAGGAGTCACGGTCAGGCGATAGCCGGTGGCGGCGAACGTAAAAAGGGCCGCTTGGGTGGACGCGAGAGTGTCAGACAGGGTCGTGGTGGTATTCCCTGAGACAGAATCGAGAAACGCTGCCGTGATAAAAGCAACTGACGTTGGAGCGGAGGTCGGCGAAGTGATGGTTAGCAAGTCCGATGCGGTGATCGTATTTCCCCCGCTGTTGACGATTCCGATGGGATTGATAACGATCGTGTAAAGGATTTGGGAAACACTCGTGCCCGTGGCGAAATTCGTGAACGTGATCGGCGTAGTAGGGGCGAATGTGGTTAACGTATCTCCACTGAGAAACGTGTTCGTCGCAGAATTATCGCTGGTACGGTTAAAAATATTCGATCCAAGAGTGTAGCTAAAAGTCAGCGTACCCGCTTGACTGACACCTGCAAAAGTTAATCCGAGAAAAAGTGCTGAAAGTTTATACTTCATAATTTAGAGTCTCCCCAACCAGGTTTACGACGCTCCTCCGAACAAGCGTAGACTTCCTTGACATGGAAGAATTACGCCTCGCCACCTCTTTGACCAGCGAACTTGATCTTAACGTGAACGTCCACCTCATTGCTATAGGAAAAGAACCTTAGTACTTTAGTTCGGTACTAAGGTTGAGTTTTTTCCATTTTTCAATAGCTTATGCTGTGGAAAAATACTGTAACTGGGTCGGTCTTGGAAATTCCCACCGATCAGACGGTTACGGACGGTTCGAGCTGCGATTTCTTGAGCGATAAATAGCGTTCGCGGCTATCCATAATTGCTTTGCGCGCTTCGCGAGGACCACCCCAACCCTCCATCCTGGTCGTTCTGCCTTCGAGCTCCTTATAGATGGTAAAGAAGTGCTCGATCTCGCGCCGGACATGAGAAAAGATCTGGTCCATGGTGTGGATTTGGTCGTAGCGGGGATTCCGAGTGGGGACGGCGAGGACCTTTTGGTCGCCTTCTTCAGCGTCAACCATGTTCAGGATACCGACGGGACGAACTTCGATGAGGCAACCGGTAAAGCTGGGCTCCTGGACTAGAGTGAGTACGTCCATCGGATCGTTATCCTCAGCGAGTGTGCCGGGGATGAAACCGTAATCGCCAGGGTAGTGCATGGGCGAATAAAGCGCGCGGTCCAGACGGAAGACACCGAGTTTTCCGTCATATTCGAACTTGTTGGTCGAGTTCTTGGGGATCTCGACGATCATGCGTACCAGTTCTGGGGACTCAGGCCCTGGGTCCATATCGTACAACGAGGGGTTCACTTATTCAGGGTAGCAAAAAGGCCAGTTGCCAGGAAGGTGGCGGATGACCGTTTTAGTCTACTGCCTGGATGCAAGGGCTGCGCCTAACCATACAGCCAGATAGCCGACTATTACGCTGGCGGTGACGTTCATGAGGGCGATGAAGGGGAAGCCGGTGCGGGTGGAAAGATAGGTTTCGTATTCGAAGCTGGAGAAAGTGGTGTAGCCGCCGAGGAATCCGACGACCAGACCGAGGCGCCAGTTGGGGTGCGCGCCGCGCTGGGCAAGAATGGTCATTAGAGCGCCGATCAGCAGGCAGCCGGTGATATTGACGAAGAACGTGCCGAACGGGAAGCGGCTGTTGACGCGCTCCATGATGGCCGAGGCGGCGGCGTAACGGGCGAGAGTGCCGATGGCTCCGCAAGCCATGACGATGAGAAGACGTTCCATAGATTGGACCATTATCGCCTTCCCGGCTGTGATAAGTTCCACCCCACGTGCGCAATGCGTCCATCTTCGCGATTCCGCTGGCTGGGATTTTGGGCGGCCTGTTCGAGGGCATCGCAGTTTCGAAGCAACTCCCTTGGTGATCTGGATTGTGCGTGGCTTGCTGGCGATGATTGGGATGTAATGTCCGCGAATTGGGTGGACACACTACCATGGAGGTACCGCTCCCTTACGGTCGCGGCTCGGAAACTACTGTTGCAGCAACGAGTTCGAGACCGAGCGGTGCGCGTGAGCTAGCCGTTTCTTGTTGGCGCTGCTGACGGCCGGCTTGGGCAGGGTCAGGAAATAGTAACTAGCGAACGGGCTTCTTTTTCGGCGGTGGTACAACGGGTCATCAGGCAGCAGCCCTCGTCCCAGAACTTGGGGCGGGATTCCCAAATTTCGCGGATGGAGGTGTTGCGGATGTTGCCGACGGGTTTCTTGCCGTAGCAGACCAAGACGTCGCCATTGGGCTGGAACTGCAAGCCGGTGAGCGCGGCGCAGAGGGCTTTCTCTTCATGGGCGGAGTGCGATTGCATGGCTACGCGCATGGCGTCGGGATCCTTGAAATAAGGGATCATCGCTTCGAGTTGGGCGTAGCTATTAGCGATATGCGCGCCTTCGCGCTTCAGCTGGATAATTTTCTCCACGGTGGCCACGGCCTTGGCTGTGTCCTTCGGCCAGTTGGCGGTGTATTCGAACCAGCGAGAATCCTCGGGCGTATTGTAATTCTGTTCGATGGCCTGATAGAAGACTTCGGCGCCCAGCTTGGTGGCGTAGCGGGCTACTTCTGGCGCGTCGTCTAAGTTTTGCGCCATGATTACGGTCTTCAAGCGGATGTGATAGGTGAGGCGATTGTCTTCCTTCCGCATGCGAAGGAGCGTATCGAGACTGCGGCTGGTGCGTTCCCAGAACAGCGGATGGCCGCGGACGATGGTATGCGTTTCGCCAACGCCGTCGAGCGATACGGTGATGCGCCAGGGATTTGCATTTGCCAGGCGCACCATCTTGTTTTGGTCTTCCCAGTAGCCGTGGGTGAGGATTTCCTGGAAGAGTCCGATGTTCGAGCCGTGCGCTACCAGTTCCGGCGTGTAGGGCTTGATCATCGCTTCGCCGCCGCTGAAGGTGACTTGGACTGGGCCGAGCCAGCGGCGCATGTCGGAGAGGACCTGCTTCCAGGTATCGACCGCGACGGAATCTTCGCGATCGGTATTTTTCCAGATGTCGCAGTGGACGCACTTGGCGTTACAGATTTCCGTCAGTAGGATGATGATGGACGTGGGGCGGCAATGATCGGCAAAGCGACCGCCAGCAATGGTGCGCAGGCGATAGTTGACGCTATCGTAGACGCGTTTATAGCCCCAACTTAGAGAAGCCGACACTATCCAATGATAGCCGAGTATGCAACGAGCGGCAATTGACCGTGAGGTAGGACCGGCTATAAGCTGACGGCGGATATTTGAAGTATTAGAATAGGAATCCAACAGGGACCTAAGTCTCCCGCAGGATGGATCACATTCCGAATGAGTAGTTCCGCTTCCATGTCTCGATCGTCGCCCACGGCGGAAGAGCGCCAAGCGCTGGTGGGCCGAATTCTGGCGAGTCCGCATTTTTCGCGGTCGGCTCGTCTAAGGGACTTCCTGGTCTACGTGGTGGACCGGGGAATTGCCGACGCCGACATACCGATGCATGAGGTGACGATTGCGACGATGGTGTTCGGGCGGAAGGACTCGCAGGCGGGCGACGATTCCATTGTGCGGGTGCATGCTTCGCAGCTGCGGAAACGGCTGGAAACTTACTTTTCCGCGGAAGGGATTCACGAACAATTCATCCTGGAAATACCGAAGGGGAACTATACCCCAGTCTTCAAGACCAGGACGGCGATTGTCGAACTTCCGGTTGAAACTGCAGCCGCGCCGGTTCCGCCAATGCGGCCGCGCTGGCGCAATTGGAAACTACCGGTGATGGGCTTATTGCTGGTAGCTCTGGTTTGTCTGCTTTGGGACGATTTCCGGCTGCGCGGCGAAATGCCCGCGACGCTGAGCCCTTACCTCAGCCAGTTTTGGACGCCCTTTTTCAGCTCTCCGCTGCCGATTGATTTGGTACTGGCTGATTCCAACCTGAGCCTGCTGCAGGATCTGGCGAGCGGAACCTTTTCTCTGGAACAATATGCCAACCGCGACTACCAGAAGCTGATTGAATCCATTCCTCCGGAACCGGGACTTCGCCGGACGGCCGAGATGCTGATGCACCGGCGGTACACAAGCGTTGGAGATGCCGACCTGGCGCGGAAGATTTGCTCTTTGGCGGGAAGGAAGGACCGGGTGCAGATCACGGCGGCGCGGGACTTTCAGGCAATCCGGCTGCGCAACGACCAAGTCATACTGATTGGCAGTAAGCGTTCGAATCCCTGGGCGGAGTTGCTGGACAATCAACTCAACTTCCGCTACGAATACAGCAGCGGGCCGGGTGAGACGCTGATCCACAACGATAAACCGAAGGCGGGCGAGCGGCCACTCTATCGCAGTGACGATCCGTCGGAGGGAAGCGTGCCGGGCGGTTACTGCGTGGTGGCGAAGCTTTCCAACTTCAGCGGCAAGGGAAAGGTGCTGGTGATTGCCGGAACGGAAATGGAGGCGACCGCGGCGGGCGGCGAATTTTTGCTCAATGAATCGTCTCTGGTGCAGTTGAGCCGGGCGCTGGCGCTGGCTCCCAATGAGGCGTTCCCCGATTTTGAGATCCTCTTGCGAACTACCAGAGTGGGCGGATCTTCACCAACGTCGCAGATCCTTAGCGCGCGCCGGCATTGACGAGTGCGGAGGCTTGAATTTGTACGTCTCTGGCGCTTTCGTGCCGGACGGAAACAACGTAATCTCCATTTTGCACGGCGGTTAGCGTGTACGAATTGGCGGAGAGCACGCCGGCGTTTTTCAGTTCTTGCCCGCCTGCGCCGATGTGACCCGGCTTGTAGCTGAGGCGGAGAACTTCGGTGGACGATTCGGCAAACGTGCGGTAGCTGACGGCCCCTTTGCTATAGGCGACCGACTGCACTACCGAGGAACTGCGGAGGAGGTGATCTTCTCCGATGGGTGCGAATTCGGGCATTGATGCCATGGCCCAGTTGAAATGCCGCAAGTAATCGGAATAGCCGTCGCTAAACCAGAAGGGACTGCCGAAGCCTTCGCCACAGCAGGAAACACGGCCATCCGAGAGGGCGAAGTACGAGGCGTAGTTGAGTGCCCGAAAGGCGTCTTCGCGCGCTTGCAAGTCTCCGGTTTTCTCGTAATAGAGTGCATTGAGCGCAGCCCAGCGGGAAGTGTGACTGCCGAGGCCGGCGCGGGAACAGCAGCCATGACCGTCGGGCGTGCCTTGCTCGTCGATAGCCCAGGCACCGGAATAGGGGCCGCGGCCGAAGCGAGTCCGGACCCAATCGATCAGGCGTCCGGTCATCATGGGCCATCGCGTCCACTTGGGAGTGACGGATGCCGGGTCGGGATTGCTCAGTACATACCAGGCAACCATGGTGGGCAGCACCTGGTTGACGTTTTCGACGCTCTGCGAAACATCTTCGAAGTAGCCGGTCCACTTGTTCCACGCGGCGCTCTCGCGGTTCAGAGGATGGCTGAGCAGCCACTGTACGGCAGTGGCACGAGCCTGAGCGAATGCGCCGGTTTTGTCCTGCTGGAGACGGATCAATTCGTCGAAGAGGCGCAGAGGACCGACGATGTTGCCGCCGAATTCCTCACGCGCCAAGGTGACGCCAGTGCGGGCGTCGACGCGGAAAGGCCATGGCGTGTGTTCCGCGTCTCCAGGGCGGACATGCTTGGCGAGAGCTGTGGCACAGCGAAGGGCCGCGTCGAGATACTTGCGGTCGGCGGTGAGTTGGTAAAAGAGCGCGTAGCCGGCGCCTAGTTCGCCAACCTTGTCGGTCTCAATGCCGCCGTAGAATTCCTTGGGCATGTTTTGGATACAGGAGCCATAGTCTTTGGAGTTGCCGCAACTGGTGGCGAACGGTACTCCGGCCCAGTCCCAATCGGCGGGAGAGGTGCCGTGAGAGAGTTGGTGATCTAGCATCTCACGAACAACCGCGATGGAGGCGGTGTCGCCGGAATACGGATACCAAGCCACCACGCCATCGACGAGACCGGCGAATGTCATGGCGGGATTGTGCTGCCAATAGTCCGCCTGGAGCGTTTCGCCATTGAAGACCGAATTCAACAGAGACACCTTCAATCCGGTTCCATAGCGCTGGTCCAGGGGAACCTTGTGTTCGAGAAAATCCCAGCCGAGATGGAGGACGTGATCCCAACCGAGGTTGCGGTCCGGCTCGTACCAGGCTTGCAGTTTCGATTGCGCGTCCAGCTTCGCTACGTGATAAGGAAGTTGCGCATTGACGTATGGTCCGGCGGCAAATGCCGGCGAACAGAGAGCCAGCAGCCCCGCTAGGGGAGCTTTACGAAAGTTCGAAAGCATGGGTGGGCCGCGGTTAGAATTCGGCGCGCAACCCGAACTGCATGGTTCTGGGACCGGCGTTATAGGTCCCGGTGACGCGGCCGAAGTTGCCGTTACCGACGGTGGTGTTGGCACGGCCGTACTGCGGCGTGTTGGTCACATTGATTGCCTCGGCGCGGAACTGGAGGCGGTAGAGCTCAAAGAATCTCCACTCCTTGCTCAGGAGCAGGTCCGAGGAGTCGAGAGCACCGGTTCGGATGTTGCCCGGGTAGCGGGGGGCAGTACCGAGTGTGAATGGGGCGGGCCGGGTTACCGCTGCGGGATTGAACCAATGGTTGATGGACTGGCCGCCGCTGGCAAGATCGGGAAGAGAGGTGATGTTGGGGCGTTGGACCACATACCCATAGACGCTGTTGCTGTTGGAGGCGCTGAATTGAAGGGGGAGCCCATCGGCGAGGCGGACAATGGCGCTCATGCGCCAACCGCCGAGGGCGGCGTTTGCAGCGCCGCTGAGACTGCTGCCAAATTTCTTGCCGCGGCCGACCGGCAATTCCCAGACGAGAGCGGCGCGGAAATCCTGTGGAACATTGTGGCCGCTGATGGAGCGCTCCGAATCCAGGTGGTTGATGTCCCGCGTGTAGTTCTTTATTTCCCAGACCTGGGTTTCCGAGACGTTGTCAATGGCCTTGGACCACTGGTAGGTGACAAGGAGATTCAGTCCCGCCTGGAAGCGATGGTTGTACTTGACGGTCAAGGCATTGAAGCTGGAACTGGAACCTGGAGTGTCTGGGGAAAGGTTCACGCGGGTGAATTGCGGATAGGGGAGCAGTAGTCTCCACTGCGGAACGGTCCTTGAAGAAAGCACGCTATTGGGATCGGTGATGACGCCGAAGAAGGGATTGGCGACTTGCACATTCAATCCGCTACCCATGGAGAGATACTTTGAATCGAGCTGATTGATGTTCATGTTGGCGGCGCCGAGCAGCAATTTGCGGCCTTGCACACCGGTGTAGCCGAATTCGAGGACGCCGTTGGCGCCGGTCTGGAATTGGAAGTCCGCGCTATAGCTCTGGACATATCCGGTGGGGTGAAGGCGCGATGCCGCATTGACGGAGAGGCCGACTTCGGTGAGGAGTCCGGCGGAGCCTCCGGCAGGCAAATTCAAACCGGACGGGTATGGATTGCTCAAGAGGTTTGCGGGAGTCAGCCCGTCGCCGCCCTTGGTGGAGATCCAATTGGTGTTGGTGGAAAAGCCGTCGGTTGGGCCGTTGGCGACGGCAACGGTAGGCTGAAAGAAGATGCCGTAACCGGCGCGAAATACCAATTTTTCGGTGATCTTATAGGCGATGCTTCCGCGCGGGGCGAGGTTATTGTGGTCCGGGTTCCACATCTGTGGGTTTCCGTAGACCAAGCCACCCTTCAGGTTTAAACCGGTCTTCGCCGAAAGCGGGTTGGTGGCGTTGAAATCGAAATAGTTGAAGCGGTTGTAGCGTTCGGTCCGAGGGGCCTGGTATTCGTAGCGGGCGCCGTAGGTGAAGGTCAAGCGGCGCGTGATTCTCCACGTATCGTTGGCATAGAAACCGTAGGAGCGCTGACTCAATGACAGTTGGGCATTGTAGGGAGACGATCCACTGGCGCCGGTGCCGAGAAGCAGCGAAGCAATGTCGTTACCGGAAGTATCGGAGGCGGTCTGCGCCGAGGGCCCTGAGGTGAGGCCAGAATCGAAGTTGAAAAAGCCGGAATAGGCGTCGTTCGTATAGAGCCGGCCCAGTTCGAAGAGTCCGCCGAACTTGATGCTGTGCGAATGCAGTTCCTTGGACGCATTGATTTGAATGTTGCTCAACTCTCGCGTGTTTTGGTTGTGTTCGGTGTAGCCCAACTGCGAGTAGTTGTTGAATCCGAACTCCGGCAGGGTGTCCGCTTGAAACTGCTTGATGAGCGATGGCGGCAATCCAATGGAGCCTACATAGCCGGAGCTGGCGGTGGTATCGTCCTCATGCCAGCGGCCGAAGCCGACTAACAGATTGACTACCCAGGTTGGCGACGGCACCCAGGTGTCGCCGAGCACAATCTGATAGCGGGGATCTTTCTCGCCGGTGGTGCTGTCAGCGCCTTTTCCCAGATAGATTGGGATGCTATCCGTCTGCCACGCCTTGGTAATGCGGCCGAAGATGCTGTTTTTGTCAGTCCGGACCCAATCGACCCGTTCGTCGAGTTTGTAGTAGTTGGATGCGTACTTGCCGGCTTTCGAGAACAGACCGCCGTTTGAGAGGAGCTGGCTTTGATTGGGGTCGGGAAACAGGTTGGCGACGGCTTTCCCGACCGGGTCCATGCGCGCGCTGGGGATTTTGTTTCCGGCGAAGGGGGTGCGAATGTAATTGCCCTTGGAATCGACTGTGGTGCTAAATGGGTCGTAAATGATTACGGGCGAACCGTCGTCATTCAGGACGCGGGAGAAATCGCCCTGTTTCATGGCAGCGGTTGGTACGGTGCCAACGAACGGCGCCGGTTGGGCCTGCTTCAGGGCTTCAAACGCACTGAAAAAGAATAGCTTCTTGCTTTTCCAGAGCGGACCGCCGACGTTACCGCCGAACTGGTGCCGCTGAAAGGTCGTCTTGCCATTGCCGTATTTGTTGTTATCCCAACTGTTGGCATCGAAATGATCGTTGCGCAGGAATTCGAACATGGCGGCGTGGAATGTGTTGGACCCGCTCTTGGTTACCAGGGTGACAGCGCCGCCGTCGGTCTTTCCGTATTGGGTATCGTAGGCCTGCCGGACGACCTGCGTTTCGGCCACGGCGTCCTGCGAAGGCACTGCGATGGCGCCGCCCCAACCTGGCGCCATGATCGGGACTCCGTCAACCAGGATGGCGGAGGATTCGTCGCGGCCACCGTTCAGGGCGAAGCGATTGGTATTCTGGTCGGTCATATACGGCTGAATCCCTTGCCGGACTGCATTTACGCCAGCCGTGGCGTGGACGAACAATAGTGGGCTGCGCAGGCTTTGCGGCAATTCGACCATGTCATGCGTATTAAATGTCACATTCTTGTTCGCCGTCTGGGCATCGATGCCAACGACCGATGCGGTCACCTCCACGCTCTGTGAATTTTCGCCGACGTCCATGCGGGCGTCATATTGTGCGGTCTGGTTCACATTCAGCGCGATTCCGGAAGTGACGAACTTCTTGAAGCCGGCCATGGTGACGTTCAATTCGTATTGACCCGGGGCCAATTGGGAGAAGTTGTAGCGGCCCGTTTCGTCAGACTTGCTGTTGCGCGCGTCCCCGGTGTTGGTATTCAGGAGGCGGACTTCGGCACCGGAAACCGCGCTTCCGGAGGAGTCGGTTACGAGGCCCGTAACGTTCGCTGTGAATACCTGCGAGAGCCCCGGAAGGGCAAGAAGCAGTCCGAGAGATAGACGTGCCAGAAGCTGTTTCGTATTTAACATGTGGGAAGGGTACTGGTGTGAGTAGAGCACTGGTGCTTGCAATGGGCAAGAGAATTCACCGTGAATTCGGGGGCCGGTTGGCCCGGTTTGGGATCGCTGCGAAATCTGTTTCTCTATCTTTATGAATATAGGCAACTAAGAACGTTTACGGTAGTCTAGCGGAATATCGTGTTACCGGCGGAATGTACAGCGTGAAGAGTACGTTACGAGGCGCTAAGCAGACGACTAATGGACGGTTGGTAGTTTGAAATCGGGGAGATCGTGACGTTTCAGCACAAGCAGGCAAACCAGCTATTCGCAATCGAAAAGACCCGCTTGTGGTGACCTTGTAGGATAGAAGAGTCCCACGATGATCCATTCGGCGGGATGCTGGTGCACCGTGCCGACGTAGAAATGCGTGTCGTACTTATCTATCATCTCCCGCTCGTACCGTAGTCGGAACTTGTTCTCCCATTCACTTTCACCGTATTTTTCGCTCCACCTCCGCCACGATTCGCCCATCTCCCAATCGGTGCATGACAGGGCGTGCCCAGCACACTCCGAATCTTCGCATGTGAATTCGTATTTGAACTTGAAAGGAACCTTTTCAAGCTCGCCTTGCGGTCCATCCTGAAATAAGTCCCCTTGGCGAAGGATTCCAAGTTGCGATTCAGTCCAGGTGGAATCGCTTGCCTGTATAAGAAGTCTTTTGATAGACTTTGGTTTGAAGACGCCCAATGTGGGGTGCCCATGGGTATTTCGTTGCCGCTTCAGGTAACAAAGACTTGGGGAGCGGAGTGGAAACACATAATCTTTACGTGCTTTCCAGTGATCGTGAGTAGATAGTTCATCAGAGACAATCTGAATGGAATCGCCGCGAATCTTTAGGCTCTCAACCCGTCCATCCTTCGCGGGCGTGGTGTCTACTTCAATCCACTGATACTTTCTAAATCTTTTGTCCGTGGAAAGGAACCGGTAGGGAACAGGGAACAACCTCACAAATTGACCAGCATCCGTTATCGCGGCGGTGCATGACACTTCTACGCCTGTCTTGGCCGGGATGGGATAAGTACGTACTACAATCAGAACTCTTTTTCGGCTATATTCAGGCAATATGGGCCCACAAATTCTATAAATCGAATCCCCTTAATCCCATTGACTCTAACGCAAGGAAGAGGCGATGTCTATGGCACTCCTGTGGGCACAGTTCTGTGCACATAAGCGCGGCAGGGTGTTCGATTCCATTAAGGAAGCGATGGAGGTTACCGCCAATATACGTAGCTACAACAGCTTCGTCATACCACGTCCAGATCACATCGCGAGTACCAGCAGAAATAGCTTTGGCGCGGATGTCCCGGGGAACTCCTAATTCCGGCAAGTGCACATAGGACATCCCAAGAGATTCGATTGCGCGTCTGAGATTACCCTTGCTGAGTTCTGGCCGATACATACTTACTGCGTTTTGACGAATGTCCACCAGCGTCCTAACGCCGTTTACCACGAGCGATTCTAGCAGATTCGGCGTGGTTCTTCCCGAATAGCCGAGCGTGAAAAAATCTGCCCCCTCTGCTGATCTTCCACTATTCCAAACCGCTTTATATTCAGCCTGCTGCTTTGGTGCTGCACTGGGTAGACTAAGGCGGTTGACTTGTGGCATCAAACACATTCTACTCGTTTTGTTCTTTCAGTTGCCAATGAATAATACCTCCCGCATCTTTCTTTCGCTCTAAATTGATTTCTCTTTCTAGATTGTGAACCCATTGGTTGTTAGGAAACTTCTGCGGCAGCTTGGCGCGGGTCCTAATTTCCGTCCAGGTAAGTGGCGCTCCCTCGGCACGTAACGCCTCGGCGATCTTATCCCGAAAGTCTTCGTAGGTAAGCATCGATTTCCGGGGACGATCCCAGTAGGGGCTCTTACAACTTGGGCATACCGCTGGCTCCTGATTGTAGTCACCGGGTATCCATTCGTGTTCGCAACGCTCGCACTTGTACCCCATCACGGTGATTGGAATTCTCGCCATACAAATTACCTCCTAAGATAGCCGTCCGAGACTTTATATACTTGCAACTATATCCTCTGTAGGTATATACGAGCTAGTAGCTGAACCGCCTTGCCGTAGAATTCTTGATCCACAGGATCAGCTTATCGCTTCGTAAACGCGATTGAATACTCTCAACATTTAGATTTACCCGTTATCGGCTAACGGGGGAAGTGAGGGTCGTGGTGTGACAACGGCAGTGGCGACGGTGGAGGTACCGATTAGACCGGGATCGTTTCCGCACTGAGGAGCCGCCGGCGGCTTTCGAGAAGCGTCGCAGAAAGTACGACCATGCATAGGCCATCTTTCGCCTTTTGTTCGCCATAACCCTCACGGCTACAACGAGATACGTAGAAAGCCTTAAGAAAAACTTCTTGCGTTCAGAAAATACCTATGTGACAATCTCTCAGTGGCCGGAAGCGGCCAGAAGTGGACAAAAAGTGGAAGAAATCGCCAAACCCGTTGCCGTTGAGCACCCTCGCGGGATCTATCCGGGCCGCATCGATGAAAAAGGCAGGCTCAAACTGCCTTCCGACTTCCAACAATTTTTGATTGCGATCGGCGAGAAGAAGCTCTTCTGCACGACCTTTGATGAGCGCATAGCTAGACTTTACCCGATTTCGAAGTGGAAAGAAACGGAGGCTCTGTTGAAGGAGCCGGCCGAAGATGCCGAAGCGGCCGAGGACTTGTGGTTCACGGCGATGGATTTTGGCGGCGATGCCGAGCTGGATTCGCAGGGGCGGGTAGTGATTCCGACAGAGTTACGCCGGGCGCTGAAGATTGAAGACAAGCCGGTTTACCTGGAGCATTACAAGGGTCACATCAACGTATTTGGGGAAGAGGTATACGCCGAGCGGAAGCAACGGGCGAGAGAGAACCGGGCTGGCGCGCTGAAGACATTCGAGAGAAAGGGGCTGCAGTAGGCGTCATGTATGCATTATTCAGTCCTGCTCAACGAGTGCATGGAATACCTGGCTATCCGGCCGGATGGCATCTACATAGATGCAACGTGTGGTCTGGGCGGGCACACGAGAGCTATTGCCGCGCACTTAAGCACAGGCTACGTGCTCTCTTCGGATCGCGATGCGGATTCGCTGGAAATGGCGAAGGCGGATTCCGCGGAGCTGGCCGGCAGGATCAAGTTTGTACACTCTCCGTTTTCGGGGCTGCAAAAGGCTGTGGCAGCGGCGGGGATTCCAGCAGCGGACGGATTGCTGGCGGATTTAGGGGTCAGCCGATATCAATTGACGGACGGCGAGCGCGGCTTCTCATTGATGACGGACGGCCCGGTGGACATGCGTATGGACCGCAGTCAGGAAACGACGGCGGGCGATCTAGTGAACTATTCAGCCGAAAAGGCATTGGCCGATTTGATCTATCAAAACGGCGAAGAAAGGAGGGCGCGGAAGATAGCCAGAGCAATCGTTCGAGCGCGGCCGATTCGAAGCACTTTGCATCTCGCACAAGTGATAGAAAACGCCGCGCACCGGACGGGCCGTCTTCATCCCGCCACGCTTACCTTCATGGCTCTGCGGCTGGCCGTCAACGACGAGGCGGACGAGCTGGACAGCTTGCTGGAGGCGGCTCCGAAGCTGGTGAAAAGCGGCGGGCGCATCGTCATCGTGTCCTTTATGTCGCTGGAAGATCGCCGGGTCAAGCGTAGTTTTCAGGCGCTGGTACGCGAAGGCAAAGCAGTGATGCTGACCAAGCACGTGGTCAGGCCAACGGAATCGGAAACAAATGAAAACCCGGCGTCCCGGAGCGCAAAGCTGCGGGCGTTGGAAATGAACTAAGTCAGAACGAAGGCAGAGAAGAACTATGGCGACGCTAGCAAATATTTTCAACCAGTTTATGGATGCGGGCCGTGCGGCAGAAGCCGCACAACAGGTGTCGAGCCGCGCAGTAAGCGACGACTTCAAGCTGCGCCCGCTTCCGAACGAAGACGTTTACTTCTTCGTAAAAAGAATCGACAATTCACGCGTGGTGCGGCAGGCCGATCCGGGCGCCAGCGCCAAGAGCTGGAAGGTATTGGGTGCGTCGTGCGTATCGGCGGCGATGTTGATTGGGATGCTACTGCCGAGCGCGTACGGATTGCTGGCCAGCTATCAACTGCACAATTTGCAAGCGGAGAATCAGCGTTTGAATACCGATCGCGGAAAACTGGACCTGGAAGAAGCAAAACTGGTGAGCCCGGAACGGTTGGCGCGGCTTGCGGTGGATCAGGAGTTTGAGGATCCGAAGTCTGAGAACGTAATTTATCTGTCGCCGAAGAACGAAAGTTCGTTGGCACTGAACCGCCGGTAGTCTTCATTAGATAGTTTTGCAAATAGGAGTTCCCTTGGACGCGCGCGCGGAGCCATTAGCCAACAGAAGGTTAAGGATTCTCGCGCGCGCAACTTTTATTTGGGGGCTGCTGATTCTGGCCCGCCTGGTTTCCCTGCAGATCTTCCGTCACGACGAATTCCAAAAGCTAGCGCAACAACAGCAGGACCGGGAAGTGGAGATTCAAGCGCCGCGCGGAATCATCTACGACCGAACGGGACGTCCGCTGGCGATGAGCCTGCCGGTGGATTCGGTGTGTATCAATCCATTGCGAGTGCCGGACCTGGCGCTGGCGGCGGATCTGTTGTCCCGTGTGCTTGAGATTGACGGCGATGTGCTGCTGGGCAAGATGGCTTCGGCGGTGGACAACCACCGCGGGTTTCTTTGGGTGAAGCGCAAGATCACGCCCGAAGAATCAGTGAAGCTGCGCAGCTACAACCTGGAATGGGTGGAGTTTCGTACAGAGAGCCGCCGCTTCTATCCGAAAGACACGGTGGGCGCGAATTTACTGGGCGGCGTGGATCACGCGGAGAAAGGAAACGCCGGCATCGAGTTGAGCATGAACGAACAACTTGAGGGGAAGCCGGGAGTGATGCGCACCACCTCCGATGTGAAGCAGCGAGTGGTGGAACTGCAGATATTCACCGATCCGCAACCGGGACGAGACGTGACGCTTTCGATCGACGAGCGGATTCAACACGTGGCCGAGCGGGAGTTGGCCAGTGGAATCGAACGGACGCACGCTAAAACCGGCAGCCTGGTAGTGATGGATCCGAAGACCGGGGAAGTGTTGGCGATGGCGAGCTACCCGAGCTTCAATCCGAATGTACCGCCGGTGAAGGGCGAGAGCTTGGATGCGCGAACGAATCTTCCGGTATCGAGCCCGTTTGAGCCGGGGTCGGTCTTCAAAGTGATTACGCTTTCGGCGGCACTGGAAACTACCAACATCCGGCCGGGCACAATCATCAACTGCGGCAACGGGAGCATGACGCTGTTTAAGCGCGTGATTCACGACCATCATTCGTATTCGTCGCTGAGTATGGCGGACGTGCTGGCGAAGTCGAGTAACATTGGCGCGATCAACATCGGGCTGCGAGTGGGTGAGAAGAACCTGTATGAATATGTGAAGCGCTTTGGTTTCGGCAAGAGCACCGGCATTCCTCTGCCGGGCGAATCGAGCGGTCGGCTTCGTCCGTTGAAGCAGTGGATCCCGAGTTCGATCGGCTCTATCGCGATGGGACATGAATTGAGCGCAACCACGCTGCAGCTGGCCGCGGCCGCGGGGGTGATTGGCAACGGCGGGATGCTGGTGAAGCCGAGGATGACGTTGAAGCCAACGCGAACGGGCGAGAATGTTCCGGCGCCGATTGAACCATACGTGGAACCGGTACGTGTGCTGCAACCGCAAACGGCCATCACGATGCGGCAAATGATGGAAGGCGTTGTGCTGTTTGGCACCGGGAAGAAATCGCGGCTGGACGGCTACACGTCCGGCGGCAAGACCGGGACGGCGCAGATCTACGACGTGAAGGCGCACGCTTACACACATAAGTACAACTCGTCGTTCATGGGCTTTGCGCCGTTGAACAACCCGGCCATTGTTGTGGTGGCTACGTTGAACGGCACGGCATTGATGGGCGCGGATGCGGCGGCGCCAGTATTCAAAGCAGTGGCAACGGCGGCGCTGCGGTTCCTGGACGTGCCGAAAGACCTGCCGGATTTTGTGGCGAAGCCAGACGATGGGAAGACGACGACGAACGATTTGGCGATTGCCGACCTGGGCGGCAGCAATCCGTTGGACGACGATGAACAGGCAACGCAAGTGGCGGGTGTGGGAGCGGCGGGACAGACGACTGCCGCGTCCGGCGCGCCGCGGATTCCGGCATCGGTGACGGGCCCGGTGATTGAAGTGCCGGCGGTGAGCAGCAAAGAAGCGGTGATTAGCGGTCCGAGGACACCGAAGTTTGTGGGAAAGACATTGCGCGACGTATTGGAACAATCGGCCGCGCTAGGCATTCAGGTGGAATTTTCCGGGAGCGGCCTTGCCGCGGCGCAACAACCTGCGCCGGGCACCCCGCTGCGGCGAGGAGAACGCATCCGCGTACAATTTGCCCGCTGAGATCAGCATGACACTGAGCGATGTCCTAGAAGGGATTGCTCTCGATTCAGAGATGCCGCGAGAGATCGCGACGGCGTCCGTGAAGGGTCTTGCGTACGATTCGCGCAAAGTGGCGGCAGGGTTTCTGTTCTTTGCTTTTCCCGGCGCGCATGTGGACGGGACGCATTTTGCGTCGCAGGCCATTGGAAACGGCGCCATGGCTGTGGTTAGCGAGAATGCCCGCCCTGTGGATTTCGAAGGACATTGGATCCAGGTGGTGCATGGGCGGCAGGCGTTGTCGTTGGCCTCGGGGAATTTCTACAGGCACCCGGACCGGCGGCTGGGCCTCACCGGCATCACAGGCACCAACGGCAAGACCACCACTTCCTATCTTGTGGATTCGATTTTGCGCGAGGCCGGATTCATCACAGGACTAGTCGGGACGATTGAATACCGGTTGGCGGGCAAGACGCTGCATGCGGCCAACACGACTCCGGAATCGCTGGAACTATTTCAAATTTTCAATGAGCTGGAGGCTGATGGGGGAACACACGCCACCATGGAGACCTCCAGCCATGCGCTGGCGCTGGGGCGGGTTTACGGGATTCAGTTTCATACGGCGGTATTCACGAACCTGACAGTGGATCATCTGGACTTTCACCACACCATGGAAGGCTACTTTGCGGCCAAGGCTCTGCTGTTCACCGGCAATGGCGCGGCCGCGCCCCGCTTTGCGGTGATCAACCACGACGATGCTCACGGAAAGCAGATCGAGACAAATCCTGAAACGGAGGTGTTTTGGTATGGCCTTGAGGAAGGCGCACCGACGCGCGCGCAGAAGATTGTTTCCACTTTCGAAGGACTTCAATTTGAGATTCAACACAAAGGCAGCACTTATCCGGTGGAATCGCCACTGGTCGGGGAAATCAATGTCTACAACATTCTGGCGGCGTGGAGCACTGGCATGTCCTACAACATCCAGCCGGCGGTAGTGGCGCGCGGAATCGCGAAGTGCGCCGCGGTTCCAGGACGTTTTGAAAGAGTGCAGGAGGGCCAGCCGTTTCTGGTGATTGTGGACTATGCGCACACCGACGATGCGTTGAAGAACGCAATTCGCGCGGCCCGTGGAATGACGAAACAAAGAGTGATCACAATGTTCGGATGTGGCGGCGACCGGGATCGCAGCAAGCGGCCGCTGATGGGCATGGCGGCGGCATCGAAGAGCGATTTCGTGGTGCTGACGTCTGACAATCCGCGCTCGGAAGACCCGCTGGCCATTATGAACGATGCGCTGGTGGGGATCCGGCGTTCCGATACACCGCACATCATTGAACCGGATCGGGAACGGGCCATTCGCCGGGCGATAGAACAGGCGGGTCCGGGCGATGTGGTGCTGCTGGCGGGGAAGGGGCACGAGACTTATCAAGTATTGAAAGACAAGGTAGTGGATTTCGACGATCGTGAAGTGGCGCGGCGGGTATTGCGGGGGTTCGGGTATTCGGCTTGAGTTGCAGGATGTAGAGCGGGTGGTTGGGAGCAGGAGCGATGCCGCGGGACAGGTAACGGGCTACAGCATCGACTCCCGGACGGTTGAGCCGGGGGACCTGTTCTTTGCTTTGCGGGGCGAGAATTCGGACGGCCATCAGTTTCTGGCTCAGGCGTTTGAACGGGGCGCGGCAGCGGCGATTATCGATAGGGATGTTGAGGCTACCGGCACAACACTGCGGGTGGCGGATACGCTTGGCGCGCTGCAGGAGTTGGCGCGATGGGCGCGGCAGAAGTGGGGCAAGAAGGTTATAGGCGTGACGGGTAGCGCGGGGAAGACATCGACGAAAGATGTGATCGCGGCATTGCTGGCGCAGTCGATGAAGGTTGGGAAGACCGTGGGTAATTTCAACAACCATATTGGCCTGCCGCTTTCCATTCTGCGTCTGCCGGATGGAGCGGAAGTAGCCGTACTGGAGATAGGTATGAACCATGCGGGCGAGATTCGCGATCTATGTAGCATTGCGCGGCCGGATGTTGGCGTGGTGACGAATGTGGGGACGGCGCACATTGAGAACTTCGACAGCGTGGAAGGGATTGCGCTGGCGAAGAAAGAATTGATCGACGCGCTACCCGAAGACGGCGTGGCGGTACTGAACAACGACGATGAACGGGTGCGCCATTTCAACGCGGGCCGCGAGGGTGAGGCGATCACGTTCGGAATTGGGGAAGGCGCGCGGGTTCGAGCCGAAGACGTGGAAATGCTGGAGAATGGTGTGCGCTTCCGTGTGGGCCGGGCTGTGTTCTCTTCGTCGCTGCTCGGCCGGCACGGCATCCGGAACATCCTTGCAGGCATTGCGGTAGCAGAGGCGTTCGGTATTCCGGCCGTTGCATTGAAAGACGCAGTGCGATCGCTGACGCCGGCGAGAATGCGGGGCGAACGCATCATTCACAACGGGATTGTCATTTTCAACGATTGCTACAACTCCAATCCGGACGCGGCCCGGGCCATGCTGGATGTGTTGCGAGACACAACCGGCGCACGGCACATCGCCGTTCTGGGGGAGATGCTGGAACTCGGCCGCTGGTCCGAGCCTTTGCATCGCGACGTAGGCCGCTACGCCGCCGAATATGGGATTTCCGTGCTTGTTGGGATACGCGGCGCGGCCCAATCCATGATCGACGCAGCCATGGAAGCGGGTCTTGCAAAGGACGCCGCGTACTTTTTTGAAGATCCCATCGATGCAGGCGCGCTGGTGCGAATCCTGGCGCGGCCTGGGGATGTCATCCTATTCAAAGGCTCGCGCGGCACGCGGGTAGAGATAGCATTAGAGGAGTTTCTCAAGTAACCTCAATGCTTTTCTGGCTGCTCTATCAAAAGCTATTTCTGGTGTATGGGAGAGAATATCCGATTTTCGGCCCGCTGCGGCTATTCGGATTCGTGACATTCCGGACAGCATTCGCCAGCCTGACGGCGCTGTTTCTGTGCATCGGGCTGGGCCCCTGGCTGATTCAGAAGCTACGGGAATTTCAGATAGGCCAGCACATTCGGGAAGAGGGCCCGAAATCCCACAAATCGAAAGCGGGGACGCCCACCATGGGCGGCATTCTGATCATCATCTCCATTGTGGTGCCCACACTGCTGTGGACGGATCTGCGAAACCCGTACGTGTGGATCGCGCTTTTCGGGCTGCTGAGCTTTGGAGCTATCGGCTTCTACGACGATTTCACCAAGGTCCGGAAGATGCAGAACCTGGGGTTGACGGCGCGAAAGAAATTCCTGTTACAGGTGCTGGCGTCCTTGATTATCGGTTTCGTGCTGCTGGCGCTGCATGCGCGGAATCTCTACGACACTTCGATGAACGTTCCGTTTGTGAAGCAATGGAAGCCGGACCTGCTGATAACCGGTTTCCTCTATAACCCGTGGACGTATCCGCTGGCGTTTGTGTTCTTCTTCGGCTTTCTGGTGGTGGTGATTGCCGGGGCGTCGAACGCGGTGAACCTGACTGACGGGTTGGATGGGCTGGCCATTGGCCTGATGATCATCGCGGCGGGCGCGATTACAGTACTGGCCTATGTGAGTGGGCACGCGCAGTTTGCGACCTACCTGGATATCGCGCGATTGCCGGGCGCATCGGAGTTGACCATTTTTTGCGGCGCGATGATGGGAGCGTCTCTGGGCTTCCTTTGGTACAACGCGCATCCGGCGGAAATTTTCATGGGCGACGTGGGCTCGCTGGCGTTGGGCGGCGGTCTGGGCGTGGTGGCAGTGCTGATCAAGCAGGAGATACTGCTGTTGTTCATTGGCGGCGTCTACGTGCTGGAACTGCTCTCCGTGGTGCTGCAAGTGGGTAGTTTCAAATTGCGGGGAAAACGGATTTTCAAGATGGCGCCGCTGCATCACCACTTTGAGGCGCTGGGATGGCAGGAATCGAAAATCATCACGCGATTCTGGATTGCGGGCCTGATTATGGCGTTGTTCGCGTTGACGACGTTGAAACTGCGATGAAGGATTTGGAAGGCTTGCAAGTTGCGGTGGTTGGCATGAAGCGCTCTGGCGTGGCGGCGGTGGAGCTGCTTAGGCGGAAGGGCGCGGCGGTGCGTGCGGTGGATGAAACGGCATCGCAAGAAATGAGAATCCTGCCGCAGACGTTGGATTCTTTTGAAGGCGTGGATATGGTGGTGCTCTCGCCTGGCGTTCCGGCCGATCTCCCGGTTATCGGTGAGTTGCGGGCGAAAGGGATTACGGTGATTGGCGAAGTGGAACTGGCCGGGTACTTTTTGAAAGGTCCGATTATCGGGATTACTGGTTCTAATGGGAAGACGACGACTACGGCGATGACCGGGCACATTCTGAAAGAAAGCGGGATACCGGTGCAGGTGGGCGGGAACATTGGACTGGCGCCTACATCGATGACTGAACCTTCACGCGAAGGGCAGTGGAATGTGCTGGAGCTCTCCAGTTTTCAACTGGAAACCATCGATCAGTTTCACGTGGACATCGGCGTCTGCCTAAACTTAACGCCGGATCATCTGGACCGCCATTACACGGTAGAGAACTACGCGGCGGCAAAGGCACGGCTGTTTGAGAACCAGGGTCCGAAGGACTATGCGGTGCTGAGTGCCGACGATGCCTATTGCGTGGGGTACGCTTCCGAGACCGCGGCTAGAACGCTGTGGTTCAGTCTTTCGCATCCGGTTGCGCCGGGCCTCTGGCTGGAGAACGGCAGAATTCTGTTCGACGGCGAGCCATTGATACGGCAGGCCGAGGTGCCGCTGCGGGGTGTTCATAATATTGAGAACGCCATGGCAGCTGCGGCGGCAGCGCGGCTGGCAGGCGCCAGCATGACGCAGATCGCAAGCGCCATCCGGACTTTCCCCGGGGTGGAGCACCGGCTGGAATTCGTCCGCGAGCGGCACGGCGTCAATTACTATAACGATTCGAAGGCAACAAACGTGGACGCAACGATCAAGGCGCTTGATTCTTTTGATGGCGGCCTGTGGATTATTCTGGGCGGCAAGGACAAGAACAGCGACTATACGCTGTTGACGGAGCGGCTGCGACGGAAGGCGCGAGGAGTGCTGCTGATTGGGGCGGCGGCTTCCATCATTGCGGCACAGATTGGCAGTGCGTTTCCGTTGACCGCATGCGGCACACTGGAAGCCGCGGTGCAGTTGGCGTCCGGCAGCGCGGTAACGGGTGAAACCGTTTTGCTTTCGCCGGCGTGCGCGAGCTTCGATCAATTCGACAATTACGAACAGCGGGGCCGTGTCTTCAAAGACCTGGTAAATGCGCTATGAAGGAAGACTAATGGCACTGCGACTTAAAACCGATTGGATTCTGTTTTTCACCATCGTGATCATGGTGTGCTTCGGCATGGTGATTGTGTATAGCGCATCGTCGGTGATGGCGGAATTGAAGTACAAATCCAGCTACTTCTTCATCAGCAAACAGATTTTCTTTGGGGCTCTCTCGTTTCTGGTGTTGATGACCTGCAAGCGCATCGACTATCGCAAATTCAAAGATCCGGTGTGGGCATTCGCGCCGCTGGGCATCGTGGTGGCGATGCTGGTGGTGGTCTATTTCGCGGATCCGCGGCGGCACCGCTGGCTGATGCTGGGACCAATCAGCTTGCAGCCGGCGGAATTCGCGAAGCCGGCGCTGATCATTTTCCTGGCCTATTTCGTTACGTTGCGGCTGCGCGCCATCAATGACAAACATACGCTGATTCCGGCGATGATCGCGCTGTTGATTGTGGCAGGGGCGGTGGCTACGCCGGATTTCGGGACGGCGCTGGTGTTGGTGGCAACGGCGGTGGTGGTGTTCTACATCGCGGGTCTGGAACGCAAATATCTGGCCATGGTATGCGCGGGCGGCGTGTTGCTGGCCTGCGTTGCGATTGCGGCGAAACCGTATCGCATGGCGCGAATCATTGGTTATGTGGACCCGGACTACACCTACATCGACAGGCTGAATCCGGGCGGAGAAATTAAGACGTACGTTCACAGCTCGCTGGCTACGCGGGACACGGCATACCAGGCGCGGCAGTCGAAAATTGCCGTTGGCGCGGGTGGCGTTCTGGGGCTTGGGCTGATGCAGGGAAAACAGAAGCTGTTGTATCTGCCGGAGGCGCATACCGATTTCATCTACGCGGTGGTAGGGGAAGAGTTGGGTCTGTGGGGTTGCGTCGCGATTCTTGCCGGGTTTTTCGTCATCATGTGGCGCGGTCTGAGCCTGTTCTGGGTGGCGGATGATTTCGGACGCTTTATGGCGGTGGGCATTGTGGCGTCGCTGATGATTCAGGCGTTGATCAATATGAGCGTGGTGCTGGACATGGGTCCGACGAAAGGAATTCCGCTTCCGATGATCAGCTATGGGGGCAGTTCGCTGCTCAGCACTTTGACGTCCCTGGGAATGCTGCTGAGCATTAGTGAACACGCGGGGTAAAGATCTTTGACATATAGCGGCCCGAGTGGAATGGACACCAACCTCTTATTTGCGATGGCGGGAGGCGGAACCGGTGGACACATCATTCCTGCATTAGCGGTTGCTGACGAGCTGCGCCGGCATGGGTACGAATCATTCTTCATTGGGACACAAAGTGGGATGGAAGCACGGCTTGTGCCGGCCGCAGGATTTCCAATCGAGTGGATAGAGATTGGAGGATTGAACAGGGTGGACGTGGCGCAGCGCATCCGGACGCTGGCGCAAATACCGGTAAGCACGGTACGGGTGTTGCAGATTTTCCGGAACAGGAAACCGAAAGCGGTGTTCAGCATGGGCGGGTACGTGGCAGGGCCGGTGATGATTGCAGCGCGTCTGAGTGGAATTCCCATCGTAGTTATGGAACCGAACGCCGTGCCCGGGCTGACGAATCGCCGCATGGGCAAGTGGATCGCGAAAGCGCTGTTGAGTTTCCCGGAGACTTTGCGTTATTTTCCGGAAGGCCGCGCGGAGGTGACGGGAATGCCGGTGCGCGAAGAATTCTTTAAGATACAGCCCAGAGACGAGCCGCGGGTTCCGTTTACGATCCTGATTACGGGCGGCAGCCGAGGGTCCAGAACCTTGAACGAAGCGGCACGCGGCAGCTGGAATCATTTTGCGCAGCGCATGCTGGTGAGAATTCTGCATCAATGCGGTACGGAAATGTTTTCCGCGCTGGACGGCGACTTCCGCGGCAGCGGCGTTTCCGGCGAGGTGACTCCCTTCATCAAGGACATGCCGCACGCGTTCGACAGCGCGGATCTGATTATCTGCCGGAGCGGAGCGTCCACGGTATCGGAACTGGCGGCGGCGGGAAAGCCATCGATCCTGGTTCCCTTCCCTTTTGCAGCGGACGATCACCAATTGCGGAACGCGGAGGCAATGGTTCGCGCGGGCGCCGCGCGGCTGGTGCTGGACCGCGAGATGAATGGCCAAAGGCTCTTCGACGAGGTACTGGCGCTGGCGTCGGCTCCGCAGACTTTGCAATCGATGAGCCGGAACGCCAAGGCTGTAGCGAGACCGGGCGCGGCCAGCCGCGCGGCGCATGTTCTGGAAAAATTGGCGGTGAGATAATGCGAAGTAGCAGCGCTTCACGCCGACGCAAGATTTCGATTGACAGCAGACCGGAAAGCCGAAACAATTAAGGACTCCAATGTTTTTTAAGCCCCAGCAGTTGCATTTCACGGGCATAGGCGGTATCGGGATGAGCGGAATCGCAGAGATCCTGTTGAATCTCGGCTATCAGATCACAGGTTCAGACCTGAAACTGACGCCGATTACCGATCGCCTGGCCCAGCTAGGGGCACGTGTCTATGAAGGCCATGCGGCGGCCAACGTGGACGGCGCCAAGGCCGTGGTGGTGACATCGGCGGCGAACGAACAGAACCCGGAGATTGCCGAAGCGCGGCGGCGCAACATCCCGGTGATTCCAAGGGGCGAGCTGCTTGCCGAACTGATGCGGCTAAAATTCGGCATCGCCATCGCCGGCAGCCACGGGAAGACCACAACTACGTCTATGACCGCGGCGATTCTTAGCCACGCCGGCCTGGACCCCACGGTGGTGGTGGGCGGACGGGTGGGCACCATGGGCGGTTCCAACGCCCGGCTGGGCCACAGCAATTTCCTGGTGGTGGAATCGGACGAGAGTGATGGGTCGTTCCTGAAGCTGTCGCCGATTCTGGCGATCGTGACCAACATCGACCGCGAGCACCTGGACCACTACGCGTCGATTGTGGAGATCCGCGCGGCTTTCACCGAGTTCGTGAACAAAGTTCCTTTCTATGGCGCGGCGATTCTATGTCTGGACGACGAAAACGTCCAGCAGATTCTGCCGTTGATCCGGCGGCGCACGATTACCTACGGAACCGTGGCTCAGGCCGATTTACAAATCGTATCTTCCGAGGCGGGGCATCTTTCCAGCACGTTCCGGCTGCGCTTTCACGATGCCGATCTGGGAGAGTTTCGCGTGGCCGTGCCGGGCCGCCATAATGTTCTGAATGCCACCGCGGCCATTGCGGTGAGCCTGGAACTGGAAGTGCAACCCGAGGCGATTCGAGAGGGGCTGGCCAGTTTTCGTGGAGTGGACCGCCGCTTTCAACTGCGCGGACAGGAGAACGGAATCACCGTAGTGGACGACTACGGGCACCACCCGACGGAGGTAAGGGCGACGCTGGCGGCCGCACGGGCGTGCGATTACCAACGGATCCATGTGATCTTCCAGCCGCACCGCTACACGCGGACCCAGCTGCTGATGGACGATTTCGCAAAAGCCTTCCATCAAGCCGACTACGTTTACCTTATGGACATCTATGCCGCCTCGGAGAAGCCGATTGCGGGGGTTACGTCGCAAGCGCTGGCTGAGAGAATCCGGGCATTCGGGCACCGGGCTGTGGAGTATGTAGGCACTGCGGAGAACGCGGTAGCAGCCGTTCTGGAGCGCGTTCGCGAAGGAGATCTGGTTCTGACATTGGGTGCGGGAAATGTTTGGCAGGTTGGCGATAAATTTCTGGAGGCGGTGAGGAATGCAATTCCGGAAAGAGCCGCAAGGAGTACAGTTTAATGGCTCGCCGAGCAGCCTCTGAAATGACCATGCCGCTGCCGGATGCGGCCAGCGGACGATCGCTGTTCCGATACGTTGGCGGCACGATTGCCGCGGCGCTTAGCGTGGTGCTAGTGATGTTTATCGCCTCACGCGTGGAGCAATTCATTATCAGCGATTCCCGTTTTGTGCTGCCGGCCGCGCCGGAGAACGGTGCGCCGAATCCGCACTTCAGCACGGACGGCCTGTTCTACACTGCCGAGCCACAAGTGGCGCAGGTGTTCGCACGCGACTTTGGCCGCAGCGTTTACCTTTGCCCTATCGCCGAGCGGCGGCGGATGTTGCTTGGCATCGACTGGGTGAAGGACGCCACGGTTTCGCGTGTCTGGCCGAATCGGCTGCAGGTGCGAATTCTGGAACGAACGCCGGTTGCCTTTGTGCAAGTGGCAGAGGCGCGCGGCGGCACGCGATTCGGACTGATTGACGGCGATGGCGTACTGCTGGATCCGAAGCGGGTGGCGCACCTGACGCTGCCGGTGATGATTGGAGTGACAGCGGCGGATACAGAAGAGATTCGCCGTCAGCGCGTGAAGCGATTGCTGCGGCTGCAACAGGAACTGGGTGCGGCATTGATGGCCAAGCTGTCCGAGATCGATGTCACCGATCTGGAGAACCTGAAAGTGACGCAGAAAATCGAGCGGCACACGGTGGTGCTGATGCTTGGCAATCACGATTTCCTGTCGCGCATGAACAACTTTATTGCGAACTATGACCAGATCCGCCTTCGCCTGACAGATGCGAAGATCCTGGACCTGCGGTTGAAAGATCGAATCACTGCGGTTGGGGGCGACGGCCATGTCGAATAGCTCCCGTTACGCGGTTGGATTGGACGCGGGAAGCCAGCGCACGAAATGCGTGATTTGCGTGGTGGAAGAATCCCGCATTCGCCTGCTGGGCTTTGGGGAATCCGCTTCGCGGGGATGGGCAAAGGCCCGTCTCTCAGACCAGGCCGCGGCGTCGGAAAGCATTCGCGCGGCGGTGGAGGAAGCGGAGGCGTCGGCTGGAATTTCGATTGACGCGGCCGTGGTGGGTGTTGGTGGCAGTACGGTGGAAAGCGCCAACAGCCGGGGCCTGTACGAATTTGGCCGACCGCGCGAAATTGATGCAGGCGATCTGGGCTATGCGGTGGAACTGGCATCGCGTGTGCGAATGGAAGACGACCGGCTGCTGTTGCAGGTGGTGCCGCAGGACTTTACGCTGGATGGGCGCGCGGGGTATCGCAATCCGCGAGGAGCGACGTGTTCGCGCCTGGAGGCGAACGTTCATGTGATCACCGCCTCCACGCACGAACATCAGGCGCTGGTGAGCGCGGTGCACCAGGCGCACCTGGCAGTGGAAGAGACGGTGTTCGAACCGATCGCGGCTGCTTATGCGTGCATCCTGCAGGAAGACCGCGCTCGTGGCGTGGCGCTGATCGACATTGGGGCGCAATCGACGGACATGGTGGTCTACGACGGGGAAATGCTGCTGCGCGGCGCGAGCCTACCCATCTCCGCCGACCACTTCACACGCGATGTGGCATTCGGGTTCAATGTGTCTTACGAAGACGCCGAGAAACTGAAGCGGGAATACGGCTGCGCCAAGCTTGGGCTCAGTTCCGACAGTAGCCTGATTGAAGTGCCATCGGCGGAAGGGCGGCCGGCACGGGAAGCCACGCGGCGCCAATTGAACGAGATTCTGGAGGCACGCGGGGAAGAGTTGTTCCTTTATGTCCGCAACGAGATTGCCAAGGTGGGAATGGAACAGGCGCTGCTGGAGGGCGTGGTTCTAACGGGTGGCGGCGCACTGCTGCCGGGCATGTGGGATATGGCGGAACAGATATTAGGATGCCAGGCGCGGAGCGGATTGCCGCTGGGAATTGAAGATTGGCCCGAACAGTTGAAGAATCCGACGTGGGTGGTGGCGGCGGGTTTGGCAATGTACTCCGGAAAGTTGAAGATGCAGAAGGAATGGAAGCGGAAGGTCCCCGGCATTATGGGGCTTGTTTTGCGTTAGCTTGAAGTACGCGAGTGACTGATTAGGAGACGGAAATGGCGATCGATACGAAGCGCAATTTGAAGTTCGAAATTCAGGAAGAATCTATGCTGGGCACCAAGATGAAGGTCATCGGCGTGGGTGGCGGCGGATCGAACGCGGTTGCCCGGATGATGAGCGAAGGGCTCACCGGCGTGGAGTTTCACATTCTGAATACCGACGTGCAGGCGCTGGAAGCCTCTCCGGTGCCGAACAAACTGGCTATCGGACGCAAGGTTACTAACGGACTGGGCGCGGGATCGGACCCAGCCATCGGCCGTCTGGCGGCGCTGGAAGACACCGAGCGCATTATTGAAATTCTGGAAGGCGCGGACATGGTGTTCGTGACGGCGGGTCTGGGCGGAGGCAGCGGCACGGGCGCGGCGCCGGTGGTGGCGGCGCTTGCCAAGGAACTGAACGCGCTAACCGTCGCGGTGGTAACCAAGCCGTTCAGCTTTGAAGGACCGCGCCGCATGAAGCAGGCCGAGCGCGGACTGGCGGACCTAGCGGCCACCGTGGACACAGTGATCTCCATTCCCAATGACAAGCTGCTGGAGATTGTTCCGCGCGGCACCAGCTTTTACGAATCGTTCCGCGTGGCGGACGACGTATTGCGGCAGGCGGTGCAAGGCATTGCCGACATCATTACGACACCGGGCGTGATTAACCGCGACTTCTCTGACATTCGCGCCATCATGCTGGGCATGGGTTACGCCATGATGGGCACGGCCACGGCGAAGGGCGAGAACGCAGCGATCAATGCCGCGAAACAGGCCATCAACTGCGCGCTGCTGGAAGAGGGCGGCGTGAAGGGCGCGCGCGGAATCCTGATCAACATCACCGGATCGAGCAAGCTGAGCATTCACGACGTAAACGAAGCGTGCGCATTAATTCGCGAGGCCGCCGAATATGAAGATGTGCAGATCAACTTCGGCATTGTGATGAACGAGGCGATGGAAGACCAGGTGAAGATCACGGTGATCGCCACCGGATTCCAGCGCGCTAATCTGCCGGCCATCGATCGGGGCACTTCGGTGCAGGAAGGCCGGATGATCTCCGGGCCGCCGCAAGTGGCCTACAGCACGCCAATGCCGCGCCAGGATGCGGAACCGATTTTCGGCAGACGAGACGACGAGCCCGCGCCGGTGGAACGCGAGCCGGAACCGGTACAGCAGGAAGCGATTGCCACGACTGCGACGGTGATCGAGCCGAAGGGCGATGAACCGCCGAAGACCGATCTGGACATGCCGGCGTTTTTGCGGCGGGAGAGGCGGCTGTTCCAGTAGGCGCCACGAATTACGCGCTTTCCAAGAGTCACTCAGACCGCTGGCGAATGCGGACGCAAGCCGGTTGATGGCGTATTCTGAGTGATGATGGCAGGCCCGCTGAGCGATCTGGCGAAGTACACGTTGCTAGTGGTGGGCGCGCTGTTTCCTATTGTCAATCCGATTGGAAATACGCCGATCTTCCTATCGTTAACGCGCGGGTTGTCGAGCCATGGGCGAGTGGCGCTGGCTCGGATGATCGCGCTGAACGGCTTGATGCTGCTATTGGCATCGATCTTTATCGGAACACACATTCTGGCATTCTTTGGTATCTCGCTGCCCGTGGTGCAGGTGGGTGGCGGAGTCGTGGTGATCGCCACCGGCTGGGGACTGCTTCGCCGACCAGCGGACGACGAGCGCGAACCAGAGAGCGGGAAGAAGGAATGCGAAGAAGAGAATTATTCGCGCCAGGCATTCTATCCGTTGACGCTGCCGCTGACGGTGGGGCCGGGCTCGATCTCGGTGGCGATTACGGTGGGCGCGAACCGGCCGGAAGGCTCAGAGTGGCGCTGGCCGCTGATTGCGGGAATGCTGCTAGGGTCGTTGCTGATTGCGGTTTCGATCTATCTCAGCTACCGGTTTGCGGAACGGATTGGGCGCACGCTGGGCGAGGCTTCGATGAACGTCATCATCCGGCTGTCTTCGTTCATTCTGCTGTGTATCGGCGTGCAGATTATGTGGAATGGGCTGAGTACGCTGCTGCGAACGGTTGTGCATTGAATTATGAGTGAAGCTGAGAATGCGCGGGTCGTGCTGGTTACCGGGGCGTCTTCCGGGATTGGGCGATGCTGCGCGGAGTTGCTGGCGGCGCGCGGATTCAAAGTGTACGGAGCCTCGCGGCGGGCGGTTGCGATTCCCGGTGTTGAGGCTTTGGCGATGGACGTTACCGATGACGAGTCTGTGTTGCGGGCGGTAGCCATGGTGATGGAGAAGGAAGGCCGGGTGGATGTGCTGGTGAACAATGCGGGCATCGCGATTGCCGGCGCGGTGGAGGACTGCTGCATCGGCGACGCTAAAGAACAATTTGATGTCAATCTGTTTGGGGTGCTGCGGGTTTCCAGGGCCGTGCTCCCGGCCATGCGGCGGCAGCGGTCCGGATACATTATCAACATTGGGTCGATTGGCGGGCTGGTTGCAATTCCATATCAGGGTTTGTACAGCGCTTCGAAATTTGCACTGGAAGGGTTGAGTGAAGCGCTGCGTTTGGAGGTGCGGGATTTTGGAATCCGCGTAGTGCTGGTTGAGCCGGGAGATCACCGGACCGCGCTCACCTCGAACCGGCGGTTTGTGCAAAGTGACACTTATCGGGAGCGTTTCGATTGTGCGATTGCGCGAATGGCTTGCGATGAGCAGGGCGGACCCCGGCCGGAACGCGTGGCGCGGCTGGTGTATCGTGTGATGCAGAAGCCGAATCCCCGGCTGCGGTATACGGTTGGTCCGGTGATGCAGCGGGCGGCCGTCTGGCTGAAGCGGCTGATGCCTTACGCGCTGGTGGAGAGGGCGATGCGGGTCTACTACGGACGGTAAATTTTCAAAGTTGAACGGCGGAAGAGTCAGGCCAGAACTTGTTTGATGACTGTGCCACCCGTATCTGTAAGACGCATGTTGCGGCCGGCGCTGTAATACGTAAGGCGCATGTCGTTCAGGCCCATCAGGTGGAGCACGGTGGCATGAATGTCGCGCATGCGGTAGATATCCTGCACCGCTTTGAAACCCAAGTCGTCCGTAGCGCCGGTCACTGAGCCGGGCTTGGTGCCGCCGCCGGCGAAGAAAATGGTCATGGCGCGGGTGTTGTGGTCTCGGCCGGCTTTATCGCGAAGGTCGGCTGGGTTGTCCGGAGTGCGTCCGAATTCGCCCATCCAGACCACCAGCGTGCTGTCCAGCAGACCGCGCTGCTTTAGGTCTTTCAGCAGCGCCGCAATAGGCTTGTCGGTTTCCTTGGCGTTCTTGCGGTGACCCTTGATCAGGTCTGTGTGGCTGTCCCAGGATTGACTGGGCGTGTAGATCTGGACGAAGCGGACACCCTTCTCCACCAGTTGCCTAGCCATGAGACAGCGCTTACCGAACGATTCCGTTTCGGGTTCATTCATCCCGTAAGAATCTTTGGTGGCCTGCGATTCCTTGGTGAGATTGAGCACGCCGGGAACCTCGGCCTGCATGCGGTAGGAAAGTTCGTAGGCATCAATGCGGCCCTGGATGTCCGGGTTGCTGAAGTGCGTTTTGAGCCACTCCTGGTTATAGGCGCGGAGAAGATCCATTTGCTGGCGCTGGGCTTCGGGAGTGACCGACTCGGGCGGATTGAGATCGCGGATTGGTTCGCCTTTCCAGCGCAGCACGGTGCCCTGGTAGCTGGCGGGAAGGAAGCCGCTGCCCCATTGCTGCGAACCGCTGAAGGGGATGGAGCGGAAATCCGGGAGGACTACGAATGCCGGCAGATTTTGATTTTCCGTGCCCAGACCGAATGTGACCCAGGAGCCTACCGATGGGCGGCCGGGGATGACCGCGCCGGTATTCATCAGGAAGACCGCGGCCGGGTGGTTGCCGTTTTCGGCCTGGATGGAGCGGACGAAGGCCATGTCATCGACGCAGGTTGCCAAGTGCGGAAAAAGGTCTGACACTTCCATTCCGCACTGGCCGTACTTCTTGAATTCGAACGGACTCTTCAGAATCAAGCGTGGCTTGGCGAAGAGATTCGGTTGATCGGTGTTCTTCTCCTTGCTCCAGTCCATCACGGTGTTATCGAACTTCGACAGCGCCGGTTTGGGATCGAAAGTATCCACCTGGCTAACGCCGCCCAGCATGCTTAGGAAGATAACGGACTTCGCTTTGGGCGTATGGTGCGGGGCCCGGGGAGCCAAGGGGCCCGGAGCGGCCTGGGCCTGGTTGAGGAGGTTCATCAACGCTACGCCGCCTACGCCGGTGAGGCTTTGATAGAGGAACCTTCTGCGAGCTTGTTCGTTGGGCATTAGTTAGTCCAGGTATAGGAATTCGTTGAGATTGAAAAGCACTACGGCAAGGCGAGTCAGTGCCTGGTCCGGTTTGGATTTCTCGAAGAGTGTGGTGGCTCTTTGCAGTTCCGTGGCTGAAGGAGCGCGGTCGACCGCAAGCCAGAACGCTTTGTCGATTTGCTTGTCGCGCGCCGGGCCGGCGAGCTCGATCACGCGCTGCGCAAAATGCTTTGCCTCGTTGTTGGTGAACTCGCTATTGAGAAGCGTGAAAGCCTGCGGCGCCACGGTGGTGGTGCTGCGGCGGGCACAGGTTTCGCTCATGTTCGCACCGTCGAACACCTCCACCATCTGGTTCATCACGGAGCGGCGTTGGAATGTGTAAATGGTGCGGCGGCGCTGGGCTTTCTCGTCCGACGGAAACCACTTGAAGAATTCGAAACCCTCGGCCACGTCCGATGGGATGTCGAGAAAGACGCCAGGGCCTCCGGGGGATTTCTCCAGGCGGCCGGCCACTTGCAGCATGGAGTCGCGCAGAGTTTCGGCTTCCAGACGCTGCCAGTTTCTATGCCACAGCAGGCGATTGTCGGGATCGACTTCAGTGAAGCGTTTCGCTTCGGGGTTCTCAGTGGATTGCTGATAGGTGTTCGACAGGAGCATCATCTTGTGCATCGCTTTGAGGCTCCACTTCTTTTCAATGAACTGCGTTGCAAGGTAATCGAGCATCTGTGGATTCGAGGGACGGTCGCCATTCTTCCCGAAGTCGCTGGGAGTGCGCACGATGCCGTCGCCGAAGTGATGCTGCCAGAGGCGGTTCATCATGACGCGCGCGGTGGCGGGGTTATCGGAACTGGCGATCCAGGACGCGAGCGCGCCGCGGCGGCCGGAGCTTCCGCCTGAGTATGGAATGGTGGCCGCTTCGGATTTGCCGGTGATGCAGGAAAGGAAGCCAGGCTCCACTTTCTCACCTTTGTTGGCTAGTTCGCCACCGGCCAGGACATAGGTCTCGGCGACGGACGGGACTTGCGGCGGGACTACGTCGGAGACTGCATATGCGAGGGGCCGATAGCGCGGAGCGGCGTCTGCAAATTGACGGGCTTTCAGTTTCGCCGCTTCATGTTCCTTGCGATCCTGTTCGGTATAGGTGGCGTCCTTCTGATCTTTGAGCGCCTTTTGGAAATCGGCGGCCTGCTTATCGCCGGGTTTTAGATTCTTCGCAACGATGTATTTTTGTTTTAAGCGGTCTTCGATTTTCTTGAGAGACTCGTTGGCAACTTCGGATTCGTCTTCGTTCTGACGCATCAGGCGCTTCATTAGCGCTGGATTCTCAACTTCAGCGAAGGGCGCGGGCCGGTCGTCTACGCGCGTGGCGGCGAAGAAAGACTGGAAACGGTAGAAGTCGCGCTGCGGAATGGGATCATATTTATGATCGTGGCAGCGGGCGCAGCCTACGGTCAACCCCAGGAACACCTGCGGAATGGTGGTGGTAATTTCGTTCAGCACGTCCTGACGAAGCTGGGTTTTGAAATTCGCGTCCGCCTCCCAGGTACCCATGCGGAGAAAGCCCAGTGCGGTGAGGCGATCAGGGCGGTCGCCGCCTTCCAGTTCGTCGCCGGCCAGTTGTTCTTTGATGAATTCGTCGTATGGCTTGTCTTTGTTAAATGCGCGGATGACGTAATCGCGGTAGCGCCACGCGGTGGGGCGTTCGCCATCGATTGCGAAACCGTCGGATTCGGCGAAACGCGCCAAGTCCAGCCAGTGGCGGGCCCACCGTTCCCCGTAGCGGGAATCGGCCAGTAGTTTGTCGACAAGCTTTTCGTAGGCGTCAGGTGCGGTATTTGCGGCAAAGTCCCGCACTTCTTCCGGCGAAGGGGGAAGCCCGATGAGATCAAAGTAGACGCGACGGATCAAGGTCCGGCGATCGGTGGGCGGCGCCGGGGTCAAGCTCTTGGATTCCAGCTTCGAGAGGATAAACGAATCGATGGGATTGCGAATCCATTCTTTGTTTTGCGGCGTGGGAACGGCTGGAGGATTCGGTTTATGCAGCAGCCATTCCATGTGCGGGTCCGCCGCTTTGGTGGTCTCGGCGAGCGGGGCCATTGCGTTGATGGCCTCTGAAAGCTTCGCGATAGCGTCAGGCGGAAGCTCACCACCCAGGGGCATGCGGGGATTCTTTTCCCCTTTGATGTACTGGATGAGCAGGCTTTGCGAGGCGTTGCCAGGCATTAGCGCGCGGCCGTGCTTGCCACCGGTTAGAAGCTGATCGAGCGATGCCATGGTCAGGCCTCCCGATGCCTTGGCCGCGGAATGGCATGATGCGCAATGCTGGGTGAGCAGCGGCTGGATGCGGTCCCGGAAGACCGAATCGTTTGGCGCTGCGAAGAGGCAGGTTGCCCAGAGGAAGACCAGGTGGCGAGACATAGCTACGTTGGGATTTTATCAAAGTGCGGGATGGGCGGGAATACAGAGAAGTGATTGTGGATGTATGGAGTGTGGCTATGACAAAGCTTTTGACAGTGGCGGTGCTGACGACACTTGGGGTTGGGTGGGCGGCAGCGGCTGGTGACGAAGGGAAGCGCGCGCCGGTGTTGGTGGAGCTTTTTACATCGGAAGGTTGTTCGAGTTGCCCGCCGGCGGATGTGTTGCTGGAGAGTCTGGACCGCACCCAGCCGGTGGCCAGCGCGGAAATCATTGTACTGAGCGAACATGTGGATTATTGGAATCGGATCGGGTGGACCGATCCCTTTTCATCGCCGCAGTTTTCCCGGCGGCAGGAGGCTTACGCCAATCGCTTCAAGGGAGACGGCGCGTATACACCGCAGATGGTGGTGGATGGTGTGACGCAATTTGTGGGCAGCGATGGGCGGCGGGCTTTGGCAGAGATTGGGAAGGCCAGCGGCGCGCCGAAAGCAACGGTGAAGGTTTCCGCCGCAGGAAAGCCGTTTCGGGTGCAGGTGGATGTGACCGGCGCTGCGAACGGGGACGTTTTTGTGGCGTTGGCGCGGAATGAGGCGGTATCGCAAGTGACGCGCGGCGAAAACGGCGGACGGCAACTGCGGCACGTGGCAGTGGTCGACAGCCTTATTCCGATTGGAAGCGTGAAGAAGGGTGAAAGTTTTTCCAAAGAGGTGGATCTGCCGGGTGCAAAACAGGGAGACCCACAGCGATACCGCATTGTGGCATTCGTCCAGGAGCGCGGGCAGGGGCGTGTATTGGGTTCGGCGCTGTTCAGGCCAATGAGGGAAAGCCGCTAGGGTAGTGTCCGCGAATTGAGTGGACACTACCGGAAACCGCTCCTTTACAGTCGCGGCTCAGAAACTATTGTTGCAGCACCGAGTTCGAGACCGAGCCGCGCGCGTGAGCAAGCTGCTTCTTGTGTCCAGTTATTTGTCGGACAGTACACTAGGGGCCCTGTCTGACGATCCAGACCTCCGCTACTTGCGTGCCTCGGCCGTTGCCTCCGAGGCCTGGTTCGCGGTTCCAGGTCAGGGTAAGTTCGCTGAGCTTGGCGGGAAGGTCGAATTCGACCGGTGCAGGAGGCGACGGTTTATCGATCAATGGGTGGACGTCGACGCCGTTCGCGTCCAGCTTGATCTTCCGGGTTGGGCTGTCGCCGGTGTAGACCACGCGGATCTTGTAATTGGCGGCGGGATCGAGGCCGGCGTAGTGCATCTGCAGCGGGGTTTCGTTGAGCGATTCGGCGTAATCGCCCCAGGACGTTCGCCAGCCGGGGCGCTGTTGGAAGCCACTGAGGGCGGATTCGAGGAAAGCCGGGTCTTTGGTAAAGCCGGGGCCCTTTATCAGGTGCGGCTGGGCGGCAGAGTTGCCGAGATCGTCGTAGAAGCCGCCCGGGCCTGGGTCGGTCCAGTTCACAATTTCACCGATGGCTTGCTCGCGCTTGCGCTGATCCGGGAGTTTGCGGATTTCCTCAAAGCGCTGTTTCAGCCAGAGGCGATTGTTGAGCGGGAAATCCACGGTATCGAGATTCGCACCGCGATCTATTGAGATCGCCTGATAGCGGGCCACGCTCAGCTGCATGCGGATGCTTTGGAAGAGGGCTTCAGCCAGTTCGAAGATGCGCGCGCGCCAGTCTTCGGAAACTCGGCCGGGCTGATCCAGAATGGCTTCGGCCTTGGCAATGGAGCCAGCGCGCAGTTGTTCCATCGCCCGCGATTCCTGGTCCGTTTCGTGGATCAAGCGGCTGCGGGTGTAGGCGTCGTAATAGGCACGGTAGAGAGCTTGCTGGAATCTCCAGTTTTGCAGCTCGCGCGGCGCAGCGGATTTCTCCATGGCCTGGAATTGCTGCAGGGTGGTGTAGACGCCGGTGTTTGCGATCAGCGGGCCGACCCAGTTTCGTTCCAGCGCCAACAACCCTTGCGCGAAATTATCGGCATAGCGATCCCCGATGAAGTAGCGGCTGTACTCACGAAGGACGTTGGGGATGTCAGCATCCGGATTCCAACCCAGGGCGCTCCAAATGAATTTATTGACATCGTCGTTACAGCCTTCCGAGTACGTTAGAAAGCCTTGCGCCATGTGCGGCTGGATTACGCGGAAAATCTGCGCTTCCTGCAGGGGACGCGGGTTGATGGTCTCGCGAGCTTCGGTCATGGCGTAGGCGAGGTCCCACTCCGGCACCGGGTATTCGGCCTGGCGGCTGTGCGTGATGTCGGGATAGTTGCGGATGGGGTAGTTTGCCGGAACCATGGCGCGGAGGCGCTGCGCACTGACGCGGACTTGCGGGCCGAAGACTACACCACTGAGCCACGCGGGCTTTTCATTTTTGAGAATTGCGATGAACTCATCCAGCCACTGCTGATTGAAGCTTTGCGGAGACACCCACATCTGGGCCTTCGGGTGATAGCGGTGGAGCAGTGCCGTCTGCTTTTCCAGAAGCGCCATCAGGTGCTTGGGCGGAGTGTGGCCGGGGTCGCCGCCGGGGACGAAGATGGCATCGATGCGGGAAAGGCGCTTGTAGACTTCCGCCCATTCGTTCAGCGCGAACTCGACAGTCTTCGGGTCTGAATAATCCTTGTCCATGGCTGGGTACCAAATCCAGACGTCGAGGCCATAGCTATCGATGATCTTCGACATCTCGACCATCATCCGCATGGGCGGCAGAGGGAAGTGCGGGCTGTCGGCGTCATCATCGGAACGCGGCGGAATCAATTCGATGGCATTGGTACCGAAGACGGCCAAGTCGCGAATGTATTGGTCCCACATGGAGACGGACCAGGCGTCATAGGAATTCGTCTTCGGACGATAGCCCAACTGGTGGCCACGAAGTTTGTAGCGCGGGGCCGTTTCCATTGCGAGCGCGTCCGCGATGGTGATGGATTGCTTGGTCAGGTGCATTTCGCGGAGCAGCCGGCCGATGCCGAACAGGACGCCGCGGGCATCGTTACCGGCGATGCTGACGCCGGCGCTGGTGACTGATAGGCGGTAGCCTTCCGGGGCGCCCGCGTGGGCATTGACGATGGAGATGGCGGGCGATTGCGGGGCGGTGTGAACGATGGACAACGTGAGTTGGGTTCGTTTCGCTACCTCTTCCACCAACACGCGAACGGCCTGCTGTTCCTGAGCGGAGAAGTTCCGCGGTGTGACGACCGTGGCGTGAGTAAGATCCAGCGCAACCGCCGACTGGGTACACGCTGCGAGGAGGAGGAGCGATCGGCAGAACATCAGGCGGATGATAACATGGCGGCGATCATGCACTTTTTATTTGCCGCTGCCGGTGTTTTCTGTGTGGTTGCGCAGGCAGCTTTTGGCGCGGACGCGGCGAAGGGAAAAGAATTGTTTCGCGGTTGCGCGGGCTGCCACAGCTACGACAGCGATGTACGGAAAGCAGGACCGCCGCTGCGCACGCTGTTCGGAAAAGTGACGCTGCGGAATGGGGAGCGAGCTACCGAAGACAATGTTCGAGAGCTGATTCTGGAAGGCTTCAATCGAATGCCGTCTTATCGCTATCAGTTTCAGGCGGAGGAATTCGACGACCTGATCGCGTTTCTGAAGACGCTGAATGCGCGTCCCGGCGTGGATGCGAAGGCGATTTCGGGTAAAGATCTGTTTACTGCTTACTGCGGGCGGTGCCATGGTGTAGATACAGCGAACGGGAAATCAGGCGGCAGTCTGCAGGGTTTGTTCCAGAGGGAGAAGCTGGCTAGCGGGAAACCGGTGAACGATCAAAACGTGATGGCGTTGATGGAAAACGGGCACGCCGATATGAAGGGCACGAAGAATTGGCTGGATGCCGGAGCGGAGAAAGCGCTGCTTCTTTATATGAAATCGCTACTCTAGCACCTTGGCTTCAAATTCCACCACAGCTTCGTCTTCCACTACATAGCTAAGCTCAATAGGATTGCAGCAGACTTCGCAATCCTCAACGTATGTCTGCCGCCGGCGAACCGAGGGATCGAGAACCATGGAGATTTCCTCCCAGCAATAGGGGCAGGTAAAGGAGTATTCCATCAGATAGAGCGAAGCTGCATATCACTTTTATAGCGCACGCTTCCCTGGTGGTGTTCCCGCTGCAGAAGACGCGCCAGCCGGATGAGATCTTCGGCGGCAACGTTCATTTGAGGCGCTGGCCGGCCAAAATACCATCCCTGCATGTAGCGAATCCCAATGGCTCGAAGCGCATCGGACTGTTCGGCGGTTTCGATGCCTTCGGCAATCACGGCGACGCCGAATTCGTGGGCCAATTCGGTAAGCTTGCGTACGGCAGTGAGGCGCATGGGATCTTCCAGGCGCGCTGTTAACGACTTATCCAGCTTGATGTAATCGGGTTTGAAATCGCAAATCATTTGCAGAGAATTCGAGCCGGTACCTACGTCGTCCAACGCGAAGCCGAAACCGGCGGCGCGGTAGTAGGAGGCGATGTCGAGCAGGTGCTTCACATGAGTAACGCTGTCGCTTTCAACTACCTCAAATACGACATCGGCGGGCGTCAGATGCGTGGATCGGACGGCCGCTTCCGTGGACTGGAGACACAGTCTGGGGTCATAAATGGAAGCGGGCAGAAAGTTGACGAAAACTTTGGACCCAGCTCTATTCTGCGCCGCCGCCGATTCTATCGCCTTAACCCGGCAGTAAGAGTCGAATTCGTGAATCCGGGCTCCGGTGGTTGCAGCCTGGATGATTTCGCCACCGTTGTAGGAAATGTCGCCAATCAGCCGGACCAGGCACTCATGCGCGAATACACTTCCTTGGGCTGTATCCACAATTGGCTGGAAATAAAAGCTAAAACGATCGTTCAGCAATGCATCGTCAAACCAGTCGTTGTTGAGCCGTTGGACGAGGTTCGAGAGAGAACCCGCACCTAATATTCCTGCCAGAGTTGGGCTGGCGATTCTGATATCGCCCTGTTCGATCTGATTCAATTCGTCTTGAAGCACGCTGATGGCTTTGGCGCCGGAGAAGGTGAATACCTTGCCGATTTCGGTAAATTCAATACGGTGCGATGCCAAGAGTCCGCGAATCTTATCCTGTAGTATAGGCGCCTCCGTGAACACGAGTTTTGTGTCCGGTTTGCACTTGGATTTTACAGCGCATAACCCGCAGTTTTCAGCCAATTCAATACCCTCAACAGTCGTATCGACCGGGCTGAGAGTTTTGTTAGCGCTTCGCGAGAGCGGGTTCCGCCGCCAACGTCAGGGCGATAGCTGCCCAGGCGGTGCCGGCCATGGAGATCCACTGATCATGGTCGTACGGAAAGCCGCTTTGGAAATACGGTTGCAGCTTGGGACAGCGGCTCCGGACTAGCCAGGAACCGTCGTCATGTTGGGTGCGCAGCAGGAATTTTACGCCGCGTTGATAGATGGAGTCTGATGTCCTTATCCCGCCCGCTTCGCTAAGGGCTAAGAGCGTTTGGCCGGTGGCATAGGCGTCGCTTCGGAGATTTGCAGTCTGCGCCCAGCCACCGTCCGGCATCTGCTGGGCGATTAGTTTGGCTGTAAGAGCAGCACCGGTATGGCTTTGATCGCCAGCCCATTTCAGTCCAAGCAGTTGCATCACGTAGTCTTCGTTGTAAATGGGTTTGGCGTGCAGCAGCCAGACGCGCGCCGCATCCACGTGAGCGGTGAGATCGGCCTTACGTCCATCCCACATAAATTGCTTAATGCCGCGGATGGCCAGAGCGGTACGGGAGATATCGCTATCCTGCATGGGAGCGCGGGCTCCGCCGCCGCTGTGCCAGCTGCCGTCCGCCATCTGTTCGGCGATCAGGTTATGGACCATGGCATCGGTCATGGAGTCGGCCTGATATCCTGCAGCGGATAGATGGAGAAGCGCGTAGTTGATGGAATCCATGCCGCCACCGCCATCGAAGCGGAGCAGCAAGTTGTCTCCGCGGCGTGAATAGGCCGCTTTTTCGGCGGCCAGTTGCTCTTTTAGGCCGGGTTCGTCTACCGTGAAGCCGTTGGCCTTGGCGTACTGCGCGGCCAGCGCGTTCAGATTTTGCGCGTGGCAGGCGACGCAGCCGCCGGTATTCATGAACGAGTTGCTGACGGTTTGCAACAGCTGGAGACTGCGGGTAGCGGCCGATCTTACGGTGCGATCAGGATCTGGTTTCGAGGTGTCGACGGCGGCCTCCGTCCGGGAATGGACGGGCAATAGCTTCATCACACCCGGCACGGAGGTTTTGGCGGCCCATTCCACGGCTGTTTCGCCGGTGAGTGATATGGCCGACGGGTCCGCGCCTGCCTTCAGCAGAAGGCGAACAATTTCGGGATTCTGTGCCTCGGTGGTGACGGCGAAATGCAGCGGCGTCATCCCGCGAACGTCCCGGGAATCCACCTTGGCGCCAGCTTTCAACAGGAGATCGACAATTTCCACGGGGCCGTAAACCGAGGCTAACGATAGCGCGGAATAGCTACCCAGATTGATGGGGCCGTTCTTCACGGTGCCAAATGCTTCCTTGGCGGAAATCGCGTTGGGGTCCGCGCCTTTTGACAACAGTAGTTTGACGGACGGGACATCGCCCCCCGCGGCGGCGTTCATGAGGGGCGTAAAGCCGGTCTGGTCTTTGCCATTGGCATCCGCACCTTTGTCCAGGGCAATGCGCACTTGCCTGGAATTTCCAGCGGATGAGGCGGCGAAGAGGAACGTCATCCCTCCTTTATCCCGCGCCTTCGCATCGGCTCCGTTGGCCAGTAAAAGATCTACGACGCTATCCGAGCCATTGTGGAGGGCGGCAATCATCAGCGGCGTACGGCCGGTTTTCGATGCGGCGTTGACGTTGGCATGGTGTTCGAGCAAAAGCTTCACCTTTTGTGGTTCGTTGACGCTCCAGATCAACGCGGTGGCATCGAACGCGTTCTTCAGGTTCACGTCCGCGCCGGCATCCAGCAAGACTTTCATAGCGTTTAGACTGCCGTAGGCACTGGCGTACATCAGAGGTGTAGTGTCGCGATCGCCGCGGGCATTGACAGCGCCTTCCTTGGCGGCCAGTGCCTTTATTGCGGATAGATCGTTGTTTCGGATGGCGGTGAAAAGATCTTTCACCGATCCGGTTTGTGCGAAGGCACAGGTGGTCGAAAATACCAACGCGATAAGAATTCGCATGAGCCTCTCCTGGGATTACTTAGAGTACACCGGCTGGCGCTGCAACGGTCATAACCGCGGCTTCGGCGGCGTCACCGGCAGCCATGGGAACGAGCCCTTTTTTTTGATGGTCCGCCGGAAGACCTTGCCGCCCGTTGTGACGTAGAGGGTGTGCAGGTCTGGGCCGCCGAATACGACGTTTGTGGGATCACTGGTATCGGGCTTATTGAGGATACCCACCGTTCGGCCGGCGGGGTCGGCAATCTGGATACCGAGTTTGGTTGCCACATAGAGGAATCCGTCGGTGTCCACGGTCATCCCATCCGCGCCACTGCGCAGCGGACCGGACTCCACTTCATCCGGGATCTCCAGCCGGTGGAAGGGTACGCCGTTTGCAAGTGAACCGTCTGGCGCGACGGAGTATGACCAGATCCAGCGGCTCAAGGTGTCGGTTACCAGCAGGAAAGCGTGATCGGGCGAGAAGCGTACGCCATTGGGAAAGAGAATCCCCTCCTGTGCCACCACGCGCTTGTTGCCCTTGGCATCAATGAACCAGACGCGCTTGTTTGGAGGATCGGTGAAATAGATTTCACCGCGCGGGTTTATCGCCAAATCATTCGAGTTCACGCCTTCGGCTATGACCGATTCCTTGCCGTCGGCCGCATAGGCCACGATGCGTTTCTTACCGTTCTGGCAGGCATAGAGCCGGCCATCGGGTCCGAACATCAAGCCGTTGGCTTCGCCGGTATTGTCGCGGAAGACCGTCACTTTGCCGTCGGCGGCGATTTTGTGAATGCGGCTGTTCGGAACGTCGCTGAAGAATACATTGCCCGTCGCATCCACTGCTGGGCCTTCAGTGAATTTATGTCCCTGGCTGACCATTTCCCAACCAGAATCGGAATCCAGCACGATGTTATTGCTGATGTAGTGCCGGGGGCCGGCGGCAGGCTTGGCGATGGGCTTGGGATAATCGCGCCAAAGCCAGCGTAGTGCGTCGGGCAGGATGGACGAGCTGTGTTTGCTGTCGTGCGCTCCGGTGCCGATCACCAGCTTGTAGTCGTAGTTGGCATCCCTGAGCGCGGCGCCCAGTTCGTAGTTGCTATAGATGTTGATGTCCTGGGTTCCGTCCTGCAAGAAGACCCGCAGCGGCTTGGTTTCCATTTTCCTCACCAGCGATGGATAGATGTGGTCGCCGCGCAGGTTGGTGAAACCACCGATGAAGCTGAGCACGCGGTGGAAAACGTCCGGACGGGTCCAGGCGGCGTTAAAGGAGGCGTTGCCACCTGAGCTGGAACCGGAAATGCCCCGATCGTTTGGATCGGTAGAGAGGTTATAGTCCTTGGCAACTTGGGGCAGGACCTCTTCGATCAGGTAAGTAGGGAAGCGTGGACCGACGGCGTCGTATTCGGCGCTACGGTTGAAGCGAGACTGGGTGTTGGGGCCGACGCCGGGGACTACCCCGGGGTTAACAAACACGCCGATGGTGACCGGCATGTCGCCTTTATGGATCAGGTTATCGAGCACGATGGTGGTTTTGAAGGGGCCGTTTTCATTCACGAAAGTGACACCGTCCTGGAAGACCATGGTGCAGGCTGGCTTTTCGGGCTTGTATTGAGCCGGGACGTAGACCCAATAATCGCGCACGGTACCGGGATAGATCTTGCTGGTCCACTCATACTTGGTGACCTTGCCTTGCGGTACGCCGGGCTGGCGCTGCGAGTCGGGTCCAAGGGTGTATTCTTCGGCGCGCAGCAGCGAGGGTGCGAGGGTAAAGGCGGCAATTAGGGCGCAAGTCAGCTTGAGCATGTCCCACATGTTACCGCACGGAAGGTCAATCCTACTGCAACCGGTTGTACTTCTTGAGAACTTCGCGAAGGCGGTCGTGGGGCAGCGCGGTTACCGTGTGTCCGGCTGTTCCCGTCATGGTTTCGGCACCGGCCATCGCGTTGACGATGGCTTCTTCGGTGGCTTGCACCGCGGCTTCGAAAACGGGGTTCAGGTTATCATTCGGAAGCATGGCGACAGGCGCCGCCTGAGTAGCCATGGCCGCGCCGGGGTTGGCGGCCGAGAAAGCGATGAAGATGTCACCAGATCCATTGCCGGACGTGGAGCCGGTGCGCGCCAGTCCCATGGTGGCGCGGCGGGCCAGCCGTTTGGCTTGGTGCGGCAGCAGCGGAGCGTCGGTGGCCACCACGATGATGATGGAACCGGTGTCTTCGCGATAAGGACGTCCCACGCTGGCAACGGGCGGATTTGCCGCTAGTTCCTGCCCTACCGGCAGCCCGCCGATCCGCAGCTGGCTACGGCTGCCACAGTTGCATTGCACCAGCACGCCAACCGTGTAGCCACCTTGCGCGGCGGTGAGCTTGCGCGACGATGTGCCGATGCCGCCCTTGAATCCATAGCACACCATGCCGGTGCCGCCACCCACGTTGCCTTCCGGCACGGGACCGGACGCGGCCGATTCCAGCGCCGCTGCCACATCGTCAGGCTTCACGTGGAAACCGTTGATGTCGTTCAGGAAGCCATCGTAGGTTTCAGCCACCACCGGATAGGTATAGAATCCGCCGGCGAAAACGTTGGTGCCGGGCTTGCGGCTGTTCTTCACCAGCCAGGCGAGATAAGCATCGCGGACCACGCCAACGCTGTGTGTGTTGGTGATCAACACCGGACCGTCCAGGAAGCCCGATTCCTCCAGCCAGTGCGTACCGGTCATATCGCCGTTGCCGTTCTGGGAGAAGAAACCGCTGAAGACCGGGTCCGATGACGCTTTGCCGCGCGGCCAGACGGCGGTGACGCCGGTGCGAACGGATGTGCCGGAGATAAGGGTGCGGTGCCCAACTTCCACTCCGGGAACATCGGTGATGGCGTTGAGCGGCCCGGGTGTACCTTCAAACGGGACGCCCAACTGGCGGGCGCGAAGTTTGGTTTGAGCCGCGAGGGAAATCGAGATGCTGAGAACGAGAAAGAATACGCGAAGTTTCATGGGGTCTCCGGCTGGGAATAAAGCGCCCAGGCACTAGCCAAATCCTGAACGACATGGCCGAGGGATTTGTAAACGGTGATCTCTTGCGGGGTGCGGCGGCCGTCGATTTCGCCCGCCAGTACCTGGCCAATTTCAGCGGCAATGTGGCGATCGTCCACCAAACCAGCTTTTTTGGCCCGAAGAAACTCCCCGCCCTGGCTTAGAACTCCCTCGCGGCTGTCGGCAATGAAGCGCGAGCGGAGTACCAAGTCGTTGTCGACTTCCGCGGGGCCTGCATAGCTGGATCCCACGAGGTTTACGTGAGTGCCGGGTTGTACCCAGTTTCCCTTCAAGATCGGCTCTGCCGCGGAGGTAACGGTGCAGACAATGCCGGCGTCCGAGACGGCCTCTTCCACGGTGTGGGCGGAGGTGACGGGCACGTTAAGCTCTGCTTGCAGTTTTTGAGCGCAGCACTGGGCGCGTTCGGGCGACCGGCCCCAAATCACGATGGATTCAATGTCGCGCACTTTGCCGATGGCCCGGGCGTGGGTGGCGGCCTGTTCGCCGTAGCCCAGAATCGCGAGGCGGCGGGCATCTTTGCGAGCCAAGGCATCCGTGGCGACCGCACTAGCTGCCGCTGTGCGGATGGCCGTCAGTTCGCCGGCATGAACCACGCAAACCGGCGCGCCTGTATCGGGATCGAACAAGATGACGAGCCCCTGATGCGACTGAATTCCCTTGGCGAAATTCGGGTGGAAGACGCTGATCAACTTCGCGCCGAATGGCGCATTCGCGCCCATGGCACCGGGCATGACGCCGAAGAGCCGGCCCTCCGAAAGTGGAATGATCGACCGCAGAAGCTGCTTCGTTTCGCCGTTTGAGAACGCGATCATCGCGTCGCGAATGATGGGAATGCAGACGTCGTAGGTGAGCCGCCGCGCGACTTCTTCACGGTCTATGAATCGCATGGGACGCTCTGTTTTGATTCCGGCAAGGCTGTTTTTTGGAGTCTAGCACCCCTGGCGGAGAAGCTCCGAACAGCCTTTGTGATTCCATTTCCGGATGGTGCTAGGCTGCAATGATGAGAATCACGAAGGCTAATCGCAGCTGGAGAATCGCCGTGATTCTGGTGCTGATTGCAGTTGTTGTTGGCCCGTTCATTTTGTCGCGCGTGACGCCGGCTGTTCCGCTGAAAAGCTATTTTTGGCTCGAGAGGAAGCTTGACCTGCAGACGCTGCGCGATCTGGAGCCTGCTCTGATCAAATTCGGAGTGCTGCGCCCGGCTCGCGTACACGTGAGGGGCGGAGTTACCATGCTGCTGGACCCGCGTGATCTGGTGCCGCTGATCCTATTGCGAAACGGCGAATGGCAGCCCGAAGTGTGGGAGTCGCTCTCGCTGGCGCTGCCCAAGGGGGCGGTTTTCCTGGACGTGGGAGCGCACATTGGCACCTTCACGCTCAAGGCCGCGCGGAAAGTTGGTCCCGACGGAAAAGTGTTGGCGTTCGAGCCGAATCCGGAGACGGCAACGTTGCTTCGCGACAACCTGGCAGCCAATCATTTAGAGAACGTAGTGGTGGAGGCAATTGCCTGTACCGACAAGGACCAGCAGCTTACACTGTATGCCGCGCCGATTAACAACACCGGCGCCTCTTCCCTTTCCGAAACGAATGCGGAGTATGGGGACAGCACTGCTCTGAAGCCTTTTCAGGTGCGCGGGCGGCCCATCGACGACGTGGTCAAGGAACTGAACTTGAGCCGCGTTGACGCGATCAAGATCGATGTCGAAGGAGCCGAGTTGCAGGTGCTGCGCGGTGCGGTGGAAACGCTGAAGCGATTTCACCCGAAGATCGTGCTGGAAATGGTGCCCGAGCAACTTGCCAGTTTCCACACTACGCCGGAAGAGGTGGCGGCGCTGATCCGGAGCACCGGGTACACCATGGGCGCGCCCGTGAACCCAGGCGGAACCGACTGGCAATGGACCATCGCCCAAAGCACGGTAAAGATGTCCGATCTAACTGCATCGGGGCAGCTGGTGCGAGGCTTCGGCGGACTGGAATCGAAGACCTGGCGCTGGACTTCGGAACATTTTGACATTGCCCTCCGGCCGCCGGATGGCGCATCGTTGCGAGGCGCAACTCTCGTGGGAAAATTCGTCTACCCCGAGGTGGCATTTCGTCAATTGCAGGCGATCCGGCTGTCGGCAAAGATTGGCGGCGCAGAATTATCGACGGCAACGTTTAGCACAGCAGGAGAGCATGAATATCGAGTGGAAGTTCCCGCTCACTTGCTGCAGACCGTCCCGACCGAGATCGACTTTTCACTCAACAAGGTGATGAAAGACGAGAAGCTGGGGTTGATCGTAACTTCCATTGGATTGGAGCCGGCCGGGGCGCCGCGGTGATTGCCGCACCTACCTGATGTTGACCTTCACTGCATTGGAGAGCTGGCCCGTCAGCGATAAAATCACGTCAACTTCGCCCCGTCCCCGTAGGATTTGGGGAATTTCGACGTTCACTTGATCGAGCCCATCGAAACCAGGTTGGGGTCCGATATAAGTTACCGTGGCATCGACGTTGCCAATCTGGCATCGGAAGTCGGCCGATGTGGCGATATTGCGGATCCCAGTGCCGTAAAGAATCAGAAAGACCTTGTCCGTGGCCGCACCCAGATCGATGGGTTGCGAGGAACAGGCGGGGGTGCATTGGAAAACCGGCGGGAAGCTGGAGGAGCCGTCAGACTTTACGCGGAGCGCCTGCGCGGCAGCGACACCCTTGCCATCGGCGTTGGCTGAGAATAAGCCCGGGGCAACAGCGTTGACCTGCATCGCACCCGCGAAATTCGTACCGGAAGCCGAAGTGGCGGTCACCATGGCAAGACCCGGCGCAGTGTCGCTGGGAACTACGTAGTTGACCTGTCCCGACGATGAGTAGAGTACAGCTGCTGGACGTTTCACACCGGCACTATCCTCTACGGTGACGCGCGCCTTGGACAAATCGGCGGCAAATGAGGACGCGATTGCGCCCGCTGCCAGACTGGGAATCGCACTGGCGGCTGAGAAGTTGAACAGGTCCGCCGGTCCGGGAGAGGGTAAGTTCCAAGCAACCAATTCGCCTGTCTGGTAGGTGGAATAGATGGTCCCATTCACCACCACAGGCTGGCTGAAAACGGTGGCGCGCTTTTTGTCGTTCCACACGGCCTGCCCGGTCGCCGTATCATAAATCTCCAGCCCGCGAGACGTCGAAACGTACAGCAGGCCATTGGCAACCGTAGTGGGCGACAGGATTGTGGCGCCGAGGTCTTTGCGCCACACGACCGAACCATCGTCAGGATTGATGGCGTAAATACTTCCCGAATTGAAGCTTTCGGGATCGCGGACACCCGCTCCCAAATACAAATACTTGCCGTCAAAGGCCGGTGTGGAGATCGATCCGCAGCCTCTGGCGGGTGCGATACAGCTGATGGCGAGTCCGGTCTGCCAAGCCAAGCTCAAGTCGCTTCGGCGCACCGCGTAGAGAATGCCGTTCTTCTGAGCTACAGCGAGCAACGGCGTACCTGCGGTCGTGGTAAAGAGCGTAGGCGAAGAGCCTCCGATCAGATCGGTTACAGAATCCGATTCCGGAAGCAGATAAGACGCTTGGTTGGTGAGGGTTTCGGGGTCGAGCTTCAGAATGGCGCCGATCCAGAA
>JBBRNO010000009.1:0-97983 GCA_038230275.1 Bryobacterales bacterium
TCAATAGTTCTACGGCGAGACCGGCGGGCTTGCCATCCGGCTGAATTTCCGTCATTGGGGGAGCGTTGTCCACGCCAATCCGGTACACCCGGTTCTGCCAGCGCGGCGCCAGGGGCAGTGTCATCCATAGGATGCCAGCGGCGCAGGTTAGGGCCACTGCGGACAAACCTATTTTCCATGACGACGGAAGTGCCGGCCAGAGCTTCAACATGCTGGATGTCTTCGGGAACCCTTACTAAAGGACTTATCGGCACGGCCGATACAAACTTTTACACGATTGTCCGGCTTCGCTGTATCTTAACGGGGCACGGGCGTCGTCTTGTGTTCGTGAACGGAATGCATTTGTCGCGGACATTTATTGTTTCGGCGGGTCTGTTTGTGGCGATGAACCCGTGGTCGAGCACGCTGGTTCGCGCGATCGGTTGGCGGATAGCCCGGATCAGGGCGGGAAATTGGGAGCGTGCGGTGGCCGTGATTCTGGCACTGTTCGTTCTTGCCGCGGCCATTCCATTGCAGGCGCAGTACCAACGCCGTCCGGCGAACAGAGGAACTGGAAGCCGTAGCGCGCCTGGGCCGGATGTTTTGGCCTCGGCGGTTGCTGGATTCAAAGGCAAACTGCGGGCCATCGACAAGAAGACGATCGTCATCGATTCGACAGACGATCAGGTGGTCTCCTTCCACAGGTCGAAGAAGACGCGGTTCCTGGTGGACGAGAAAGATGTGAAAGCACAGGATATCCCGTTGGGCAGCGTGGTCACGGTGGACGCTAGCAAAGATTCTGTAGGGGAGCTGGTGGCGGTTGATATAATCTGGAAGAAATCATAGCGGCGACTCCGGGCCTTTACGCAGTTTTAACAAATCGTCTGATAACTCGACCGCGCATCACCACGTCAGGAGTCTTTATGCTTGTGAATCGAAGATTTAACACATTACTGTTCCTTCCCCTGCTTGCTTGCGGATCCGCCCTTGCCGCGACCACTCCGGAATTGGGTAAATTACTGAGCAGTATGCCGGTTCGGTTCGAGGCTAACGCAGGCCAATACAATCCCAAGGTCAAGTTTACGGCGCGCACGGAAGGGTATTCGCTGTTTTTCACCGGACGGGATGTAGTATTTGTTCCGTCGGGCGTGGGCAGTAAGGCGGTGACCATCTCATTGGGGCAGGCAAACGCTGCTCCGCTGGTGGACGGCGTGAATGCGCTGCCGGCGAAGACATCCTACTTCACGGGCAATCGGAAAGAGAGCTGGAAGACGGGCGTCAGCCAGTATGAGCGGGTTCGCTACACGGGTGTATATCCGGGCGTGGATCTGGTGTACTACGGTAACGGCCGGCAATTGGAATATGATTTCGTGCTGAAACCGGCTGCCAATCCGCGGCAGATCCAGATGAAGTTTGGCGGCGCCGATGTGGTGCGGATGGCGGCAAATGGCGACCTGCTGGTTCGTGCCGGAGATCGGGAATTGACGCAGAAGAAGCCGGTGGCTTATCAGCTAAACGCTGCCGGGGTTCGCCAGGAAGTGGCTTGCCGTTTCCGCATGACCGGACGGCACGCGGCTGGTTTTGAAGTTGGCAGCTACGACACATCGCGCGAACTGATTATCGATCCGCCGCTGGTCTATTCGAGCTATGTGGGCGGTTCGTCCGAGGACGCGATTACGGCGATGACGGTGGACCGGGCCGGCATCATCTATGTAGCGGGCTATACCTCCTCGGGCGATATTGCGGGGACGGACAATTCGTATCAGGGAACGGTGGGCGGAGTGACGGATATCTGGGTGGCCAGGATCAACCCGGCACGCGCGGGCGCTGCATCTGTGACGGCCTTCACCTACATTGGCGGCGATGGCGCGGACGCACCCACTGGCCTGGCTATTGGGACGGACGGACTGTTGTATATAACGGGATCGACGCTCTCTACAAATTTCCCGATAGCGGGCGGGGGCCTGAGCAAGTCGATTAAGGGCACAAAAGACGCGTTCGTATTGAAGATCTATCCGTCTTTGGATGGACTGATTGCCTCGACTTACTTGGGCGGGACGGAGAACGAAACCGCCTATGCGATCGCGGTGGACGGTAGCGGCGTGTACGTTACGGGTGTGACGAATTCCACGGACTTTCCGGTTTCGAGTGATGCGCTTCAAAGCGTGACCGCCGGTGGATACGATGCGTTTGTGACCAAGCTGAATACGGATTTGAGTGCGCTGGTCTATTCCACCTATCTGGGCGGTGAGCGCACGGATGAAGGCCGGGGCATTGTGGTTGCGTCCACGGGGCGGGTTTACGTGACGGGTTGGACCAGTTCCAACGGGTTCCCGGCGGTGGGGAATGCTTATCAGGGTTCCAATCAGGGTGGCGGCGATGTTTTTATTGCCGGGCTGGACTTGAAACTGGGAGCGGGCGCGCTGGCCTATTCCACCTATCTGGGTGGCAGCGGCGATGACGAACCGCGCAAACTGGCGTTGGATACTTCAGGCAGTTTGTTGCTGACCGGGTTCACTTTGTCGAAGAACTTTCCGACTAGTGACGGGGCGTATCAACCGACCAGTGGCGGTGTTGGGAACGCGTTTGTGGTGAAGTTCGATCCGCGGCTGAATTTCAAGAATAGCTTGCAGTATTCCACTTACCTGGGCGGATCTGACGGAGAGGCCGGGTATGACATTGCCGGCGATGCCGGTGGGAAGATTTACGTCACAGGGTATACGTATTCGGCGAATTTCCCGACGACGGCTAATGCGATTCAACCGCTTTACGGAAATGGTTGCAATGCGTTCGTGGTGAAGATCGATCCGGCGGTGGCCGGGGCTGCGGGGCTGGTTTATTCGACGTATATCGGTGGCGATAATATTTCGATCGGTTACGGCGTCGGGGTGACGGCGGACGGACGGATTTACGTGGGTGGGTTTACGCGGGAGCGCAATCTGAAGGTGACTGGCGGGGCTTTTCAGCCGTCTCCGCCAAGCGCGGTGGGGAGTGGGGATGGGTTTGTGATGGTGATTGACCCGGCTAGCACCACTTAGGCGGCAGCGGTAACCTTGCCGAAGACGCGGCAGAAGTTTCCGCCGCCGACTTTCGCGATATCGTCAGGTATGAAGCCCTGGCGCAGCATCTGGCCGACGACCTCGCGGAAAAATCCTCCAGTCACACCTGGCCAGGCGTGATTGGTACCTTGGCTCACGCTCGGAGGGAGTAGGTCTGTGTTGCTGCCGGTACTAGCGTGATCGATGCCCACGGCGTCGGCCATCGCCTGGATGCTCTCTACAAAGTCTTTCATCGAGTCGGCCAGTTTAGTCCACACGCCGATCACGCCGCCGGCGTCCGCGATTACCTTCGCGTGTTCTTTGCTAATTAGCCGTGTTTGGTTCGCGAGAAATCTCCCAAACCGCACTCGCTTCAATCGAACTCGTTCAAAGGGATATTATCGATGCAAGGCCCGAGGGATATCGTGGTTTAAGCACTCCGCAACAAAGTGCCTAGCGCGTATGCGGGTCTTTCAGCAGATAGCAGAGGCTCATGGCCATAGGACCAAAATGCTCTGGGAAGAGCGGATTGGCCACGTTGTTTATGAAGATGACTATCAAGTAGTCGCAGAACCGTTCAACGATACTCGCACCGGTTGATTTTCATTTGCTCCAGTTAACGGCGAAGGGATCAAGATTATCGTTCAACGGCGTGGCCTTGCCCGCAACCACGAAAATCGGTAGCCTTGAAGTATGAGTAGGCATGCAGTCCAACTTCTGGAGGCATTCGAAGCTTTGCCCCCCAGCGAAAAGCAAGCCTTCGCCGTCGAGGTTTTACGGCGCACGCGGGAAGTGCCTTTCGACTCCGGCCCATTGACGGATGAGCAGATTGGAGAGAACGGCAGGGCGCTATTTGCATTCTTTGACCAGGAAGAGAATGATTCCGAGGCGCAGTGAAGTCTGGCTGTTTGATTTTGGGCATGACCGCAAAGACGCGCCCGGTGCTGGTCGTCAGCGTCGAGTACGGTGATTCGGATCGCGCCATCGTTACGGTCGTGCCCCACACGACGGAGATCCGTCAGAGTCCCTTCGAGATCCCAATCAAAGCGCCCTTCCTTCGGCCGGGAGCATTTCTAGTTCAGGGCGTCTCCACCTACCCGAAAGCGTGGGCTATTCGGAAACTCGGAGCGCTTCAATCCGTTCAAATGGAGGCTGTGGCAGATGCCTTAGCCGCGTGGCTGGGTATCCGGCGTTAAGATAGGTCATCGGTAACGGCGATGTCGGCAGGAGAGTAGTGCGAGCCGAGCCGGCGTACCAAGGCGCTGCCTCCGCGGGATCCAATCGCCGTCATTCGTCCCGCTGGAACAACTTTGAAACAGCCTCACTTTTGTTCGTCAGCATGAATCGCAAACCGTCGAACAGGTATTCGATGCGATAGGCTTTCATCCCATCTGGTTGCGGTCTGCGGGCGCCGGGCTTGCCCGACTGGGCTTCCTGACAGAGTTCCCGCCGCCGCTTGGAATCCGTTAGCGTTCCGAAGGACGCGGAGAAGGAGACATCTTCAATTCCGTCGCCGTTGAGATCGCGGAACTCAATTCTATCGATCTGGGCCTTTTGCGGCCGGGCTTGCTTCTCGCAAACCCCAGTGGTGTCGGTGGCGGTCATCAGATTCCGGAAGACGATCGTCTCGCCTTCTGCAAAAATCGCAGTCACGCTGTGCAGCAGTTTCCACGAATCCATCCGATAGTCTTCGCAGACCAGCAACTGCCGTCCGCTGCGAAACCGCATCCGGTGGCAGTAGTCAAGCTCAAGGCCCAGCACTTCCTGAAGGCTCTCCCACTTCCCCGTTCTTCGCGTGATCAGAAAACCCCATCCGATGCTGGCGTGCATTTGCTCGCAGCCGGTAATAGTCGCGAAGCCATCCACGTCACCGGGTGCGACGAAGGGGCCCAAAATCACCCGTTTCAGCGAAAAGCCAACACCCGCCGGCGAAGAATCTCCGGGACAAGTATCGCAAGCGGTTCCTTCGGCTTTTCCATCGCAAATTGCAATTGTAATTGCAGCCAGCTCCTTGGAAGAAGGTTCTACGAAGGTCTCCGCCGGCATTCGGTAGTTGAGCCGGCCGTCCGGGTCCTGTGCGCGCAAGACCGTTGTTACGGACAAGCACGCCAGCAGCACCAGATGACAGGCCCTGCCGGCTCTCCAGAAAGCGGCGTCTTGCAATCCGGGATTCGGTCTTGCGACGGGACGACTCACAACGGTTGCTCCATTTTGATCAATTGTGCAGCCGCCAGCGCCAGCGGGATCGCCACTAGACTCATAATGAGATCCTGACGTGATTGCAGGGCGCTGGCCTTTATTGCGGCAGGAATTGAAAGCCGGTGGGCCTGGTCCCCACTTTGATGGTTCGTATCACCGTGTTCGTGACTGTATCCACCTGGCTGACGGTGTCCACAAGCGCGTTGGCGACAAAGACGTGTCGTCCCGAAGGCGTGATTCCCACGGCTCTGGAACCATTACCCGTTGGGATCCTCGCGATTTCCGCGTAGCGGGCCGTGTCAATCACTCTGAGAGAGCCACCCACGCTTTCCGCACTCGTGATGTAAGCCCGCGTGCCGGTGGGGTTGAATCGAATCCCCCAAGCCGCGGACAAATTTGCGATCACCAGTACCCGCGCGTTGGTGAGTGTATCGATGACTGTGGCGTTGCCACTGAAGTAACTGGTCACCCATACCTGCGAGCCGTCGGGCGTGATTGCGATCCCTGACGGATATCCTCCCACGGGAACCGCCGCGAGCACAGCCTTAGTGGTCAGATCGACAATGTACACCTGGGCCGCGGAGGAGAGGTAGCTGGTTACAAACAATCTTTTCCCATCCGGCGATACGGCAAGGCTGTGCGGCCTTGCTTCCGGTGGCAGAGTAATCTGATCCACGACACTCGCGGAGGCACGATCGACGACAGCAATTCCCCGCGCATACGAAACGTAGATTCGCTTTCCATCCGGCGAGTGTTTGAGCGAAGCTGGGGCCGCGCCGATAGGGATGCGTACCGTCTTTGCGGCGCGCTCCGCGGCTGCAGAGCGAGCAGGGCCTGCTGACTGGCCCGACGCCGTTCCGCCGGGACTCGTCGTGCTCACCGAACCATTCGTAACATTGGTCATGTCCAGATTAGATGTATCCGGGAGCGGGGGGTCGGGCAAACCGTCAAATGGATCCTCTTCCGGAAGATCCGGAGTAGGCAAGGGCGGGTCGAAGGCCGGGTTGTCATACGGATCGTCCCAAAGGTCGGGGTCAAAATCATGTTCGTCGGGATCGGGATCCGTGAACGGGTCGGTTGGGCCTCCTCCGAATTCGCCTCCGTTGCGTACGCCCGTATTTTTTAGACCCATACTGAAGGGCTGCAGCAGCGCCGCGGCTGGCCCCAGCACTTGAATAGCGGTGATAGGAGTTGGAGTCACTCCAGTTCCGAAACGATTGAAGCGAAGGATAATCAATCGGCCACCGGCCACTAGAGCGACGCGGGGCGGATCGTTGATCAATGAGTATTGGCCCAGGCGGCCCAGGCCATCGTCACAGGCGGTGAGCGTAAGCATCGCGCCCGCAATACCGGCTGCCAGCATTCTCTGTTTATTTCGTTTCATCGTGTGGCCCCTACCGGAATCTCAAATCTTTGCCGCTGAACAGCAATGGCATCACGACGCCTGAATCCAGGCCGGTCGCGGTGAATGTGGGTGGGCTTGCTAATGGCGCGGACCCGACGTAAATCCAGCCCTTCGACTTAATCAGCGCCGTCCGCGATGCGGGAAGTGCCTGTAGAATTTGCGGTGGGACGGCGAACGTGCCGGCCGATCCTTGCGCGATACAGACGAACATCGCGCTCGAATTTGTGGGAATGTCCGTGTTGCTCCCGATGATGATTGCGGATTGTGCCGAAGGGGCGCCGGTCCAGCTGATGGTCAAAGGCTGCGAGCGATCAACGTCATTGACCTGTGCGCGATTGGTCCACGTAAGACCGCCCGCGATTGGGAATGTGGCACGAATTGGGCCGACCTCCGAACCGCCGTCTCCGTTGAGCTGGTAATTGCCACCATCCAGGACCAGGTTGCGGCGCGAAACGTAGTAGGCGGGGAAACTGATTCCGATGGTGGCCAGATTAACGGGTCCCACCTTCGGACCAGCAATCGCCCGTGCGCCTTTTGGAGAGATAAGAGAGAACGTGGATCCTCCGTTCAGGTACTTCCCGGTTGGGGCCGTTAAGAGAGGATTGTCGCCCTGGAAAAGATCGAGGGTGCCAGTGTAGATGGTGCAACTTCCGGCCGGTGGCAGCGAGAACAGCGGGTTGAAGGCGAACTGCTTTGCCTGTTCCTGGCGTAGCGTGACCGTGCCGAATTCGATGACATCATCCACCTTTTCGCGGCCAAGGTCATGCTGCTGATCGAGCCGGAAGAGCGAAATGAGGCCGGTTTTGCCGCCTGTGATCAATTGTTTCGATAGCGCGTTTTCGAGATCGGAGCAGGCTGATCCGTCGGCGGAGATTGCCATGGTGACGGAGTTGCTCACGATGCGGCCTTCGGTGCGGACTTGCACCGGCACCCAGCATCCCAGTGGTGCGTCGGCGGGCACCTCGAACGAAAGCTGATCTTCACCGGCAAAGCCGGGGGCGCGGCCGGAGTAATTGACACGGGCCGCTTTGCCTCCAACGAACACCTCGACGGCCGTCGGCAAGTTGCCGGCCGAGGCAGCGATGTTGTCGGCGTAGGTCACTGGTCCCAGGCCAGTGGCGTAGGTGGTGATGACTTGTCCGGGCTTCGCGGAAATGGCAGGTGAGTTGAGCGGCTGATTCTCGTTCGAAATGTAGTTAAAGAAAACGCCGGAACCGATGCCCGCCCCGCCTACGGAAAAGAGGCCCGCGCTGCTGTTGACGATTTGCACCGGGCTGGGTGGGCCTGGAATATTATTGAAGCTCACCACGGCCGAAGCGAGTCCCAATGGTGCGTTTGACGGCATGATGGCGTTAATTTGATTGATGCTGACGTAGACGGGAATGGCGTCCACCGAAACGGTGCCTTGGGTGATTTTTAAAGAAACGCCGGCTAGCGTTTCTGGAAGCGGAAACGACGCGGCGCCTATACCGGTGGGTGGTCCCATGCGCGAACCGAACACGGAAAAGATGGATCCGCGCGCGATGGACCCTGAGGGCAGGCCAGGCGGAGTGACGCTTGTGGCCGCGTTGACGATTCCCCGGGGCGCGATGAGCGGCTGTGCCGCCGCGGGCCGTATGCCCACGCCGGCGCTGAGCAGCAGCGCTCCATAAAACTGCAAGGTGTATCTGGACTTCACGAAGACCTCCGTTCCCTTAGAAAATTATACTCTGAGCTTATTTCTTCGACGGTTTAATGTCATATTTCCAGTCTTCCGGATTGCCTGGCGGACGGAATTCGTGAGTGCTGAAGACGCGAAAGCCGGTGTCATCAGGGCCAGCCACTTCCAGGATCAACGCCAGCGTCATGCGCGGGCCTTGGAAGTACTGCACGCGGATTTTGTGCAGGCCGCCTTTCAGCGTGATGTGCCCTTCTTCGGTTTGCATTGGGTGAAGATTGTCGTTGTCCACCACCTTCTTGTTGTCGATGTAGAGTTTCGAGCCGTCGTCACTGGAGAGCCGGAAGCGGTATTTGCCGGGTTTCTCGATCCAGAAGTTGCCGTGATAATCGATGGCGAACCACTCGAATTTGTCGGTGATGCCGGGGAAACCTTCGGCGAAATTGCGCGGCGGGATGTTGAGGGCGTGGGTGTAGACGGCGCCGATGGGTTTCATCTTGCGAAAGTTGGGAAGCCAGGCGGTACCTTCTTCCAGCAGGTAGATTTCACCGCGGAGACCATAGGCGTCGACGACGGTCACACCGAAGGTGGGGATGGGGGCTTGGAAAGCTAAAAGTCCGAATAGCGTCGTAGCGAGCATCATTGGGGTTGGATTACAAAATTCTGGCGGACTTCGGTTAGGGTCGTTTCAGATCCGCAAGGTGAGCTTGCGATCGGCTGCCACTGAGAACTGCACCGTTCCATTGGTCCTTGTGCCAGTGTATTCTCCAAGGTCGATCCAAATGTGGAATGAGGCGCCAGTACCGGTTTTGCGCCACACGACACAGCCCGGCTGCCTGGGTGAAGAGCCTCCACCAAGGAGTAATCATGTCGCATTAAAACCGGTAGTACAAGCCAAACTGAATCCGGCGCGGAGTTGACGAGGTTTCGGCGATTCGGCCGAAAGTGGTTGAGTTGATCGATTGATCGCCAATCCCGAACGAGGGGTGATTTGTCACGTTGGTGGCCTCGGCGCGGAACTCGATGGATTGGCGCTCTGTAATCTGGGTGCGTTTCACTACGCCGGCATCGAGGTTAAACGTCCACGGTCCGGAGAACATTCTGCGCTGGAGCGCGCCGATGGCGCCGGCTCCGGGATTGAAGAATACCTGTCCGGCGAAGGCGGGCGACCCATCGGCGGCTACGGCGCGGCCATCTGTTCCGATGGCAGAGGCATTCACAAAGAACGGACCGTCCCCGGTGATCCGCAACTGGAATAAATCGTCGAGTTGCCCCTTGGTCAAGGCGGTATTGGCAGTGTTGGTATCCGACCTTGTGCCACTGCTGCGGTTGAGCGTGCCTCGCAGGGAGAGTATGGAGAACGGCGCTCCCGATTGCCACGTCAGGATGCTGCTGGTGGTCCAACCGCTGAGCAGCGCGTGCAAAGGCCCGCCATGGAGGCGGTGGCCTTTGCCGAGCGGCAGATCGTAGGCGAAGTTGCCCTTGATGGCGTGGGTTAGATCGAAGTCGGCGCGGGCGCGTTCGATCTTGCCGTTGCCGAGGTCGAGGAAATGTTCCAGGCGTGTCTGGCTGGTGCCGGTGGAATCGCTGAGCACTTTCGAATACGTGTAATTGCCTTGGAATTGCAGGCCGGTGGCCATACGGCGGCTGACGTCTACTTGCAGCGCGTCGTAGGTGGAGTTGGTGTAGTTGGTCAAGTAGTCGGCGCCTAGAGCGTTCGGATTGGGGAAGAAGTTCACGCTGCCGTTATTGCCGTCGGATGTATATTGCGCTGCCATTTGCCCCACCTGTCCTGATTGCAGGTAGCGAATGTTGGTGGAATTGGTGAGGTTGCCGGCGCGAGCCAGCTTCGGAAATACGGTCAACGGCTGGCTGCCGGGAAGGGCCGCATTGTAGGCCCCGCTCTTTCCTTGCGAGAGATTGAGGTTACTTTGCGCGCGTTTGAAGTCGTCCAAAAATCCGTTGCTCTTGATATCCACCTGGTTGTAATCGAATGCCCGATACCCCTTGGTGGCGTGGTTGCCCACGTAACGGACCTCGACGATTGCACCCTTAACTTCCTGCTGCATGCCGAAGCTCCATTGCTGGACGTAGGGAGTGCGAAGGTTGGGGTCAATCAGGCCGAACGCAGCGGTGGGGTCGTCGGCATGATTTTGCGAAAACGTGCGCGGGAGTTGGAACGCAGGCGCAGTGATTTGCGGCAAATTGCCCGTGAGCCGACCGGAGAGACCGTCCACTTCGATGCTGCTAATCAAGCCATCGTTGATTTCCGTGATTGCCTCCGCCGCAAGCAGCGTCTGATCGTTGACAAAATTTATGGTGTATCCGCCGCGGAGCGCTGTTCTGCCGTTGCCGAAGACATCCCAGGCCAAGCCCACGTTGGGTGCGAAGTTGTTCTTGTCGGTGTTGTACCAGGGACGTCCGGCTGACGATCCGGCAAAGTTTAGGGTGGAATCGGAGAGCAGTGTCGAGATCGCATTCCCGCCTTGCACCACTGGAAGAAGTTCGAGTGAATCGCGTTCATTCACCGCGCTGTAGACGGTGTAGCGAACCCCCAGTGTGACGGTTAGCCGGTTGCTGAGCTTCCAGTTATCTTGCGCATAAAACGAATAGTCGTTTAAGGAAAAGTGCCGCAGATTCGGCGCGCCGTTTACATAGCCCGAAGTGCGGTTTGTCACATTGAACGTCTGGGTGTAGGCCTGAACGTAGCCGGCCAGCACGGCGAGAAGATCGTTTGCCTTGTTCAAATCCGTGGAGTTGATACCGGGAATCTGGCTGCGGGTCAGCCCGGTGTTGCCGGTTCCAATGCCCAGATAGTAAGTGGGAATGGTTCCGCTGGCATCCACCGCTGCCACGGTGATTCGCTGCATCTGGAAGCCAAACTGCACGTTGTGCCGCCCATGGATGAGCGTGGCGCCGTTGGAAAAATTGTACGTATTCGTGGCGCGCCCCTGCCTTTGGAATGGATTGATCGGATTGGCGAACAGTGGATCGAGGTTGAGAAACGATTGATCCACGAAATAGCCGGGCGCTTTCTGCGAACTATCGAAATAGCCCGGAGACAAGTTGAAGCCGCCGCGCAGTTCGTTGGTGATACTGGGCGTGGGATTCCAGCGCCAGGAGGTGGAAAGAAAGTGGGAATGGTTCGTATTCGCCACCGTGGGAACTTGCGAAAAACTGGTGTCGGCATCGGGGCTGTCCAGATTGTCACGATTCCACAGGTAGGTTGTGGCGAAGGCGTTTTTGGTAGACAGGACGTAGTCTCCGCGAACGGTGTAATTGTCCCGGGTGCGGTTATTGCGCTGGTTGAATTGGTATCCGGCCGAGTTGACGCCGTCGCCCAGACCATTGCTGTTGATCTTTCCCGGGCCCGGCACCTGGGCCAGCAACTGTTGAATGACCGGATCGATTCCCACCTTCCCCAAGGTCAGTACGTTCACCTTCTGGCCGCTTCCATAAGTGAGGATGCCCTGGCGCGCATCGGCTGTGAGAACGGTCCGGTTGGCCGGCGACTGCTGTCGCAGCCGGTACGCCTCGTAGTTGGTGTAGAAGAAGAGTTTGTCCTTCTTAATCGGGCCGCCGATGGAACCACCGAGCTGATTCTGATTTAGGAACGGGCGGGTGACGCCGGCCTGATTGTTGAACCAGTCGTTGGCGGACGCAACGCTGTTGCGGTTGTACCAGAAGCTCGAGCCGTGAAATACATTGGTGCCTGACGGAGTGGTGAACGTGACTTGGGCCGAACCGCCGCCGACGGACGCGTTGGTGTTTGACGTGGACACGGTGAACTCGCTCACTTGATCCAGCAGCAGCATATTCGGCGAGAAATCCACCGCATTGTCGCGAAGGTAGTTGTCCTGGATGTTGATGCCGTCCATGGTGACGTTGGCATGGGAGGCGCGCTGGCCGTTGATTACGGTGTCGGCGCGACCGTTGGCGCTTACGCCGGCTTGGGTGAGAATGAGCGTGAACGGATCGCGGTCCAGCAGCGGCAGGCGGCGGATCTGTTCATTGGTGACGGTGGTGGAAATTTCAGCGTTGCTGGTTTGCACGGTTTGCGCGGCGGCGGAAACATCCACCGACTGCGTGGTGGAGGCTACATCCAGTTTGATGGTTGCGAGCACGGTTTCGCGGCCTGGATCCACGTGCACCTGGCGTAGTGTGTACTTCATGAATCCGGTTGAGTCCACGGTGACGTCATAGGCGCCGGAGCGAACGCCCGCAATGTTGATAAGGCCGTCCTGCGTGGTTTGCGATGACAAGACTGGTTTACTGCCGCCGGTGAGAAAGACGTTGACCGTGGCGCCCGGCACGACGGCTCCGCTGCTGTCGGTCACCGTGCCGGTTAGCCGGCCTGTATCCTGCGCAAACGCGCATTGAACCGTCACCAGTAAGATCGCTAGGAAATACCGCATTGCTGTTACCTACTATTAACCCACTTTGCGCCCGATTGTTGCTGATCGGGATAGAATGGCAGTCCTATGACGCACTACGAATGGGACAAGGTTCCGACGGAAGTATTGAGCGACACCATATCGCGGAAGATCATCACTGGGGAGAAGGCGATGGTGGCGCAGGTATTCATCGCCAAGGACGGAATTGTGCCGCTGCACCATCATGAAAGCGAGCAAATTACCTACATTCTGAAAGGCGCGCTGCACTTTAAGCTGGAAGGGCGCGAGGTGACGGTGCATGAAGGCGAGGTGCTGCACATTCCGTCCTTTGTGCCGCATGAGGCGGTGGCGCTGGAGGACACCATCGACCTGGACATTTTCAGCCCCATCCGGCCCGATTGGCTGGACGGTTCCGATGCTTATCTGAGGAGAAAATAGCCCATGGATATGGGGATTCAGGGGCGCGTGGCGGTGGTGGCCGCCTCCAGCACGGGGCTGGGGAAAGCGGTGGCTTTGGGGCTGGCACGGGAGGGAGTGAAGCTGGCTATCTGCGCGCGTACCGGCAGCACGCTGGAAGCCACGGCACAGGAAATTCGCGAATCCACTGGAACGGAAGTGTTGGCTCGCGTGGTGGATGTGTCGGTCGAGGCGCAGGTGCGCGATTTCGTGGCTGAAACGCGGCACCGGTTTGGCACGGTGGACATTTGTGTGGCGAACGCCGGCGGGCCGCCATCGAAGCCGTTCGACCAGACCACGGTGGCCGAATGGGAAGGCGCGGTGCAACTGAATCTGATGAGCACGCTGTACTTGGTGCGCGAAGTTCTTCCGGCCATGCGGGCGCGGAAATGGGGGCGGATTATCACGATTACGTCCGTCGCCGTGAAGCAGCCGCTGGAAGGGTTGGTGCTTTCCAATTCGGTTCGGGCGGCCGTGGCGGGTCTGGTGAAGAGCCTGGCGAACGAGTGCGGCGCGGACAACGTGCTGGTTAACAACGTATGCCCCGGTTTTACGGCAACGGCGCGGTTGAAGGGGCTGGCGGACAAGCTGGCGCAAGCCGAGGGAATGAGCCTGCAGGCGATAGAGGCGCGCTGGACTGGGCAGATTCCCATGCGGCGGCTGGGCGAACCGGACGAGTTTGCGAACCTGGTGGTGTTCCTGGCATCCGAGCGCGCGAGCTATATCAACGGCACCTCCATCGCGGTGGATGGCGGCCTGGTGAAGGGGGTCTAAAGTCAAGCCGCGATTTCCCATTGCGCCCCCATTTGGTGTATGGTATTTGCACCGGAGAGCCAAAGAAGGGACTTTCGCTTTCCGCTCTAGGGGGATCCGATCCATGCATTGCACCAAGAAGCTGTTCGCCGCTTTCGCCTTGTTCGCGGGCGCGGGCCTTTTCGGCCAAACGGACCGCGCGAATTTAACTGGTTCCGTGACCGATCAATCCGGAGCCATTGTGCCGGGAGCAACGGTCGCGGCAATCCACGTAGCCACGAATGCAACTCGCAGCGCCATTGCAAGTTCCGAGGGCGAATATGTCCTTCCGCAGTTAATCGTTGGCGAATATCGTATAAAGACCGAAGCCGCCGGGTTTAAGACTTCCGTGAACTCGGGAATTATGCTCACACCCGGCGCCACGGTGCGGGCCGATATTTCCCTGCAGATCGGACAAGTGAGCGACTCAATCCAGGTGACCACCCAGGCGACGCTGCTGCAGACCGATTCGGCGCGGGTGAATACTGCCGTGACGCCTAAGTTCGTGGAGGATCTACCCCTGGTTGTCGGCGGCCAGCTGCGATCTCCGCTCGATCTGGTTTCGGTGGTGCCGGAGGCGAAAGGCGCGGGAAATATCACGGTGGCAGGCGGACAGGAAGGCGGCTGGGATTTAACCATAGACGGTATCTCGGCCACTCCGGCCGCGCCCTTCGAGCAGCGGCTGTGGACGATGGTGAATTCTCCTTCGGTTGATGCAATCCAGGAATTCGCGGTGGACACGAACGGATTCAAGGCGGAGTTCGGACATGCCGGGGGCGGCGCATTCGCATTCGTTTCAAAGTCCGGCACGAATCGGTTCCACGGCAATCTTTACGAATTTCTACGCAACGATTATCTGGATGCCGCAGGATTCTTCGACAACGCAAACAATAAACGGAAACCCGTGCTAAAGCAGCATGATTTCGGTGGAACGGTGGGCGGGCCGGTGTGGATCCCGAAGATCTACGATGGCCGCAACAAGTCGTTTTTCTTTTTCTCCAGCGAGTTTTTCCGCAACCGCACCGGCCCGCGCGCCGATCAGTTCACCATCCCCTTGCCTGAAATGTATCAGGGTGATTTTTCCAACTGGAAGGATCAGAGCGGGGTGCTGCTGCCGATCTACGATCCGGCTACCACTGAACTGCAGGCCAATGGAAGCTATACGCGCACGCCTTTCCCGGGAAACAGGATTCCCGCAGGCCGCTTCAGCACCGTGGCCAAGAATGTGCTGCCGCTGGCGACCATGAAGCCAAACCTCGGCGACACCCGCGGGATCCTTAACCCGAATCCGCGGAACAATTTTCTTACCACCACCGGCGCCCGCGCCGACCCCTGGGACAAGTGGAGTATCAAAGCCGACCAGTTGCTGGGGGACAAACATCGCGTGGGCTTTCTGTTTCAGAAGAACCGCACGCTGCAACTTGCCGTCGGAGACCCTCCCGGACTCCCAGGCCCTTTGAATAACGGTTTTCAGTACGGCGATACGTGGACGAAAGTCTACCGCGGCACGCACGATTGGAACATCACGCCCACCATACTCAATCACCTCGCGGGCGGTTTCAACGACTGGGGGCAGGTACGGCGCGCCGGGGATCCGTCCTACAACAAGGGCTGGGCTCCCAAGCTGGGACTGAAGAATACCGCGCTGCCCGATCTGCTCTTTCCGCAATTCGGCTTCGACGGGTACTCCACTTGGGGGCGCGCCGAGTATGGAGGTTCCTTCAACAAGACGGCGGCTTTTACCAACGATCTGAACTGGGTGAAGGGTGCGCATACTTTAAAGTTCGGCGGCCAGTTCCAGGAAGATCACTACAACGGCTACGGATCGCATTCCGCCAGCGGCTCGCTGAACTTCGGACGGACATCCACCAGCGCGCCTCTCGACACTACGAACACTTCCGGCAATGGATTCGCTTCGTTTCTGTTGGGGCAAGTCAGTTCGGCAAGCCTGGAGACGAAGCGGGTGGTCTCCGATCAGTGGAAATACTATTCGCTTTATGCGCAGGACGACTATCGCGTGAATCGCAAACTGAGCATCAGCTACGGTATTCGCTGGGAGTACACTCCGCCGACGCATGAAGGTTACTTCCCGGACGGGTACTCGAATTTCAATCCAACGCTGGCCAATGCGTATGCCGGCGGCCGGCTTGGCGGAATTGAATACGCCGGCACGGGAGAAGGGCGCACCGGCACGAAAACGCTGTACGACGGCTGGCCCTACGGCTTCAGCCCGCGGCTGGGGCTTGCCTACACCTTCAATGACAAGACGGTTGTGCGCGCCAGCGGCGCACGCACGTTCGGATCCATGAAGAACACCGGCGGCAGTTCGCACTTCCAGGGGTTCATCGGCAGCTATCCGTTTAATTCTTCGAACGGTAATTTGTCCCCGGCCTTCCTGCTGGATGAAGGTTATCCCGCCTGGCCGGCGCCGCCGTTTCTGCGGAGGGAAGGCCAGAATGCGGCCAATCCCGCTTCGAACGATGCCAACTACTGGCAGTCCTACGACGCGGGCCGTCTGCCGGAATTCTACAACTGGAGCATCGGTATTCAGCGCGCTCTTCCGGGGGACATGGTGATTGAAGCGGCCTATAACGCGCAGTTGGGCCGTCACCTGGCGACCAGCGCGGTTTCCATCAATCAGATCGATCCGGCAATCTTTTTCGGTTGGTCGCAGAAACTGGGCGGTGTGGATGCGGCCCGAACTCTGTTCAACTCCGATATCACGTCGGCCGCGGCCCGCAGTGCCGGCATCGGGATGCCGTACCCGAATTTCCGCGGCACGGTGAAACAGGCTCTTCGCCCGTACCCGCAGTTCAATAACATCAACACGGGCGGTGACGGCGGCGATCGCAGCGGATCTTCCACCTATCATGCCTTCGTCTTGAAATGGGAGAAGCGCTATTCGTCCGGGCTCACGTTCTTGAACAGTTACGTGTATTCAAAGATCTTTACGAACGCCGACACCGCGAACGCGAGCAGCGGCTCTACCATGACGCAGTACAATCGTGCGTTGGACAAGACGGTGGCCATCAACGATCAGCCGCATAACCTGAAGTTCAGTTATAGCTATGAGCTTCCTTTCGGCAAGGGGAAAGCGTTCCTCAGCAGCGGCGTTGCGGGCCAGGTACTGGGGGGCTGGCGCGTCGCAGGCATTCACCAGTACGCTTCGGGAACGCCGATGAGCGTGAGTCCCGGCTACGGATTCGAGTTTTTCGGCGGCAACCGTGTTTCGGTGAACAGTCTGGAAGGATGGAAGAACACCAGCTACGCCGGCGAGAAGTTCGATCCGAACAAAGATCTGTGGTGGGATGTGACGAAGTTTAACAAGACACCGACGGACGTGCGGCCCGGTAACGAGACGGTTGTTTGGGTTTCGAAGTCGAGCCTTGGCACTGCGCCGGTTCGCAATCCCAGCATGAGGTCGCCGTGGAATCTGAGTGAGAATCTGTCGGTTGCGCGCACGTTCCGGTTTGGGGAACTGGTGCGGCTCGATTTCCGGGGAGAGGCGTTTAATTTGCTGAATCGCGTGCGCTGGGGCGGTCCGGATGGCGGGCTCACCAGTAACAATTTCGGGCGAGTAACCAGTTTGGGGAATTCGCCGCGCCAACTGCAACTGGGCATGAAGGTCGTTTTCTAAGAAGAATGCTGAAGACTGCAGGTTGGTTGCTGTGTTGTTCCGCGCTGGTGGCGCAGGAGTGGCATTCCTATGGCGGCGATGCCGGCGGGATGAAATATTCCGCGCTGAAACAGATCAATCGGGCGAATGTTAGCCAGCTGAAAGTGGCCTGGACATTTCATACGGGCGATGTGAGCGATGGGACTTCTTTGCCCACCAAGAGCGCCTTTGAAGCGACGCCGCTGATGGTGGATGGCGTGCTGTATCTGACCACGCCGTTCAACCGGCTGATCGCGTTGGATGCCGATACGGGCAAGCAGTTGTGGGCGTACGATCCGCACTTGAATCAAGAGCAGATTTACAACTTGTACATTAATCGAGGGGCTGCCTACTGGACCGACGGACGGCGGAAGCGCATCGTCTACGGCACGCTGGACGGCAGGCTGCTTTCAATTGACGCGGCTACGGGAAAACCGGACGCGGAGTTTGGAACCAATGGCGCCGTTGATTTGCGGGAAGGCGCTGCGGCCAAGTTCCCGCGGCGCGCTTACGGCATGACTTCGCCGCCGGCGATTTATAAGAATCTGGTGATCTGTGGATCGCTGACGGCGGACGGGGAGCCGCATGGTCCAAACGGCGATGTGCGGGCGTTCGATGTAGCCACGGGTAAGCTGGTGTGGCGTTTCCACACTGTTCCGCTGGAAGGGGAGCCCGGGTTTGAGACTTGGGAGAAGGGAGCGACGGTGGATCGGGCGGCGGTGAATGCGTGGTCGATTCTGAGTGTGGATGAAGCGCGGGGCATGGTGTTTCTGCCGCTGACTTCGCCTGCCTACGACTACTACGGAGGGGACCGGAAAGGCGCTGGGCTGTATGGCGATTCCCTAGTTGCGCTGGAGGCGGCAACCGGTAAGCGGATCTGGCATTTTCAAACGGTGCACCACAATATTTGGGACTACGATTTGCCGGCGCAGCCGAGCCTGGTAACGGTGACTCGCGGTGGAAAGCCGGTGGCCGCGGTGGCGCAGGTGACTAAGACCGGGTTTACGTTCCTGTTCGACCGCCAGACCGGCAAGCCGCTATTCGACATTGAAGAGCGCAGTGTGCCCGCGAGCGAAGTGCCGGGCGAACAGGCTGCGACGAGTCAGCCGTTTCCCTTGAAGCCGCCGCCTTACGAGCGGCAGTCTATGACGGCGGAAGAGTTGACGGACGTGACGCCGGAATCGCGCGCGTATTGCGCCAAGCTGATTGAGGGGGCGGCGTTTGGCACCTTGTTCACCCCCATTGGATTGAAGCCGACGGTGTTATTTCCGGGCACGAACGGGGGCGCGAATTGGGGTGGCGGATCGTTCGATCCGGAGACGCACACGCTGTATGTGAATTCCATGGACGTAGGGATGCTGTACCGGATGGCGAAGCGGCCGGAGGGTGCGGAGATTCCGTATCGGGCACAGGGTTCGGGCACGCCGAACTCGCGATTTTGGGATCAGAAGATGAATCCCTGCCAGAAGCCACCGTGGGGAAATCTGACCGCGATCGACTTGGACAAGGGAGTGTTCCGCTGGCAGTCCGTATTGGGCGTGGTGGATGAGTTGATTGCGAAAGGCGTGCCGCCGACGGGTGCGCCGAATATGGGCGGTTCTATTGTGACCGCGGGCGGGCTGGTGTTTATTGGGGCGACGAATGATAGCCGGTTTCGCGCGTTCGATAAAGCGACGGGTAAAGAGTTGTGGACCACACGGCTTCCGGCAAGCGGCCATGCCACGCCGCTGACGTATGTTGGTAAGAAGTCCGGCAAGCAGTTTGTGGTGATTGCGGCCGGGGGAGGGAACAAATACAACGCTACTTACTCGGATTCGCTGGTTGCTTACTGGCTGCCTTGACGTTGCGCGCGGAGCCCTTCAGCCACAAGCGGCATGAGACGTTGAAGCTGGCTTGCACGATGTGCCACGCGGATGCGATGAAGGCCGAGCGGGCCGGTTTTCCGAAGGCAGAGACGTGTCTGGTGTGCCATAAGCGCGATGGCGATGGGCGGGCCGGCCTAGCGGGCGAGGTGCTGGATCATATTCCGTCGCAGCAGTTGCATAAGCTGCCGGACTTCGTGTTCTTCAGCCATGCGCGGCATGGGACGGCGAAGGTGGAATGCCGGTCTTGCCACGGGGATGTGGTTGCGCGCGAGGTACTGGAGTTGGAGCATCCGCCGAATATGAAGGCATGCATTGAGTGCCATCGGGCGAAGAAGGCGGCGGTGGGGTGTACGGCTTGTCATGAGTTGGGGCAATAAAGGTTCCCTGCGATTTATGGCGCGTTGTTCAATTCCCACGTGGTCGGTAGGGGGAATTGAACCAGTGCGCCGTCTTTCCCAAAATCCAGATAGTCGAGTTGGAGGGGAAACTTCCGATATTCTTTCCGGTAGGAAGCCAGTGCGCCATTGAGGTCGTGAAGAGTCTGCACGGCGGTATCATGATGCGTTTTGGCGATGTCTTCTTGGGTCCGGACCTGCTCTTGCCGGGCGTGGCGCCCGCGCCGGCAACGGTAGCATTCCAAGGTCTGGTCAAAGCGATAACTTCGGATCGCCGTTGAGCACGTCCACCTTTAGCGCCGGATGCTCGCCCTTGCCCCACAGTCTGGCGTGCGCTCTGACCCGATAATTCAGCGGGCCGCCATCGACGCGATCGCTTCGCTCGAGCGGCCGCGGGATACAGACGAATTCTGTCTCCAGTGCATCCTGCGCCGCCCGAACAACTGCGTATCCGTGGCCACCCATATCGACGAACGCAACATGCGGCGCCAGATCGGGATTGGAGAACTCGCGCGCCTTGGCGGCATCGCCGCTTCGTGCATATTCCAGGCAGGATCGCACTCCATGTTTCACCAACATGTTGATCCCGGGAACATACAATGGGCGCAGTGCGTGGGTTTTCGGGAAATTGTGTTCCTGAGCTTCCATGGTTCCGGGAGCCGAGATCGATCCGGTGACGAAGGCGAGCCCGACCGGCTGGAACGGCTTCGGCGGCAGGGTCGCCGCAGCCAGCCCCGCCCAGAAGCTGTGGCGATCGCCTGAAACAGAAGCGAACCCCGTGATCCCGTGCGTCGAAATGAAATCGTAGATTTCTCCGCGCTCGTGATAGGCGCTACTAAAGTCACCGCTGGGCATGACCGCAAATCCCTCGCCGTGCCAGGGCTTCGTGATTCCTTCGGGCAAGTTTTGCGGATCCACGCGCATCGGAAGGGTCGCCACCGTATTTCCCCAAATTTTCCAAGTGGCCTGCGATGCTCGCAGGCGCTCCAGAAACCAGGCTTTCTGTTTGGCGCCCAGAATTGTCTGCGGCGGACGCTCCGTTTTGAAATCTGCAATGATGTGGCCCGCATCCATCTTTTCCACCGCCTCTTCCGGCACCAGTCCCGGAAAGTCGGGGCTGTCTAGCGGGTCCGATTCGTCCATTGAGAGCGGGTCCTGGGAACGGTAACTTCGTTGATCGGTGATGATCAACTCGACGTGACGGCCCCAGCGGAGCGCGCGATAACCGCGGAGGCTGTTGATCGCCGTGAGGTTGTTCGGTTCCTGGCCCAGCCCGTCCTTATCGAAACGGGTCACTGGCGCATCGGCGACACGCGGGGGATCGAAGGTCTCCAGGGATTTCGATTGCGGTTGCGCCATCCGCGCAGGTTGGAATTCGAAGAACGCCTGGTTCGCCGCCACTTTCAGGGTTTGCGCCGGACGATCTTTTCCGAAGAACTTCTGAATGCCCTGCCAGCCCTGCCAACTGAATTCGTGGTTATCCCACATCGGCACGAACGGCCAGCGCGCCCGCGCATCCTGAAGATCCGGGTCGTGCAGATAGCCTTTGTAGACAGCGCGATAATCCTCCAGCGTGGTGGGAACGTGGAAATCACGTATCTTCTCGCCGTGTGGATAGCGCACCACCTCGCGAATCCGCCGATCGTAATAGGCCGGACGATCTTCCGGATACCAGACCATTTCGTAGATGAAGTCGCCCAGGTGCAGCACGAAACCGAGCCGCTCCGATTCCGTCGCGCGCTCGTCCTCGTGGATCATCCGCCGGTACGCATTCTGCGCGCCCTGGTTGGCGTTTTGGCAACTCACAAACGCGAAGCGGACTGGGCGTGGGTCATTGGGCGCGGGTGCGGTGATGGTGCGGCCTATGCGACTGCCGGAGCCGTCGGGCGCCATGAAGCGAAACCAATACACATGGGCAGGCTTCAATCCACCGGCCAGCACGCGGCAAGTTCCATCGGCAGCCTGCGACACGGGAGCAGTGGCTGTTGTCACGATCTTGCGGAAGTCCTCGTCTTCCGCGACCTCCACAAACAGCTTGCCCACGCTCGTATCGCCCGCCCGTGTCCAGAGGATCACGCTCTTGTCATCGGGATCGCCGGAAGCGACGCCTTCCGGAAACAGGTCGCGGCGCTCCCTCCATTTCACGGCTGGAGGTCTTGCCGGCTTTCCCCACGCCGCGACCGCTCCAATCGCCGCGGCGCTTTGCAAGAATGATCGACGAGTTTTCATGATTACCCCCGGTTCCGGGCCAATTTCGCCCTGATGTAAGTACGTACGAAACACACTTTTGTCCTTTTGCGGTGCGTCGCTGGGGAGCACTTTCTCGCGCGACCGCGAGTGGAGTGTCCGCGGATGGGGTGGACGAATTCCCAACCGCTCCGTTACAGTCGCGGCTCGGAACCTACTGTTCGAGACCGAGCCGCGCGCGTGAGCAAGCTGCTTCTTGTGTCCAGATATTTGCCGGACAGTACATAGAGTGGCGTCCTGTGGCGTTAAGAGTGTATATCGGTAGCGATTCAGCCGGCAGGCGAGCGGAAGCAACCAGTCCGTTTCCGGCAACGCAGGTTGTCTTCGCAAGCGATGACACCGGATACCAAGCGCGCTACCTCGGCGAGGTGCGGCACCGTGAGGCGAGGAGTCCCGAGGCCGTGCCGAGGTCGAGATCCATGACGAGGAGGCAAGCTCCGGGGCGCGCGTTGGTGTAGGATGGCATCAGGTCGTCCAACCGGAGCAATCGCATGAATGTCCGCCATCTTGTGCCGTCCGTGAGCCGCCGGCTCCTGTCCATGGGAGTCCTCCTGTTGGCGGCCGGCTTGCAGCCGCCGGTTCACGCGTCAGACGTAGACCTTTCGAAGTTCAGGCGCATCGAGCCGCAGTACATCGCGGCGCTGGGAGACCCCAAGGCCACCTCCGGCAACGGCGCGCAATCATGGGGCCTCTGGAGCCAGGACCCGGGCCCGCGCGGTTACAGGCTGGACCGCTACGATCAATTGAAGGCGGCCGGCGGCGTGACGCCGTCACAGTGGAAATTCGACGCTGCGGACTGGTGGCTGGAGGAACACGGCTTGATCATGGAGAAGCCGGCATTTCCGCTGCCTCCTGGGAAATACCTCGTCACGGGCGACCGCGAGGCGACGGCCGTGCTGACAATTCAGCCTAAGGACAAGGACGGCAATCAGCGGTGGGAACTCGCCGGCGGCGCGACCGTCTACGATGTCACCCATCTCGGATGCCGCGCCGGACGCTACACGCCGGCGACGGCTAACAACTCGTGCTCGCCCGCGAACGTTCGGACCACGGGTTTCCCGGTGAATCCAGGGGCAGCCATGCCCGTCGTGAACGGCTGCCGCAAGCAGGACTACGCGGTGCTCATCGTCATCGGGTTACCCGCCACTCACTGAGTCGCCGCAGGCAGGGCGCGACTTTCGCCACGTGACCACGCCGACACCCGAACGCTACTTCTCCACCGAGTGGCCGGAGCGCCTCTAGGATCAGACCATTGCTCCCGAGTAGCGCCCTAGTGTTTACCGGGACCAGCGGGCGGATTGCCGGCCACTCGGAGAATGCCGCACCGCGCTTCCCGTCAGTTGACGCAAAACGCCCTATGCGCATACATGCGGAGAGTAGCGCTCGAAGGGCCCTCTTCTCGGAAAGCGCCGGTACAGTCTTCTGACTTGGACTGGACACGGCAAAAGGCAAGGGGAAGTCACGACGATTACACTCGAAAATACCGCGCGGCCTTCAGTATCGCCACGCAGCTTGCACCGTGCGTAATCTCGCTGCGCATCACCATCTCGACGGCTTCCGCAAATGGGACACGCAGGCACTCCAGCACCTCGCCGTCATCCGGATTCGACTCTCCGGCCTCCACATCGAGTGCCAGGAAAATGTAGTTCGGCGACCGCACTACGCTGGTGAATGGATCGATCACTCCCAGATCAATCCACTTCCGTGCAGAGAGTCCCGCTTCTTCGCGCAACTCACGCTTGGCGGCCTCCAGCGGACTTTCGCCTGCCTCGATCGCGCCACTTACTACTTCGGTGGAAAAGCGCTCGACACCGTACTTGTACTCCTTGACCAGGTACACTTCGCGCCGGTGATTTACCGCAAGGACCGACGATCCGGCGCTCATCTCAATCACACCGAAAGTCGCCGCGCCGCCATCGGGACGGACCACCTGGTCCTCGCGTAGATAGAGCCAGCGGCTGCGGTAGACATCGCGGCGCGATTGCAGCGCATATGCATGGTTTTCCATAACCGGATTATAGTAAGAGAGAATTCCATGACTCGCCGCAACTTCTTCTCCTCAACGCTTACGGGTACCGCCGCTGCCCTGGCCGCCGCTTCGCAATCGCAGGCTTCCGCACGTCTGCCCATCAAGAAGGCCGTCCTGCTAAGCATGCTGCCGAAGACGATGAGCTACGCCGACCGGTTCAAAGTTGCCCATGATGCCGGCTTTGAAGAGGCGGAATGCGGCACCGAACCGGACGAGAAGATCGCCGAGGAGATCCGCAAGGCGGCGGAAGGCGCGAAAATCCGCATTCACTCGGTGATGAATAGCGATCATTGGAAGTATCCACTCTCCTCGTCTGATCCGGCGGTTGTGGCCAAGTGTGTTTCGGGTATGGAGACCAGCCTGCGGAACGCACACCTCTGGGGGGCGGATACGGTGCTGCTGGTTCCGGCGGTGGTCAATCCGGAGACCAGTTACGCCGAGGCGTACAAGCGATCGCAGATTCACATTCGCCGGATGCTGCCTTTGGCGGAAAAGCTGAACGTGATCATCGCGGTGGAAGAGGTCTGGAACAAATTCCTGCTGAGTCCGGTGGAATTTGCGCGCTATGTGGATGAATTCCAGAGCCCCTATTTGAAGGCTTATTTCGATGTCGGCAATGTTGTTCTCTACGGCTATCCGCAGGATTGGATCCGCACGCTGGGCAAGCGCATTGTGAAGCTGCACCTGAAAGATTTTCAGTTCAAGCAGGGACAAACACAATGGACGGCGCTGCGCGAGGGCGACATCAACTGGAAGGAAATCTATAACGCGCTGAACGAGGTGGGTTATCGCGGCACCGCCACTGTGGAACTGCCCGGCGGCGATCTGCCTTATCTCACCGAAGTGAGCAGGCGCGTGGATCTGATCTTCACCGGCGCCTGACTTCTTACCGTAAGGAAGCTACCGTAAGATAACGTCTACCTACTCTTCTTTCACGGGTTTTCCCTTCATTCTGTTAACGAAAGGAGAACGCACGGTGAAACATTTATCAGCACTTTTGTTGCTCTCCGCCTTCGCTTTGCAGGCAGCAGTCCCGGAGGCGGAAGCGCTGAACAATCGCGGGGTCAATCAATTCCAAGGCGGCCGCTATCGCGAAGCCGAAGGATCCTACACGAAGGCGATCGCGATCTGGCGCGAGCAGGGCGGCGCCAGCCTTGCCGCGGGGCTCAACAACCTGGGCGCCCTGTACCGCGCGACGGGGAAATACGCCGAATCGGAGGCGCAGTATCTTGAGGCGCTCCAAATACAAACGAGCTTGTTCGGGAAGGATTCTATTCAATCCGTAAATGTTCTGAACAATCTGGCTCAACTTTATCGGGCGCAGGGGCGTTTGGACGATGCCCTCCGGCTTTCCCGCAAATCGGTTGCACTCACTCCGGAGGGGCATTCGGATCTGGTGGACCGGCTGGTAACGCTCGGGTCCGCCTATGCGGATCTGGGCCAACCGGACGAAGCGCTCACGCTATTCGGGCGTGCCGCTGCTCTGGCGGAATCTGTTCCGGGCGCGCCGCACCCGCGTCTGGCCGGCGTGTTGAATGACATGGCGCAGATCCACATTTCGCAGCGCCGCTTTGCGCAGGCGGAGCCGCTGGTGCGGCGTGCCATTGCCATCTGGGAGAGTGCGGCTGTGCCGGAGCAGCCAAATCTTGCCGTGGGATTGAACAATCTGGCGCAGACTTTGCGCTTCCAAGGGAACTATGCGGACGCGGAGCCGCTCTACCGCCGGTCGCTGCAAATTCTGGAAAGACGGCTGGGTGCGGACCATCCGGATTTCGCTAAGGAGTTAACGAACCTGGCGGATTTCTTTCATGAGCGCGGACGAGACGGCGGGGCAACCTTGCTCTACCAGCGGGCGCTGGGGGTGCTTGAACGTTCCTTGGGGCCGAACCATCCTTTCACGGCCAAGGTGCGCGGGAATCTTGCACAGGTCTATCGCGCGCAGGGGCGCCGTACAGAAGCGGCGAATCTACTGCTACCCAGGAAATTTTGACCGATTCAGCCGCAGTTCTTTTCAATCGTGCTCGGCGTGCCGGTTGTTTCCTTCAATTGCTGTTTGGGCCTCCACATGCCCGGGGAAGGGTATGCGTCTCTTTCAGATCACAAAAACGAGTGCAATAACAATCGCACTTCTGCTGCCATTTTGGGTATCCCCGGTCGAGGCTCAAAGCCCGAAGGGGGAAAGCAAAATGATGAAGCACTGCCAGGAAATGAAGGAGAAGAAGCAGGGCATGAAGGAAGACAGCGCTGCTCAAGACGGTCAACTCACCGAACAGCTCGCCAAGATGAACGCTGCGCCGGTGGACCAGAAGACAGACCTGCTGGCCGCCGTCGTCACGCACATGGTGGAGCAACGGATCACCATGGATGCGCGCAAGGCGAAGATGGAAGAGGAGATGATGCAGCACATGATGCAGCACATGCAAATGGGCAAGGAATCTATGTCGCGGTGCCCGATGATGAAGGGCATGGACGATAAGCCGGCGAGTGCCCACGATAACCACTAAGGTCCGGATTGAATACGATCGGGCTGGCGTAGCGCAATCAAAGGGGGTTTTATGATGAATCACGATGGATGGATGGGCGGAGGCATGTGGCTCTGGACGGTGATTGGCCTACTGGTGGTGGTCCTGCTGGTAGTCATGATTAACAAACTCTCTACTAAATAATCGTGGGTTGAGCGCCTGCCTCTTAAGTGAAGTGGTATCTGAGTAGGAGTGGAGACCCGTGCTGTTTAAAATATCGACGGAAAAAACCGTGAACGAAGCCGCGGCTGCCTTGCAGACCGCCGTTCAGGCCAATCACTTTGGCGTCATGCAGGTTCACAACCTTAAGGAAACCATGGCGAAAAAGGGTGTGGAGTTTGCACGCGAATGTCTGATCTTCGAGGTCTGTCAACCACAACAAGCGAAGACGGTTCTCGACAAAAACATGAGCCTCTCTACTGCACTGCCATGCAGTATCTCCATTTACGAAGAAGGCGGTAAGACCGTTCTGGCTACTTTGAAGCCAACCGTTCTTCTGGGGATGTTCAACGTGCCGCAGCTGGAAGGGGTGGCGCGGGAAGTTGAGGACACAATCGTTAAGATCATGACGGAGGCAGCGTCAGGCTGATTGGCTGGCACTGAACGCCCGCAATCGGCCGGTTCTTTTTCATCCTTACGCATGGAGGTTTGGCTTATGGTCGGGACACCGCTACACCAATCAAATGACGCCGATAGTGCTGTTGACTCTTCCCGCAAGGGCCAAGCGTCAAAGGGCGAATCCTCGGCAGGCGGGCCCATCTACACGTGCCCAATGCACCCAGAGGTGCAACAGGACCACCCCGGCAGCTGCCCGAAATGTGGCATGACGTTGGAGCTGAAGACGGCAACAGCGGGCACGCATGAAGAAGACAACGCCGAGTTGCGTGACATGACTTTGCGCTTCCGGGTTGGCGCCGCGCTTACGGTGCCGGTGTTTATTCTGGCGATGGGCCATTTGATCCCGGCGTTGGCAACCCAGCCTTGGGTGGATGGGGACGCCTCGCGCTGGGTGCAATTCGCGCTGGCTACACCCGTAGTCTGGTGGGCGGGCTGGCCGTTTTTCGAGCGTGGCTGGCGCTCCATCGTCACGCGCCAACTGAACATGTTCACACTGATCGCCATCGGCGTTGGGGCCGCATTTGGCTTTAGCGCTATTGCGATGTTGATGCCAGGCCTTTTTCCCCACACGATGCAACACGAAGGCAAGGTGGCCATCTACTTTGAGGCCGCGGCGGTAATCGTTGTGCTTGTGCTGCTTGGCCAGGTGCTGGAGCTTGGCGCCCGCAGCCGCACCGGCAGCGCTATCAAGGCTTTGCTGAACCTTGCGCCGCCTACGGCGCGACAAATTGCACCAGGAGGCGATCATGAGGTCCCATTGGACCAGGTGAAGGTTGGCGACTGGCTACGTGTGGTTCCAGGGGACAGGGTGCCCGTCGATGGCGTGGTGGTGGAAGGTCACTCCAGTGTGGAAGAGTCGATGATTACCGGTGAACCGCTCCCGGTGGAAAAGGTCACCGGAGACAAAGTGACGGGCGGCACGGTCAACGGCGCCGGCAGTTTTGTCATGCGCGCCGACCGGGTTGGCAGCGACACGTTGTTGGGGCAGATCGTGAATATGGTTGCCGAAGCCCAGCGTAGCCGCGCACCGATTCAAGGTCTCGCCGATAAAGTGGCGGGCATCTTCGTGCCGGTGGTGCTGGCTGTTTCGGTGCTCACCTTCGCGATGTGGATGTGGCTTGGGCCAGAGCCAAAGCTTGCGCACGCAATTGTTAATGCAGTTGCAGTTCTGATCATTGCCTGTCCTTGTGCGCTTGGCCTTGCGACGCCCATGTCCATCATGGTTGGCGTGGGGCGTGGAGCGCAGGAAGGCGTGCTGGTGAAGAATGCCGAAGCGTTTGAACGGCTGGAGAAAGTCACCACGCTTGTTGTGGACAAGACGGGTACCCTCACCGAGGGTAAACCCAAACTGGTGGATATCCTGCCTACCGCCGGGTTGGACGCAAAGGAGTTTCTGCGTCTTGCCGCATCACTGGAGCAGAACAGTGAGCACCCGCTTGCCGCCGCAATTGTGCAGGGCGCCAAGGAGCAAGGGATCGTGCTTGAGTCGGTGAAAGATTTTCGTTCGGTTACCGCGGGCGGCGTGGCTGGTAACTTCTCCGGCCATACAGTGCTGATAGGTAAACCGGATTTTCTGAGAAATGAAAAGATCACCGGTTTGGAGGCGCTTGAGGCGTCGGCCATCAAGCTGCAAGAAGAGGGCAAGACCGCGATGTTTGTCGCCATCGATGGTAAGCCAAGTGGAATTCTCGCGGTCGCCGATCCGATTAAATCCACTACCAACGAAGCGATCCGCGATCTCCACGCGCTTGGGTTGAAGATCGTGATGCTCACCGGCGACAACCGCCGTACCGCCGCCGCCGTGGCCGGCCAACTGGGGCTTGACGGAGTGGAAGCGCAGATTGAACCCGCCGGAAAAGTGGATCAGGTTAAGAAGCTTCGCGCGGAAGGTAAGCATGTCGCGATGGCAGGCGACGGCATCAACGACGCACCCGCCCTGAGCGAAGCTGAAATAGGAATCGCCATGGGGACCGGCACCGACGTGGCTATGCAAAGCGCCGGCATTACGCTGGTGAAAGGCGACCTGCGCGGTATTGCGAAAGCGATTCGGCTGAGTCGAGCCACCATGGGGAACATCCGGCAGAACCTGTTCTTCGCATTCCTCTACAACGCGCTTGGTATTCCGGTGGCGGCCGGGGTGCTTTATCCGATTTTCGGCTTGCTGCTCAGCCCGATTATTGCCGGCGCCGCCATGAGCCTGAGTTCCGTCTCGGTCATCGGCAACGCTTTGCGGCTGCGTAGAGTGAAGTTGTGATCACCCGTCGCGATTAGGCAGGCAGCAACCTCATTCGCTGCAGGATGGCGGTGAACCTGGGCTCGCCGCGCAACTCATCGAAGGCGGGATGAACTTTCAGCGGCTGCAAGACGATTTCACGCTGCCTGCATCCCTCCTCCAGAATCTCAAGCGCCCGCTCCTTCTCCCCGAGGCCCAGATGCACCAATGCCAGGCTGGTGCAAGGGACATGACGGGAGGTGGAAAGCTGCGTCAATTCGCCGAGGATTCGGCGTGCCTCGCCGGCTTGCCCGCTCAGTCCGAAGGCTTGGCCAAGCGCGCCCAGAATGTTGGGGATGTCCCCGGCCAGTTCCCGGCCTTTCCGCAAATGGGCGATTGCTTCTTCATACATGCCTTTCTGGATGTAGGCGCGGCCCATGGAAGTGTATCCCTTGTAGAAATGGGGATCCAGTTCCAACACTTCCCGGTAATGGTCAATGGCTTCGTCATAGCGCCCGGTAAGCATCGCCAGGAATCCAAAACCCTCCCGGATGATGGGGGAGAGAGGGTCCAATTCGCAGGCAATGTCAATTTCCACCTGTGCCTCGGCGAACCGGCCCAGCATGCACAGGTGGTCAATGGCGAACCAATGGTGGCCGGTGGAATAACCGGGATTCAGTGCGATGGCGCGGCGGTAGTGCGCTTCCGCTTCGTCCCATTTCCATTCGTAGATGGCGCGAATCAAGCCGAGGGAGGTCTCTGCTTCGCCCATCATCGGATCCAGCTCAAGCGCCCTTTCCGCCGCCGCCTTCGCTTTGGGCATAGCGTCGGACGGATGCATCAATCCATAGTCGGCCAGCAGCGAATAAGAATCCGCAAGCCCGGAATAGGCCATGGCAAAATCGCGGTCCACGGCGATGGCTTCGGCGAAATATTGAATGCTGCCCTGCAAGCCCACATGGGTCCGTTTGTTCCAATGAAATCTGCCCTTGAGGTAGAGGTTATAGGCTTCCAGATTACGGGCGCTGCTTTTCATCGCCGGCGCGCGGCAGGTCAGCTTATCGCTCAGCGTCTTCACAATGGCCAATGAGATTTCTTCTTGAATCGCGAACACATCTTTCATCTCGCGATCAAACGTCTCAGACCAGAGATAATGGCCATCGGCGGTATTCACCAACTGCGCGGTGATGCGGAGCTTGTCGTTCGCACCGCGGATGCTTCCGGTAAGAACGGAGCCCACCTTCAACTGCTGCCCCACGCTGTATGGGTCCGGCGTCATCCCCTTCAACTGAGACGAGGAATTCCACGCCACCACGCGCAGCCCGTCCACCTTGGTGAGCAGGTGAATCAGCTCCTGTGTCAGCCCATCGCTGAAATAATCATTCTCACAGCTGGCGCTGAGATTGGCGAACGGCAAGACGGCGATGGTGGACCACTTTTGCGATACAGCCGCAGCCTCAGTCCCCTCCGCGCTGTTTCGGAATACCGGAACGTAGGCGCCTTTTGGGAAATCGATGCGCAGGGCGTCATCCTTGCCCTCGTCCTCATAGTAGCCCGCCAGTTTCGACCGCAGCCGCCGTGCCTCCACGCGCACCACCGGGTCCAACCGCGGATCGTACTTGCCTCTCCGGTCAAACACCTCCACGCCGATGACGTATTCTTTCAGTTCAGCGGCGCGGTTCTCCAGCGTGTATTCCACGGTGAAACGCAGAAACCGGCTGATCCGCTCCGCATTCGCGAAACCTTTGCTGGAAAGGATTCGTTCGAGCTGCAGCCGGACTTCCGAGGCGTTGCCGCTGGTGTCTGGAAGCAATAAGTTCACGGGGATGCTTGAAAATGTATTATACCTAGTGCTGAATGCCTGAAGACGATTTCGACCGCGCCGAACAAGCGCTGCAAACGGGAGGCGCCGAACAAGCGCTGCAATTCCTGAGTGACAAGTTTCGCGGCGAGAAGAACTATGCCGCGCTTTTTGAGACGCGCTTGATGCGGAAACGTCGCGAACTGGGGCTTCCGTTGCTGCAGATGGGATCGTTGGACGATATTCCGGAAGACAAGCGGCCCGCCTATGAGAAAGAGTTCATTGAAGCTGCCCGTGAAACTGGCAATCTATTTCTGGGCGATGGCGACATTCCCCGGGGCTATTCCTACCTGCGCGCGATTGGGGATCTGCAGCCTGTCTATAACGCCATTGACCGCCTGACTACGGACGATGTGAACGACGCGGTGCTGGAAATTGCCCTGCATGAACGCGTACACCCCCGTAAGGGGTTTGAATTGGTGATGGCAGGCCACGGCATCTGCCGCGCCATCACCGTTTTTGGGCAGTACCCTGGCACCCAGGGCCGCGAGGATTGCCTGCACCTGCTGATCACCAAACTATATACGGACCTGACCGCGAGTCTGGCCCGAAGCATTACAGAAGCGGAAGGCGCCGCCCCGGAAAGCCAGTCCATCCCGGAATTGATTGCCGGGCGCGACTGGCTGTTTGAGGGAATGAATTACTACGTGGACACTTCGCACCTTGTCTCCATTCTGGGTTTCAGCACGGAACTGACCGATCCGGCGATGCTGCGAAAGGCGATTGACCTCTGCGCGTATGGCGCGAAACTGTCACCTATGTTTCACTATCGCGGCGATCCTCCTTTTGACGACATCTACGCGGACCACGCCATTTTTCTGAAAACGTTATTGGGGGAAGACGTGGACGCCGGCATCGCGCACTTCGTCAAAAAAGTGGACGCCAGTGACCCGGAGGAGATCGGCACCGGTCCGGCGCAGATTCTGATTGTGCTTCTGGGCCGTCTCAAACGCTACAAGCAGGCGGTGGAAATCTCGGTGAAGTATCTGGCGGACGCCGATCAAAATCAACTGGCGTGCCCTACCGTTTTGCAGCTCTGCTATCTGGCGGAAGATCCGGGAAAAATGATGGAAATAGCGAAGCGGAAGCAGGATTTATTGGGTTTTACGGCGGGATTGCTTTCCTAAGCGGCGATTATTTCGGCAGCTCGATCAAGCCCAAGTGGTGCATGATGACTGCCGCTCCCGCCATCAGCAAGACCATGCTGATCAACACCGAGCCGGCCACGCTGGATCGCTTGCCCTGATTCTGGCGCGCGCGGACCAGTTCTTCGCGCATCAGATCGCGATACTCGAAGTCCTCCATCTGGTAGACATCGTCGGTTGTTACTCGCTTTCTACTCACTTATTCATTTATAGAGGAAATCTCGAGCATTTTCCATGGAGAAGAATCCCAGATGGTACTAAGTGCTTTTCCTTGCGGTACTTAGTCCTTTCCTGTTGAGCGAGACGCTAAGATAAAAGTGAACACTTCATGACCGGACAGTTTCAAAGGTATACCGGATTTCATTCCAGGTATCTGCAGGTGGATCACGACATCATTGTCCACCTGCCGCCGGGATACGTTGAAGATCACCGGCGCTACGCCGTGCTGTACCTGCAGGACGGGCAGAACCTGTTCGATCCAGCGACGGCCTTTGGCGGACAGGAATGGCGCGCCGATGAGACCGCGGACATGCTGATTCGCAATGGCGAAGTGGAGCCGCTGATCCTGGTGGGCATCTACAATGCGGGCCTTGCGCGAATCGATGAGTACACTGCGTCCAGGGACCGCTCGGTGGGGAAAGGCGGGAAGGCCCATCTCTACGGCCGCATGCTGGTGGAGGAACTGAAGCCGTTCATCGATTCCGAATACCGCACGTTACCGGATGCGCAACACACCGGCATCGGCGGTTCCTCACTGGGCGGATTGGTTTCGCTCACTATTGGGCTGCGATATCCGGATGTCTTCGGCAAACTGGCGGTCATGTCGCCGTCGGTCTGGTGGGATCACCACGCGATTCTGCGGACGGTCGCCTCCAGCCCGATGGAATGCAGGCCGCGGATCTGGCTGGACATTGGAACGGCGGAGGGGCAAAGCACCACGGAAGACGCGCGGCTGTTGCGCGATACGCTGTCTGGCAAGGGCTGGCAGGACGGTTTGGATCTGGCTTACTTTGAGGCCGACGGGGCCGGGCATAACGAACGTGCGTGGGGCGACCGGGTGGGGCCGATGCTGCAATTCCTGTTCCCTAATAGAGTGGAATAGCGATTCGTGGTAATTTGAGTGCCATGAAGCAACTGCAACCCGTGATCTGGATGAAAGGCACATTTCTGAGTCCGCAACACTTGCAGACGCAGGATCGCTTCATTGAGAACTCGCTGCAATTTCAATTGGAATCGCTCAGCTTTCAGCCATGGGGCTTCGAAACGCTGGCCATCGATCAGGAAGCGCTATCCAGCGGATATCTGTCCGTTGCCAGCGCGTCCGGCATTTTTCCCGACGGCCTGATGTTCGATATTCCGGCGTCGGACCCTGCGCCGCCGCCCACGCAAATCGCCGAATTCTTTGAGCAGGACCAGACTGAGATTGAAATCTACATGGCTATTCCGCAGCATCGGGATCGCGGGCTCAATGTCTCGATAGCGCGCCGGGACGCCGATACGCGCTATCTGGCCGAGGTGGCCATGTTGCGCGACGAGAACTCGGGCGCGGCGGAGAAGGCGATCCAGGTGGGCCGCAAGAATTTCCGTTTCCTGGTGGGGGAGCAGGCGCAACAGGGAGTGTCTGCGCTGCGCGTGGCCAAGGTGCAGCGAACTCCGGCGGGAACTTTTCAATTGGACCAGAAATTCGTTCCGCCGCTGCTCAACATCTCGGCCAGCACCTACCTGATTTCGATTGCACGTCGGCTGGTGGAAATCATTGCCGCCAAGAGCAGTCTTCTGGCAGGCTCGCGGCGCCAGAAGAATTTAAGCCTGGCGGAATTTGGTACGTCCGATATCGCGAATTTCTGGCTGCTATACACCATCAACCTGAATTTTCCGGTGATGCAGCATCTGTTTGAAACGCGCCGCGGCCATCCGGAAAAGCTGTTTGCGGCGATGCTGAGCTTGGCCGGAAGTCTTACTACGTTCTCGTCGCAGATTCACCCGCGCGATCTGCCCAAGTACAATCACGACCGCTTGTCTGAATGCTTCACCGATCTGGACGAGAAGCTGCGGTTCCTGCTGGAGACTGTGGTGCCCAGCAACTTCGTCTCACTGCCGCTGAAACTGGTGCAGCCTTCCATCTACGCCACCTCAATTCACGACGACAAGTATCTGGTGAATACGAAAATGTACCTGGCGGTCAGCTCCGATATGAACGAAGGCGAATTGATTGGCAAGACGCCGTATCTGATCAAGGTCTGCTCTGCAAATCATATTGAGCACCTGGTCCGGCAGGCGTTGCCGGGCGTGCCGCTGACGCACGCTCCGCGGCCGCCCAGTTCCATTCCGGTGAAGTTGAACAGCCAGTATTTCAGTCTGAACCAATCCGGGGTGGCGTGGGAAGCCATTGTGCGCGCGCGCAATCTGGCCGCGTATGTGCCGGGGGATTTCCCGTCGCCTCAAATGGAGTTGATTATATTGCTGCCTGAGGCGAACTGAAGAAAGCCTTCCGAGATTAGCAGCACCAGCGCCTGGGCGAACTGCTCTGGCGTTGTCCCCTGGGCTACCAGCCCGAAGGCGATCAGCGAGCGCAGTTGCTCGCGGCCGGTTTTCGCACCATTGCACAGGCCCAGCAATTGCGCGATCCATGACTGGATCTTGCATTCCACATGGAACGGATAGTCCACTTGCAGTTTGTATTCGGCGGGCGCCCAATCGCCGCCCTGCAGTTGATTGAGTACGCTGAGTGCCGCTCCCGGAGCCGCGGTTAGCCGGGAATCGAGCGCTTTTTTTGCGCCGGTGCCGTTGGCGACGGCTTGTTCCCAGCGCATCAGCCAGTCCATTTCAGCGCGGCGATGCGTCATCGCGCCGCTTTGCCGGCGTACTGTGAACGGGGCGCGGCGTTCGGTTTTGCGGCGCATCAGCAAGGTACCATAGACCAGCGCGGTGACGCCGCGGGTGCGAAACAATTCCTTCCAATGGCGCATGTGCTCCAGCGGCGTGGACCCGCGCATGACGGCGCCAGTGATGAACTCGGCGGGATCTACCGTTTTCCGTGCCACCAGGGCGATATCGAATTCCCCCTGGGCGTCTCCCAGCCAGGTGCGGGCGCGCTGCTCAAACGGAGCTTCTTTGGTATCGAGGCCCATGCTTAGCAGGCAGAACTCGCCGCCGGGCGAAAGGTATTGCGGAAGGTTCTGCACAATCTGTTTGCCCACCTGTTCGCCATCGTCGCCGCCATCGCTAAACAAATTCTTCGGCTGTAGCACCGGCACGTGGGGCGGATGGGAAACGATGCAGTCGAACTTGCGTCCGGAGAAGGGTTCGTACAAATTGCCCTGCTCCACTTTCAGATTCGCGATGCCGTTCAGGCGGCGGTTGAACTCGGCGAATTGCGCGGCGCGCCCGCCCAGTTCGCAGGCGAAAGCCGTGGCGGCGAAATCCCGTGCGGCCACCAGGGCGGCAATGCCGCTGCCGGTGCATAAGTCCAGGAACGCCTTGCAGGGGTCGCGGGGAAGCACGTCCATAAAGCGCCGCGAGTTTCCCTCCATGGCGGGATAGACGGAATCCGCAGCGTCGCTAATGCGGTCGGAAAGCAGGTATAGCTTCTCGGCGGGATAGAGGGCAACGGGGCAGCTTACTTCGTCTCCCGATTCCGCCAGCAAGCCAAACGTGGCCAGCAACGCGGCCAGCCCGGGCGGCAGCAATCCTTCACGGGCAGCCGGCGGCAGCGCGCGGCCTTCCAGCAACAGCCACGTCAGCGCATCCAGCGTGTCTTCGAGCGGCGGTGTTTGTTCGCGGCGCGCGGAAGAGGTGATGATCTGGTCTAACCGGCCGACACCGGCGCGGAGGCAGATGGCGGCTTCCTCATATCCGGCATCGGAGAGAATCTGCCTTAGCGTTGCGAACTGTTCATCAGACCCTAGAACACACGCGCTCATGAATGTTCCCGATTACAAATGCAGGAATCCCCCGGAAACCAGCACCGTCAATGCGCCGGCAAACTGATCCAGCGGCGTGCCGGGGAAGATTACCTCTTCGCCGATCAGTTGTTGCCAAAGCTCCCGGCCGGTCTTCTTTCCGTCGCACTTACTCAGTAAATAGACCATCCACGGCTGTGGCTCCATTTCCATGCTGAAGGGATAGTCGGCTTGTAATTGATAGGCAGCGGGATTCCATTCGCCGTCCTGCATTCGATTCGTCACCCGTAGTTCCACGTCCGGCGCGCTGGTCAGGGCACTGTCGAGCACTTCCGAGACTGCGGTTCCGCCGGCCACCGAGCCTTCCCAATCGAGCAGCCAGTCCATCTCCGCACGATTGGTACGCGCGCTGTTTTGGCGGCGGACGGTGAATATAGGACCGCGCTTTGTCTTACGGCGGATCAACGTAGTTCCATAAACCAGCGCGGTGACACCGCGGCTGCTGAACACCCGGTTCCATTGCTCGATCTCGCTGGAATCGGACTTGCCCTGCATGACGGAACGGGCCACGAAATCTGCGGGATCCATGATTCTTCGGGTAACCAGCGCGATATCGAATTCGGCTTGCGCCTCGCCCAGCCACTGCCTGACGCGGAATTCATACGGGGCGTCCTTGCGGTCGGAACCCATGGCCAGCATGGCGAATTCGCCGCCCGGCGCAAGATGAGCCGGCAGGCCTTCGACGGTCCGTTTTACAATCTGTTCGCCGTCGTCGCCACCGTCGTGAAAGATGGCCTTCGGCTTCAGCACGGGGACATAGGGCGGGTGGGCGACAATGCGGTCGAACTTCTTTGTCCCGGCCGGCGCGTAAAGATCGCCCGCACTGTTGGTCATGTTTGGCAGACCATTCAAGCGGCGATTGAACTCGGCAAATTCCACCGATCGTTCCGCGATATCGAACGCATAGGAATGCGCGGCGAAGTCACGCGCCCCCAGCAGCGCCGCGATGCCGGTGCCGGCACACACCTCCAGGAAGTTTTCGCAGGGCGACCGCGGAATGATATTGAGAAAGCGCCCGGTGTTTTCCACCAATGCAGGGTAGACCGAGTCTACGATGCTGGAATTCCGGTCGGACACGACATACAGATTTTCCACCGGGTAAAGCGCGAGCGGACAGATGTACTCATCCGCCTGGTCGGCCAACAGCCCTACGTCTTCCAGTAAACTCGAAAGCTCGCCCGGCACAAGATGCCGCCAGGAGCGCATGGAAAGGGGGCGGCCTTCCAGCAGGACCCACATTAGCGCGTCGATCAAGTCGTCTAACGGTGGCTTGTGGTTTTGGCGTACTTTGCTTTCCAGCACTTCAAAGATGGTGGGCACCTGCGCCCGTGAACAGAGTGCAGCGTCGTTGTAGCCCGCATCGAGAAGCAGGCGCCGCAGCGCGGTGAACTGTTCGTCCGTACCAAAGCGGATAGGGGTCATCGGATAGTGTGTAGTCTAGCGGTGCATCAGAAAATAGATCACCAGACCCACGGCAATCACGAACAGCACGCCGAAGACAATGATCAGCGGCAGGTAGTTTGGCTTCGCGGCAGCGGCCGGTGCGGGTGGCGGGGCAGGCGCGCTGGGCTGAGAGGGCGTGGAGAACATCTGCGTATATTCGCCCGGACCGGATGGAGTATTACCCTGCGCAGGAGACGACTGCGGCCTGGACGGAGTGGAAAATGCCCCGGTTGCGCTGCTGGACGGCGTTTGCGCGAACGATGGAGAATACGTCGGTTTGTACGGTTCGGGAGTTGCGCCTTGGGCGGGGCGGCTGGGCACGCCAAACATCTGCGTAAACTCGCCTGGGCCGCCGGGTTGCGGGCCGCTGGGAGGTGGTGCGGATTTTCCGAAGGGATCGTTCAGCGCCGGGTGCGGGCGCGGCGCCGGAGATTCCACGGGGGTCTGGAAGAATTTTGTGAATTCGCCCGGTGCGCTGCCGGCGGGCGGCTGTGCAGGCGGAGGTTGCTGCTGAACCGGCGGTGCTTCGCCGGCGGGACGGGCAGAGGAAGCCTGAAAGATTCTGGTGAACTCACCCGGTCCAGCGGCGGGCGGCGGCGGTGGTTGCTGTGCGGGAGCCGCTCCGGTTTTGAAGATGTTTGTAAATTCGCCGGGCGCGGCGGTTGGCGGCGGTGGTGGCGGTTGCTGTGCGGGAACTGCTCCGGTTTTGAAGATATTCGTAAATTCGCCAGGCACGGCCGCGGCGGGCGGTGCGGGTACCGGCGCGGGCGGGGCACTACCCCGGTTCACAATTGGCGTGATGGCGGAGGGTGTTGGCGCGGGAGACGGAGCTGTGGTCCGGAACATCTGCGTGAATTCGCCAGGAGCGGGAGCAGCCGGTAACGGAGGCGCCGGTGGAGGGGGTGGCGGAGCCGCGACGGGTGCGACGACAGACGGCGTCGTCTGTTTCGGCAGGGCCTGGAACATCTGGGTGAACTCGCCCGGGGTAGAGGCAGCCGTTGGCGGAGCGCTCACTGGCGGGCCACCCGTAACCTGCATCGTCTTGGTGCTGGACATCTCGGCCTGCGGCGCCGGTGGTGCTTGCACCGGAGGCACCGTACTTGCTGGAGCCGTGGGCACTTGGAACATCCGGGTGAATTCGCCGGGCCCTGCCGCGGCCGGTGGAGGGGCTGGTGGAGGGGCTGGTTTCACCGGAGCTACTTCCATCTTCCGGGTCTCGCCGGATAGGTCTACGCCCGCCGTGGGAGCCACCGGGACAATCAGGCTGGCAGGGGCAGGCGGCGCCGGCTGCGGTGGCGCTGTCGGCGGGTGGAACGCTTGCTGGGGCATTGATGGCAGGGGCGGGGGCGGCGCCTGCGGCGGAGTGACCGGAACAAAAGGAGCCTGCGTTGGCAAGGGACGAATGGCGGACGGATGCATCGCGGACGACGTGGACATTTCCCCACCCGCGGCCGACCGCGGTGAAATCGAGAACATTCTGGTGAACCCGCCGGGCTCCGGAATAGGCGTTGCGGCCGTTGTCGACGATCCCGGATCCGACCTGAGAGCAAACTCAGAGGTGGGCACCCTCCAGTTGCCGGGTTTGCCGTAATTGTCGGCTGAAGGTTTGGTGGGCGTAGCGGCGGCGGGCGGCTTGCCCATCCATTCGTCGAAGCTCTGCGGCCAACTGGATTGCGCAGTCACCACGTAGGATGTTCCCTCATGGGTTCCTACCTCGATTACCTGCGAAACTTTTTCCGGTCCCAGGCTGCGCACCCGATCCAAAATGCCGGCGGCCTGGCCGGGCACATTCTCAAATAGCAGATGGACGCCCACAGTTTGCCCGGAGGCAAGATGGCGGGCACTGAACGTCTTGATGCCCGTGGCGGCGGCATCATCTCGAAGAAGCGCTAGAATCTCGTATTTGGCGTAAAAGCTCATAAAACGTATCTTCCGTTGAGGCTGATCTTCACCCTAACATGCTGCCACATTCAAACGCTTGTGCGGGAGGGCGGCTATGGTAAAGTAAATGCCGATGCCAGCCCGGCTGACCATATGAAATATTTGTCGCGAGTGGTCTGGTCCGAAGGGATGTACCTCGGCCCGCACCATTTCCAGGTGCAGAGCCGATATTTTGAAGATTCCATTCGATTCGCCACCAGCTCCCTCTGGTATATGGCGTTCGGCGTGGTGGGTTGTCTGCTGGATGCCGAAGCCTTGCACAACGGAACGGTATCGGTGATTCACGCCCGCGGCGTATTCGAAGACGGCCTTCCCTTTCACATGAAAGAATGCGATCCGCTGCCGGAGCCGCGAAATATCGGAGATTTATTTCCACCGAATCGCGACAAGGTGACGGTGCTGCTGGCGATTCCGTCCAGAAAGCAAAATGGCTTGAATTGCGTGGAAGCCGAGTCTGGGAATGCGAGCGCGGTGCGCTTTTCGGCGGAGACGAACTTACTCCACGACGACCTCACCGGCATTGACGAGAAGCCGGTGCGTCTGGGCAGGAAAAATATCAGTCTACTGCTGGACACCGAAGCGGCGGATGGATTCGAAACGCTGCCCATCGCCCGCGTGATGAGGGATTTCTCCGGACATTTTATTTTCGACCCCACGTTCATTCCGCCCTGCCTGCAGATCAGCGCCAGCGAACGGCTGATGAGTATTCTGCAACGCCTGGTTGATATTTTGGATGAAAAGGGCGTGAGTCTGGCGCTGGCGAAGAACACCGGCGAGCGGTCGTGGTCGGAATTTTCCACGCGCGACATTGCCAACTTCTGGTTCCTGCACACGGTCAATTCGGCGGTGGCTCCGCTGCGGCATCTGCTGCTCACCAAGCGCGGGCATCCGGAAGAGTTGTTCGTTGAGATGCTGAAGCTGGGCGGCGCGCTCTGCACCTTCGGGCTGGATTCGCATCCGCGGACGCTGCCGCTCTATAACCACTGGAAGCTGGACGAGTGTTTCGATGAACTCGACAAGCACATTCGCTTTCACCTGGAAACCATTGCGCCCACCAACTGCATCTCGGTTCCCTTGAAATACGTGGGGAACTACATGTACGAAGGCGAGGTGACGGATCAGCGCTGCATGGGGCGCTCGCGTTGGGTGTTTGCCATCCGGTCTCCCGTAGGGGAAGTGGAATTGATCTCGCGGACGCCGCAGCTTGTTAAATTCTGTTCGAAGCTTTTTGTGCCGGAACTTGTCAAGCGCGCCTTGCCCGGCATGGGGCTGGGGCATCTTCCGGTTCCGCCCACGGCGATCTCCGCGAAGGTGGAGACGCAATACTTCGCCATCAATAAGGCTGGCCCGTGCTGGGACCACCTGGTGCAAACGAAACAGATCGGAGTCTACGTACCTGGCGAGATTCCGGATCCTTCTCTAGAACTGCTGGTGATCTTGGAATCTTGAGCATATGGCATCCAATCTTGACCGTCGTGCTGAAAACCTTGCATTCGTCTTTCAAGAAGTTCTTACCGTAGGGGAGCGCCTGCGCGCCAATAGGCAGGCCGTCTCCGACGCAAACAGTTTCCGCCAACAGATCCGCGAGGCGCTGAAGCTGGCCGATAATGAGGGCCGCAAGCGGGGCTACACGGCCGACGACATTCAGCTGTCGATCTTCGCGGTGGTGGCGTTTCTGGACGAATCTATCCTGAATCTGCGCAACCCGATTTTTGCCGAATGGCCGCGGCAGCCGTTGCAGGAAGAGATGTTCGGCCATCACGTGGCCGGTGAGATCTTCTTCCAGAACCTGCAGAAGATTTTGGGCCGTGACGATTCGCAGGAAACCGCCGATTTGCTTGAGGTCTATCACCTCTGCCTGCTGCTGGGCTTCGCCGGGCGGTATAGCTTGAGCGGCAAGGGCGAGCTGCGGTCCATCATCACAACCGTGGGCGATAAGATCCGGCGCATTCGACAAGCGCCGGCGGACCTTTCTCCGGCGTGGTCGCTGCCGAATGAGAAGATTCAGACGGGCGGGTCCGATCCCTGGATCAAACGGCTGATGTACAGTTCTATCGGCTGCTTCGCTTTTGCGTTGATCCTTTTCATCCTCTACAAAATCTTTCTTAGTTCCGGCGTGAGTAGTCTGGAACGGCTTGCTTCGCAAGGGAGGAGCTAGCACATGAACTACTACTACGCAGCGGCTGGGGCTTACGCGGTCTACATGGTGACCGCCTATGGCACCGCGAAATTGATGAACCTGACCGGGAGCAACTTCTACCTCTTCTTCGGTGTGCTTACCGTGCTGGGCCTGCTGGCGGTTGGCGCCTTCATCTGGTTCAAGAACAAATACACGACGCCCAAGAGTGACGGCGCCACGGCTGCTTCCGCCGATGGCGGCGGTGGCGGCGATGAAGTGGACGTGCTGATTCGTGACGCGGAAACGCGCCTGGGTGCATCGAAGATAGCGCAGGGCGCCAATATCGGAAACCTGCCGCTGTTCTTTATCATTGGCGATACGGGCTCGGCTAAGACCACGGCTATTGTGCGTTCGGCCATCGAACCGGAATTGCTGGCCGGGCAGGTATTTCAGGATAACAATGTGACGCCCACGCGATCCGCCAATATCTGGTTCGCGCGCAACACGATATTCGCGGAAGCCGGGGCGCGGATGATGACCGATGCCGCGGCTTGGATCAAGATGGTGAAGCGGCTGAAGCCGGGCAACCTGAAGTCGGTGATGGGTGGCAGCACGCAGGCCCCGCGCGGCGTGGTGCTCTGTTTCGATAGCGAGGTGTTTACCCGGCCGAACGCCGCGGACCACCTCGCCTCCACGGCGCGCAATCTGCAGGCGCGGCTAGGCGAGGTTTCGCAAACGCTCGGCATCAGTCTGCCCGTCTACGTACTTTTCACTCGCGCCGATCGTCTGCCGTTCTTTGCCGACTACATGCGCACGCTGAGTAACGAAGAGGCGCAGCAGGTGCTGGGCGTTACGCTTCCGATTCGTTCGAAAAACAGCAGCGGTGTTTACGCGGAAGAAGAAACCAAGCGCGTCAACTGGGCGTTTACCGGAATTTTCCACTCGCTCTGCGACAAACGGAATGAATTTCTAGGGCGTGAGAACGACCCCGACAAGCTGCCTGGCGCGTACGAATTCCCGCGCGAGTTCCGCAAGATTCGCTCATCGCTGGTGCAGTTTCTGGTGGACGTGTGCCGGCCCAGCCAATTGACGGCCAGCCCGTTTCTACGCGGCTTCTACTTTTCCGGCGTGCGCCCCATCATTGTGAACGACGACATGGTGCCGCAGCCGCAGCGCCAGCCCGACAAGGCCGCGTTTGTTCCCAGCGAAAGCGCAACCGGCATTTTCCATATCCCGCAGGCGCAACCCTCAGCCGCATCCGCCCAACCGCAGTTCAGCGGCAGCAAGAAAGTGCCGCAGTGGATGTTTCTGCCGCACCTGTTTCACTATGTGATCTTAAAAGACGCCGCGGCCATGGGGGCCAGCGGTTCCAGCGTTAAGACCAGCAAGATGCAACGCGTTCTGCTGGCGGTGGGGGCGGTGCTGTGCCTGCTATTAAGCATCGGCTTCACGGTTTCCTACTTCAAGAACCGCTCGCTGGAAAACACTGCTTTGGATGCGGCGAAGCAACTGTCCGAGTCGCCGTCGCCCGGCCAGGGAACTCCTTCCAAGACCGACCTGGAGCGGCTGGAAACGCTGCGCAGCACACTTGTAACCATTAAGGACCATCGTGAGAATGGAGTGCCGTGGGCCATGCGCTGGTTCCTCTATTCCGGCGAATCCATGTATCCGCATGTGCGCCAGGCCTACTACAACAATTTCGGAAAATTGCTGTTCTTCCAAACGCAGGCCGGCTGGCGCAGCACGCTGGAAAAGCTGCCCACCGTGCCGGCGGCCACCGATCCGTACCGCCCGATTTACGACACTCTACGCGCCTACCTGACCACTACCTCGAACCATGAGAAGAGCACGCGCGAATTCCTATCGCCGTTTCTGTTCAAATCGTGGTCGGCTGGAAAAGAAGTGGAGACGCTGAAGGAACTGGCCAACAAGCAGTTCGATTTCTATAGCGATGATTTGCGGGAAGGCAATCCGTATCCGCCGCCTTCCAGCACCATGGCCGTCAGCCAGGGCCGCATTTATCTTTGGGGTTTCGGCGGGGCCAAGCGCGTTTATCAGGAAATGGTTAACGACGCCGCTGCCCACTACAAGCCGGTTTCCTTCCCCAAGCAATTTCCCGAAGCGACGTCAGTTGTCAACGATAACTACGAAGTTTCCGGCGCGTTCACAAAAGACGGCTACGCGTTCATGATGGATGCGATCAAGAAAGCCGACAAGTATTTCCGCGCCGACTGGGTGCTGGCCGAATGCCCGTCCGACAAAGTCAATTGCAGTTCGGCGAACATCCCGATGGCAACGCTGCAGGCGCAGTTGACGGACGACTATACAGCTGACTTCATCGCGCAGTGGCGGAGCTATCTGAAGGCAGGCCGCGTGTTGCCTTATGCGAACTTGAACGATGCCGCCGAAAAACTGGACAAGCAGCGCAGCAATCGTCCGCCGCTGATGCAGTTGTTGTGGCTGGCCGGACAGAACACCGCCGTGGATTCGAAGAAGATCAGAGAAGCATTCGATTCGGTGCAGCAGGTTACCCCGGCGAGCCTGGGCAATACCTATGCAGGCGATGCGAACCGCCCCTATCTGGGCGCGATTGGCGACCTGCAGCTCTCCATTTCCGATGTAGCCAAGTTACCGGGTGTCCCCGACGCCCCAACAGTGCAAGCCACGCGTTCCAAGGCGAGCATCGCGATCAATACGGTGAAGCAGATTGCCGGCCGGTTCGCGCCGGATACGGAAGCGAAGATGGACACTGTGGTGCAGCGGTTGCTGGAAGCGCCCATCACCTTCGCCGACGGGATGCTGGGCCGCGTGGGCGAAGCGCAAAAGGCCGCGCAGGGCAAAGGACTTTGCGACCAGTTCCGCGGCGTTGCAGCTAAGTTCCCGTTCAATGCCAAAGCGCAGGCCGAGGTGACCCTGGCGGAACTGGCAACTCTGTTCAAGCCGGGCGAGGGCGCGCTATGGCAGTTCTACGAAGCGAATCTGAAAACCGCGCTACCCAAGCCGGCGTATGCGGAGAACATGGCGTCGGGCACGCCGTTGAATCCCAGGTTCGTCACTTTCTTCCGCAGCGCGGCGGCATTTTCGGAAGCCCTTTATCGGGAAGGGCCCGACCCGAAAATCACTTATCGCGTAACGCCGTTGAAATCCGATGACATTGAAGATCTTACGATGACGTTGGATGGGCAGGTCTTCAAGGCGCCCGCAGGCGGTGGAGCGGCGCGGGTGTTCACCTGGATGGGAAGCGCCACTCACAATGCATCGCTATCGGCAAAGGGCGTTCCGCCCAGCACCTATCAAGGATTGTGGGCTCCGTTCCGGCTGTTCAGCGACGCCGAGAAGTTTGAGCCGGCCGGCTCCGGCTACAACATGGAATGGTACCTGCGATTGAGCTTTGCGCGGAACACGGCGGGCTCGAACGCGGCGCGGTTTAACCTCGACCTGGGCTCTATTCCGATTTTCTTCCGCGGCAATTTCGCCGGAATGCAGTGCGTGTCGCAGGTGGCCAAGTAGAGTGGACCTTCCTGCCCGCATCGGCAAATACGAGTTGCAGAAGTTTCTGGGCGGAGGAATGTCGCACGTCTATCGCGCTCGCGATACGGTGATTGGCCGCACGGTGGCGGTAAAGATTCTGACGCCGCAGGGCTGCGCCGATGCCGAGGCGAAGGCGCGCTTTCTGTTGGAAGCGCAGATGTCCGGCAACGTCGAGCACGATAACATCATCAAGATTTACGACTACGGCGAAGAGCAAGGCCGGCCATTCATTGTGATGGAGTTCCTGATTGGCCAGGACCTGCGGGACGCCATCAAGAACGTTCAAACGGGCGATCTGGAAGGCAAGCTGCGGATCGCCCTGCAGATTGCGCGCGCGCTGGAGTATGTGCATTCGCGGAAGATCATTCATCGCGATATCAAGCCGGAAAACATTCATCTGGACGCAGCCGGTAAGGCGAAGCTGATGGACTTCGGAATCGCCAAGGCCGAGGGGCTCACCATGACGCGCGCGGGCTTTGCGCTGGGCACACCCTACTACATGGCGCCGGAGCAGGTGCTGGGCGAAGTGGTGACGGACGCGGTGGACGTTTACGCGTTCGGCATTTTGACGTACGAATTACTTACCGGGGACAAGCCGGTGAAGGGCGAATCGGTAGAGCGGTTGTTCTACGCGATTCTGAATGAGCCCTTGAATCCGGAGCCTTTGCGGCAGGCTTCGATCCCTCAGCCGATTATCGATTTCGTCCTGCGCTGTACAGCGAAGAAGGCGCCGGACCGTTACCCCAGCTTTACCGCCGTGGCAGCCGAACTGCAGAAGTTTCTGAGCAAGCCGGACCCGGTCGCCATTGTGACGGAACCACCGCGCAAGAGTGGCAAGCTGGTGGCCATCGTGCTGGCGTCCCTGGTGCTGGCGGGTGTCGCCGGCGCGGTATGGTGGGCCTGGCCGAAGCCGAAAGCGGTTCTTCCGGTGACCATCACCACAACTACCGGCCCAATGATGCTGGTGCCGGCCGGACGCTTCCTTTATGGGCAGGATAAGAAAGCCACCATCGTGCCGGATTTTTACGTTGACCGTTCCGAGGTAAGTAATTTTCATTACGCCAAGTTCTGCGAGGAGACGGGCCACGCTTTGCCGGCGAACTTTCCGCAGGACCGCCCCGGGTTGCCGGTGGTGAATGTGACCATTGTGGATGCGCAGGCGTTTGCCAGATGGGCGAAGAAGCGGTTGCCGAACTCGCAGGAGTGGGAGAAGGCGGCGCGCGGTATCGACGGCCGTATGTATCCGTGGGGCGATCAAGCTGAATTGAGCCGCGCGAATGTTTCCGACAATCCGAAGATGGTGAATCCGCGGTTGGAGCCGGTCAATTCATTCTTCGAGGGCGAGAGCCCATTCAAGGTGTTGCACATGGCCGGGAATGCGCTGGAATACGTTGACGATCAGACTACCCCAAGCGCTGCCGCGGTGCAACAATTTGCCACCGTGCTGAATCCGCCGGCGATGGCGAATGAGCCCTGGTACAGCGTAAAGGGCGGATCGTTCGCGAAGCCGCTTGCGGCCGCGGTCAGCTACGAATGGATTCCCATCCCCGCGCGGTATTCGGCGGAGGATATTGGATTTCGCTGCGTGCGTAGCGTGCAGCTTAGCCAATAGCTGGGTAGGAGACTTACACCGTTACGGCCCGCGGTGCATATTGTGAAACTCCATGGTGGCCACGGCGTGCAGTAGTTGCAGATCGTGACGCACACAGCGCCATAGCGTCCATGCTGTCTACGATCTCGCCAACGCCTTGCACGATCTCGTCTATATCCCGATCCATTCTGGCTTCTTCTCATGCGATTGAAGCCTGTGTACGGAGCGTGTCGAGAACCTTGTCCACGGCATCTGAGCTCAGCCAATAACCCGGTAGAGCACCTGTACCAGTCCGGTGTCGTACTTTTCGCACCGGATCAGTTCCAACGCCATTTCCGGATAGGGCTGCGGAAATAGCGGAACGCCGCCGCCTAGTAACCGGGGGTGGATGGTCAAGCCGATCTCATCAACCAATTGAACCTGCAAAAACTCCCGAACCAGCTCGCCGCCCCCTACTAGCCAGATTTCCTTTCCCGGTTCGGAACGGATCCGGTCTGCAAACGACTCCACACCGTTGCATACATACTCCACCCCGTCCCGAATACCGGACGGTTTTGTCGTGGTGAAAACGTAATTCTTCATACCCGGGTAAAACGCATTTCCCGGCATCATTTCCTGCATTTGTCGTAAGTCTTGCGTCCCATGACCGCCACATCCACCGATGCGGAGAACTCCCGCAGGCCGTAGTCCTGATCCATAAATAGCCAGTCCACTCCTCCGTCCTTGCGGGAGAGGAATCCATCCAGACTATTCGCAACGAAGTACTTAATGCGGCGCATTTTTGTCATCCTATCGCATCCGGGTCTACGGAAGTTTCCTTTGCGCCGGGGGGGCCAGTATTGATATACTCCGCACAACGCTTATACGCTCAGAAAGGGGTATCCATGTTGCTTCGCCTTGTCTCAATTTTTCTCGCCATTTCGTTGGCTGTCTTCGCACAGGATTTTCGCGCCACGCTGCAGGGTACTGTCACAGACCCTCAGGCCGCGAACGTTAGTAACGCCACCGTCGTCTTGACCAATGCCGAAACAGGTGTCGAACGCACCACCACCACGAAGGATGACGGCTTTTACGCATTTCCCTATCTGTCCACGGGCACCTACTCGCTGTCAGTAAAAGCGTCCGGGTTCCGCACTGCCGTTCGCGACAAGATCACGCTGAATCTGAGCCAGGTGTTGCGGGAAGACATTGCGCTGGCGCTGGGCGATGCCGCCGAGACCATTCGGGTAGAAGCCAGCGGGTCCATCATCGATACCGAGACCACCGCGTTGGGCACCGCGATCCGCAGTGAGATCCGCGATAACCTTCCACTCAAGGGCCGCAGTTCGCTGTTCATGTTCACGCTCACTCCGGGCGTGGTGAACAACCGCTATGGCGAAGACACGCGCCCCAACGACACCATTACCAACATCCTCTTTTCCGCTAACGGCGCACCGGTGGCCGCAACCGACGTATTTGTGGATGGCGTGGCCAACACCGTGAACGTGAATCGCGGCGTCAATATTTCGCAGTGGGTTCCGTCGGTAGATTCCATCGGCGAGTTCAAGCTGGAAGTCGGCACGCTGGCGGCGGAGTTTGGCCGCTCCGGCGGCAGCATGACCAACATGGCTATCAAGTCGGGGACGAACCAGCTTCACGGCACGGCTTACGAATTCTTCCGCAACTCGAAACTGGATGCGAATCAGTTTTTCCAGCGTGGCCAGGGGCGCCGCTTGGCGGCGTTCGGCGCGAATACATACGGCTTCGGTGTCGGCGGTCCGGTGTTAATTCCGAAAATTTACAACGGGAAGAACCGCACGTTCTTCTTTGTATCGTTTGAAGGCGCGAAGGAAGGGAATGCGATTGATTTCACTGGGTCGTCGCCCACGGCAAAGATGCGCAGCGGCGATTTCAGTGAGGTATCCGCTGCCATCTACGATCCGCTTTCGGTCACCACGGTAAATGGAGTGCCCACGCGAACGCCATTCGCCGGCAACATCATTCCGTCGAACCGGCAAGACGCGGTGGGCCTGAAAATCATGAACTTCTACCCAACCCCGAATCGTGCACCGGCCAGCGCGGCGCAGCCGTGGGTGAACAACTTCGGATTCTCCGGCAAATGGCCGCGGAATTACAACATGTTTGCGGTCAAGATGGACCATCAGGTGACCGAACATTACAGTACCTTTGTGCGCATCAACTATGGCACAGCGCTGCTGATTTTTCCGTTTCAGTTCGACGGCATCGGCACCGATGGACGCAACATCGTGAACCGGCCGAACTTCGGCGTGTCCTGGGGCAATACGTTTCTACTGAGTCCGCGGCGCACTCTGGATCTGCGCTTCGGCTATGCGCACGGCAAGGAAGAAAACCGTCCCTGGTCGGATAAATTCGATCTGGCGAGTCTGGGTTTCCCCAGTTCCTACGTGAATGGAATACAAGCGAATGGCTTCCCATTGATCCGCACCAACGGCATCATGAATCTGGCGGGTTCGGGTTTTATTAACGACCCAGGCTATACATACACGTTTCAACCCAGTGTGTTTGAACAGCACGGCAAGCATCTGGTGAAATACGGCGCGGATTTCCGGCTATTCTATGGCAACTTCTTCCGCAACCTTTCGCCGGGCGGCGCATTCAGCTTCAGCAATCAATGGACAAACGGACCGCGCGCGGATACGCCGCTGGGGACCACAGGCTTCCCGCTGGCTTCGCTGCTGCTGGGCACCCCCTCCTCGGGTTCGGTGGACCAAAACACAGGTGTGTCCATTCTGAATAAGTATTTCGCGTATTACGTTCAGGACGATTACCGGATCAGTTCGCGTCTCACATTGAATATCGGGTTGCGCTATGAGTATGAGACTCCTCGAACGGAGCGCTACAACCGGGCAACCCGCGGATTCGATCGCAACGCAAAATACAACCTGGGCACAATCCCCGTGACCGGTGGACTCGTATATGCCGGTAACGGCGGGCTGTCACGCGGCATCTACGACGCGGACAGGAACAATTTCGCCCCACGTCTCGGCATCGCCTACACGCTCACGCCCAAGACGGTCATCCGGGCTGGCTACGCGCTCAACTACGTTCCAGTGGTGGGTTCGGTGGATGCGGTCGGCTTCTCGGTCACCTCGCCGATGGTGGTTTCGCAAAACGGGATCGACGTAGTTAACAAATTATCGAATCCGTTTCCCACGGGGCAGTTGACCCCGGTGGGCAAATCGCTTGGGGTGCAGACCCTGGTGGGTCAGGCCATCTCCTTTGTGGAACCGAATGACGTGACGCCGATTTATCACACATGGAATGTCAACGTGCAACGCCAACTGTTCACCGGATCGGTGCTGCAGGTTGGTTATATCGGGGGTAAAGGGACCCATCTCACCAGTGAAATCGCCATCGGAAACAACATTACCGAGAACATCAATCAGGTGAATCCGAAGTATCTGTCGCTCGGCACCGGGCTGTTGGACGTGGTGGACAATCCGTACTTCGGTGTCATCACCAGCGGAGCGCTGGCCGGGCGCACCACGCAGCGCCAGCAACTGCTACGCCCCTACAATCAGTTTCAGAACATCACGCGAAACTTGCCCACGCTGGGCAATTCCAGTTATCACTCCATGCAGGCAAAGTTCGAAACGCGCTCCTATAAGGGTCTGACGTCCATCGTTTCCTATACGTTGTCGAAGAACCTGAGCGATGTGAGTCCGTATCAGGACAACTATAACCGCGGCATTGAGCGCGCTCCGGCCGCGTTCGATGTGCCGCAACGGCTGACGACGACCATCACTTGGGACTTGCCGGTGGGCCGCGGTAAAGCGTTTGGCCGCGACATGAACAGGCTGACCGATTACGCCATCGGCGGTTGGAACATCGCCATGTTCAATACTTTCCAATCTGGCTTCCCGCTCAGTTTCGGCGTGAATACGAATACGCTGTTTCTGGCTGGCGCGGGCGGGCAGCGTCCGAACGTGACCGGCGATCCCAACGCCGGCATTTCCGGTTCAGTGGAAGGCCGGCTGTTGCGCTACTTCAATACGCAGGCATTTTCGCAGCCGGCGAACTTCACTTTTGGTAACGCTCCGGCGCGGGCTTCGTGGCTGCGCAATCCCGGCATGAACAACTACAACCTCACCCTGACGAAGCAATTTTCCATCACCGAGCGGTTGAAGTTGAACTTGCGTGCGTCTTCCTTTAACCTGATGAACCATCCGGTATTCTCCGGTCCGAATACCACCTTTGGGCAAGCACAATTCGGGCAAATCTCGGGCCAGGCGAATATCAATCGCCAGTCGGAAGTGGTAATGCGGCTGATCTTTTAATCGGGCATCACCCAACGGATTTGGGAATGCGCGAATAGCTCCAGCACAGACTCGCGATCCGTACCAACCACCCGCTTGCTGACGTTCTTGACGTCGGCCCAGGTGCCGTTAATCCTGTCGAGTTTGTGCACTGTCCGGACTTGCGTCTGTCGATTCTCGCTGTTGATGTACGCGGATCCGGAATCGGTCATAAACGCACCGATTACCGCGCTATTTGGTCCCAGGGAGAGTCCCGCCCACCGGCGCAGCATGGCCCCGGTGGTGGAAGAAACCTCGATCCATTCTTTGGACTTACTGACGTAAACGCCGACATGATCGCCGGAAACTGAAAGGTACGATTGTGAAACCGGCCCCGCGTGCCCGGGAAGAGAAAAAAGGCTGCGCGGGATTGCCGAACGGATCACCACGCCATCGCGGCCATAGTGCCGCAGAATATTGTATTCGGGGAGTTCCCTGCCGCCGGCATCCAGTTCCCAACCTAGAGCCCAGACAGATCCATCGGGGCTGAAGCAAATCCGGCGGGGAGAAAAGGGCGCGGTGCGAACCAGCTGCAGCCGTTTCCCAGCCGGACTGAGGAACAGAATATATCCGCTGGCTTGCCCGTCACGCCAGCTTGCGCCGCCCGCAACGGCCAGTCCGCCTTGCGGAGACACCGCGACATCAGCGATGCTATTTTCCACCGCATCCGGTATGGATACTACCGCCGCCGTCAAATCTTTACCGTTAGCGTCCTGCAGGTAAACGGTGGGCGTGGTGCTTCCGTCCGGGATTTCAAAGCGAACGAAAAAGCCGTTGTCCCATTTGGGAATAACTACTGTCCGGCCGCCGCCCACGTCTTCCAACGTGACGTGTTTTGCGGGCTTCGCGGCATCCGCAGCCACGGCTGAACTTGCCGCCATCAGGGATGATCCGGCGAGAGTGAGCAAGAATTTTACGGTTGATTTCATCATGCCTCTCAACTCCGATTGTCACAGAAAACATGGGTGGAGCGGGAAAACAGAAATCGAAGTAACCTTGTAGGTGAACATTATGATTCTGCCAGCTCTAATCTTGATGGCCGTCCGGATTCAATCCGACGCGCCGGCCGTGGAATACCGTCAACCGCAACTCGCCGCTGGAAACGGAATGGTCGCCATGACGTATGGCGCGGGGAAGTCCATCTATTTCACTTCATCCCGCGACAACGGGCATACGTTCGGCCCGCCAGTGATGGTAGCGGCAGAGGGAGTGATGTCGCTGGGTCGCCATCGTGGCCCCCGCGTCAGTATTCTGCCGAATGCCATAGTCATCACGTCGGTCGCGGGGAAGCCGGCTGAAGCAGATCTCCGGTCTTGGCGATCCACGGACAACGGCAAGACGTGGCTACCTGGCGGCGCGATCAACGATGTACCCGGGGCAGCGCGCGAAGGGCTCTTCGCAATCGGGTCCGATCAGAAAGGGAATATGTTCGCCGCGTGGCTCGATCTGCGCGCCAAGGGCACCCGGCTCTACGGCTCGCGGTCGGTAGACGGCGGCGTCACTTGGTCGAAGAACGTACTGGTGTATGAATCCCCCGACGGAACGATTTGCCAGTGCTGCCACCCGTCAGTTGCCATGGACCGGCAGGGGCGCATCTCCGTCATGTGGCGAAATGCGCTGCAAGGATCGCGCGACATGTACGTCACCAGCTCGGCCGATGGACTGAAGTTTGAAAAGGCGCAAAAAATGGGTACCGGCACCTGGCAGTTAAACGCCTGCCCGATGGACGGTGGTGGACTGGCCGTCGACGAACACGGGCCGGTCTCAGCCTGGCGGCGGGATGGGCAGATCTTCCTGGCGCGGCCCGGTGAGGCGGAGACCCTGCTGGGCACCGGAAAGGACGTTGCATTGGCCATCGGGAAGAAGGGGCTGTACACGGCATGGTCCGGCGCTGGTGGCATTCAAGTTCGATTGCCTGGCGCGAAGTCGGCTACGCCGCTCCATCGCGAAGGCGCTTTCGTGAATTTGCTGGCGCTGCCCGATGGCACCGTGCTGGCTGCCTGGGAACACCAAGGTTCCCTCACCGTGGAACCTCTCCCTTGAGGGCGTTTGGGCGGGTATGAGATGCTGGAAGTTTCCCTTCCGCCCAGTCAATGTATTTACGCAAGCATCTCACCTCGTACTTTGAAACAGTGATCCGGAGCCGGGGCTCCGATCTTTTTTTCTGGCGCAAGATCACCATTCTGTCCGGCGACAACACGGAAGTGACGGCCACCGCGGAAGGGACGCAACTCTACTTTGTGCGCCTGATCAGGCAAGACCAGGCTATTCATGCTTACTGTGACTGTCCGTATTTCGATTCCGACGGACCGTGCAAACATCTCTGGGCGACCATCCTGGCGGCAGAGTCGAAAAACTACCTGCTGGGCTTCAGCGGCAAGCTGCGGTTGGAACTGGATTCCCCCGATGATTTCGATCCGTCCAGTTTTGACTTACTCCCCACGCCCGCCACCAAGCCATCGGAACGGCGAAAGATTATGGCGCCAGCGCCAAGGACACCGCAATGGAGGGAGATTGTTTCCAGACTCCCGCCGGAGATGGTTGGCTCGGTACAACGCGAAGTCTGGCGGTCCGACCGCGAGATTTACTACCTCATCGATGCCGCGGCCTCTGGATCGAACATCGCCGGCCTTCCGCTGGAAGTGAACTACCGCGAACGGAAGCAAACCGGTGAGTGGGGCAAATTGAAGAACACACGCATCCCCCGTTCGGCCGTGCCACAGATTCCCGATCCCTTGGACCGTGAGATTCTAACGGTGCTGGGCGGCGTTCCCGACCCCTACGCGTATCAATACGATTCGCTGCCGCTAGTGTTTCGCTTGAAGCATACCGTTCCAGATTTGTTGCTTCCCAAAATGTGCGCAACCGGCCGCTGCCTGTTGCGCGCCAGCAGTCTGACGCCGCTGGAATCCATGAAGCCGCTGGCCTGGGACGGCGGGGCTCCCTGGCAATTCCGGCTGTTGGTGGAACGCGACGGAGCCAACTGGCAAGTCCGCGGGAAATTCGGCCGCGACGAGCAATCCATGGAATTGGGCGATCCCATCCTCTATCTGGAAGACGGGTTCCTGATTCACCACGGCCGCATTGCCCGATTCGACGACGGCGGTGCACCTGCCTGGCTACAGCTTCTGCTGCGACAGCCGTTTATTTCCGTGCCTGCCGAACAGGGGGAAGAGTTTGTAGAAGAGATTCTCAAGCGGCCCAAACCGCCCCGGATCGACTGGCCGGCCGAGTTGCAGTACGAGAGCGTACTGACCACTCCGGTGCCGCGCGTAGAGATTCACGAAGAGCAGCGGGCGCATTGGAAGAGCAAGAGCGAGCGGCTGGAGGCAGTGCTTTCCTTCGACTACGACGGCAAGAAGATTCCAGCCCGGTCCGCTTCCCAGGGGCATTACGACGCAGGGACGCGAAAATATTTCTTGCGCGACCGCGACCTGGAAGTGGCCGCCGCGCAAAAAATGCGCGAGCTGGGCTTCAAGCCGGTTACCGCCACCTATGCCTTCTCCGATGCCGATTGGGAGCTGGCGCCGAAGAAGCTGCCGAACGCCGTGCGGGAGCTTGTCAAAGCGGGTTGGCATATTGAGGCCGAGGGCAAGATGTTCCGGAAACCGGGCGCCTTCCGGGCCGAACTCTCATCGGGCATCGATTGGTTTGAGCTTCACGGCGGCGTGCAATACGGCGATGCCGAGGCTTCGCTGCCGGAACTGCTGAAGGCCATTCAGAAGGGCGAGCAGATGGTCCGGCTGAGCGACGGCACGTTTGGAATTATTCCGGACGAGTTGCTGCAGAAATACGGAATGCTGGTCGGCTTCGGCCAGAACAAAGACGGTCACATTCGATTTTCGCGGGCGCAGGCGGGTCTGCTGGATGTGCTGTTGGCGGATCGCCCCGAGATTCAAGTGGACCAGATTTTTTCCCAGGCGCGCCTGGAGTTGCGCCGCTTCGATGGCATTTCAGCCGCGGTGCAACCTGCGGGATTTGTAGGCGAACTGCGGCACTATCAGCGGGAAGGCCTGGGCTGGATGGACTTCCTGCGCCGGTTCGGCATCGGCGGCTGCCTGGCGGACGATATGGGCGTCGGCAAGACTCCGCAGGTGTTGGCGATGCTGGAAGGACGGCGGCAGATCAGGGCGGAAGTGGGACCCTCTCTGGTTGTGGTGCCGCGTTCCTTGGTTTACAACTGGCAGCAGGAAGCGGCGCGATTTTGTCCGCAATTGCGCGTGCTGGACCACACCGGCGTGGGGCGCGCCAAGGACCTGAAGCAGTTTGACGACTACGACCTGATTCTGACCACATACGGCACGCTGCGCCGGGATGTAGTGGATTTCGAAACTACACGGTTCGATTATGTGGTGCTGGACGAGGCGCAAGCGATCAAGAATGCGGCCAGCGAATCGGCGAAGGCCGCGCGGCTGCTTCAGGCCAATCACCGGTTGGTGATGAGCGGGACGCCGGTGGAAAATCACCTGGGTGAACTCTGGAGCCTGTTCGAGTTTCTGAATCCAGGAATGTTGGGAAACGCGTCGGTGTTCCAATCGGCGGGCGGCGCCATGCGGAATCCGGATGAGGCTTCGCGGCACATGCTGGCAAAGGCAGTGCGCCCGTTCATTCTAAGGCGCACAAAAGATCAGGTGGCCAAAGAGTTGCCCGCGAAGCTGGAACAAACGCTGTTCTGCGAACTGGACCCCGTGCAGCGGAAACACTACAACGAACTGCGCGATCATTTCCGCAACGCGCTGTTGAAGAACGTGGAGAGCGTGGGGCTTGCCAAATCGAAGATGATGATTCTGGAAGCACTGCTGCGCTTGCGGCAGGCCGCGTGTCATCCGGGGTTGATCGACAAGAAGCGGACCGGCGAATCCAGCGCGAAGCTGGAGATACTGCTGTCGCAATTGAGCCAGGTGATGGAAGAAGGGCACAAGGCGCTGGTGTTTTCGCAGTTCACCAGCATGCTCTCGATCGTGCGCGAGAACCTGGACCGCGACGGCGTGGTGTATGAATACCTGGACGGAAAAACGAAAGACCGGCAGGCGCGTGTGGAGCGGTTTCAGAACGATCCGGACTGCAAGTTGTTTCTGGTGAGTTTGAAGGCAGGCGGCGTAGGATTAAATCTGACCGCCGCCGAGTATGTTTTTCTGCTGGACCCCTGGTGGAATCCAGCAGTGGAATCGCAGGCCATTGACCGCGCGCACCGCATTGGCCAGAGCAAGCGCGTGTTCGCCTACCGCTTGATCGCGCGCGAGACGGTGGAAGAAAAGGTGCTTGAGCTGCAAGTGAAGAAACGCGATCTGGCGGATGCGATCATCAACGCGGATAACCGGTTGGTGGGCGATATGAAACGCGAGGATCTGGAACTCCTGTTCTCATAGCGCCCGTTGCACCCTATTTATCTTCGCCCGGCGCGCGGTACTTGGAAGGCAGCGCCAGCGCCTGATCCACTTCATCGATGGTCAAGAGCGGCGTGGTCTTGATGCGAACCAATCCGGTCGATCCAGTGGCCAAGGACAGTGCGGCGGCGGCGATATTGTCCGGCGCCTCCACAATCAGCACTACGTCGTCTGAGCCGAAGGCGAAGTAAAAGCTCTCCAGCTTGCCCTTGATTTGTTTCATTGCCGCTTGAACGGCAGCTTTACGGCCGGAGGCTTTGTCCTTGGCCAGTCCCTTGAGTCCATCCGCGGTGTAGCTTGCTTGAATCAGATACTTTGGCATGAGTTTATCCTTTTGGGGCGGCACTGCAAAGCCCCGTGCAATCCAGTGATTGTACTGAGGCGCAAACCGGAAAGCAACGAAAAGCGGCGAATTGTCGCGCTACAGTTCGAACTTCTGATCCAGGACAAATATTCGGACGCTCTCCCGCCGGATGCCATCAAAGGCCATCGCTTCCGCCGTCGCTGGGGAATGCAGGCCCGCCATGTAAACGGCCACGTCTTCCGGTTCGAAGCAGACGGCAACTTCATTGGTTCCGAGTGTTCCGAAACTGATCGGGTCTTTGACTGTCTGACTCCGGAAGAGGTCGCCGTGGGTGCGGAAACCCGCTTCCCATTTCACCAGATCTTCTACCTGCGCTACGATGACAACCTTGGCCATTTCCAGGCTCCTTTAGTGGCTCACGCCGGCTCCAAACATAGCAAAAGCCGTTACGGGCGGCAACCCGGAATTCTACGCGCATATGCTATACCCATGCGATTTGCGTCTGTCCTGCTGATCTCCACCGGACTGTTCGCCCAGACTGCTTCCCTGACGGTGGAAGCGCCGCCGCGCACCCTTCCCGCCCACGTCTCCGCTAAGCTAAGCGCAGCTGATCGGGAACTGTTCGGCAAGCTGATGACGGTGGGGCTGGAAGCTGCATGGTCGGCGGTGACGCTCCAAGGGTATGCGCTCTGCTTCATCAACGAACTGACGCCGCTGAATGCAGACCGGCGCATGGTGGGCCGCGCGCGGACTTTGCGCTACCTGCCTAATCGCAAAGATCTGCGCGAGAAGATCTACGCGGCGGGTCCGCAGCTAAATTATCGCTCCGCCGAAGAAGCCCAGCCCGGCGATGTGCTGGTATTCGACGCCGGGGGTGAGACGCACTCCACGGTATCGGGCGCCATGGTGACCACTCGCTTCCTGATGCGCGGCGGCGCCGGAATCCTGGTGGACGGATGCATGCGCGATGTTCCGGATCTGGCTGCCATGCCGGCGAGCATCTACTTGCGTTGCGGCCATGCTTCCAGTGTTAGTCCGTTGATGCTGAGTGTCGATTATCAAGTGCCCGTGCGCATTGGCGGCGTAACTGTGACACCGGGCGACCTTCTTGTCGGCGAACGCCACGGGGTGCTGGTCATCCCGGCGTCTATCGTGGATGAGATCTTGAATAGCGATCATGCGATGCTTCGACCTTCGCAGGATCGCCCGCCGCTTACGCCGTCAGTTCGCGCCCCAATAGCGCAGAGACTTTCAGCAAGGAGTACGGCGCCTCCTGCGAATCCATCACCCGCGCGATCTCCGCGTCTGTCAAATGAAATTGCTCCCGCAGATGCAAAATGAATTTCACCTTGTATTCCTGATGCATCGAAAGAAAGGTGGTTCCATTCTTCTCCACAGTGGAAATCCAATCGAACCGTTTCATGTCCATAAGGACACTCTCGGTCGTCTTCAAGTGCTGTGCAGTAACTGTTAGTGACTGGTAGCTAGGCATAATTTGAAATTGTTTAGATCGATCCGTGTTTCCCCAGATGTTCGGCGGCGGCAGCCCCCACACCCGAAAACCCGGCGGCGATCTCACGCGCCCGGTCCAAGGCGGTTTGCACGTCGGGAAGAATATTCTCCGCGCCGATGTACTCCACGAATTCGGATTGCATCAGGAATTCCGCCGGTTGACGCCGCGCGCCGCAGAACAGCAGCGTTCTGCCGGAGCGTCGCAGACGGTCTGAAAATACTTGCAGCGCATGGAGTCCGGTGGCGTCGATGGCGGTCATATTGCGCAACCGGATGATCACGATCTCCGGGTATCTGGAAAGGTCTGCCGTCTCATCGGCAAGCTTATCGGTGGTGCCGAATAGAAACGGGCCGTGGATACGGAGAATGGAAACGTACGCCGGCACCTGCTTGTCTTGCAAAATATGCGCCCGTCCGTCCTCGATGTATTCGGGCGTAACGATGGAAACGGTGGTGGTCTGCGAAACCCGGTAGATGTAGAGCAGGGAAGCCAGCGCCATGCCCACTTCCACCGCCACCGTCAGGTCCGCCATCACGGTCAACGCAAAAGTAATAAACCACACCGACTTGTCCGGCAATTCCAGACGCAGGATGTTGCCGATTTCCTTCCATTCGCCCATGTTGTAGGCGACCACAAACAGCACCGCGGCCAATGTGGCCAGCGGAATGAATTTCGCCAGCGGGGCCAAAAGAAGAATGACCGCAAGCAGCGTTAGCGCATGAACGATGCCCGCTACCGGAGTTCTTCCACCCGCCCGGAAATTCGTTGCCGTGCGCGCGATGGCGCCAGTGACTGGAATGCCACCCACCAGGGGCGCCATCAAGTTGGCGACGCCTTGCGCCACCAATTCCGCATTGGAATTGTGACGGTCGCCGCACATCGAATCCGCCACCACGGCCGATAGCAGACTCTCCACCGCGGCCAGAATCGCCACCGTCAGCGCAGCAGGGAATAGCGGAATTATCAGGTCGAAGCGAAACGCGGGAATTGCGAATGCAGGTAAGCCACTGGGAATCCCGCCGAACTTGGAACCGATTGTTTCCACCGGAAGCTGCAACACCGCCACGCACAGCGTGCCCACAACCAGCGCGACGATGGAACCCGGCAGCTTCGGAACAAACTTCGGCACCATCAAGATCACCGCCAGTGAGACAATTGCCAAGGCCACAGTGACAATGTCGAAAGTGTGCCAGTTGGCGCCCAGGCTCTGCAGGCGCGCGACGAACTCACTGGGAATTTCTTTGATCCGCAGGCCAAGGAAATCTTTGATCTGTGTGGAGGCGATCAACAACGCGATGCCATTGGTAAAACCGATGACCACGGGCCGCGGAATGAACTTCACCGCATTGCCAAGTCCGGTGAAGCCAAGAAACAACAGGATTACCCCAGCCATCATCGTCACCATCAGCAGGCCTGACAGTCCATGCTTGGCGAGGATGCCCGCCACAATCACCACGAACGCACCGGTCGGGCCGCCAATCTGAATCCTGGACCCGCCCAGTACCGAAACGATCAGTCCGCCCACGATGGCCGTGTAGATGCCGGCTTGTGGCGTGACCCCGGATGCGATGCCAAACGCCATGGCAAGCGGCAGCGCCACGAGGCCGACCGTGAGCCCGGCGATCAAATCGGCCCAAAATGCGTGGAGCGTATAGGATGGCAGACAATCCAACAGCCGGGGCCGCCAGTTCCGCCAGGGGATTCGCGCCAGTGCGTCTCTCATTGCTCGCGGATTCCTTGCAGCATGCTAACCGTTCCTGAAAGTTGCGAGAAAAAGTAGCGCCGTAAGATATTCAGAACCTCAATTAACGCCGGATCACGCAGCGAGTAGAAAACCTGGTTGCCCGCTTTGCGGCTGACGACGATCATTTTCGCGCGCAGTATCGCCAGATGCTGCGAAGCGTTCGCCTGCTCCAGTTCCAGCTTTTCAATCAGTTGGCCGGCGGAGAGTTCGCCATCGCGCAAGCTCTCCACGATGGCGATCCGTGTGGGATGAGCAAGGCCCTGGAAAATCTCAGCCTTGAATCCGCGCAAGTCGCTATTCATTGATATTAGTATATTCGATTGTACGAATATACGCAACGCTGGTTATCATTGGCTGCATGCACGCCATTTGCTTCTTTGCCTTGCTGCTCGCTGCCGCCGCACCGGCGCAGACCCTGTCTGACAGTCTTCGGAGCAAAATTAGTGGCTTTGCGGGCACAGTCTCCCTCTATGCGAAGAACCTGGATACCGGAGCCACAGTGGGTATCCGCGAAACCGATCCTGTCCGCACCGCCAGCACCATCAAGTTGCCCATTCTGCTGGCGGTGTTTGACGCCGTGGCCCGCGGCAAAGCGCAGTGGACGGAGCCGCTGACGCTATCGGCCGCTGAGAAAGTGTCCGGCTCTGGAGTGCTGGGCACCGAAATCTCAGACGGTGTGGCGATACCCCTTCGCGATGTGGTCAATCTGATGATGGTGCTGAGCGACAACACCGCCACCAACCTGGTGCTGGAGCGCTTCACGGCCGACGCTGTCAACGCGTACCTGGACTCCATCGGCATCAAGGCCACCCGTTCCATGCGCAAGGTCCGCGGCGATGGGAACCAGCTTAAAACACCATCCGGCGTCTCGGCCGCCGGCAAGCTTTCAGAAAATCAGAAGTATGGCCTTGGCGTATCCACACCGCGTGACATGGTGACGATTCTGGAGAAAGTGGAGCGCGGCGAGATCGTAGACGCGGAGGCGTCCCGGCAGATCATCGCCATCATGAAGCGCTGCCGGGACGATTCCGGAATTCGCCGCCGCGTGGGCGATGTGACGGTAGCGAACAAGACGGGAGCGCTGGACGCGCTGCGCTCCGATGTCGGCATCGTCTATGCAAAAGGCGGCCGCATCGCAATGGCAATCACGGTGGATGGGATGCCGAAGATCGATTACGGTCCTGATAACGCGGGTTGCTTGTTGATCGCGGAGCTGGCCAAAATGCTGGTGGACGGGTTGGGCAAGAAATAAAATCAGCAACTAAATGGTTGCGCAATGCATTCTCCCCGGGCTATCATGCAACCTGGAGGTTGCATGACGGAACTTAACGCTCTCAGCAGAATCGATTGCAGCATCACCATCAAAGCGTCGCCCCAACGTGTTTATCGGGCTTTAACGACAGCATCCGAACTCTCCGCCTGGTTCCAGGTCACCGTGGAAGGCGAAATCGCCATCGGGAACGAGGTTTGGATTACCGGTTTCGGTCAACGAACCAGCATTCATATTATTGAGATGACGCCACCCACGCGATTCGCCTGGCGCTGGCATCCTGGACGGGTGGATCCGGCTGTCGATTACGCGAAGGAAACCCGCACGACAGTGACATTTACGCTGCAGCCAGCCGACGGCGGTACATTGCTGCAGGTTTCTGAAACCGGCTTCGACGAAGTCTCTCTGGCCCGGCGCGCGTCGGTCTACAAGGACAATACGAACGGATGGTCGGCGGTAGTCGTTTGGTTGCGGGATTATGTCCAGAAAGCGAACGGATAAGGCTCTGGCGCGCGCAGCCGTGTTGTTCGCCGCGCTCGGAGACGACACACGGCTTGCCCTGTTGCGGAGGCTGTCCACGGACGGCCCCGCTTCCATCACGGCACTCTCGGAAACCTTCGACGTCACGCGGCAGGGTGTCACCAAGCATCTCGCGGTGCTGGCCGCGGCCGGCGTGATTGCAGGCCACCGCGAAGGGCGCCAGCACGTATGGACGTTACTCCCGGGTGGCCTCGCGGAAGCGCAAACCTACTTAGCGCGGATTGCGCGAGGCTGGGATGATGCGCTCAGCCGCTTGAAAGCGCATATCGAAGACGAATAGCCCATTCACATAAACGTTTGCCGCGGCGTTAAAATCGAGGAACGATGGTGCTTAGCCCGCTGACACCCGAACAGTTAGCCCGCGCGGAATATAGGCTCCGTCATCCAGCGCCCGGCAGCCGAATTGAAGCAGCAAAGAAATACGGCATAGATTTGACGTTGCTCGTCGAGCAGTTGCGGTTGACGCCGGCGGAACGGGCGCGAAAACTGGAAGTCGCATCGATCGCGTTGGAACAGGTGCGTGGAATCGCACGCAGACGTGTTTGATGCAATTCACGAGAGCCGTCCAGGCACTTTGTGATGAAGGCGTCGAATTCGTCGTAATCGGCGGTCTCGCCGCCACCTTCCATGGCAGTGCCAGGATCACCTTTGATCTGGACATTTGTTACTGTCGTTCCTCCTCTAATCTGCGTCGCCTAACCGCAGCACTTGCGCCCTTCCATCCAAGGCCTAGAGAATTTCCTGCTGGAGTTCCATTCCTTTGGGACGATGCCACTCTGCGAAACGCAACAACCTTAACGCTCCAGACGGAAATAGGGGAAATCGACCTATTGGCCGAGGTTACTGGCCTGGGAACTTATGAGGAAGTAAAGGCGTGTTCGGTGACCGTGGATGCCTGGCCGGGAAAAAGATCTGTCAGCCCTCCCCGAACTCGAAAGCCTTCTCGAAGGTGGCGAGCTATAGCGCTTCGGCTTACACCAAAATATCTTTCACCACTTCGCCAAACACATCGGTCAACCGGAAATCCCGGCCGGCATAGCGATAGGTCAGCTTCGTATGATCGATGCCCAGCTGATTCAGAATCGTCGCATGCAGATCGTGAATCGAAACCCGGTTCTCCACAGCCTTGAATCCAAAGTCGTCCGTCGCGCCGTAAGCCTGGCCGCCCTTCACGCCGCCTCCAGCCATCCACATCGTGAAGCCATACGGATTATGGTCGCGCCCCGTTCCGCTCTCAGACACCGGCGTGCGGCCGAACTCACCGCCCCAAACCACCAGCGTCTCGTCCAGCAGTCCCCGGCGCTTCAGATCCCGGATCAAGGCCGCTGCTGCTTTGTCCATATCCGGGCAGCGTTCGCGCAAATTCTTGTCGATGTCCTTGTGGTCGTCCCACACCTGTCCGGCGCCGTAATTGATATGGATATACCGCACGCCGCTCTCCACCAACCGCCGCGCCAGCAGGCATCCATTGGCGAACGGAGTGCTGCCGTAATCGGCCCGTGTCGCCTCCGTCTCCTTGCGGATATCGAAGATGTCCATCGCCTCAAACTGCATGCGGTAGGCCGCTTCCATGGATTTGATACGGCCTTCCAGGAACTCGTCGGCCCCGAAGGAGTCGCTGAAATTCCGATTCAACGCCTGCATCGCATCCATTTCCTTGCGCTGCGCCGTGCCCTCCAGCCACTTGTTGCGCAGGTCGGGAATCATTTTCTCCGGCTCTACTTCAGAGGTGCTGAACGACACGCCCTGGTATTCCGCCGGCAGAAATCCGGAACGCGAAAGCGACCCGCCTGGTCCTCCCCCGCTTGGCCCCAAAACCACGAACGCCGGCAGATTCTGATTCTCGGTTCCCAGGCCGTAAGTTACCCAAGCGCCCGTGGATGGCCGCGTGGCCAGAATGCTTCCCGTGTGAAACAGGCTGCGCGCCGGTGTATGCGTCGGATTGAACGTATACATCGACCGGATGACGCAAACCTCATCGATCACCGATCCCATTTGCGGCAGCAGTTCGCTGATTTCCACACCGCCTCGCCCGTACTTCTGAAATTGAAACGAAGTTGGCAGCAGCCCGCCGGTTTGGCGCTCCGTGCGCAGATCCACCGAATTCGGACGCTGGCCCTGGAACTTCAGCAGCGCCGGCTTGGGGTCGAACATGTCTACGTGGGAAGGCCCGCCTGCCATAAACAGCGTGATCACGTGCTTGGCTTTCGGTGCGATGCGCGGCCCTGCATAGCGGCCCAATTCCGCCGCTGGCAATTGCGGTTCGGCAAACAAGCCGGCCAAGCCCACCGCCCCCAGTCCGCCGCATAACGACTGCAGCATCGCCCGCCGTGAGTATCTTTCCATCATGGCCAAAAAATTACCTCGTTGGTGGACAGCAGAATGTGGCTGTACTGTTCCACCGTTCCTTGCGCCAGATAGCTGAGAGCCATATCCAGTTCTTTCGCGCTCGGGTCCCTGGACAATATTTTACGATACAGGCTCTGGATCTTCGCCGGATTATCGGCTTCCCCTTCCACGCTTTTAGCCAGCACCTGCCCCTCTTCCCGCATGAACGAACTATTCATGATGAACAATTGTTGCAATGAGGAGATGGTCAAATCCCGGCCCGGCGCAGTTTGCGATGGATCGGGAAAATCGTACAGCAGAAACAGTTTGCTCAACCGGCTGCGGCTCACGCGGCTGTACACGGTGCGGCGGACGCTCTTATCGGAATCCACGTCCTCGGAAACGCCGTACATCGTGTCACTCAACTTTCCAGCGGCGCGAAGCAGGGTATCGCGATACGATTCCACGTCGAGACGCCGCGGATTCATACGCCACAAAAACGTGTTCCCCTGGTCGATCTTCTCGGCATCGGCGCGCGGATGGCTGGCCTGCCGGTAGGCGGACGAAAGCATAATCTCGCGGTTCAGCCACTTTAGCGAATAACCATGCGCGATGAAGCGTGCGGCCAAGTCGTCCAGCAATTGCGGATGCGACGGCTTCTCACCCTGCGTGCCGAAGTCACTGGTGGTGGGCGCCAGCGGCTTTCCAAAATGCCAATCCCAGACTCGATTGACGATCACGCGCGCAGTGAGCGGCGCGGCGTCGGTAAAGATCCGGTCCGCCAGTTCCAGCCGCCCTGAACCGTTCTTAAACTGATTGTCTCCGCTGGATAACACCGTCAGAAAGTGCCGCGGAACTAGCTCCCCCGGCGTGGCTATGTTGCCGTGCAAAAGCACCGGAAAATCGCGCGCTTCCCCCAACTTGTAATTGATGAAGGTGTAGTTCGCATCCGATCCATCCACATACTGCGCCGCTTCAAACACGGCGTTCATGAACGGTTCGGTGGAACCTTGCGGCCGCCGTCTACGTTCCGCCGCCGGCACTTCAGGCGGAGCATTTGGGTCAACGGGTGGGGCAACCGCTGGCTTGGGCGGCGGGAAAGTCCAATACTTCTCCAAACTCTTCACCAGCTTCGGATAGCGCTCCTCCAACTCCTTCGTCTCCGCCTTCAGCGCTTCAATCTCCGCCTTCCACCGGGCAACCCGAGGAGCCGCATTCTCCACCGTGGACGCTTCGCCGGTCAACAGGTTTGCCGAATAGTGCAAATCGAACAAGCGATTCTGCATCCACAAATAGCGATTCTCAATCTTCGGATCCACGTCAAACATCGGCCGCTCAGCGCGCATCGTCGAGGCAAACACGCCCACCAGCCCGTAATAATCCTTGGTCAGAATGGGATCGAACTTATGATCGTGGCAGCGCGCGCACGCAACCGTGAGCCCCATCAGACCGCGCGTCACCGCATCCACGCGTTCATCCCAATCGTCCGTCAGAAAGCCGCCGATCACATCCGCGGACAATCGTAAATCCTTGTGATAAACCGGCGCCGCGCCCAGAAAACCCAAAGCCCGCATGTCCTCGCGAGGCGTGCCCGGCATCAGGTCCGCCGCCAACTGCAGTTTCACAAAGCGGTCGTAGGGGACGTCCTTGTTCATCGCCTCAATCACCCAATCGCGGTAGCGCCAAGCGAAGGGGTAGGCGGGGTTCGTCGCCTCGGTGGTCGGATTATCTTCGGCGAAACGGGCCACATCCAACCAATGGCGGCCCCAGCGTTCGCCATACTGAGGAGCCGCCAGCAGCCGGTCGATCAACTTCTCATACGCATCGGGCGACTTATCGTTTACAAACGACTCCACCTCTTCATAGGTCGGTTTGTAACCCGCCAGATCGATGTAGGCTCGCTGCACCAAGGTGCGCGGGTCCGCCGGCGGCGAAGGCTTCAGCCCTTTCTCCTCCAGCTTTGCCAAAACAAATTGATCAATCTTTGTTTTAACCCAAGCCGTATCTTTTACGCTGCCCGCCGCACTCTCCTGCACCGGCTGGAATGCCCACCACTTCCGCCCCTGCTCAATGGGCATACCCCGCAGCGGCGCGGGCGTGCTGGTGGTTACCGCCGCATCCTTGCGCGGATCCACAGCACCCGCGGCGATCCAACGCTCGAAATCGGCGATCACCGAATCCGGCAGTTTTCCCGTGGGCGGCATTTGCAACTGCGGATCGGTAAACCGCAATGCCCTCAACACCTGACTTTCCGCGGGTTTTCCCGGCACTAGAATCGGGCCCAACGCGCCGCCCTTCGCCATCCCGGCCTTTGTATCCAGAATCAGTCCGCCCATGGGAGCTTTCAATTTCGATGAATGGCAGCCGTAGCATTTCGTCGCCAGCACCGGACGGATCTTTGTTTCAAAGAATGAATTGTCGGGCGGCTGTGCGAGCAGAGGTATGGCCAGCAGCGGAAAAAGGAAGTATCTAGGAGTCATGCCAGAGTCCGGTCTCCCTCACTGTACGTCTTTCCCATTTCCTCTGCAACGCGGAAGCTTGATAGAGTATTTAGCTGTCTATGAAACTTCTTTGCCTATGTATGGCGGTGCTGGGAATTTGTGGCGCCGAAACAATTGTGAACGGACGGCACTCCGTTGTCCTGACCGGCCAGTCGGCGCAACTGACGGTGGATATCGCCGGCGGATCCATCGTCGATTTCCATCTGTTGGACGGCGGATTGAATCCACTGCAATGGGAAGAAAAGGGTGCCGCGACCATACCCCGTCCGATGGGCCATTTTCTATGCCTGGACCGTTGGGGCGCGCCGTCGGATGCGGAGAAAGCCAACGGCATGCCGTTCCACGGCGAGGCGACGCGCGTCGAATGGAAGGTGTTGAGTGAGGCGTCCGGCAACGCCGCGATGTCGGCCCAGTTGCCGATGGCCGGAATCTCCATCCGCCGCCAAGTGCGAGTTTCCGATACAGCCCCGGTCTTTCTCGTTACCGAAGAAGTGAAGAACGATAACAAACTTGGCCGTGTCTACAACATGGTGCAGCATGCCACCATCGGCCCGCCGTTCCTGGACGAAAACACCGTCGTAGATTCCAACGCGCGCAGGGGCTTCATGCAAAGCAGTCCGCTGCCCAATCCGGAAAAGCCCGCGGTCACTTGGCCGCAAGCACTGAAGGACGGCATGCCGGTGAACCTGCGTATGCTGACCAACGATCCCATGCCCAACGTGGTCTCCTTCACTATTGACGAAGAGTACGGCTGGGTGACCGCCGCGAACCCGCGGAAAGGACTCTTGATCGGATACATCTGGAAGACATCGGACTATCCATGGTTCAATGCGTGGCGGGATGTAAAGGATGGCCGCCCGGCCGCGCGCGGATTGGAGTTCGGAACCACCGGTTTACACCAGCCCTATCCGATTCTGGTAGCCAAGGGAAAGATTTTCGGCCGCCCGATCTACAAATTTCTCGACACCGGCGAAACGGCCACACGATCCTATGCGGGCTTCCTGACAAAGATACCGGCGGGATTCAACGGGGTCGGCTCGGTGACGTATTCCGGCGGCAAACTGGTGCTGCATGAGCGCGAGCGCGACGGCAAGGCCATCACGCTCTCGGTTGGAGATTTGTTCCCGAAGTAGCGAGCATTGGCGCGGCGGCCTGATCTAGATGGAGTGCGCCGTCATGGATACTGATCCGGGTTGCCGCACAGCGCCGTGATCGGAACTACAACACAAGATGTTATCGGGGGCAAAGCGAATATGGCGGAGAGACAGGGATTCGAACCCTGGATAGAGTTTCCCCTATACACGCTTTCCAAGCGTGCGCCTTCAGCCACTCGGCCATCTCTCCGGTTCGTTTGCGGGCTCATCTCTGAACCCGCAATCAACAGTGTAACAAGCCGCTTACGTCAGGTCGAATTTTTCCTGATGCAGCGCCGGATCGCTGGTAACCAGCACCGGGCGGCCCAGAACTTCTTCGATCTCCTCCAGGTACTTGTTGGTATTCAACTTGAGGAACTTCGCCACTTCCGGATGCGCCCGCAGCATACAATCTTTCCCATCCACCGCGTTCCGGATTTTATAGGCTTCCTGCAGGATTTCCGTCACCACCGTCTGCACGCTCTTCACGTACCCTGCGCCTTCGCATGTCGGGCACGGCGAACACAGCGTCCGCTCCAGGCTCTGCTTCACCCGCTTGCGCGTGATTGCCACCAAGCCGAAGTCGTTGAACTGCAGAATCTTGTACGGTGCGCGATCCGACCGCATTGCCTCTTCCAGCGCCTGCATCACCTTCTGGCGATTCTTGCGCTCATCCATGTCGATGAAGTCCACCACGATGATACCGCCCAAATCGCGCAGCCGGATCTGCCGCACAATCTCCTTCACCGCCTCGGTATTGGTCTTGACGATGGTATCTTCCAGCCGGTTCGACTTGCCTACATACTTGCCGGTGTTGATGTCGATCGCCACCAGCGCCTCGGTCTGGTTGATCACGATATATCCGCCGGATTTCAGCCACACCTTCGGCCGCAGCGCCTTTTCCAGCTCATTGGTGACGTTAAAGGCGTCGAATATCGGCGTCGGCCGGGTGTACATCTTCACCCGCGAAACCAGCGCCGGCTGGAACCGCTGCATAAAGCGCAGCACGCTCTCGTACAACTCTTCGTTGTCCACCCAAATGGACTTGAACGTATCCGTCAACTGGTCGCGCAGAATCCGCTGCACAATTTCCAGATCGTGGTGCAGCAGCAGCGGCGCCGGCTTCTTTTCGGCCTTCTGGCGGATATCCAGCCAAAGGTTGTAGAGGAACTGCATGTCGGCCGCAATTTCTTCCTCGGTCTTCCCTTCACCCGCGGTCCGCACAATGTAGCCGCCGGTGATGCCCGTGTGATTGGCTTGCAGAATGCGCTTCAGCCGCAGCCGCTCCTCGTCGCTCTCAATCTTGCGTGAGACGCCCAGATGTTCCAGACTCGGCATAAAGACTACATACCGGCCCGGCAGCGCGATGTGCGAGGTAATGCGCGCGCCCTTCTGCCCGATGGGTTCCTTGGCGATCTGAACAATGATCTCCTGGCCTTCCTTCAACAACTCGGTGATGGATGGCAGTGGCGGACGTTCCCGGTCCGGCCGGCCCACGGGCCGCTCTCTTTCCTGGGCCATTGGCGGAGCCACCTCGGCCACTCCTTCTACCTTGGCCTCGCTTCGTACTTCCGGCCGGTCACCGCGATTCTCGCCGCGGCCCTCTCCCCGATCTCCACCGCGCCGTTTGCGCCTGGCTCCGCGCGGCCCGCGGTGCATGTACCGGGTTCCAGGCTCGCGCACGGACGCGCTTAGCGGTTTCTCCGCACCTTCCGCGGCAGCAACAGGCTCCTCACCGGCATCATCGGAAGCCTCCGCGGCTTCGGCGGCTTCCTCAGCCGCTTCTTCGGCAGCCAGTTCCAATGCCTCTTCCACAGCTGCTTCTATGTCGGTTTCGCCAAGGGGATCCAGCGCCGCGGCTGCGGCTTCCGCACCCGTGAGGGAGTGCCCTAGTACGGGCTCATCTTCCGGCTCAGGCTCTCTGGCCAGGGCCGCTCCCGCGCCGTGGCTGGATTCAACAGACACAGGCTCTGCCAGAACAGCTTCCACTACAGCTGCTTCAACCATGACCGGCGCAGCCGCAATCGGCTCTACCGCTACCGGTTCTACCGCTACCGGTTCCACGACAGGCAGTGCGAAATACGCCGGGTCTGGGAATCCCGCAAGAACAGCAACCTCTTCCTCAACCGGCGCAGGTGCAGCTTCGGCAATCGGCGCCACGGCCTCTACCACAGCAGCCGCAGGTTCCGCCGCGGCATGCCTCACTGCACGGCTGTACTTGGCCAGCGATTCACCGGGCAGCAGGATCACATCCCGAACCTCGGGTTCCTCCCGCACGGCTTCCTCTTCGATTTCCGCAACTTCCACCGCCTGAGCCTCAATGGCCGGCGAATCCACATCCGACGCATACTTGGAATCCGGAAATCCACGCCCGCCTTTTCTTCGCCGGCGGGAACGGCGGCCCCGGTCCCCAGCGTCCTTCGACCCGCCTTCGGATCGGGGAGGTCCTTCCTGCCTCGCAAATGCCTCCGTCCGTTCCGTAGGCTGACTAATGGCTGGAGCTGCCGCCGCCGGTTCCACAACCGCTTCCACCTGCTGTTCGGCGGGCTGCTTCACATATTCTTGCGGTGGACGCTCACCACGGCCATCGCGGCGCGTAAAGCCACCGGTCCGCGCCGGTTTTTCCTCCGCCGGACCGCTGATCTTGTCGTACTCTTCGTTCTCTTCGAAAAAATCGGAAACGTATAGGAAGGTGTCGCGTTCCAGGCCAAGATCGACAAATGCCGACTGCATGCCGGGCAGAACGCGGGTGACACGGCCCTTATGAATGCTTCCCGCCAGGGAGTACTCATTGGACCGCTGAAAATAAACTTCTACTAACTGATCGTCTTCCAGAATCGCCACTCTGGTTTCGTGGCGGTTCGAGGAGATAACTAATTCTTTGCTCATGGACCTTCTCCGTTTTCACGGCCGAAAGGAACTGTCCATGGACCAAAGGCCAAGTCCGGCTTGATTCCACACGTTCCTCACACCCTAGGCAGAGGTACGCGCGATGCTAATAATTCAAATTGCTTTGGCCGCGAGAGTGGAGCAATCTCTAAAACACCCTCTGCCAGCTCGAAAAGCGAGGAAGACCTGCTACACTCTTCCCTGTCAACGAATCGCACAATTCGGTAGCGGAACCAACCCCCACCAACCTTAAATCCGGGCAGTTCGACGTCTCGGTCGATCTAAAATTCTAAATCGCTAATTTACAAATCTTCGCAGCCGGACATTGTTCACCAAGCCCAGCATCAAAAACACAGACAGAATATTGGAGCCACCGGCACTCATCAGTGGCAGAGGGATTCCGGTGACCGGCATCCGGCCCACGACCATCCCTACGTTCACCAGAACGTGAAATAACAACAGCGTGCAAACCCCCATGCAGATATACATACCGGCCCGATCCGGGGCAGTCTGCGCGTTCTGCACGATCTGCATCAGCAACAGGAAATACAACCCTAATACTACAACAACTCCGACGAACCCATGTTCCTCGCTAAAAGCCGAGAAGATGAAGTCCGTGTGCGGTACCGGCAAAAACTGCAACTGCGTCTGCGTACCGCGTGTCACTCCTTTGCCCCACATGCCGCCCGCGCCCACGGCGATTTTCGATTGAATCACCTGATATCCCTGGCCTCGCGGGTCTTTCGCCGGGTCGATAAACGTGGTCAGCCGGGCCTTCTGATAGTCCTGCAGGAAATGCCATGCCACCGGAAGCGTCAACGCCAGCACTACACCCAAAACCGCCAGATACTGCCACCGCACTCCGGCCAGCAGAATTCCCCCCGCCAGAACCGGCAGGTACGTCAGCGCGGTGCCCAAATCGGGCTGTTTCATCACCAGCAGCATCGGCACCCCCACCAGACCGGCGATCTTCAATAGATCCCGCCAATCCAGATCGTCTCTCTTTAATTCGGTCATAAACCGCGCCACCAATAGGATGATCACCAATTTTACGAATTCCGACACCTGCAGCCGGAACCCGCCACCCACCGGAATCCAGCGCCGTGACCCGAATACCTTGGTCCCAATTAGGAAAACAGATATCAGCGTCACAATGGACAGACCGTACATCAAATAAACCTGCCCCAGCAGCGTGTGGTAGTCGATATTGGTCACCACCCACATCAGCACCACTCCCGCAGCAATCCAGATAATCTGTTTCCACCACGCATCCTTCCAAATGGTTTCGTGGGTGGCGCTGTAGATTTGCAAAACCCCCAGCGCGCAGATGGAGAGTGTGATCAGCAGCAGCGGCCAATCCAGATCCCGTATCGAGCGGTAGCCCGTCATTCCTCTTCCTGGGAAGCTGGAGCCGCCGCCGGGATTTTTGTAATGAAAGCGTCCGGTACGCTGGCGGGGGCAGGGCCCCGGCCCGTATTCAGCGGACCAAACATCGGCAGTTGCGCCAGCAGTTGTTGCGGCGAAGTTCGCAGCCGTTTGTCGAAGTAAGACTTGATCACATCCGCCACGATGGGCGCTGCCAGATTGCCGTGCTCGCCGCCTTCAAACAAGGCCACCACTACGATTTCCGGACTCTGACGCGGGGCGAAACCCACAAACCACGCGTTGTCTTTCATCGCCCGCCCCGCCGCGCTTCCCTTCAATAGCTCGTTTGACGCCAGCTGCGCCGTCCCGGTTTTGCCACAAACGTCCAACCCGGGAATTCGGGCGCGTCCACCGGTGCCGCCTTCGTTCACCACGCCGTACATTCCGTAAATTACCTTGACGATGTTGTCCAAGTTGACTGCGCCCCGTGTCCCTGAATCGCCGCGCGTCGGATCCATGATCAGGTGCGGCCTCTGCCACACGCCGCCGGTGGCAATGCCGCCAATCGCCCGCGCCAGTTGCAGCGGACTCACCGTCAGTGCTCCCTGGCCAATCGATACTGAGATGGTCTCACCGGCATACCACTTCTGGCGAAAGTTCCGGATCTTCCACTTCGTCGAAGGAACCACACCTTCCGATTCATGCGGTAAATCGATCCCGGTCTTCTGCCCAAGCCCCGCCATCTCTGCATACTTAGCAATGTTGTCGATCCCCATCTTGTTCCCGATGGTGTAGAAGTAAACATCGCACGATTGCATGATGGCCTTGTGCAGGTTCACCGTGCCGTGGCCGCCTTTCAAGTGGCAGCGAAAGTAACGCCCGTAGAACGACGCGCCACCGCTGCAATGCACGGTGAAATTCTCGTCCACCGTTCCAGTTTCCAGCGCGGCCAGGGCCATTAAGGGCTTGAACGTCGAGCCGGGCGCCAGCTGCGCCTGAATCACGCGATCCAGCATCGGCTTATCCGGATTCTTCAGAATCTCCTGCCAATCCGCCGTGCGGATCCGGCCCGCAAATCGATTCGGATCGTATGCGGGACGGCTCACCATGGCCAGCACTTCCCCGGTGCGCGGGTCCAAGGCGACGACAGCGCCGCGGCGGCCTTCCATCGCCAATTCCGCCACTGCCTGCAGATCCAAGTCCAGAGTCAGCGTCAGGCTCTTGCCCGGCACCGCCTCTTTCATGCCGATCAGGTTCCGCTCTTTCCCGCGATTGTCCACCACCACTTGGCGCTGCCCGTCAACGCCCATCAGAATGTCGTTGTACTGGCGCTCGATGCCCTGCTTGCCCACCACATCGCCCTGGTCGTATTTCACAAACTCGGCGGTGTTCAGTTCGTTCTCGCTTACTTCGCCGACGTACCCGATCACATGCGCCGCCAGCCCGTCTTTGGGATAGAGCCGCCGCTGCGCGTGGATCAACTCCATTTCAGGAAACGTTTCCGGATCGCTGTGCGATGCCACAAACGACAGTTCCCCTGCCGTCAACTCTTCCTTGATGATGATGGGCTCATAGGCCGGCCGGTTGCGGAAGCGCCGCAGCCGCGCCACCAGGTCGTCGTAGTTCAGATGCAACCCGTCGGCAATGGCCTGCAGATGCTCCGTCTTCAAAGTCTCGCGGGACAGAATCAGACTGAATGTGGAATGGTTGTCCACAATCACGCGGCCATCCCGGTCCAGAATCTTGCCGCGCGGGGCCAGCAGCGGCAGGGACTTGATCCGGTTGCGTTCCGCCGCTTCGCTGTAGCCTTCCGAATTCTGTACCTGTAGATTCCAAAAACCGGCTACCAGGAATAGAAAAACTCCGACCGCGAAATATTGGAAGACTGCAATCTTCCCCGCCGCAAACTTTGTATCGTCGCGAAGCAGCGAAGAAGCGGGCAAATCCTCGTCGTGGTGTTTGTTTGGAAATAGGTTAAACAAGAGATTGAGTAGCCCGGTTGCACCAAGCCCCTACTCCTTCATCTTATCCAATAGCATGAACAAAGGTACGGCCACCGCCGCGTTCAACAATCCCAGCACAAAAGTCTGCCGCGGATCGAAGTCCACCTGCAGTCCCAGAAGCGCTCTGGACAATACCCAGTGAAAGAACGCATGGAAGAAGTAAAAGAAGAACCCCAGTACGAACTGGATCAACGGATTGTCCACATCGAACCTCATGCTCACGGAGGCTGCGAAGTATCCCACCAGCGTCTTCACAATGCCGAACATTCCCAGCGGCTGGTTCGGCGAAAGCGAATCCTGCGCCAACCCAATGCCCGCGCCGAAAAATACGCCCGCAATCGGCTGCCGCCGCATCAGCGCGAAATAGACAGTCACCAGCAGCGGCAATTCCAGATAACCCAGATACGTAAAGAACCGCGGCAAATAGACTTGAAACAGAATGGCCGCCAGCGGCACCAGCAAAATGGTGATGGGCCGGAATTTGAATTTCCGCGCCCGGCGCGGCACTTCAGTCAATAGCCGATCGCTGAATTCGTTCATAGCTTCGGCGCGGCTTGTTTCGTTTCCTGATTCGTTGCAGGATTTGTACCGGAAGTCGTTCCAGGGATTGTCCCAGGGATTGTCCCAGGAGACGTCCCCGTGGCCGGTTTGACAACTCTCGGAACCACCGGCTTCGGCGTCACAGTGACCGTACCGCTCGCCGCCGGATTGGCCGTTTGCGGACGCGGTGTTACACGCGGCGTCACACCAGGAGCAGTGCCGCCCGATGGAGGAACAGTCTGAGCAGGTTTCGCAACCGGAGGCTTCGAACCGTCAGCCGTAGCGCTCCCCCCGGCAACGCCCGGACCCGGGGCACGGGTTATCACAGAAGCTGCCGCTCCCGGACGAGGCGTCACACCAGGAGCGGCCGAGCCCGGCTGAGCAGCAGTCGGAACGGGTCTCGCAACCGGAGGCTTCGAAACGGCAGGAGTAACGTTCCCCCCGGCAACGCCCGTACCCGGGGCACGGGTTATCACAGGAACTGCCGCCCCCGGACGAGGCGTCACACCAGGAGCGGCCGAGCCCGGCTGAGCAGCAGTCGGAACGGGTCTCGCAATCGTCGTCGTCGCTGGAACACCACCCGCCCCGGTCTGGCCAGCGGGAGCTAGCGGAGCTTTCACGGCCTGCGGGTTGACGACACCGGGCGCTACCCCGCCTGCGGGAGCCACAGCCTGCACCGGCGGCGGCTTCACTTCATCCGGATTCAAATTGAAATTCGCCGGTCTGGCCCCCGGCAACCCTTGCCCGAACACATGCCCCTGCGCCGCGCCAATCTTCTTATACCGCTCGCGCAGCCGGTCCGCATCGGTCGTCAGCGTGCCCCCTCGCTGATCGGTCGTCGGTGCATTCGACGCCTTATCGGCAGGGGGCGCAGGCAGAATGTAGATATCCGTGGAAGCAACCGCCTGAGCATCCGGAATCGCCTGGTGGATGCCTTCCACCACTACCAGCACCTCTTCCAATCCGTTCTGTGTGCCGGCGGGCACCACGAAAATTTCCTTAAATGTCTTCCCCGGCCGCACCACCGTGGCCGTCCCCACCGGCAGGCCCTTCGGAAAGACGCGGTCGTCGCCGGAGGTATAAAACACCTCGCCCACGTCCACCTTTTCCTCGTTTTGCACGTAGTCGATAATGACCTTGCTTTGCCCAATGCCTTTCAACGTTCCGTGCACGCGATTCTTCTCGGAAATAACGCCGGCCGCAAAAGTCGGGTCGGTGATCAGCAACACCTGTGACGCCGTTGGATACGACGCCAACACCCGCCCCACAATACCGTCCGGAGTCACCACCGCCATCCCGCGCATCACGCCGCTGCCCGATCCGCGGTCGATCAGCACGTCTTTCGAATTCATGCCGGTGCCGTTACCGATAATCCGCGCCGCGATGGTGCGCGATTGCGTCCGCGATTGAAACGCGCTCAGCGCCTGCGCCCGGTCGGCCGTGGAGAGCTCCGTCTTCAGAAACTGGTTCTCCATCTTAAGACGGCCCAGCTCCTTCTTAACCCGGTTGTTTTCGTCCCGTACGTGAATCAGATCGAAGTAATCTTCCGCGATGCCGATCGTGTTTCGCCGCACCACTTCCAGAATTCGAGCCAGCGGAGTCACCGCCGTTACTGCCCAAACGCGAACCAGCCGCACATCCTGGTTGCTCTTGACCTGGTAGGCCAATAACAACAGCTGAGCGGCGATCACCACCAGAAGGACAGTCAGATTGCGATAACGGTTGAGCAGAAATTCCATGGTTCGGAAACCCGCAAAATTCCTCTACTCGATTGCGATGCGCCGCAGCAGCTTAAAGTCGGTCAGCATTTTGCCCGTACCCAGCACCACGGATGCCAACGGATCTTCGGCAATGGATACCGGAAGTCCTGTCTCTTCCCGGATGCGCCGGTCCAGATTCTTGATCATCGCACCCCCGCCGGTAAGCACGATGCCTTTGTCGCTGATATCCGCGCTTAATTCAGGCGGTGTGCGCTCCAGCGCCACGCGAATGGCGTTCATGATGGTGGCGATGCATTCCGACAAGGACTCGCGAATTTCCCCGTCATCGATGGTGATGGTCTTCGGCACGCCTTCAATCAGATTGCGGCCCTTGATTTCCATCGTCAGCGGGCGGTCTAAAGGATATGCCGAACCCAGCTGAATCTTGATAGCTTCCGCCGTGCGTTCCCCAATCAGCAGGTTGTACTTCCGTTTCAGATACTGCATGATGGCGTCGTCCATCTCATTGCCAGCCACCCGGACAGATCGCGAATAGACGATGCCCGACAGCGAGACGACGGCCACATCCGTTGTGCCTCCGCCGATGTCCACCACCATGTTGCCGGAAGGTTCCGTAATAGGTAGTCCGGCGCCAATCGCCGCCACCATCGCTTGTTCCACCAGAAACACTTCACTCGCTTTGGCACGGTAGGCCGAATCGATGACCGCCCGCTTTTCCACCTGCGTAATTTCGCTGGGAACTCCAATCACAATGCGCGGATGCACCAGCATCTTCCGTCCATGCGCCTTATGAATGAAGTAATTGAGCATGCGCTCAGTCACCTTGAAGTCGGCGATAACACCGTCCTTCATGGGCCGGATGGCGACGATATTGCCCGGAGTGCGTCCGAGCATCTCCTTCGCTTCTTTGCCTACAGCTTCAATTTCGCCGTTGGTCTTATTAATAGCGACGATCGAGGGTTCGTTGACGACAATGCCTTTGCCTTTGGCAAAGACGAGGGTGTTCGCGGTCCCGAGATCGATAGCGAGGTCGGAAGAAAACAGGCTAAATAAAGAGCGCAGATTCATTGGGAAGCTTTCGGGTGCCGGTTTAAGCAGTTGCGGATTGAGGGAAACCGTCCCATCTGAGAGTACCATAACCCTTTCAGGGCCATCAATGTTTGCTTGTATTATCAATACGGTACGGGCAACAGGGTAAAGTTCAATCGACCGGGTAGCCGAACGGTTTCCTTCCTTTCTCGAAAACCGTCTTCGGAAACTCGCCGCTCCCGCACAAGAGGAATGGGCCGAAATCCTTGTACCACTCCCGTCCGGAGCCGTAGATCCGTTGCAAGCCCAATCCTGGAGTGTTTGAGGACCGGTTACTGGAATCTGGCGAGCTTATACGCGTTGCAACAGGTGAGCCAAGCCGCACGCGGAAGATCGGCAATCCCGAACTCTCCATCCCGATCCAACGCCGCGACCCGAAGCAGTTTCCGGAAATCGCCCACGTGGCGGAGGCATACGAGAAGATTCGGATTTACCGCGAATGGGCATTTGGCCGTAACACCGTGCTCCGTGAACCGCGGGAGCCGGATATGCGCAGCGACCGCCTTGAAGAAGATTCTTCAAATCTCGGCCTTGTAATCCATGCGGCGAAGTAATTCCATCCCGCAGGCAACCTGACGAAAACACCCTGCGCTAAACTATCCACAACTATGAGCAAAGCGATCGCACTACTCTTCGCCGCCGCCAGCCCGATCCAAGCCCGTGGAATTACGCACGAAGACGCATGAAGAAGACTTCAACGGCATCCTGTTCGATGCGTTCGATCAATACTGGGAAGCGTCGCCATTGAAGTACGCGCGCAATGTCAAGACACCCACGCTAATCCTCCACTCCGACAACGATTTCCGCGTCCCCATCGAACAGGGCGAACAATGGTTCCGCGCCCTGAAAAAATACGGAGTCACCACCGAACTGGTCCTCTTCCCCAGGGAAAATCACAACCTCACCCGAACCGGAGAGCCAAAGCACCTGGTGGAAAGCATGAACTGGCAGCTCTATTGGTTCGCCAGATTCATTCAAAAACAGCCGGCCGTCAAGCCTCCGGACGCGCTACAGTAACCTGGATGATAATAAGGAGAGACCAAGAAACTTGCGGCGAAATCCGTACCGGCCACGTCTCTAGAGTCATACGTCTCTGGAAACTTATAAGGAAGTAGTGTCTATGAACCGAAAGGTCGCGCAGTCATTCCTATTCGCAATTCCGTACTTAACTTCCCTCTCCTCAGCCGCTGAAATGGAGCGGCCTAAATCCGGCAAAGTCGAAATCATGAAATTGTCCGACGTCAAGCCGGGCATGAAAGCCGTCGCCTGGACGGTATTCAGCGGCAAAGTCCCCGAAGCAGTCCCCGTGGAAATCATCGGCTTGTGGAAAAACGCCTGGGGCCCGAAGCAAGACATCATCGTCGGCAAAATGGGTGGAAAAGCCGAGCGCACCAGCGTAGCTAAGGGTATGAGCGGCAGCCCCATCTACGTGGATGGAAAGCTAATCGGCGCGCTCTCCACTCAGATCGGCCAGTTCTCTCCTGATGCCATCTGCGGCATCACGCCCATCGAGCTGATGCTGGAAATCAACGATTTCGATACCAGCCGTCCGTCCGGCGCGCTCACCCCCGGTGACGCTCAGCCTTCCAACAAAGCGCAGGTGTCCGTACCCGGCGAACTGTTGGCGAAAGTGCTGTCCGCCGGCGCCAACTTCGGCCAGCAGACGCCCATCATGACGCCGATTGAATCGCCCTTGACGTTCTCCGGTTTTCATGAGGATGTCCTGCGCCAGTTCGGCCCCATGTTCCAACAACTCGGCATCACCGCAGTGCAGGGCGGCGCCAGCGGCGCGGTGCAAAGTTCGAAGCCGGCAGCCGATTGGAAAACAGCGCTGCAACCCGGCGATTCGGTCGCCGGCATCCTGGTTTCCGGTGACATGAACGTCACTGGCCTGGGTACGGTTACTTATAACGATGGCAAGCGCGTGCTGGCTTTCGGCCATCCGTTCTTCAACCTGGGCCCGGTGGACATGCCCATGAGCAAAGGCGAAGTGTTGATGGTGTTAGCTTCCACCTATCAGCCCACCAAGATCGCCAACGCCACGGAAGTGGTAGGCGCTCTGAAACAGGATCGGCACAGCGGTATCATGGGCGAACTCGGCGCAACCTCTGAGATGATTCCGGTCAACGTCCGCGTCCGTACCTTCGGCGATGGCGATCAGGTGAAGAAGGAAAAAACTCTTCATTTCAACGTCTTCGTGCAGCAGAAGTGGACGCCCTATTTGATGATGCTGACGTTGTTCAATTCCATCTCTGGCATGAACGACTTTTCCGACGATGCCACCTACCGTTTCAGCGGCAGCGTGGAACTGGACGGACAGCAGAAGATTTCCTTGAGCACCATGCTCGCGCCTAGTGACATTCCAGTGCCCGCACCCATGCTGCTGGCCGGATGGTGGGGCGACAAGTTCAACCGCCTGTTCGCCAATAACGTGAAGGTCCCGCAACTCAAGAGTGTGAACGCCACTATCGATCTTCTGCCGGAGCGCCGCACCGCCAGTATTGAGAACGCCTGGGTAGCTAGTAATGAAGTGCAAGCGGGCACTGAGATTCCGGTGAAGGTGTTCCTGCGGCCCTATCGCGGCGGCCGGATCGAGAAGGAATTCAAGGTCAAGATTCCGGCCGGCATGCCCAAGGGAGAGCATCGCATTCTGCTCAGCGATGCGGATACTTTGAACAAAATGCAGAGCTACGCCGCCTCCGCCAATCGCTTTATCGATCTGCCAGAGGCCGTGTCGCTGATCAATCAGGAGCGTACCAATAACCGTCTTTACGTTTCTCTGGTGCAAGGCCGCCCCACATACTTTGAAGACGACAAGACGCTGCCCAGTCTTCCCGCTTCGGTGCTCAACGTAATGCAGTCGGGCCGCTCGGCCAACCGCCCGTTCGTCAGCGCTTCGGAAAGCGTGCAGGAACAGATGTCCATTCCATTTGAGCAAGTGGTGAACGGTAGCCAGTCGCTCAAGATAACGGTGAAATAACCCTTTGATTCCTAAAATTGCTTCGTTGCTACTCGCCATCGGGGCGCTGACGCCCTCCTGCTATGCCGTCGAAACCCGTTTCTGGATCCAGAACGAACAGGCGGATTTTGAAAAAGGAACGCTCAAGAATCTGTCGCTCCGCAGTGACGGACGGCTGGCGTTAGCGCCGGTTTTCAAAGAGCTGCTGGCGTCCTCCACGCCCTACCTCTGGGCACTGGCTGAAGATTCGAAAGGCAACGTGTATGCCGCGGGCGGCGGTTCGGGCTCCTCCCAGGCGCGGCTGTTTGTCATAGACGCGGCTGGAAAATCGAAGACACTGGCTGAGCTTCCGGGAATGGAAATTCACGCGCTCGCCATCGACGGCAAGGACCGCCTCTTCGCCGCCACATCGCCCGACGGCAAGGTCTATCGCATCAGCTCAGCCGGCAAGTCCGAGGTGGTATACGATCCCAAGGCAAAGTACATCTGGGGCATGGCCTTCGATAGCAAGGGCAACCTCTTCGTCGCCACCGGCGATCAGGGCGAACTCCATCGCATCACGCCAGACGGTAAAGGCGCTGTGTTTTTCCATACGGAAGAAACCCATGCGCGCTCGCTGGCCATCGATGGAAAAGACAATGTGATCCTCGGCACCGAGCCTGGCGGTCTGGTGATTCGCGTCTCCCCGGCCGGGGAAGGTTTCGTGCTGCACCAGGCAAACAAGCGTGAGATCACTGCCGTAGCGGTCGCTAAGGACGGCACCATCTACGCCGCCGGGGTCGGCAATAAGACGGCCGGAGCGCCGGTGCCCGCGGCCGTCTCCATACCTGCCGCTGTGGTCACCGCAGCACCCGCTTCCATGGCGCGCGTATCCAACACCACCAGCACGCCTCCGCCACCTCCCTCCGCGCCTCCTATTACCGGCGGCTCAGAGCTATACCGGATTGAGACGGACAACTTCGCCCGCAAGATCTGGTCGCATGCGCAGGATGTAGTCTACGCCATCACCTTCGACACGCAAGGACACCCCATCGTAGGCACCGGCAACAAGGGCAAGATCTACAGCATAGACTCCGACATCGCATCCACCCTGTTAATCAACGCGCTGCCCACGCAGATCACCGCGCTCTTGAGCGGTGCGAAAGGCAAGCTCTACGCCGCCACGGGCAACATTGGCAACGTCTATGAAATCGGACCGCAAATCGAAAAACAAGGGACCTACGAAAGCGACCCCTACGACGTCGGCTCTTTCTCCTATTGGGGCCGTCTGGTATCGAAAGGGGAAACCGGTAACGGCAAAGTTCAATTCGAAACACGCAGCGGCAATCTGGACCGTCCACACAAGAACTGGAGTCCTTGGGCCGATGTGGGCAGCGCCGGGCGGGTAACCTCGCCGTCAGCCCGCTTCATCCAATACCGCGCGACACTGGCCTCGGGCGCTTCCGGAAAATCTCCCGAATTGACGGAGGTCGAAGTAGCCTACATGTCGAAGAACATCGCGCCGGCCCTTGAGGAAGTCGAAGTCACTCCGGCAAATTACAAATTCCCGCAACCCTCCACGCCGCTGGTCAGCCTCAATCAGTCGTTGACGTTGCCGCCGCTCGGGCAGCATCGCCGGCCTTCCTTGGCTGCCGCCGCGGAATCGCAATCCAGCGTAACTCTGCAGTACGCGAAAGGTCAGATGGGCGCGCGCTGGGCCGTTACCGACGTCAATGGCGATGAACTGATCTTTAAAGTGGAGATCCGCGGCGCCGGCGAGTCGGAATGGAAGCTGCTGCGGGACAAAGTGAAGGAGCGCTTTCTTACCTTCGATTCCACCGCATTTCCGGATGGCCGATACCTGTTGCGTGTCACCGCCTCCGATGCTCCCGCCAATCCGCCCGGGCAGGCGTTGAGCAAACAACTCCAAAGTCCCTCGTTCGTCATCGACAACACACCGCCACAAATCAGCGGCCTCGCTGGATCGCGAAATGGCGCCCAAATCACCATTCATTGGAAGGCCAAAGACACACTGAGCATTATCGACAAAGCCGAATATTCCCTGGACGGCAAGGAGTGGCTGGCTGCCCAACCCACCACCCGCCTCACCGATTCGCAGGAACACGACTACGCTCTAACCCTGGATAGCGCTGCCGCCGGCGAACATACAATAGCGGTAAGGGTTTCCGATGAATTCGACAATCAGGCTGTCGAAAAAACGGTGATCCGCTAATCTGCCATGCTGATCGCTACCCCAACGCGCCGCAATTTTCTGCTCGGCTTCGCCGCGGCTCCCTTCGTCCACCGCCTGTCCGCAGCCGAGGCAAACGTCAAGATCACCGGCATGCAGGTGTTCCTGGTCAACGCAACCGCCAGGACCAAGTGGATCTTCCTACGTCTGACTACCAACACCGGCCTCACCGGCCTGGGCGAGGCTTCTGACGGATTTGGCGGCAAAGTACAATCCACCGACGCCTCCCGCATTCAGTCGACGCTGGGCGAATTCTTCGAATTGGTCCGCGGCAAATCCCCGTTCGAAATCGAATCGTACCGTCAGCGCGGCCGGCCCATCGCCAAGGACGGTCCGCTCCCGGTAAGAACCGCCTTCAGCGCGATTGAGCAGGCACAGTGGGATCTGATAGGCAAGGCGCTAGGCGCTCCGGTGTACGATCTGTTCGGCGGCAAACTGCGCGACACTGTTCCCTTCTACGCCAACATCAATCGCGTTACCACGCAGCGTTCGCCGGAAAGCTTCGCGGCTTTCGCCAAACAAGCGGCCGCCGAAGGTTTTGGGACCATAAAAGCCGCTCCCTTCGATGGCTTCCCCAAAGAGGTAAGCGCCGAACAGGGTGTTGCCTGCGTCGAAGCCATCCGCCGCGCCATCGGCCCCGCGTTGAACCTGATGATCGATTGCCATAGCCACTTCGATGTGAAACAGGCCATCGACATCGCACGCATTCTGGAACCGCAAAACCTCACCTGGTACGAAGAGCCCGTGCCCCCGCAGCGCACCGACGACACGCTCAAGATCCGCGCCGCCATCAAGCAACCGATGGCCGGCGGCGAAGTTCTCTTCGGCATGGAAGGCTTCGCGCCGCTTTGCAGCAACCACGCAGTCAGCGTAATCATGCCGGACGTGAAGCACTGCGGCGGGCTGACCGAAGGCCGCAAAATTGCGGCCATGGCTGAGCTCGATGGTTTGTCCGTAGCCCCGCACAACCCAAGCGGACCGGTGGCCACCGCGGCCAGTATGCAATGGTGCGCCAATCTGCCCAACTTCATGATCCTGGAACATCAATGGAACGAGGTCCCGTGGCGTGGCGATCTGGTGAGTCCTCCAGAACGTTTTCAGAAGGGCAGCATCGCCGTTCCCACCACACCAGGCTTCGGGGTCGAGCTGAACGATGCACTGGTCAAAGAGCACGCGCTTTAGGCCGGAGCGCGCCCGCCCATGGTTGTGGGCTAATCTGCTAAGTCTGGACGCGCCCATTGTAGCCGTTCTTTGGCAGCAGTTATTCACGCGAACCCTCCGTATACCCGCCACCATCGCCTCCGCCATCACGCTGGCGGCCACGGTCTGGCTGATTTACGCAAGCGACCGCGTGCTCGATGCAGCCAGCGCCACGGGACATTCGGCGCGCCACCGCTTCTACCGCCGTCACTGGCGGAGCGTGGTTCCCGTCCTGGTAGTCGCTCTTCTGCTTGCCGCATGGTGCGCCCTTACCGGAATCCGAAAACCGGTTCTTCACAACGGACTCTGCCTGGTGGCGGCCGTGTCCGTCTACTTCTGCGCCGTGCACATCGCACCCGCCTTCTCGCGGCGCTGGTGGCCTAAGGAACTGGTAGTTGCCATCATCTTCTCCGCCGGCGCCTGCATCCACGTTTGGACATTTGCGCCACCTCCCGTCGTCCACTGGGCGGTTCCCATGATGCTATTCACAGCCCTCTGTTGGCTCAACTGCGCCGCCATCGCTTGTTGGGAAAACGGTGCCGGACATTCTTCAACCAAGTGGGTAGGCGCCCATCTCGGCCAACTCTCCGCAGTCATCGCCGCAATCGCAATCGTCCTGGCCGTGACTACTCCGCCCAGCCGCCCGATCTATCTTTCCGAAGGCGCCAGCGCGCTTGCGTTTGTCCTGCTGACGCGATTCCCGCCCGGCCTTTCTCCCGATGGCTTGCGCGTAGCCGCCGATGCTATCCTCTGCAGTCCGCTGCTCTTTCTACCATTCGTATGAATTGCGACCCCATCGCCCGCCTGTACCGGACTTTCGAGTACCTCGCCTTCGGGCGCGAACTCGAACGCAGACGTCTTGAGTTCCTTCCGGAAACCACCGGTTGTAAACGGGCGCTAATGCTCGGCGAAGGGGATGGCCGCTTCCTGCGATCGTTTCTCGATCAAAACGCCGAAGCTTCCGTGGACTACGTGGATGCAAGCGCGGAGATGCTTTCCCTTGCCAGGCATCGCGCGGGCAACCATCGCGATCGGGTCCGCTTTCTTCACGCCGAGGCACTTCATTGGACACCGTCCCGGCCGGACTACGACCTCGTCGTCACCCACTTCTTCCTCGACTGCTTCGACCAGTCCGGCCTCGCTCTGCTGATCGCTAAGATTGGCCAGAACTGCTTGCGTGCGAAGTGGATCGTTTCCGACTTCCACCAGCCGGAGAGCGGCTTCCGGGCGTTTCGGGCCAGGTGCTGGCTGCGATTGCTCTATGCTTTTTTCAGCTTCACTACCGGGCTGAAGACAAGCAGATTGCCGGACCATCGCACCGTGTTGTCAGCGCATGGATTCCATCTCAATCGTGCTGTCGAATCGGATGCGGGCCTACTTATTTCGGAATTATGGATTCAAGATGTCGAGAATCCGTCGCCGGCTCCGACTAACTCATGAAGGAACACAAGGAGAACAATTAATGAAATACATTTTGATGATGAACACCATGAAGGCCAGTGCCGGTGCGTTTGGGTCATGGCCGAAGGAGGACATCCAGGCGCACATCGCATTCATGATGGGCTTCAACAAGCAACTGACTGCGTCCGGGGAACTGGTGTCCGCGGAAGGTCTGGCGTTCCCGGACCAGGCTAAGTTAGTGCGCGCCGGCAAGGACGGCGCGCCGGTAACCGACGGAGTTTTTCCGGAGGCGAAGGAGTTTCTCGCGGGCTACTGGATCGTGGACGTGGAAAGCCCGGAACGGGCGTATCAGATAGCCGCGCAAGCCTCGGCCGCGCCGGGAAAGAGCGGAGTTCCGCTGAATATGCCGATAGAAGTGCGCCAGGTAATGAGCGGCCCGCCCAAAGAATTCACGTGACCACTAGCGGGTTCGATTTGCGTGAACTCGCGCCGCAGGTGATTGGGGTGGTCCTTCGCCGTTTCCGCGACTTCGCCGCCGCCGAGGATGCGGTTCAGGAGGCATTGGTTGCGGCCGCGATGCAATGGCCGCGGGAAGCCTTGCCCGAGAACCCGCGTGCCTGGCTGATTCAGGTCGCTTCCCGGCGCATGGTCGATTACCAGCGCAGCGAATCGGCCCGCCGGCGCCGGGAAAACGCCGCGGCGCGGGAGCGCGATCTGGTTGTACCTGCGGCCAGTGTTGAGAACGAATCGGGGCAGGACGACACGCTGATCCTGCTCTTCATGTCCTGCCATCCCGCTCTAGCTCCTGCCTCGGCAATCGCCCTGACTCTGCGGGCAGTGGGCGGCTTGACCACGGCCGAAATCGCCAGCGCATTCCTGGTGCCTGAGGCAACCATGGCGCAGCGAATCAGCCGCGCGAAGAAAACCATCAAGGCTTCCGGCCTACCATTCCGCTTGCCCGCCGGCAAGCAGCGTGCCGAGCGTCTCAGCCTTGTGCTGCACGTACTCTACCTGATTTTCAATGAAGGTTATACCAGCAGCGCCGGTCCGAATTTGCGGCGAAGCGACCTGTCGGCGGAAGCCATCCGGCTGACGCGGGCTGTGCACCATTTGCTTCCCGACCACACCGAGGTTGCCGGATTGTTGGCGCTGCTGCTGTTGACCGATGCACGGCGCGCCGCGCGGACCGGGCCCGGTGGCGAGTTGATCCCGCTGCCGAAACAGGATCGGACGCTGTGGGACCAGGGCGAGATCTCCGAGGGCCTCGCGCTGCTTACCGCGACCCTGCCAAAAGGGCCGGTTGGCCCCTACCAACTGCAGGCGGCCATTGCCGCCGTTCATGACGAAGCGGCCCGGACAGAGGATACCGACTGGCCGCAGATCCTAGCCTTGTATGACCTGCTAAACCAGATGTCGGACAATCCCATGGTGAAACTCAATCACGCCGTCGCCGCCGGGATGGTGCACGGTCCGGCCACCGGACTCAACCTGCTGGATGCGCTTGCCGCTGACGGACGCTTGGCGGACAACCATCGCCTGGACGCTGTTCGTGCCCACCTGCTGGAGTTGGCCGGAAACCATCCTGCCGCGATCTCGCACTACCAGTGCGCCGCTCGCCGGACGGCAAGTCTGCCCGAGCGAAATTACCTGATGACCCAAGCCGCCCGGCTAAAAACCTAGATATCGGTGGGAATCCCGAAGCAGTAGAGCGTGTTGTCGGCGGTCCCGAAACAAACGTGTCCGTTCGCCAGAGCCAGGCCGCTGGAGTTGACGGGCGAGGTGACAGTGTTCCCGCTGGAGTAGAGTTCCTTCCCCGTGGCAGCATCCAGCGCGTAGAGAATCGCCGGATCACGCGACAACAAGAACACCATCCCATTCACCACCACCGGCGCCAGGGGCGAGGCGAGTTCCTGCGAAGTCCAGGCAGCTTCCAGCGACGGCTTTCCGTCGCGCTCGATTACCTTAAACGCACCGATGCCGCGCGGTAGAGAAACATAGATCCAACGCGTTCTATCTGAATCCTGCCAGGTGGCTAACCCGTTTGCGGGTCCCAGTGGCGCACTCGAAGCCATACTACCGGGCGCGAATAACAAGAGGTTCCCAGTCTGCGTAATTGCCGTCAGCAGATCCCGGCCATTCCACTGAAAGGGAATTGGAACGGAAGTGATCTTTTCGTTCGAGGGCGGCCGGAACAAGTCCCGCCGTTCCAGGTCTGCCGGAGCAAGCGAGAGAGCCGTACCCTCACTGGAGGTTGCATGGATAGCACCATCGAAACCAATGGAAACTCCCACGTTGGCCAGCGGTGAAAACCGTGGTTTCGCACCGGCTACGGTTACATCCAGCGCCCAAACACCATCGGGAGCGCCGCCGCAATTGCCTGACGTTGTGGTGTATGCCGACTTGCCGCCAAAGTTCAAGTTCGAAGCCCTGGCGTTTGTGGGCAGAAACTTCACCGGTGGACCGTAATCCAGTCCGTTGGGCGTACGAAGCGTATGCAACTCCCCATCGCTCGACAGCACATAGAGGGGCCGGGGTGGCGTGGGGTCCTCGTAGGCGTCGTTCGGTGCTACCTGTGGAGCGAGCACCGGGGCCGCGGTCAGTCCATCGCCGCAGGGCCTCGCATCCGGCACCGTTTCGATGTGGCGCTTCCAAAAAATGCGGCCCAGATCGGCATCCACCGCGTAGACGTCATCCGATGCGCCGCCCACGAACACCAGCTCCTTCATCCCGCGGTGGGTGATAATCGGACCGAAAATCACCGGAGCGGTCAAGGAATTGGGCCGGTGCGATTGGTTATCGAGCTTTAACTTCCACAGCAGTTTGAACTGTGGCAAGTTCTCGCGGATGATGTAGCGTTCCCGCTTCTGCCAGCCGCTGCGTTGCGGATCGCCGCCATAGTTCAGCCAGTCCGGCACCGCGGCCACCAAGATCACGCCCAGACCGAACAACACGAAAAACTTCTTCATCGGAACAGCCTCGGAGCGAAGTCCAACAGATCGTAGCGCCATGTCTGCCACTCATGGCCAAACTGGCACTCGAAGAACACGTTCCTGATTCCGGCCTTTTCCAGTGCCTGATGCGCTTCCTGCGCCGCGGTATACATTTCCGGCTCCGCCTTCCCTGCTCCGAACCACAGCAGCCGGGTCTTCTTGTTGAAAGCCGCCGTATCCGTGAAGACGCCCGCATACGATGTCTTCAGATCGAAGTTGCGGATCGCGCCGCTAAACGAGCCGATGTAGGCGAACCGATCCAGATGGGTGAGTCCGATCTGCAATGCCTGTCCCCCGCCCATCGAGAGCCCGGCAATCGCACGGTGCTCACGGTCCGGCAGCGTCCGGTATTCGGCATCGATCATCGGGATCAGATCGTCCAGCATCACCTGACCGAAGACTTTATTGCCCACCATCCCATTTTCCATCACGACGATCATCGGCTTTGTGTTGTTGGCCGCGATCAGATTGTCGAGGATGAAATTGACCCGGCCCTGCGCCTGCCATCCGCGTTCGCTCTCGCCCGAGCCGTGCTGCAGATACAGCACTGGATACCTCGCCGTCAAACTCCTGTCGTAATCCGGCGGCGTGTAGACGTAGGCACGGCGCCACTGTCCGGTGGTCTTCGACAGATACCAGTGTGCCCGCACGTCCCCATGCGGCACGCTCTTCGGCTCGTAAAAATCCACTTTGTCCGGAACTTCCACACCGCTGGTTTCCTTGCCCCAGCCGAAGTAAGTTTCGCTGGAAGGATCGTTGCAAGGGAAGCCGTCCACAATCAACCAGTAGTAGTGAAAGCCGGGCTGCGCGGGTGGCGTAGTCGCCGTCCAGAAACCCTTCTCGCCGCGAACCATTTCGAACGGCCCCTTCCCTAGTCCGTTCTCGCCGCCTCCGGGCTGCAGTTGCACCTTCTGGGCGAGCGGCGCGGACACGCGGAAGGTCACCCGGAGATCGTCGTGAATCAAGGGATATTCGGCGCCGGGAATGTTCGAAGACGCGGGCCGCTGCGCCTGGCAAACCGCCGCGGCGATCAATGCCAGCTGAATCGTGCGTTTCATTAGGTCTCGTGTAATACAATACAGCAGTCGCGAGAACCCATTCATGTTTCGTATTGGAATTTCACCTGATTTTCACACCGATGCCAAAGGGCATTTTGAGAACGTTATCGCCACCGAGTTCGGGCACGTCCCGGATTGCGAAGTGGTTACTATTCCGCCGCAGCCCGGCAACATTGCAACACCGGACGTCCTGAATGAATTGGACGCGGTGCTTTCGCTGGCGTTGCGCTTCACCGCCGACAGCGTGCGGGACGTTTCGCGGCTGGCGGTGATTGGCCGCTGGGGCGTGGGGTATGACATGATCGATGTGCCTGCGCTAACGGCCGCGGGCATCGCCGTTTGCATCACTCCTGCCGGCGTACGCCGTCCGGTGGCGGAAGCGAACCTCACCATGATCTTCGCGCTGGCAAAGAACCTGTTTGCGCTCGACCGCATGACTCGCGGCGGATTGTGGAGGAGGCAGCTCCCCACACTCGGCGGCGACATTGATGGGAAAGTGCTGGGGTCGGTTGGCTGCGGAAACATCGGCTGCGAGATGTTCCGCATCGCGCGGTCACTCGGTTTCAGCCGTTTCCTGGCGTGCGATCCGATGGTCAGTCAAGCGGACGTGGTGGAACTTGGCGTGGAACTGGTGGACATGGAAACGCTTTGCCGAAGCAGTGATTTCCTCACCGTCAACTGCATGCAGAACAAAGCAACAATGGATCTGGTGAGCGAGAAGGAGCTGCGGATGATGAAACCATCGGCTTACCTGATTAATCTTTCGCGGGGCGGGATCGTGCACCATGACGCCCTGGTCACCGCGCTGCGGGAGAAGTGGATCGCCGGGGCGGGCATAGATGTCTATCCGTCTGAACCACCGCCGGTGGATGACGCGCTCTTTGCGCTGGACAACGTGATTGTCACGCCGCACGCACTGGCTTGGACGGAACGGATCATGCGCAACAACGGCACGGAGGCTTGCCGTCATGTACTCTCAGTAATGCGGGGAGAGGTACCCGGCGGCCTGGTCGACCGAGGGGTAGCCAGCTCGCCGAAATTCCTTAGCAAATTGGAGCGATACCGATGAAGCCGAATCGTTTTCAGCAAGTGGTTAAGAGCGGACGTGTTCCGTTGGGGACGCTGGTATGGGAGTTCGGCACGCGCGGCATGGCGAAAATCCTGGAAGCGGCGGACCTGGATTTCGTATTGATCGACATGGAGCATTCGCCTTTCGACACCGAACGCGTGGCTGACCTGATCGCGTGGCTGAAGGCAACGCCCGTCGCCCCGTTCGTCCGTGTTCCGCAGGGTCTATACCACTTTCTAGCCCGAACCATGGACGCAGGGGCGCTGGGCGCCATGGTGGCGAACGTGGAGACCGTGGAGCAGGCGCAGAGCATCGTAAACGCCGTGAAGTATGCGCCGTTGGGGCACCGCGGCGTTGGGCTGGGAACATCGCATACCGATTTTCAGGCACCGAATCCGACAGAGTATTTCGCTGAGGCGAATGCCAATTCGACCGTGATTTGTATGATTGAATCGCCGTTGGGCGTGAAGAACGCCGCCGCGATTGCGGCGTTGCCCGGAGTGGATGTGTTGTGGGTAGGACATTTCGATCTGACGCAGTGCATGGGTATTCCGGGGCAATTTCATCATCCGGACTTCCTTGCGGCGATACAGACGGTGGTGGCGGCCTGTCGAGAGCATGGGAAGGTTGCCGGAATCAATCCGGGATCGCAGGAGCAGGTGGATGAGTGGCTGGCGGTGGGCTTTGGTGTGATTTCCTGGAGTAACGATTCCACTATTTACCGCAAGGCTTTATCCGCGGCGGTGAACGAGGTGCGCCACAAAACCTGACGTTTCGATACGAAGATTTACGTGCAACTTCCGGCCGGAACCCCGCTAACCAATTGAGGTTCCATATGCCGCAAATCGTCGAGCCGCCCCACATCAATGATCTGACAAAAGCTCTTTTCGGGGACGCTAACGCAGGTCCTTCTGCTCCGGCTAAGGCGCCTCAGAGCCGTCACATTTGGATGTATGTTGCGGGTTTGATTGCAGTAATCGCAGTGATCGCCGCCGTGATGTACTTCAGAAAAGCGCCAGCGGCCGCCTGGGGCACCGCTGCGGTGAAGCGGATGACTATCTCCAAGACCATCTCCGCTACCGGACGGCTCCAAGTACTGACCACGGTGCAAACGGGTACCCAGGCCTCAGACACCATTTCCGGGATTTACGCTGACTTTAACAGCGAGGTGAAGAAAGGGCGCGGGATCGCGAAACGCGATCCCGCGCGGATGCCGGCGCAGTGGACGGCATCCACCGCCCAGGCTGCCGGAAGGGTTGCCGCCAGGACCGAACGGTCCTGTTTGACCTGCGAGATGGGATGATCGCGTGGATCCAGCAAGCGGGCGGCAGCAGGCTATTTAATGCTGCAGCCGGGATGTCCGCAGCCGCATAGAATGTCGAGGGTACCGGCTGTGGTTCCGGCGTCCTGACAGGCAGCGCCGCAGTAATCGCTATTTTTAGAGGCGGGGCAGCTACAGCTTGGGTGGGCACATTTGGTGGTGGTGTCGGCCATGATAATTTCTCCTACCAGGTAGACTCCAGTGCGGGAAATTAGTGACGTTTATTAAGCCGCTTCTATTAAGCCACCGCCACTTCCGGCGCCGGCTGGGGCTGCTGCTTGCGGCGGCGGGTCCAGACCTGGACGCGCTCCAGATAGAGATAGATCACCGGCGTGATGTAGAGAGTTAGGAACTGGCTTACCAGCAAGCCTCCTACCACGGCCAGCCCCAGCGGTTGACGGGCTTCGGCGCCTTCTCCGTAGCCCAGAGCGATGGGCAGGGTTCCAAAGAGCGCTGCAACCGTGGTCATCATAATGGGCCGGAAGCGCAGCAGGCATCCTTGCCAGATGGCTTCGTGCGCAGGCACGCCGTGCTTCTGGGCATCGATGGCGAAATCGATCATCATGATGGCGTTCTTCTTCACCACGCCGAACAGCATGATGATGCCGACGAAGGCGTAGAGATCCAGTTGCTTGCCGAAGATTTGTAGGGTCAGCAACGCTCCGAAGACGGCTGAAGGCAGACCGGAGAGAATGGTGATGGGATGGATGAAGCTCTCATAGAGAATGCCCAGCACGATGTAGATCACCAGGACGGCGACGAGTAATAGGATCGTCAAGTTCTGGAAAGAACGTTGGAACTCCTTGACGGCTCCCTGGAAGGTAGCGCTGATGGTAGCGGGCATACGCAGGTCGAGAATGAGATCTTCCACCTGCTGGGCGGCGTCACCGAGCGAGGCGCCGGGTTTGAGATTGAATCCGATGGAGACTGCCGGAAGCTGGCCGAAGTGGCTGATGCTGAGCGGTCCGGTTGTCCGTTTCATGCGCACCAGAGTGTCTAGGGGCACCAGCGTTCCATGCGACGAACGTACGGTAATTTTTGACAGTGTATCCGGATTGCGGCGGAACTGCGGTTGCAATTCCAGCATCACCGAATATTCGTTGGCCGCGGCATAAATGATGGACACGATGCGGCCGCTGAATGCCGAAGACAGCGCGTTCTGAATCTGCTGGGGGCTGACACCAAGAGCGAGAGCGCGGTCGCGGTCAATGTCGATCATCACCTGCGGGCTTGCGATCTGCAGGTCACTGGCCACGTCTTGAAAGCCGGGAAGCGCGATCATTTTTTCGGTTAAGCGCGGAGCCCACTCGTATATTTCGTCCAGGTTTACACTTTGCAGTGTGAGTTGGTAGAGAGCGGCGCCGCGCTGCGTGCTGCCGATGTTGATGGGCGGCGGATTCTGCATGAAGGTCTGGACGCCGGGCACCTGGGAAACCTTGGGACGCAAGTCCTGAATCACCTCATCCACCGTCATCGTACGGGCGGTGCGCGCTTTCATGCGGCTGAAGAAGAAGGCGGAATTCCCGGCGGAGAGAAAAGTCCCTACCCCGGCAACGGCCGGATGGGCGCGCACAATTTCGGCAACCTCGTGCTGGTGGGCGGCCATGGATTCAAATGAGATGTCCTGGGGGCCGCGAACGGTGGTCATGAAAAACCCGCTGTCGGAGCTGGGAATAAAGCCGGTGGGCATATTCATGAAGAGATAGACCGTGCCGGCGAGCATGGCGAACGCGGTCATCAACGTGACAAAACGGAAGTGCATGGCGGCGCGCAAGGTAACCTCATACGCCTTGGCCATGCCGTTGAAGCCCCCTTCCAGCATGTTATAGAGGAAGCCGTGGCGCTTTTCATGGGTGTTCTTCAGAAAACGGCTGCCGAGCATGGGGGTGAGAGAAAGCGATACGAAGCCGGAGATCAGAATGGCCACAACGATGGTGACTGAAAACTCATGCAGCAAGCGGCCGACAAGGCCGCCGAGGAACAGCACGGGAATGAAAACGGCCACCAGAGAGATGGTCATGGAGATGATGGTGAAGCCGATTTCGCTGGAGGCTGCGTAGGCTGCTTCCATTCGCGACTTTCCCATTTCCATGTGGCGGACGATGTTCTCCAGCATGACGATGGCGTCATCGACAACGAAGCCGACCGACAACGTTAGCGCCATCAGCGAAAGGTTGTTGAGGCTGTAGCCCAGCAAGTACATGACGGCGAACGTGCCGATGATGGAGAACGGCACCGCCGCGCCTGGAATCAGGGTGGCCGAAATATTCCGCAGGAAGAGGAAGATGACCAACACCACCAGACAAACGGTGAGGATCAGGGTGAATTCGACATCGCGAATGGAGCCGCGGATGGATTCCGACATGTCGTTGGAAATCTCGAAATGGATGGCGGGCGGCACCTCGCGGCGGAACTGCGGCAGCAGCGCGCGGACGGCATCCACCACCTGCACCGTATTGGTACCGGGCTGTTTCTGTACGGCGATGAACACGCCGCGGACGTTGTTGAACCAGGCTCCCGATTTCTCATCCTCGACGCCATCGATCACGGTGCCCAGCTGCTGCAGGCGGACCGGCGCGCCGTTGCGATAGGCGACAATGACCGGGCGGTAGGAGGCGGCATTGGGAAGCACTCCATTCGATTGCAGGGTGAAGGCCTGGCGGTCTCCATCCAGACGGCCGGTGGGAAGATTGGTATTTCCGGACTGGATGGCGCTCTGCACTTCATCGATGCCGATGTTGCGCTGGGCCAGTTCATCGGGGTCCAACTGCACGCGCACGGCGTACTTTTGCGCTCCGAAAATATCCACGCGGGCCACGCCTTCCACCATGGAGATACGCTGGCCCAGCAGCGTCTCCGCGTATTCGTTCACGGTGTAGAGCGGCAGCGTGGGCGAGTTCATGGTGATGAACAGAACGGGGCGGTCGCCCGGGTTCACCTTCTGGTAGGACGGCGGCCGCGGCATGTTCGGAGGAAGCCTTCCAGCAGCCTTGGCGATAGCGGCTTGAATGTCCTGCGCGGCGGCATCGATGTTGCGCTCCAAAGAAAACTGGATGGTGATGGACGTGGAGCTCTGCATGTTGACGGAGCTCATGGAATCGATGCCGGCGATGGTGGAGAATTCACGCTCCAGCGGCGTGGCGACGGCCGAAGCCATGGTCTCCGGATTGGCGCCGGGCAAAGCAGCCATCACCTGGATGGTGGGGTAATCCACACTGGGCAGGGCGGCCACGGGCAGCGCGCGAAATGCGATGGCGCCGAATAGCAGCATGGCGAACGAGATCAGCACCGTCATGATGGGACGGTCTATGAAGAGGCGGGATATATTCATAGTTTCAACTCCGGCACCGCATTCGAGGGCAGGATCTTCACCAGCGATCCGGGAGCGAGCCGCAAGTGACCGTCGGTGACGACTACTTCGCCGGGGGCGAGGCCCGTCTCGATGATCATTCTGCCGCCGACATCGCGGCCGGTGGTGACCGTTCGCGGTTCTACTATGTTGCCCTTCTTGACGACATAAACGAACTGGCTCTTCTGGCCCACCTGCACGGCTACGCCGGGAATCACGGTGGCGTTGGCAATCGATTCCAGCAGCAGCACGACGTTGACGAACTGGCCTGGCCAGAGGACGCCGTCTTTGTTTTCGAAAACGGCCTTGAGGCGAATGGTGCCGGTGGTGCTATCGACGGCATTGTCTATCACGGTGAGGTGGCCGGTGGCCGAGTGCGTGGGATCGTCCTTCACACTGACGCGGACCGGAAGATTGCGCGACGAATTGAGACGGCGGATGGTGGCCAGATATTGCTCCGGCACATTGAACATCACGTTCATGGGCGTTAGCTGATGGATGGTTACCAGTGCCGAAGCGCCGTTGGCGCCCACCAGGTTGCCGGCGTCCACCAGACGGTTGCCAGTGCGGCCGGCTATGGGGGCGCGCACTTCGCAGTAGGCGATATCGAGCTTCGCCTTTTCGATGGCGGCCTGGTCGCTCTGGATGGCGGCGCGGGCGCTTTCGATGGAGGCCTGAGAACTGCGGACGGATTCTTTAAAGACGTCCGCGTTGGTGCGCACCTGATCCGACTGCGAGCGCGATACTACGCCGGAATTTGAGAGATCGGCGTAACGGGCCGCTTCGGCATCGGCGTTTTTCGACTGCGCGATGTCGCGCGCCATGGCGGCTTCGGTTTGCCGCAGTTGGGCGCGATCGCGGGCCAGGGTGGCTTCGGCCTGGCGCAGGGATTCGCGGTAGGAGCGGGAATCAATTTCAAAGAGCAGCGCGTCTTTAACGACGTTCTGGCCTTCGGTGAAATGGATCTTGAGGATCTGTCCGGCGACTTGCGATTTCACTTGCACGGTTTCGGAAGCGTCGGCCGTGCCGACGACGCGGATTTCGAAGGGAATGGTTTCCTGGGTGGCCGTAGCCACGGTGACGGGGACAGCCGCCGGGCCCTGACTGGCGACGGGAGCGGCCTTTTGCTTGCAACCGGTGAGGAAAGCCAGGGCGATAAACGTAGCTGTGGCGACTGTTTTTTTGTGGGAAGAAACCATGCTGTCATCTAGCAGTGTACCGCTCCAGACAGGGTGCCAGGATACGCTAAATTCTCTACGGTTGAGCGGTATGCTGTCCGTTATAGCGGGAAATGGCACGGGTTTGGTTGCTCTTTTGGCCGTCTGCGAGATGGAAAGTTCTGTAGGGCAATAACTGGATGGTTCCGGGTTCGCAATGAAACATCGGTGGGGAGTGGAGTAGCAGCGAGGCGCGGCTTTGGCCGCCTTGACGGAGCTCTTCTCCCATGGCCGGGAGCAGTTGAGGAGTCCGCGGCGGATTCCCGGGTTCCGAACGATCTGCTGTTGGGCGCCGGGATGGAAGTCATCGGGATGTAAGTCAGGGCGCTCGCGGGCGAAGCGCACGGCGTTAAGACCGCTCAAAAAGTCACCAAACATTATGCAGTTCCTCCAGTGCGCGGATCACGGCCTCATGAGCTCCGGCGAACGGCGCGATGGCCCGCTCAATGGCGGCCCGGATGCGGGCCCACTGGATTGGGGTCTGTTCCGGGGCCGACGCGGCGGTGGAAAAGACGCTTACTGGGATTCTGTTGACCACTGCATCCATCGTTAAATTCATAAAAGTCCTCGCTAAACGCCAAAATTAGCAAGACGCCGAACCAGGATGGGCGGAAATTCTCGCCAATTGTAAGAAAAGAGACCAAATAGAGTTTCGGATGAAACTTGATCTCGGCGCCTGCGCGATCGGCTAGCTGGCTGAGTTGACTGTCCGAACTTGTAAGTAATCCTTACAAGTTGCCTCGTCCGTGAAAGGGCGCGAGCGACAAGCGCATCTGCGCCACCCGCATGGAAGGACGGAATCGAGATCTTCAGCGAACGACATTCGCAGTGCTGGCATATCCCATGGGATGTGCAAGGTCAAGCCTTGCCCATCGGCTACAACACCGCCTTGATGCGGGTAAAACGCACTTTCGATGAGGAAGTGAAACAGCGGGAGTCCGAACGTCAACACACTTTGTCGCTCACGTTGGGTCAACGCTACGTGATTCGTGAGTTGAGCGTGCTCTTCCGTGCTTCCGAAGACGAAGATCAGAAGGGGCAAGTCACGTTGTTGGAAAAGGCGTTTCGCAGTCCATTGACGAAGGCGCTCCAGCGGGAACTGAATCTACTTCGCAGGAACGGCGTGGCAGGGGAGGCGCTTCTAAAGAACCTCGCACGGCTGTATCAGCAGCATAACCTGCGGGACTGGCTTGATCGCAGGAACGGCCAAGCGGAAGAAGATGGGTATCCAAGGATCATTTGCAGCGAAGGGTTAGCGTGATGTGCATGAAAGACATTATTGCCGTGTATAGTTAGTTGCTCCCGCCACTTCTTAGACAGGACCCGGCTTACGGGCCATCCGCGCATTCGTCCTCACAAACCGGCTCGCCTTCAGCAGACGTGTTGCGGTCCATCGCGCTGGCTGGCGATCTGAGCATACATGGCGTCGGGCGCTAAGTCGATCTCACCGGGCCACGCGACGGTGCCGTAATCGATGAATACTTGCCTGA
>JBBRNO010000010.1:0-97558 GCA_038230275.1 Bryobacterales bacterium
GTCCCAATGTTGGTGGAGACGCCCTTCTGCAACACCTTGGCGAAGTAACCTTTGAAGTCGGTCCAATCGCCCGCGCCTGGCTTTTGCGGCGCCACGGATCCGCCTTCTCCAAAAATCATGGACGTGACTCCCTGGCGGACCATACTCTCGGCATTGCCGTCCACCAGAATCGTGTTGTCGGAGTGGTTGTGAATGTCGATGAAACCAGGCGCGACGATCAGTCCAGCGGCCTCAATGGTCTGCTTCGCCGACTTTCCGGCAAGTCGGCCCATCGCAGCCACCTTTCCATCCCGGATGCCCACGTCGCCAACGAACGAAGGATTGCCGGTACCATCAACAATGCGGCCGCCGCGGATAAGAACATCGAAATCCTGGGCGGCGGCAAGCGAGACAAATCCCGCTAGCAAGGCAAGCAGCTTCATTGGTAAATTGTAGCCGTTTGTTACGGCCGAATCGACACGTGGGCAGTAGACGGCGAGCGTGTGTCGCCCACAATCAGGTACAGCTGCGCATCCGCGCCCCTGGTGGCGTCGTCCGGGACCCTCGCGTTTACCTGAATCACGACTGCGGGCAGACCGGGGGCGGCGCCGGCGTAAAGTATCTCCGCCGTCCGTCCGCCGATTTGAACTACAACATTCAGCACTGGCTTCGGCAACACATCGCCGGTAATGGCGCCGGTGCTTCCGCGCGGGTCCGTCTGCCCTTCGCCCGTCGCATAGAAGACGATGATCGATCCCGGTTCGGCCCCATTTTGCGGCGAGTTCGCGCTGGAATCCTGATTTAGAACCGCACCCGGGAAAATTGCCGGAATGGCATTCGCCACCGCTATTTCATTGGGGTCCGTGCGCACTCCCTTGTATTCCACCTGGAGCCTGGTACTGGCCCGGCCGTAAACCTCATATGGCACGATAGCGGAGATTTGAGACTGCGATACATAGACAAGCGGTGCGGGCGCGCCGTCAAACAGCACTCGGGTCTCCGACAGTTGCGTGTCTACCGTGCCGGCGGAGGTGAGCCGCAATCCCGCGGGACTGGAAGGGCCGAAATTGGAGCCGAATATCGTAATAATCTCGCCCGGCGCCACCGGCCCTGAAAGGAAGCTTGCCGCATTCACGACGAATGAGGCGCGTGGAAGCGGTGGATCTACCGTTAATGTCACGGTAATGGCAGGTCCCGGTGAGAGCTGCACTTTGCCTGTATACACACCAGGGGCAAGTCCGGCAGGCAGAACGGAGATCCCGAACTGCGCCGGCGCCGTGCCGCTGGCCGGGTTCACAATAATCCACGGTTGATCGGTGCCAACTGTGAAGTTGAGCGCAGCTCCGGAGCTGGCAACGATAATCGAGCGGAACGGCAGCGGCAGTTCAGAACCCGCCGTATGACTGAATGTGATCGCGCGAGGATTGGCATCCAGCGTAGCCGGCGGCGGGACCACCAGATTTACAGGAACCACGATGGTTGTTCCACCCACAGGCGACAGCGTGACGGAACCGTTGTAGCTACCGGAGGTAAGTCCGTTGAGATTAACAGAGACGACAAGCGAGGCGGGAGTATCGCCACCAGAAGGAGTGACGGCGAGCCAATTGGAGTTACTGAAAGCAGTGGCGGTGAAGTGGACACCGCCGGTGCTGCCCGCCGTAAGGATTTGCGGGGTGGCATCCCGGAAGGCCAAAGCGTTTGGCAGGACTGTAATGGCCGTCCCCGGAGTGACATTCACCGTCACCGGAAAAGTAATCACTCCGCTGATGGCGGTGGAAGATATCGTGATCGGGACATTGTAGACACCCGGGGTGAGCGCAGTGGTGCTGATGCCTACCGTAAGGGCCGCGGGAGTCGCCCCGGAAGAGGGGCTCACACTCAGAAAGGAACCGGAGGCAACCGCGGTGAAGTTCAAAACTCCGCCATTGACGCCTGAGAGAAGCACCGTCTGAGTTGGCGGACGATCAGCGCCCTGCTGCACATTGAACGTGAGACCGGAGGGACTCACTACTATCGAATTGACCGCATTCGTCCCGGTGACCGTCAACGTAAAGCTGGCCGTGGAAGAACGGCCGCAAGCATCTCTCACCGTAAGCAGGAACGACGATGTGCCAGCGGCGGTTGGTGTGCCGGCAATCGAAAAACCGGTAGTGGCGTTCACCAGAGTCAATCCGGCCGGCAGCACTCCGGAACTGAGCGTGAACGTGGGGATTGGCGAAAAAGGACTCGCGCATCCGCCGGAACTGGTGAGCTTTTGTAGGTACGCCTGACCAACGACGCCGTTCGGAAAGCTGCCATTAGTAACAGTAGGCCCGGGCGTTTCGGTTACGACCGTAAAAGTGAAAGTTTGCGACCGAAACGTGCCTGGCGCATCGGTCACGGAAGCTGTAATACTGTAGCTTCCCAGTGCGGCCGGCGTTCCGCTGATTACGCCAGTGGAGGGATTGAGCGAAAGGCCCGTCGGCAGCGCGCCAACCACCGACCATAGATAGGGCGCCTGTCCGCCGGTGGCAACCAGAGCGATGGCGTAAGACGTGTTCAGCGTTCCAGACGGAAGCGCCGGCGGACTGGTGATGGTGAGCGCGGTTGGTCCGCCGCCGACGCCTTGCGTAATGATGAAAGTCTGGCCTGCCACTTGGATAGTTCCCGATCTGGCAGCCGCTGGGTTCGCTGCGACGTTGAAATTGATAGACCCCGGCCCGCTGCCCGAGGCCGCAGTTCCGAACGTGATCCACCCGGCATTACTGCCGGCAGTCCAGCCGCAACCGGCCGCGGTGCTGATGGTGATGATTCCAACGGACGCCGCACCGCCAAACGCCGTGCCCGGCAATGTAACTGTGAAGGTGCAGGCGGGGGCATCGGTGATGACCAGATTGATGGCCGGAGTGTATTGATATTCGCCGACAATGGCCGCAAGCGCGTAGGTCCCCGGCGTTCCGGTGAGTTTGACATCGCACACCGCGCGCCCTGCCGCGTTGGTAAGAACAGTGCCTCCAGGAACATTGCAGACTGCGGCGGCGGTCGCAGTGGGGTCGCCGTTGTTTACGATTCGTACCGATACATTCGGCACCGCCTGGCCCTGCTGGGTTCCACTCTGCGCAGTGACCTGCACCTCAATCGCGTCCGGCAGTACACTGCCTGCCGGTCCTGTTAGGCTGCGTGTGGCTTGCGATGGCTTAATCAGTTCCACCAAGGGCGGCAGTGCAAAGCCTTGGCCCAAAGTGGTGGTCACCTGGAAAACCACACTGCCCGCCGAGGATGTAGCCGTGACCGCATTCGGAACGAACGAGCTGCCCGGCTGAATACTGGTGCCTACAAAAGACGCACTAGCCAGCCCATTTGAATCTGTGGCACCGGATTGGCCTACCAGCGATCCCGACCCCAGGGTAACGGCCCACGTCACCTTGACACCGGCGGAGGGATTTCCGGCAGCATCCTTCACCTGCACCACCAACGGGACGCTGAGGAATTGCTCTCTGACCACCTGCCCGTTTCCCGACGCAATAGATATGCTTTGAGCGAACGCTTCCGGCGCGAGGAATAAAAGCGGGAGAAAAATAGCGAAGATAGCGTTTTTCATAGGATTCACAAATGAACTGCCGAGGAGAAAACGAACGCGGGGTACTTTCAGTGTAACAGTTTACTTTTGCTCGAGGCCAACGCTGACGGCCGTATCCTGTTCGACAACGGCAGTGAAGGCAAAATCCTTGGTAACTGCGACATCCTTTGATTTGGATGCAGGTACAGTAAGCGGTAGGGGCCGCAACTTAATAATCTGGCCATCCACCGCCTTTACCGATTCCAGGCGAACAGTGACCTTCCCCCCCCTGCCAAACAACTTTCGCTTTTCGGCATCAATCAGAGATCCGAAACCGGGCGCACCCTTGGCGATCACCACCCGGTCGCCGGCTTTGACGTCCTGGGTGACAACGAATTCAATTCTACTGCCGTCGGCGGCGGCTGAGAACGGGATATCGGAAGCAGCCGCAAGCGGCACGTCGTGGCCTGCATTTAAAGTGGCATGAAGTGCTTGCGGCGGTGTCACCGGCGTCGCGGCGGACGGTGAGGTGGCTTGAACGGACTCGGCCGAGTGAGGATTCCTCATCACTTCGATAACGTCGCTGGGCACGTTATTTTTCCCCAGCGCGATCAGGTCTTCCGTGGAAAACCCGAAGTTCGTTCTGGAATTGCGGATGTGGCTGATGATGATGTTCTTGCTGACACCGGACTTCACCATTTCAATGACCTGATCGTTAGTAAGCGGAGCCCCGGCCGTGACGGGGAATGCGCTGGACTTCTTTGCGGGCGTTTCACCAGGAGCCAAAGGAGGCGTCGGCGGAACCATGGGATAGTTAGCTTTTCCGCCCAAGGTAAACCACGCCGCCACGGCAGCCACCAAAAGCACGCCGACGCCCAACACCCAGCCGGTTTTAGGCATTTGCGGTGGCACCCTTTTTTGCACAAGCCTGGCGTTGATGGAGCTTCCCGAAAGAGATTCCTCGCGCAGGTCCTCCAATGCCGACTTCAGGTCACTCATACTATTCCAGCGGCGATCCGGATCTTTGCGAAGGCAACGGCTGATAATACTTTCCAGCGCGCCGTGGACGTCATTGGGAATCGGGCCGACCGGTTCCGGCTCGTCCCGCAAAATGGCGGAAAGCGTGGACACCATGTTGTCGCTGTGGAAGGCGCGCTTTCCAGTCAACATTTCGTACAAAATACTGCCAAGGCTGAAGATGTCCGATCGCGGGTCTATTCTTTTCCCTTCGGCCTGCTCCGGAGACATATAGGAAACGGTGCCCAGAATGGTTCCCGCCACCGTAAGCCCGGCCGAAACATTTGTGACCGTGGCATCGGCATCGCCGATGATGCTCTTCTCGGTCAGTTTGGCGAGCCCAAAATCCAGCAGCTTGGCTTGCCCATCTTCGGTGATCATGATGTTGGCCGGCTTCAGATCCCGGTGTACGATGCCGGCCGAGTGGGCACTGACCAGCGCGTTGGCGACCTGAATCCCATACTTCAGCACCTCACTCAGGCTGAAGCCGTTGCGCGGGATCAGCTCTTCTAACGACTGGCCTTTTACCAGCTCCATCGCTATGTAATCCAGGCCGTTTTCCGAACCTACGTCGAAGATGGTGATGATGTTGGGATGGTGCAGGGACGACGCCGACTGCGCCTCTTGAATAAAGCGCTGTTTGCGTTCTTCATTGCCGGTTTTGCCGGGCGTCAGAATCTTGAGAGCAACTTCGCGGCCAAGCCGTGTGTCTCTGGCACGATACACCTCACCCATGCCACCTGAACCGATGGGCGCAATGATTTCGTAAAAGCCTAGCCGAGTGGCGGGAGAAAGCGACAATAAAATTCCTTCGCACTGCTATTTTACCCCGTATGGCGCCACGTTGTAACTTATGGTTCAATTTAGTCATCACTTAGTTGCCGTCCGCAATGCAAACACTTCAAAAATTTAGCTGCCTGGCCGCACTTTTGGGTGCTGGCGTTTCCTACGGCGCCTCAGAGCCAAAGCCCCTGCTGACGCAATATTGTGCCGGCTGCCATAGCCAGAAAGCGAAGATGGCCGGAATCTCGCTGGAAGGCCTGGATCCGTCCAAACCTGCTGAAAATCCAGCTCTTTGGGAGAAGGTGCTGCGCAAGGTCAACGCGGGGCAGATGCCGCCGGCTGGAATGCCGCGACCCTCCGCCCCTGCCGTTGCCGCATTCACCAAATCGCTGGGCGAAGAATTGGATCGCGCCGCGGCGGCGAATCCGAATCCGGGAAACCCCACCATCCACCGGCTGAATCGCGCGGAATATAGCAATGCTGTCCGGGATCTGCTGGCGTTAGACATCAAGCCGGGGGCGAAACTGCCGGCCGATGATATCGGCTACGGATTCGACAATATCGGCGACGTTCTCTCCCTGTCTCCGGTGCTGATTGAGCGCTACATGTCGGTTGCCAGGATGTTGAGCCGTCTCGCCGTGGGGGACAAGAACGTAAAGCCGGAAGTGAATGAATTTCAGCCCCCCAGGACGGTGACCAATCCGGCGGCCATTAAGGGACGGGTCAGCGACGATCTTCCTTTCGATTCCGTCGGCGGCATGTCTTTCGACTACCATTTCCCCGTGGACGGCGAGTATTCCTTCAAGATTAAGCTTCCCCTGTCGGCCTTCGGTGAGGGAACACCACCCGAAACCAACGCGTTTGAAGTCCGCATCCCGGTGAAAGCCGGCACTCGCAACGTCGGAGCGACGTTTTTAGCGGAAAACGCCGCCGCTGAAAATGTTTCCCTGCCTGGACGGCGCGGTGGGGGCGAACCACCCCCAAAGCCCGCAATGGCCAAGATGGATTTGCGGCTCGACGGCGCGCGGGCGAAGCTTTTCGAAGTTCCTGAGGTCGGTGGTCCGCGCTTTACCAGCGTTTCGGTCGGAGGACCTTATATTGTAAACGGCCTGGGAGACACCCCCAGCCGCCGGAAGATTTTCGTCTGCAAGCCGGCTTTTGCAAAGGACGAAGAACCATGTGCCCGCAAGATCCTCTCCAATTTGGGGCGCTCTGCCTACCGCCGCCCGTTAACGGATGCGGATCTCAAGCCATTGCTCGCGTTCTACCGAAGTGGCCGCCGCGAGGGCACGTTTGACAAGGGGATTCAGTTGGCCCTTCGCGCCATGTTGGTGGCGCCGGCATTTCTATTCCGCATCGAACGCGATCCGGCCAACAGCGAGCCCGGCACGGCCCACCGCATTAGCGATTTTGAACTTGCTTCCCGGTTGTCGTTCTTCCTGTGGAGCAGCATTCCAGATGAGCAACTGCTGGATCTCGCCGAAAAGGGAAAGCTGAGCGATCCGGCAGTGCTAACCAGCCAGGTTACTCGAATGCTGGAGGACCGGAAGTCGAAAGCGTTCGTGAGTAACTTCGCCGGCCAGTGGCTGTACCTGCGAAATCTTGCGCAGGTGACACCCGATCAGGACGTGTTTCCAAATTTCGATCCCACCCTTCGCCAAGCCTTCCAGCGCGAGACCGAACTTTTCTTCGATGCCGTGATGCGGGAAAACCGACCCGTCACCGACTTGCTGAGCGCCGATTTCACCTACCTCAATCAGCGCCTGGCCAAGCACTACGGAATAGCGGGCGTCTATGGTTCCCAGTTTCGCCGCGTCACGCTGACGGATACCAACCGAAGCGGGCTGCTGGGCCAAGGTAGTATCCTAACGGTAACGTCGTATCCGGACCGGACTTCCGTGGTGCAGCGGGGCAAGTGGGTTCTGGAGAACTTGCTGGGAACGCCTCCGCCACCTCCTCCACCCGATATTCCGGCACTGGAAGCGCACGCGAAGGATGGGAAGCGTTTGACCATGCGTCAACAAATGGAACAGCATCGCGCGAACCCCACATGTTCGTCATGCCATTCCCGCATGGATCCCATCGGCTTTTCGCTGGAAAATTATGACGGTGTGGGCGCCTGGCGGTCCAAGGATGGCGGCAACGCGATTGATGTCTCGGGTAAGATGCCCGACGGCGCCACCTTTGACGGACCCGCCGGATTGCGGAATCTGTTGCTCACGGTGCATCGCGATGAATTCATCGGAACGGTAACCGAGAAGCTGCTGACCTACGCGCTGGGCCGCGGTCTGGAGTTCTACGATGGACCGGCCATGCGAGCCATCGTACGGGATGCGGCTACGCGGAATTCCACCATCCCCGCATTAATTAGTTCGGTTGTGAAGAGTCCCCAGTTTCAGATGAGGAGAACCCGAGAGCGATGATCATTACCCAAAAATTCCTGCCCCGCCGTACATTCCTGCGTGGGATTGGCACCACCCTGGCCCTGCCGCTTTTGGATGCGATGGTGCCTGCGATGGCCGCCACTCGCCTGACTGCCGCCAAGCCGGCCACTCGCCTCGGATTCGTATACGTCCCGAACGGAATTATTCAAAAGGCATGGCTGCCCTCGAAGGAAGGAAGTGGCTTTGAGTTCGCCTCCACCATGAAGCCGCTGGAGCCGTTCCGCGAAAAGCTGCTGGTGATGAGCAACCTGACGCAGAACGGCGGACGGGCGCTTGGTGACGGTGCGGGGGATCACGCGCGGGCGGGCGCCAGCTGGCTGACTGGCGTTCATCCGAAGAAGACGGAAGGCGCGGATATCCATGCCGGTATTTCGGCGGATCAGATAGCCGCCGCGGCTTTCGGCAAAAATACGCAGTTCGGATCGCTGGAGATCGGGCTGGAAGAGCCGAACCTCGCGGGAAATTGCGATTCCGGATATAGCTGCGCCTACACCAACACCATTTCCTGGCGCTCTCCCACCACGCCGAATCCCATGGAGATCAACCCGCGGGCGGTCTTCGAACGCCTGTTCGGAGAGGGGGAAACCAACGATCCCGCGGCGCGCCTGAAACTGATGAAAGAGGATCGCAGCATTCTCGATTTCATCCGAGGTGATGTAGCCCGTCTGCAGCCGGGGCTGGGCGCTCGCGATAAGAGCAAGCTGGCCGAATATCTGGATGGTATCCGCGACATCGAGCGGCGCATTCAGAAGGCGGAAGAACAGAGCGCGAGCATGAAGCTTCCGCTGCTGGAACGGCCGTCCAGCATCCCCGACGAATTCGAAGATCACGCCAAGCTGATGAGCGATCTGATTGTGATTGCGTTCCAGACCGACATGACGCGCGTAGTCAGTTTCATGATGGCCCGCGAGGGCAGCAACCGCAGCTACCGCGCCATCGGCGTCTCGGACGGTCACCACTCAGTCACCCACCATCAGAACGATCAGGAAAAGATCACGAAGGTGATGAAGATCGACCAACTGCATGTGAAGTCGTTCGCCTACCTCCTAGGCAAGCTCGAAGCCACACCGGATGGCGACGGCACGCTGCTGGATCATTCCATGATGCTGTACGGCAGCAGTATTTGCGACGGAAACGCTCACACGCACCACGATCTGCCGCTGGTATTGGCAGGCGGAACTTCTGTCAAGGTGAAGGGCGGACGCCACGTCCGCTACGCTCCCGATACACCAATGAACAACCTGCTGGTGAGCATGCTGGATAAGTCCGGCGTCCCCGCGGAAACATTGGGCGACAGTACCGGCAAGCTGGACCAGCTCTCAGGAGTCTAGTGCGCACCGCCATCCACGCCGGGTTGGTCCTGCTCTCGCTGGCGGGGCAGTCCTTCGCCGCGGGCAATCTTCCGCTCATCGACGCGGTAAAAGACCAGGACCGCAGGGCCGTCGACAAACTGATCGCTGCGAAAACTGACGTGAACGCGCCGCAACCCGATGGCGCCACCGCGTTGGCATGGGCCGTCTACCTGGATCAGGCCGACACGGTGGACCTGTTGTTAAAGGCTGGCGCGAAAGTGAACACCGCCGACGAATATGGCGAAACTCCGCTCACTTTGGCGTGCGGAACCGGCAATACCGCCATCATCGGCAAACTGCTGAAGAAAGACGCCAACCCCAACGCGGCCCGATGGAACGGCGAATCGGCTCTGATGATAGCCGCGCGCTCTGGAAGCGCGGAAGGTGTGAGACAACTGATCGCTAACGGCGCCAAGGTGGACGCGGTGGAATCCTGCAAAGGCCAAAACGCACTGATGTGGGCCGCCGCTGAAGGGCACTCCGATGTAGTGGATGTGCTGCTGCAAAATTCCGCCAATGCGAAGATCGCTTCGAAAGCCGGTTTCAGCCCGTTGCTATTCGCGGCACAAAAGGGCGATGCCAAATCCGTAGCCGCTCTCATTGCCGCCGGATCCGACCCAAGCTTTACGCTCCCGGACGGCATGAGCGTCCTGCTGGTAGCGGCAGCCGGCGGCAAGAATGACGCCGCCGAAGTCCTGTTGGAGAAAGGCGCCAAGGTAAACGTGGCGGAGCGCACTGGCAACTCCGCGCTGCATCTGGCCGCGCAGGCGGGAAACGTCGAATTGATGAAGCTGTTGCTTGCCAAGGGCGCCGATCCAAACCAGCGTACCGCCAAAGTGCTTCCGAACGCTGCCGGGCGTGGAGGCGGTGGATTTTTTCGTCCCATCGGTGAGCAGACGCCACTGATGCTGGCGGCCCGCGCGAACCATGAAGAGGCGATGCGTATTCTGGTATCGTCCGGCGCTGATCCAAAACTCAAGGCGCAGGATGGCACAACGCTTCTGATGTCAGCAGCTGGAAGCGGCCACATCGGCGTGGTGAGGTATGCCTACGAACTGTCCCCGGATATCAAAGCCGTCACGGAACGCAAGTCCGCCGTGCTGCATGCGGCCGTCACGGGTTCCATGTTTAGCTCCACCCAAGCGGAAATCTGCGAAGTAATCCAGTTCCTTGCCGACAAAGGCGCGGACCTGGATCCACAGGACGCAAGCGGAAGAACTGCAATCCAGATCGCGGACATACTGCCTATCGACAAAGCTGTGGAGTTGATGACCAAACTAATTATCCAGTCAGGCCAACAACCCAAAACGCCTTCGAAACGATAGATCTCTATTGCTCGCCCAAGGCGCACATTAGATCGATACGAACTGCGCGTAAAGCTGGTGGAAAAGGCGCGATCACGAAGCTGTTGAGATCCGAGAGCCTCCCTCAAGGAGAAACACCGCAATCAACCGCGCCAGAAAAACACCGACGTCGGCCCCCACACCCAAGCCCACGATCACCGCTCCGCTTATGGAGCCCAATAGCAATCGAAAATTCCCGCGGGCCGCGCTCCCAATGCCGAACAGACCATCCGCTGGTGTGGTGGCACTGCGTGGGCAAAGGTCACGCGCGATATTCCGCGCTGGGCCACGCCGGCGTCATGTACTCTGAACCGCTGATGATTCAATTCCTGGACAATGCTATGTCGTGGGGCCTGAATCAACACGGGAGGGCCTTTCCAGCCGCAAAGTAGCTATTTGTTGAGCTGCTCTTCGGGCGGAGGGTGATCGCCCGGCTTGTAGTAGAACTGAGCACACTCTTTGGCCAATACACCGCCGGCGATCGCAATCTTCTCGCGGTAGGCATCGTGGATTAGATCAGCCGCGTTTACGTGCCTGGCGTCGAAATACATGGAGTGGACGTCGTTGCGCGTGGCGCCATAGACAATGCGGCTGATCTTGCCCCAAACGCACGCCGTGGTACACATGCTGCACGGTTGCAAAGTGACGTAAAGGGTGCAGCCTGAAAAGTTGGTACTCAGAAGCTTTTCACCTACTTTCCTCATGGTCACAATCTCGGCGTGAGCGCTGGGATCATGACGCAACTCGGCTTCATTATGACCGGAAGCCAATATCTGGCCGCCTCGCACAATTACGCAGCCCACCTCCCCAGCGCCTGAAATTTCACTTCCTTTCCGGGCTTCTTCCATCGCCCGCAGCATATACCGCTCATCGTTCGTCATCGCAAGTCTGACGCGCAATCGCAGCAAAATGTTCACAATCGTTAAAGCGCGAATCGGGCCGCTGCAAGTCGATCGAAATGACCCGCTAGTCCCGTCGCCTACTTCCTCTCGCTCAAGCGCTCCGGCTGTCAGCGAGCACTAAACTCATCACCGCCAGCGCAGCCACATTCTGTTTGAAGTCCTGCGGATTGAGCTTGTCAAAAGTATCCGCTTCCGTATGAGGCCAGTCGAAGTAATGCGTGCCGACCGTGCGTAGCCCTAATCCCGGCACACCAGCGGCCATGACGGGAGCGATGTCCGCTCCGCCGCCACCCCGCGTGATGTTGCCGGTATCGATAACTGCCAACAGCTTTCCAATTTCCTCTACGCTCGCGAATGTCGCATCGGACAACGCCGGCGTTGGTCCGGCGAGGCACTTTCACCGCGGGCGTCACTACGTTTTGAAGGCCGGCCTTCTTCATCTCGGCCGCTGAATAAGCAATAACCTTATCCAACGCTGGCGTTCCGCTCAGGCGGTTGCCGATTTGATCGCAAAGATACTGCAGCCGGGCAAGACCGGTTTCGTCTTTCATGGCCGCATCGATCAATGAGTTCGCCACCTGCTGATATCTTTCCAGCAGACTGCTCTCAACCGCGTATCACTGCGCGGCGCCAATGAGGAACGGAAGGGGCTTGCTTGTCATCAAAGAGTGCTCCTTGGGGTTGAGAAGGATCAGACGAGGACCAGGACTGGGGCCGTCTGTTTTCGCTCCGCAGGAAGCACCGGAACTACCGGCATAGCGTTAAACTCCGTTCATTCAGCCACCGGGACTGAAACAGTACGGCGGTTCGTGAGTCACACCTATGCAACAACTGGAGTGAATTATGAAAAAACTGGCATTTGTATCACTTTTAAGCATGGCCGCAATGATGGCTCAAGACACGGCGCAAACATCTTCGTCTACTTCCGAAACCACCAAGGTGGAAAAGAACGGTAAAAAGACCAAGGTCACGAAAGATTCCGTTAAGACAGATTCCGCCTCCGATTCGAGCGGAGCGAGCAGCACCACCACCCAAACCGGCAGCTCCGAAACAGAGATGAAGGGCAAGGGAAGGCACAAGAAGAGTAAGACAAAGGCAACTACCAGCACAACTACCAGCAGCACGCCGCCGAAACAATAGTGTGGTGCATAAACAAGGCGCCTCGGGAATCGCTGAGTCCCCGAGGCGCCTTGTTTAAAACGGCGGGATTTCTGCCCGCGCAGGTTAATCAGAGGTAAAGCTTCAGAGGCAACTGAATCTGCCGCGGCGAGTTGAGCAAATCGTTGCTGCTAGTGAGTTGGCCAAAGTTCTGATCCTGAAGCGTGGTGGAGCCGGTACCGAAGCGCACGCGGTTGCATGCGTTGAACGCCTCCGCCCGGAATTCCAGCCTGATGGATTCCTTCATGGGGAATCTGCGGGCCAGTGAGAAATCCTCGACGTTATGACTTTCGTTTCTAAATCGGGCACCAATTCAACCGGAGTGGCCATACTTTGCTTTGAAGCCATTCGTGTCCACGGTGAACTTGGTAATGGCCTCGATGGAAGGAGCGTTGGAAGAAACCCAGCTCTTGGAGAAAGTCATTCTATTTGTATATCTGCCGCGGTTTGCCGGCGCGATTGCTGAAGCAGTCGTTGGCATCGAAATCGTTGTTTCGCAGGAATTCGTAAGCCGAACCCTGGAAGAACCGCGCCAGTCGTGTTGGTGGAAACGCCATCGAGAGTGGTTCCATAACTGGCCGCCTGTCCGCCGCCAAGCATGAAGCCGCTATCGCCGCCCAGCTCCTTTGATTCCGGCGTCAGGATGGCCAGATCTAACGGGCTACGAATGGCGCCGCAGGCTACCAGCGGCAGCGAGTCTACCAACTTCTTATTAATAGTGACGCTCATCTTCGCGGCTTCGCTCTGGAGTTGCGTCGCGGCCGCCTGTACTTCGATGGTCTGGGTGGAACTTCCAATTGCGAGCTATGCATCCGCGCGCGCGGTACTGGCGGCAGTCAGCGTCTATGCTTTCAGTTCCGCAGGCCGGAGTCTTTCCTTCTCTATACGTATATCGTAGGAACCCGATGCGAGACTTGGTGCGGTGAACTCACCCGTTTGGTTGCTGGTGAGAATGGTGGTGGAATTGGTTGCGGCATTGGAGACTGTAATCTTCGCTCCGGCAATAGTTGCGCCGGTCGCATCATGAACGAATCCCGTGATCGTACCGCGTTCCGATTGAGCAAAACAAAGTGTTACAGAAAAAAGCGCGAGTTAACCTAGCGCCGACAGAGCGACGAAGCTCCGTTGCAGAAAACGCATAGATTAGTTTCGGTTGTTGAGCAAAAAAGGGTCAACGGCCGGGGTGTACGCTACAGTTTCAACTGTAGTATGCTGATTGGTATTGCATTTTACGTTTCGCTCTTCAGGAGATTCTGATGGTGTTCGATACCAAGTACTTGCGCCGAGCCGCGTTGCCGCTCGCATGTCTTTTCAGTCTTGCCTCGTTAGTGTTCGCCCAGAGTGATCGCGGCGCCATTTCGGGAAGAGTATTCGATGCCAGTGGAGCGGCCATCCCCGGCGCCAAGGTCATCATCACGAATACCTCTAACAATTCAACTTTTACGTCGGAATCGAATGAATCCGGCGCCTTTTCAGCGCCCAGCCTGCCAGTAGGCGAATACAGCATCCGGGCGGAGCGCGAGGGATTCAAGCCTGCCGTGCTATCCGGACTGACCGTGAACGCATCATCCACGATCCGCGGCGACATCACTATGGAGATCGGCTCTTCGGTGCAGGCCGTGGAGATCAGGGCCGATGCCATTCTGTTGCAGAATGACAGCGCCAAGTCCTCCACGACCATCACCCAGAAACTGGTAGACCAACTGCCCCTCGTTGTAGGCGGCGCGCTGCGCAGTCCGTTCGATCTGGCGGCCCTTACGCCGGAAGCCAAGAGCTTCGGCGACCGTTTCAGCATCGGCGGCGGCCAGAACTCCAGTTACGGAGTGACGCTGGACGGCGTTTCAGCGGCTACGACCCGCGCGCTGCAGACTTCGTGGATTTCCTATAACGCGCCTTCGCTGGAAGCGGTTACAGAATTCACAGTGGATACGAACGGATTCAAAGCGGAATTTGGGCACGCCGCGGGCGGGTCCATAGCATTCGCTTCAAAGTCGGGAAGCAATGAGTATCACGGAACCGCGTACGAGTTCCTCCGCAACGACGCTCTTGACGCCCGCCGGTTTTTTGAAGCGAAGCGCGGCATTTACAAGCAGCACGATTTCGGCGCGAGCTTCGGCGGACCCATCTGGATTCCGAAAGTGTACAACGGCAAGAACAAAACGTTCTTCTTTATTTCGTACGAAGGGTTCCGCAATCGCGTGGGCGCGAGTTCCGCGCTGCGCAGCGTACCGACGCCTGAGATGTACAGCGGCGACTTCAGCAAGTGGGTGAACGCCGCGGGCGTACTAATTCCGGTATACGACCCCGCTACCACAGGACCCGATTCGAGCGGGAAGTTGGTCCGGACACCGTTTCCGAATAACCAGGTTCCTTCTAACCGGTTCGATCCCTTGGCCACCAAGCTAATCGGTGTTTACGCGAGCGGTCCGGGCGGGCAATTGAAGCCGAACGTTGGAGCCGCGCCGGGCACCAGCGCTTATGTGCGTAATAACTACAGCATCACCAGCGGCACCCAGGTGAACCCGTGGGACAAGAAGAGCATCAAGCTGGACCACATCTTCTCTGAGAAAGACCGGCTCTCCGGCTACATCGGCGTCAACCGGATCTATACGAGAGCGGGCGGGAACGGCCCGGCGACGCTGCCAGGATACTATACCGACTACAATGACGCGCAGAATTTGAGCGATGTGTATCGCATGACGTGGGATCACAATTTCAGTCCCACTCTCTTGAATCATTTCTACGCCGGTGGTAACAATTGGCGCGAAGGGCACTTCCACCCGAATGAACTGCTTGGGAACTGGAAAGACAAATTCTGCCTGCCGAACGTGCCGATCTGCAACAACAATCTCTCCACGGTCAACTTCTCGGAGTTCAACGTGTGGGGCGGCCCTTCGAACAACGGTTCTGAGAACACAGTCTTTTCCTTTAACGACGATGTGAACTGGATCAAGGGAAAGCACTCGTTCAAAGCGGGCGGCATGTACCAGCGGAATCACTACAACGGTTTCGGCCAGCAATGGGATGCCGGATACAGCAACTTCTCGTTCACGGCTACCGGCGTTCCGAACGATAGCAATTTCGCCACCGCGGGTGGAAACTCATTTGCATCCTTCCTTCTTGGGCGCACCAACGATCAACAGATTCACACGGTGCGGTTTATCAGCCAGCAATGGCCCTATTTCGCCGGCTATTTCCAGGACGATTACCGCCTGAACAACAAGTTGACCATCAACGTGGGCATTCGCTGGGAAACTCAGTTGCCGCCAGTTGAGGCCAATGACAAGTGGAGCGATTTCTCGCCGACTACGCCGAATCCGGGTGCAGGCGGTATCAAGGGCGCCCTCCTCTACGCAGGAACCGGCGAGGGCCGGCAAGGGACGCGCACTCTGGCGGACAGCTACTTTAGGGCATTCGGCCCGCGCATCGGCGCCGCCTACTCACTCAACGAGAAGACGGTGATCCGCGCCAACTACTCGCATTCGTACGGAGCCATCACCACCGTTACCGGATCCACGCACCAACTTGGCTTCACGCTGACGTCCAGCTTCAACGGCGACGGTCTCAATCCGATCAGCCGGTTCCAGGACGGACCACCGGCCTATCAGTTGCCTCCTTTCATCAGCCCATCCTTCGCCAATCGCCAGGGTATCCCCTGGTGGCAGGGACAGGAAGCAACGCGTCCGCCCGCCAACGACGCCTGGACATTCTCCATTCAACGGCAGCTCACCACCAGCTTGCTGGTGGAAGGAACCTACAACGCCTTAATAGGCTCGCAACTGCAAGCGAATCTATTAAGCTACAACCAGGTTCCGTTCAGCGCGTTCCAGAAATATGGCCGGGCGTTGTTGACCAGCCAGTTCGACTCTCCGGCAGCCGTTGCCGCCGGAATCCCGTCGCCTTTCCCGCAGTTTAAAGCTCTCTGGGGAAATCAGGCGACGGTCGCTCAGGCGCTGCGGCCTTTTCCACAGTATGATTCCATCGTCACGAACTCCGGAGGCGGGGATCACAGCGGCCACTCTTCCTATCACGCCGGAATTATCCGCCTGGAGAAACGCTACAGCGACGGGCTGACGTTTCAGACTTCGTACGTATTCTCGAAACTTATCACAGATGCCGACAGCTACTGGTCGACGGACTTCCCGGCAGCGGAAGATCATTTCAACCGCAGGCTGGAGAAGTCGATCGGCGCGTATGACATCACCCACAATTTCAAGGTTGGTTTCGTTTACGATCTGCCGTTCGGTAAGGGAAAGAAGTGGCTCACCAGTGGCATCGCCGATAAGGTGGTGGGTAACTGGCGTCTGAGCACTACTCACTTTTACTCCACGGGACTGCCGGTGACCATCGGTTCCGGCGTAAGCTTCCCGATCTTCAACGGCCGGAATGCAGCTCAGGTTCCGGGCTATGACGGTTGGAGAGGAAACCAGGTGACCGGCAATTTCGACCCGCAAACGGATAACTTCTTCCAACCGAAGAGCTTCTTCGGACCTCAGTCGCAGACGCAGGAAGGCAATATGACGCGCTACAATCCGAGGTTGCGGCAGATGGGCAACTACTCGGAGAACATTTCGGTGGCGAAGGGATTCCAGATCACGGAAAGATTTAAGTTGGATTTCCGCGCGGAAGCATTCAATATGTTTAACCGTGTGAGATTCGGCACTGGTCCGACCAGCCTCTCGGACCCGAACTTTGGGCGAATCCTCGGTAACGGCGATCTTCTGAACGATCCTCGCCGTATGCAGATGGCCTTGAAGCTGTACTTCTAAGCAATTGAATTTGTATTCGTTCAAGGAAAAGGGGGCCGGCTCACGCTGGCCCCCTTTTTAATGGTGTCAGCTGGCGAATTCGAAGGCGCGTTGCTCCTTCTCCGGGTAGACATTAGCGTTCATATTACCGTCAGACGTAACTTCTGTGGCACCGCCCGCCAGAAGATTCCGCTACAGGCACCATTGACTAATTCGCGATGGCCTGACCTTCCTTATCTCCGTAAAGTGGCCCCGTTGTCGACCGCGACTGAAGCCGCCCGTTACCATTCCAGTGCTGGAGCCGGCGCTCGGGGCGCATTCCTTCGCCCATTGAGCGGCAGCCCATGATGCCCTTGTTCTCGATGACGGTTCCAACTGTCCCGTTTTCCGCCTGAAGTTGGTCGGCCGACGCTTGTACTTCGATCGATTCCGAAACCTGCCCGACGACTAATGCGAAATTGAGCCGCACCGTTTGTTGAACCTGGACTTCCACTTTGTTGCTGGTGGCACTCTTGAATCCCTGATTTTCCGTCTTGACATTATAGATTCCTGGAGGAAGCGCGGTGAATGTGTAATTGCCGAAGTCCGTGCTGACAGCGGTCCGGACGGGCGGGCGCCTCTGCCGCGGCATCCGCTAGTGCCTGAGCCGCGATTTGATCCAGCCAAGCATCGAGGGACTAACCACCCGGCGGGCGCCTTGGCGGGCGATTCCTTTCGCGCGCTCCACTCGCATGGCCGCGCTGTCGCCCAGTGCTACCTCCACCAAAGTAACTCCACTCTGGTTCAGAGCCGCTCGTAGCGTATTCTCCGCATCGCCGTCCAGATAGAAGTAGTTTGCGCCAATCGCTTCGGCAAAAAGCGAGAGATCGGGATTCAGCAGTTCGGTCCCATGGCTGTGCCCGTAGGAGGAGAGTTGCTGCGCGCGGATCTGCCCCAGCGCGCCATCGTTAAATATGATAACGGTGATCGGAATTCTCTCGCGAACAGCGGTCAGTATTTCCATGCCGCTCATCGCCAGCCCGCCATCTCCCATAATCAGGACCACTCGTTGGCTGGGATTGGCCAACTTCGCGGCGATGGCTGCAGGCAAACCGAAACCCATGGATTGGAAATCCGTCGGGATAATTAAGCCCCGCGGGGTTTGAACCCGGAAATGCCGGGTGGCAAGGACCTGATGCATCCCGGAATCGGTCACCAGACAGGCATTCGCCGGCATGGCTTTCCGGAGCGCGGCGAAGAATCCGGCGGCCGTGGCTGGATCGCATCCGCGTACGGCTGGTTCGGCCGGGCTGGCGCCATTTCGACGGCAAGCTTCCAGAATGGATGCGTCCCAGTCCGAGCGCCTCAATTGGAATGCTTCGGCATTCCGCAGGACTGCGTCCAGGAAAGCGGGGGCGTCCGAATGGAGCGCAAGGCGGGCCGGGTAATTCGCGTTCAGTGCTTCGGCACACGCATCCACGTGGATCAGTTTTTCCGCGGGTAGCTTCAATTTGAAGCCGTACGTGCCGTTGGCGCTGAATTTACACCCGACAGCGAGAATCACGTCGCTTTGATCAAACAACGAATTCATCGACCGGACCGATGATTCGGAGAAGTCGAATGTCAGGGATTTCGGATCGTCTTCCGGGATCACCCCTCGTGCCGAGCGGGTGGCGATCACCGGAGCGTTCAGCAGACTCGCCAGTTTTTGTAGCTGATCGGAGGCACCGTTTGCTCCCTGCCCCACAAAGAGCAGCGCGCGTTTCGATTCACGGAGCGACGCGATCACTTCCTTCAACAGGGCCGCATCGGGCATTAGCACGCCGGGAAGCGGCGCATCGAATTCCGATGGAGCGGTCACTTCGTCCGCGATATGGCGATCGTCAATTTGGAGCATCACCGGGCCAGGCTCGCCCGAGGTGGTGGCCAGGAATGCTTCACGGGCCCCCGCACCCAGATCTTTCGGATGATCTACTTCGACGATTCGCCGTACGAGCGGCGACAGAATAGCCCGTTGATCGATCGCCTGCAGATTGTATTTTTTCGCCGGATCCTGCGCTGCTTTGCCGACAATATATAACAGTGCGGCCGAATCGTGCGAAGCTTCGGCGATGGCCGCTATGGTGAATGCAAAACCCGGTCCCGGGATGGTGGTCAATACGCCAACCTTTCCCGAGGCCCGATAGTATCCATTCGCCATGAAGCCGGCGGCTAGTTCATGAGTGGGGACAATGGTGCGAATGGACGATTGACGCAGGCATTCAAAAAGGCCGACATTCTGCGTTCCGGGTAAGCCGAAGATGTGTTTTACGCCGAGCCGCTCCAGAGAGGCACACAGAAGCTGCCCGCCGGTTTTCCACTTCACTTTGAGTCTCCGGCCTTCCGTGGAAGACGCGCGAGGATTTTCCTGCCGCCTTGCTTGACCAGACTGCCGGTGCGGTACACCAGATTTTGGACGCGGAAGCCGCCGCGGTCGGGCCGTTCCAGGACGATGCTTAGTTCCAGATCACCGCCGAGCTGACTCTTAAAATGAGTGACTGAGTTTAGCTGCGCGTCGGTGAGATCGTTGCCGGTAAAGCCCATTTTTGAAAGCTGTTCAAATGTCTTCCAACGCAGGAAAGCGGTGGCGCCACTGCGCAGAAACTCACTGTCCGCCGCGGCGCTGACGGTGTGGCAGACTGGATGCCTGCCTAACAACACCAGCTGCGTGGAGATTACGCGTCCCTCTGGAGTGCACGCGTGAAACAGACGGCAAAGATTCTGTGACCGGAGCCGCTCAAAGTAGGTCCGGAACCCTTGTTCGGGCAGGTAAATCGCCGATCCTTTCCGGACGTGCGTCTGATGATGGAGCCGATAGAAGCTCTCAAAGTCGTCCGCTTCGCTAAACTGGAGGCCTTCCCGGTCACAACGTGTCACCAGACGGCGCAGATTCTGCTCCATCCGCGAAGTCCAGTGAGTGGCCAGGTCATGCAAGGGAACGACGTAGGAATAGCTGAGACGGGTGTTCCAGCCTTGTTCGGCGAAAACCCGGACATCCTGAAGAGTGGACCGGCTTTTGATCTGCACCCGGCCATACCCGTTTGAGGCGACATGCTGTTCCAGGGCTGTGAGTGTTTCCAGCCGTTTAGCAGTACGTTCGGAGGGATACTTACTGGGATGCGCCTTCACGACGAAGCCGTTGTAGTAGAGCAACAAGCGGCCCGTGACATAGCAGCCCCAGGAATCCTTGCGCTCAAATATGGCAATTCCACCTACCAACTCATCCGCGCGCTCGGCGACCAGAATCTTGAATTGCCCTCCGGTCTGACTGGCCAAGACATCCAGGTATTCCGGCGTACTATAAATGCTACCGTCCGGGGATTCGGCGACTAGATCATTCCAGGACGGATATTCGGTTTCGGCCAAATAACGCGTCGAAACTTTGGAACTCATCGTTTTGGCTGACCAGGGAGATGTCCCTTTAATACGTCACCAATATAAGATAACGCCGGCCCGGGATCGTCCCAGGCGAATACCGCGCCATCTGCGCCGGCGATGGATCGGAGCCAGGTAAACAGGTTGCCGTGGTCGTTTCGAAAGGCTTTGTAATCCTTGGGAAGGTAAACGCAGCGCCGTCCGATGTGGTATTTTTCAATCGGTGCTACGGTCATTCCCAGGGCGTCGCGGTACGCCAGGCTGCAAACGTCGACGCCGGCGCGGGTTGCGAACTCGATATACCACCACGGCCGGGCATTGACCTCGAGGATTTTGAAAAGGCCATCGCGGTCGTCATACTTGAACTCAGCGCTGAAAATACCGCGAAATGGCAGTGCTGACCACATCTTCCGTAGCGACTCCGTTGCTCCTTCTACTTCGTCTAAGCCGATACTCTCCATCAATGTGCTGTTTCCAAGAAGCGGAGGAAACATACGCAGACGGCGGCGAGGGAATAGAGTTTGGATGGTTCCCGCTCGATCCACAAAACCGTCGACAAAGTAGTGATTGGTCGGCGGGCCGGGAATGTACTCTTGCAGCAGGATGGGAAATTCATTGTTCCCCTTCTGTTGCGCACCGCTCATGGTGGCGATGGCGTCTGCCTTGTCGCGAATCAGAAATGCTTTCACCTGATGGCGGCGAGTGAAAGAAAGCGAGTCCAGAGGCTTTAAGAATGCGCCGTCGAAATAAGAGGCCGGTAGCGCCTCCATTTCTTCCAATGATTGCAGCACCATCGTCCGGGGGTGAGGAATGTTCTCCCGTTGCAACATTCCAGCAAAATGCCATTTATCGACCATCATTTCGATGATGTGCGCGGGCGAAATACTCGCCGGGAACCGGTCCTTAAGCCGGTCCGGAAGTTGGGCGACTGCCTCGGCCCAGTCATCTGCACACGGCATGAGTACGGCTTTCTGAATCGACAAACCTTCCAGAATTTTTGCAAGATCCGGCGGCTGCGGGTCGGTGCCTGCTAATTCAGGCAGCGGACGATACCAGCGGGATTGGGCAATCATGCCAGGGGTGGAACAGACTGATAAAGCGGGGATGCGAGCCCTTCCCAATGTGCGGATCACACCGATCGCCGTCAGGCTTGATCCAAAAACCAGCACTGGGATACCTACCTGATCGGTTCGGCTCCCTGTCTCGGCCGCGGTGCGATTTCTGGAATCAGTCTTGTGGCCGAGAGGCGCCGGTTCTGAGTTGTTCACCGGATTACTGGTTCCCCTGACTTGAAAAACGCCACCTAAGGAAACTTCGCACAGCTCTGTTGTGGAGAGAGCCTGCGCTCGAAAGGTAAGTGACATTCAGGTAAACTCCTTGCAGCTTGTTAGCCATTCCTGACCTCCTGGAAGAAAAGGGATGTCGGTCGCGAGGAACTCTGGCTCCAAAAGTACTGCCTCGATTAGCCCGCCCGGCCTAGACTTACCCTTCAGCGCTTGACGCGGATTCTGCCACGAGACCCGTTGTGTCGTCAACCGCAATTTATTGGCATCCCGCTTGCACCATGAACGCTCGCTATGAACTCCAAAACAACTTCACAACGAATCATGTTGCGTTTGGCGATGTTGGGTGCCGTACTAACGGTCCCAGTTTTGTCAAACCAGGCTCGCGCGGCAGCGGAATCCAGCGCAAGCATACCAACGGCGGCAGCGTCAGTCACTCCTTCGGCAGGCTATCGGATCGGCGCGGGAGACGTTCTTCAAATCAATGTTTTGCGGGACCCGGACGCATCCGTGGCTTCCGTTGTTGTCCGGTCGGACGGCGTGATCTCGCTTCCTTTGTTAAAGGAAGTCGCGGTCGGCGGATTGACGCCAACTGAGTTGGAGCTACTTATCACCAACAAATTATCTAAGTTGATCCGCAACCCGGAAGTCACCGTTGTGATGAAGGAAATCCACAGCGAAAAGATCTATCTGTTAGGCGCGGTAAAGAAGGAAGGCCCCATTCCATTCGTCGCTCCACTCACGGTTTTGCAGGCCGTCGCCGAAGCGGGTGGACTGACTGACTACGCTAAACGAAGCAAAATCTATATCTTACGGCAGGAAGCTTCCAAACAAGTCCGCATCTCGTTCGACTACGGACGTGTGATAAAAGGCGAGAACATGGAACTGAACATCATGCTTCGGCCGGGCGACACAATAGTAATTCCGCATTAGTTTGTTTGTGGCATGGGATTGGAAGTGAGCAAAAGTGCAATCTTGTGGCAATAAGGGAAACGAATTGGTACTGAAGCATGTGGGAGCCGGTGCCGAGACGGAGGTTTGCTTAGCCTCCCCACAAGAAAGCTCGATCGGGGTTAACCCGTTTTCAAAATTCCAGCTAATCGCTCCATGCTGCTTTTGGCGGAACAGTCCTAGATCTTTCGTTATCGGCCGGAGTAAACCATTGGCGGATAGACGGAACAGTAAAAGAGAGCCATTCTTGATATCTAACTTTGGAAGTAAACCGATGAAAAAAAACTTTGTAGCGCCAGTGGCATTCGCCGTGTTGATTATGGTTGTCGCTCCAATGATTGGGCACGCTCAAACGTTAATAGGAAACGGGCAAGCAAACTCGGGAGCGAACGGGCTCCACGTATACCAAGTGACCGGTTCGACCGGTTACTCCTCCTACGGTGAGCAAGCGGTGTCGTTAGGAGATGGGGCCGGAGTCGGCGGCCAGGTTTATACCTGGGCGGCGATTTCGTTGGGATTCGCTCACCAGAAAGGAAATCACACCTTCCGTATCAACTACACCCCGTCGTACTCAGGAATCGTTGAGAACACGAAGCTTCAGTCATTTAACCAAAACATGAGTTTTGAACTAAGAGAGCGGCTGAAGCCGCAGTGGACGTTCTACATTCGAGGATCTGTCGACGACAGTTCGGTACAACAATTCTTGTTTAGACCGGGCAGCGCGTCGCAACTGATAACGGATGGGCAGCCCGATCAGTTGGCGTCAACGGTAATTGGGGCGCCATCGGAAGTGGTCGCCGTCAATTCCCCGTTGCAAAACACCATCTACGGCAGGCGGATGTTGACCTTCGGCGGCCAAACGGGAATCAGATACCGATATTCACCACGCCTGAGTATTTCAGCCGGCGGCGGATTCTCGCAAACGCAATCGAGGGATAAAGAACAATCCACGATCACCCGCACTGTGGTTCCTCGCAGCCGTGTAGTGGAGGGTAGTCTGGATGTGGCCTATTCACTCGATGCCAGGTCGGCCATCGGTGTCAGCGCGGCGACGATCAATACGGACAGCGCGTTCGGCAACGCCCAGTTTTCGACGTTTACTGGATCTTATGGCCGAAAGCTGGGAATGCACTGGTTTGGACAGGTCGCTGGCGGCGTCGGCACGGTTCAGACCGGCAAGACGCTTGGCTCGACTCCAACTGGAGCGTCCCGAGTTCTTGGCGCGTCCTTCGGATACCAGGATTCGTCTCAGGCCTTTGTCGTGTCCTACAACCGGACAGTGGGCGACACCTATGGCTTCGTAGCCGGGTCGACCACAGGCTTCATCGGCACCTGGAATTACAGGCGCCCGGGCACGGCCTGGGGACTAGTGGCCTCGGGCGGACAACAGGAACTCAAAGGAGGTCCCGTAGGAGGCTTCACAACCTGGCACTCCACGGCGGGACTAACCAGGGTTTTAGGCCGCCAATTCAATTTGAGCGTGGAATACGCGTATCTAAGAGACGCGATCAGGCCGAAGAGCGCGTTTGACGATTTCGAAACACACATAATCCGTTTGACCGTCTCTTGGATTCCGCTCCTGGGCGAAATTGGCGGTCCCACAAAAGGAACAAGGTGAGATGATCCAAAATCTGAATCCTTCGGAACAATTCCCAAATGTTCGCCGGCGGGTGGGGGGAAAGACCGCCATCCGCGTGATAAGTAAAGCTCGTGCGAATTGGACTCTGGGGTGCAATAACACTTGTGCAACAAGATGTTGACATCTGAACGTAAGCATTTCATAACCCGATGACGAATTCTCCTAAGAACCGAGCAGTACTGCATCAATTCTCTCCCCGCTCCCTGGTAAAGATGGTGTGGAAGCACAAACTGGCCATCCTGGCGGGCACGGTAGCCATCAGCGCGCTTGCGGCGTTCGGGATTCTCCGGCTTCCCAACGTCTACCGGGCGGAAGCGGTAGTTTTGGTGGACTCCCAAAAGATTCCCGAAAAGTACGTGGCTTCAACGGTCCAGGTGACCCTCCAGGACAGCGTAAACGCCATCAGCCAGAAAGTATTGAACATTAACCGCTTGCAAGGCATTATTGACGAATTTCATTTGTACGAAGACGAGCGGAAACTGAAAACTGCCGATGAGTTGGTGGAGCACGTCAGAAAAGACCTGTCCATTACCTTGGAAAGAGGTCTGGGCGGCGGACACTCCGGCGCGATCCGCATCAGCTTCGACGGATCTAGCGCCTCCGTCGTCGCAGGCGTAGTGACTCGTGTGACCGAGCTGTTCGTTCAAGAAAACGTGCGGTCTCGGGAACAACGGGCGGCAGGCACGTCCGACTTTATCGAATTACAGTTGCAGCAATCCAAAAAGAGGTTGGAAGAGCAGGAAACTAGCCTGAGCCAATTCAAGGTGCAGTGGGCTGGCGAGTTGCCCCAGCAAGAAGGGGCTTTGATGGGCGCCCTGAACCGTCTGCAAGCTGAATTGCAGGGCAACGAGGAGGCCATCAACCGGGCACAACAGAATAAGACCATGCTCGAGAGCACGCTGCGGTTTGCGGAGACTTCTCTGGCCTCTGAGCTGCGAACTCTAAGCAGGTCCGCGCCGGTCGCCCCGGTCGGTCGAAATGAATCACCTCAGAACGTGGCTGTGGCGCCGCAAGCCGGTGCGGTGCGTCACTCAGATGTTTTGCGCGCTCAATTGAATTCGCTGCGGCTTCGCTACTTTGACGATCACCCCGAGGTAAAGCACCTGCAGTCGGAGTTGGATCAGGCATTGGAGCAGGAGGCGGTGCAGGCGGCTCAAAAAAGGCGGACCGACGTCGAAGTGGCAAAGACCGCCCGACTGGCTCCCGCCGTCCTGCCGGAGACGCAAGTACCAAATACATCTGGGATGACGCCTCAAGTTGCGGCGGAATTGAACCGCGAACGGGAACGTGTTGCCTCGTCCCGGACGCAGCTTCAGGTTCTCAATAATGAGATCAATAACCGGAACGCCGAGCGGCAGCGGATTCTGAAGCAGATTGCCGATTATCAGATCCGCGTGGAGAAGTTGCCGATTCGCGAGCAGCAGATGGCTGCTCTTACTCGGGATTACGAGACATCGAAGATGAACTACCGCTCCTTGTTTGACAAGAAGATCTCGGCTGAGATGGCCGAGGATATGGAGCGCAGCGAGCAATCCGAACGTTTCACGATCGCAGATCAGGCGCGGGTGCCCATGAAGCCGGTGAAGCCGAGACGAAGCCTCTTGTTTGTGGCTGCCGTGTTGTTCGCCCTCGCAATCGCCATTGGACTGGCAATCGCATTCGAACTGAAGAAGAACGCGTTTCTGGGGGAATGGGAGTTGCCGGCCACGGTGGGGGTCCTGGGGCGCATTCCGAACATAGCGGGCGAGGCCGGGAGCCATGCGGGGATGCAGAGTTGGATGGTGCTGCTGGGAATGGTTTCGGCGAGCGCGGTTGGAATCTTTTCCAGCTTTGTTAATAAAGGGGTCAGTTAATGTACGAAACATTTTTCGGACTCACTCGCAATCCGTTCACGATGACGCCGGATCCAAGCGCGTTATTTCTTACGGTGGCGCATCGCGAGGCATTGGCCGGCTTGTCTTACGCAATCATGCAGCGGAAGGGCTTTGTACTGCTGGTGGGCGAGGCTGGGACGGGGAAGACCACGCTGCTTCGCAGGCTTCTGGAAGTGGCGCGCGAAGCCAACGCGCAAACTTGCGTTGTATTGAATCCCACGCTCACTCCCGCTGAATTTCTCGAATTGCTGTTGTATAACTTCGGGATCAAAGAGTTTCCGGTAAGCAAGGCACGGCGCTTGATTTTGCTGGAAGAACTGCTGGTATCGGCGCATTTGGCAGGAAAAGCTCCAGTGCTTGTCATCGACGAGGCGCACAAGCTCAGTTTCGATGTCCTGGAAGAAATCCGGCTCTTGACGAACTTTGAGACCAAAGATCAGAAACTGCTCCAGATCGTTCTGGCGGGGCAGCCGGAACTGAATGAGATTTTCAACCGTCCGGAATTGTGGCAATTGAAACAGCGTGTGGCCATCCGTCTGCGAATCGATGCGCTTACACGGAAACAAGTGGACGATTATCTGGTCTACCGCTGGGTCAAAATCGGCGGCGCCCAGTTGCTTCCTTTCACCGATGATGCAATTGCATTGATCGTGAAATGGTCCAGGGGCATACCGCGGCTGATCAATTCGATCTGCGACAACGCGCTGTTATTGGCGTTCAGTAACAACACTCGAGTCATTGGCCAGTGGATTATCCAGGAAGTTGTCCGGGATCTGGATCTGAAACCGGGTCCGGGATTCGAACATACACCGAAGGTGGCTGAAATAAGCGAACCGAAGGCGCCGCCAGTTCCGGTGCCGATGCCCGAGGCGAAGGCCAGACCTGTTTCGTTTGCAACGCTGGATCGATATACACGGCCAGAGCCCAAGCCATTTTTTCTGCAGCGATGGACTGCCCGGCTGCGAGCGTGAACATTAGAGCTTACTAAAGAAAACTTACCTTACCTATCATGAGTCGCATCTACGAGGCACTAAGACAATCCGATAAATCGACCGAATGCTCCATCGCGGAGCTTATCGACGGGGATCAGACGGTGGACACCGATGATTCCGGCAAGACGGCGGTAGCGGAACCAAATCCGGAAATCCGCCCGGAATATGAAAAGCCGCTTCCGGAACCGGTTCCGATCTACGTGGGCACTCGCCAGTCTGGTGAGTACCGCGTGGTGGCGCAACGTTCTCATGCTCACGTCCCCATCATCGCTTTCGACGGTAGCGGAGGCCGAGCCGCCGAGCAGTACCGGATTCTACGGACGAATATCCTCCAGCATCCGAAGCACCCCACGATGATCGCGATCTCGAGCGCCGATCCTGGCGACGGGAAGACCATCACATCCATTAATACCGCTGCAATCTTGGCGCTGAAGAGCGACTATCGCGTCCTGCTGGTGGATGCCGATCTTCGCCAGTGTAGCGTTGCGCCGGCTTTGGGAATTGAATCCGGCCCCGGTTTGGTGGGCGTCCTCGGCGGCGAATGTACGCTCGAGGAGGCCATTGTACAAATAGAGCAACTACCGAACCTCTACGTGCTCCCCTCCGGTCCGTTGTGCGCCAACCCGGTGGAGTTGCTGGACTCGGCATACTGTAACTCGGTGATTCAGCGGCTTCGCGATCGATTCGACTTCATCGTGGTCGACACGACGCCCACCGCGGCGGTAGCGGATTTCAAACTGGTTCTGCAATTCTGCGATGGAGTTCTGCTAGTGGTCAGGCCGGACCACACTAATCGCGAGTCCTTCACGCGTGCGCTACAAATTGAACCGCAGGGCAAAATTTTGGGTACGGTGCTCAACGGTTCCGAAGAATGGTTTCTATGGAAAGGGCAGGAACATTATCTGGCGTACTATGCCGAGAAGCAACCGAAGAAGTCATTTTGGAATCGACGCCGGTAACGGCAACTAATTGATTTTTAATACACTTAAATCATTTAGCTGTAAGGAAAAGGGCGAAGCTATGTCCACACTCAAACTTCAAACCCAGTGGTACGCCGTCCAGACGAAATCTAATTTCGAAAAGCTAGTCACCCGCGAGCTAAGTGCGAAGGGCATTGAGAACTACTGCCCCACATTGGAAGAACTTCACCAATGGGCGGATCGCAAGAAGGCCGTGCAACGGCCGGTTTTTCCAGGGTATATATTTGTTCGTTTTGTCGATATGGATGGGACGCGCCAACTAGTCCGGCAAACCAACGGAGCTGTGCGTATTCTTGGCAATGCCGAAAAAATTGAAGCAGTGCCCGACTCCGAGATTGATTCCATCCAGCGACTTCTTAAGAGTGGCCATACCTGCTTTTCCCACCCTTTTCTTCAGGAAGGGATGCTGGTTCGCGTGAAGCGCGGAGCGTTAAGGGGCATCGAGGGAAAGCTGGTTCGGGTGAAAAACCAGACCCGCCTGGTGCTGTCGGTGAACCTGCTGTGTAACTCAATTGCTGTGGAAGTAGACGCAACTAACGTAGAACCTGTCCGCGCCAGTTTTCGACCTGTAGCATAAGCCACTCTCATGTATCCAAACCTAAAGTTGCAACTTTGGACCTCCGGGCTCCGCCAAAATCGCCTTGCGAGAATGTTGAACATGGATGAGACGACGTTGAGTAGAATTGTCAACGGTTTTCGTGAACCCAGCTCAGAATTACAGACAAATATCGCGGGACTGCTGAAGTGCGACGTAGATTGGCTGTTCAAACGGCAGGATACCGCTTCGGAAAGGACTGCTGACGATGGCCATAGCAGTGTTGCAAGACCGTAAGGTCACTGTCGCGGTCCATCCATGGTCGGCGTGGAAGCAGGTATCACCCTCATGGTCTGAACTGTTAGTAGTTTCCGGGTGCTCCTCATTCTCCTTGTCGGAGACCTGGGTGGAGACGTGGCTGGAAGTATTCGGACGGCAGCTCCAGCCGTCCATTCTAATTTTCGAAGGCGAAGGTCAAGTGGTGGGTGCCTGCCTGTTGGCGAACGCGAAAACACCGCACGCGATCCTGCGCATTAAGCGGTTGTCGCTAAACGCCTGCGGGGAACCAGGCGCGGACACAACCTACGCGGAGTATAACGACATTCTCAGCAGGCCGGGTTGGGAGTCATCGGTAGCGGAGGCGCTGTTTGAAGAGCTTGCGATCCGGAAGTGGGACGAGATAGCTCTGGAAGGATTTTCCGGCGGGCCAGCCTACCGGATCCTGAAGGAAAAGTTCGCGGATCTGAAATTCGATGAAGTCCAGCATCCCAGCTACTACGTGGATCTGGCGTCAATTCGCGAGTCCGGCATGGACTTCGAGATGACGCTGGGGAAGACGAGCAGGAAGCACTTGCGCCAGAACATTCGCCGCTATTCCGCCCTGGGGGATCTCCGCTTGGAGCCCGCGCGCAATCTGACCGAGGCTTTGGCGATGCTGGAAGAACTCGGCGATCTGAGCCAGAAGCGTTGGGCCAGCCGCGGACGGTTCGGGATTTTCACTTCCGAGCGATTTCGCGCGTTTCATCGCATATTAATCGAGAAGTCGTTCCCGCGCGGGACCGTGCAGCTGCTGCGAGTCTCGGCAGGTGGTCAAACGGTGGGCTTGGTCTATAATCTGATCCATCGCGGGCGAGTTTATTTTTATCAGTGCGGGTATCACTACGGTCCCGATAAGCGCCTCAGTCCTGGGACCGTCACCTTGTCCCAGGCCATTCAGTATTGCCTCGAACAAGGCTATGCCGACTACGACTTCCTGTCCGGACAAAGCAGTTACAAACAGTGGTTATCCACGGGATCGCGCACTTTGAGTTGGGTCGTCATCCGCCGGCCACGCTTGCGGTTGCAACTGCTCGACGGTCTCCGCAGAATCAAGCTGCAACTGACAACAGTCAATAACTAATCCATCCATGCCATTGATTTCCAAAACCGACGTAGGGGAAGCACTGCTTGCCTCGCACCCCGAGTCCCGGTCAGATAGCCAAGTCAAGCCCGGTGCCAGGTTACGCCCGGCGGTCCGTTGGCTCTGGATTCAATTTCTGAAAGTATCCGGCTGTTTCTGGTGGGCAAAACGGTCGCTGCGCCGGCGCGGAGCTACCGTGGTTCTGGCGTTCCATCGGGTTCTGGATGACTATAGTTTCGACCATACCGGAAGCCTGCCAGGCATTGTGCTCCGTGAAAAAACGTTCGACAACCTCGCCAAATATGTATCCGAATGCTACGAAGCGGTCGGCGCGACTGAGGTGATACCTGGTGCCGCCGCCAGCAAACTCCGTTTCGTGATCACTTTTGACGACGGGTGGTCGGACAATCTCGGCCATGCCCTGCCGATTGCACGCAGATATCGGATTCCCTTCATTGTGTTTGTCTGCCCGGGCCTGGACGGGGCCAACGCGCCGTTCTGGCCCGAACAAGTGATCGGCGATCTCAAATCGTCCAGTCACTCGCTCACAGCGGCACAGGTTAATTCCATGATTGAAGGCCTGAAGCGCATTCGCGAGGACGAACGGGGACAACGGATTGCTGAAGTATTACACAGCTATGGAGTTAACGCCGGATCGGCCCGGCCCTTCAACGGCGACAGCACTCTCTCCATGAAAGAAATCGCTGAGATGCACGGGGACGGGGTTGCGATCGGGTCCCACACGAACACCCACCAGATCCTCACCGGTGTATCGCCGGATGCGGTGCGTCAGGAAGTTCGAAAATCGAAAGGTGCAATCGAGAACGCGCTCGGTGGTGAGTGCAAAGCATTTGCCTATCCGAACGGAAACTGGTCGCCGGAAATCAAGCATATCCTCGCCGAGGAAGGCATCGAATTAGCATTCACCACGGAAGTGGGAGCGTGGACGGCGACGTCCGACCCTCTCTCGATTCCCAGGGTGAACGTCTCAGAAAGCAACGTGGTGGGCTGGAACGGCGAGTTCTCTGGCGCCATGTTCGACTACAGCACGATTTGGCGCGCTTGGCGCGGCACGGTAAAGCGCTAACATCATGACGGTACTTCAACTCATCAGCAGCGAAGGATTGTATGGCGCGGAGAGTATGCTCATCGCGCTATCGCAGGCTCTCATCCGCAAAGGCCACCAGGTAGTGATCGGGGTATTCCAGGACTCGCGCTCTCCGCACACAGAGGTGGGCGAGTTTGCCAAAAAGCTGGGACTAACAGTAAAGCTGATTCCTTGCAACGGCCGATGGGATTTCAAGACGGTGGCGGAAATCCGTAACCTGCTGGAGACTTTTGGCGTTGAGATTCTGCATGCGCATGGCTACAAAGCCGACCTTTACGGTTACGCAGCTTCGTGTTCTTACGATACGGTTCTCGTTTCCACCTGTCACAACTGGCCCAGCAAGCGACTGATGATGAAGATGTACGCCGCACTGGACCGGTTGGTCTTGCGCGCTTTCCATCGGGTAGCGACACCGTCTCCACTGGTGGCGGGGATTCTGAAACGATCCGGCATCGATGCCAGCAAACTCGCCTGGATTGGCAATGGCGTCGACATTCAACGGTTCGCGACAGCTTTGCCCACGCTCGCGAATGAAAGCGCGCGCCTCCGCGGCAAGGTCATTGGTTTCGTGGGCCGCCTGGTCGCAGGCAAGGGCGGCGAAGTGCTGCTAGGCGCGGCGAAAAAGGTGATTGCCGTCCATCCGGCCGCAACCTTCGTCTTTGTTGGCGAAGGACCGCTGCGAAGCGATTGGGAAGCAATGGCAACCAGTCTTGGTGTTGCGGATAACGTGGTTTTCACCGGGGCCCGCAATGATATGCCGGGGGTCTATGCCTCTTTCGACATGCTGGTGCTGCCCTCGTTTGAGGAAGCAATGCCGATGTGCGTGATAGAAGGGATGGCGGCCGGCAAGCCGGTAATCGCCACTCCAGTGGGTGCTATTCCGGAGCTGGTCCTCCCAGGAACGACTGGATCGCTAGTGGAACCTGGAGACGCTTACGGGCTGGCAACGGCCATCTTAAAGCTGCTGGCAAATCCAGAGAAGGCCCGGCAATTGGGCGAAAATGCGGCGCTGCACGTGCAACGGAATTTCTCAGCCGACGCCATGGCGCAAAAATACATCGATCTTTACCAACAAGCACTGAACGCTCGCTGGAAGGGTCCGCTCGAGTCCGCGCCGAATCCAGCTTTTGGCTCAAAGTGAACTTCCAAATAAACAATTCTAAATGAATAATCAAGCAGATATTCGTATTTCCATCATCGTGGCGTGCCGAAATGAAATCCGCCACATCCGCCCTTTGGTGGATTCCCTCCTGGCCCAGGATTTCGGCGGCATGAACTGGGAGGCGGTCATTGCCGACGGAATGAGCACCGACGGTACCCGCGAGTCTCTGGACCACTACGCCGCCCGGCATTCCAACCTCCGCGTGATCTCGAACACCGGCCGGATTGTCTCCACCGGACTGAACGAGGCGATTCGATCCGCGCGGGGAGAATTTATCCTGCGGATGGATGCGCACACCGTTTATGCTCCGGATTACTGCCGGCGCTGCGTAGAAACCCTCATCAGCACCGGCGCGGCCAATGTTGGCGGCGCGGCAAGAACCAGAGTGACAGGCATGATCCCGCAGGCAATCGCGGCGGCATATCATTCGCGGTTTTCCACTGGCGGAGCACGGTTCCACGACCCGGAGTATGAGGGCCCTGCGGATACCGTACCCTATGGCTGCTGGCGGAAGGAAACGTTCGCGCGAATTGGGATGTTTGACGAAAATTTGGTGCGAAACCAGGATGACGAGCTAAACCTAAGATTAGTCCGGTCTGGCGGCGGGATATGGCAGAGCCGGGCGATTCTCTCCTGGTACACGCCCCGTGCCACGTTTTCTGGGTTGTTTCACCAATACTTCCAGTACGGTTTCTGGAAAGTGGCGGTGATCAGGAAACACCGGATTCCAGGCTCTTTGCGGCACCTCATTCCCGCTGGGTTCGCTCTGGCAAACATCGTACTTTTGTTGGGAATATTGATCACTGCGGTGGTTCAGGCGAAGCTAAGCTTCGCGGTCGCCGCGACACTGTGGCTGGCGATGGCGGCTGCTTATGCGCTGACTGGCTTCATCGCCTCGGCAGCGGCTGCCCGGGACCACGGCGGATGGAAGACGCTTCCGTTCATCCAGGTGGCCTTCGCCACTTACCACTTTTCCTACGGATTGGGTTTTCTGAGCGGGCTGTTTTGGTTTGGCTCGAAACCTGCAAACAAATTGTCAACAAACTCGGTTTTTGCCCGGATTACGCGTTAAGAAACATAAGAAACATATTTTGAAACTTTTCATGAGGCGTTCCCTTGACATCCTGCTCTCCACCGCGGCGCTTTTGGTCCTGAGCCCGCTATTGCTGGTGGTGGCGGTGGCGGTGATGTTGGATTCCGGCGGCGGCGCGTTTTATCTGGCGCGGCGTTCGGGCAAAGCCGGGAAGACGTTCCGTATGTGGAAATTCCGGACAATGGTTACTGGAGCCGCAAAACTGGGCGCCATCACCGGCCGGGGAGACGCGAGAATCACCCGTATGGGAAGGATTCTGCGGGCCTCCAAGATTGACGAGTTGCCGCAGTTCATCAATGTGTTGATGGGGCAGATGAGTTTGGTTGGTCCGCGTCCAGAGTCGCCTGAAATCGTGGCGCTGTACACGCCCGAACAACGCAAGGTGCTGGCAGCGAAGCCGGGCGTAACCGGCCGGGTGCAGCTGGATTCGGGTGAAGAATCCGATCAGATTCCGATGGGCGTCCACGCAGACGATTACTATGTTCAGCATTTAATGAACCGCAAGATTCAGACAGACCTCTCGTATTTGAGTGGTCGAACGCTTTTGTCGGACACAAAAATTCTTATGGAAACCGCTGTATATATACTGCATTCTTTAATTCGATTGACAACAAAAAAACAGATTGGACAAGACGTGAAGGAGGTGCTTTGAAATGGTTGAAGTCCCGTTCCACCGGCCAAGTATCGGTCAGGAAGAAATTAACGAGGTTGTAGACACGATGCAGTCGGGCTGGTTGACAACCGGTCCCAAAACGATGCGGTTTGAGGCCGATTTCCGGGAAAAGCTCGGCGTGCCGCACGCCCTGGCGGTAAATTCGTGCACCGCTGGATTGCACTTGGCGCTGGCCGCGCTGAACATCGGCCCTGGCGCTGAAGTCATCACTACGCCGCTCACCTTCTGCGCTACCGTCAACGTGATCCTGCACATGGGCGCGACTCCTGTGCTGGCAGACATCGGCCCGGACGGAAACATCGATCCGGCATCAGTGGAATCACGCATCACGGAAAACACACGCGCCATCATTCCCGTTCATTTCGCCGGACTTCCAGTGGAGATGGACGCGATCTGGGACATCGCCAGGCGGCATCGCCTATATGTGATTGAAGACTGCGCGCATGCCATCGGCGCTACCTATCGCGGCTGGCCGATCGGTGCGGGAAATCCGGAAATGGGCAACTACAGCGACGCGGCTGCCTTTAGTTTCTACGCCACCAAGAACATGACTACCGGCGAGGGCGGCATGGTGACATCGCATGACGCGGCGCTGGCCGAGGCGATGAAAGTGCTTTGCTTGCACGGCATCAGCAAGGATGCCTGGAATCGCTACTCCGATAAGGGAAACTGGTTCTACGAAGTGCTGCGGCCAGGGTTTAAATACAACCTGAGCGACCTGCAGTCGGCCATCGGAATTCATCAGCTAAAGAAGCTGGACGGCTTTACCGCCGCACGCACGCAATTTGCGCGGCTGTACAACGAATTGTTCGCCGGTGTGGATGAATTTCAAGTGCCCGCCGACAAAGCGCACTGCCGCCACGCCTGGCATCTCTATGTTCTGCGTCTGAATCTGGAAAAAGTGGGAATCAGCCGCGACGAATTTATCACCTGCATGCGGGAAAAGGGCATCGGTACCAGCGTCCATTTCATCCCGATCCCGCTGCATCCTTTTTTTGCTCCCTATGCGCACCGGGCGGAAAATCACTGCCCGCAGGCATTGGCGTTGTATCCAAGAATCGTTTCGTTGCCGTTGTTCCCGGGAATGACGGAAGAACAAGTGCGGTATGTTGCGGAAACCGCCAAGACAATCATTCATAAGACGAAGAAGGTCAAGCAGATGCCCGTGCTCGTTGGAGGAAAGTAAATGTCAGCGTCTCTGAACCGGTTGCAGTGGTGGGTATGGACCGTTGCGCGCCACGTTTCCATCATCGTTTTGTCTTTCTGGCTGGCTTGGCTGTTGCGATTTGATTTCGCGATCCCCCATACGGAGTTGTCCGTTTTTTATCGCGGTCTGGTAATCGCAGTGATAGCCAAGATGCTCGTCAGTGTCGCTATGGGAATGCACCGGGAACGGTGGTGGGGATATCAGGGGTTCACCGACCTGATGCGAGCCTTTGAACACTGTGTGCTCGCATCGGCGGTGGCCGGTCTGGCGATCTTCGCCTTCATCGGCCTGGACTTTCCGCGATCCGTTTATTTCCTGGATCTTATCCTGTGCTTTCTCTTGAGCGGTGGGTCACGCTTTGCCGCCCGGTTGCAGCAGGAGCTGCTTACCGACTGGTCGAAGCGGCATGGACAAAAGGGACTTCTGATTTACGGTGCCGGAGTAGCAGGCATTACGCTGGCTAGAGAGATTCGCGACAATCCGGACCTGGGCTATCGGGTTATAGGATTCCTGGACGACGACTTGCGAAAGAAAGGCGCGCGGCTGATGGGTCTTCCTGTTCTGGGGTCCGGCGACGACGCTAGCCAGATCGTTAAGAATCAGTCAAAGAAGAGCTCGCCGGTGGAAGAAATCGTAGTGGCGATGCCTGCCGCTACTGGTAAGCAGATTCGCGCCGCGGTCGCCAAAGGACAGGCTGCTGGCGTCGCATCCAGAATCGTTCCCGGACTTGGACAGTTGATGAGCGGGAAGTTGTCCGTAGGCAAGATGCGAGACATCTCGGTGACCGACCTGTTGGGTCGCGAACCGGTGGAACTGGACCTCGATCTGGTGCGGCGCGCCACCACTGGCCGTGCAATTCTTGTCACAGGAGCGGCGGGCTCCATCGGATCTGAGCTTTGCAACCAACTGGCGCAGTTCAATCCTTCTTTATTGATCGCATTCGATCAGGCGGAAAGCGAGCTTTTCCGGGTGGAGGGCGAACTGCGCGGCAAGTATCCGAATCTCAATCTTGTCGCCGAAGTGGGCGATATTCGCGACCAGTTCCAGGTGGAGCACGTGATCGACAGCTACTCCATCGATTCCATCTTCCATGCCGCCGCCTACAAGCACGTTCCGTTGATGGAACGCCAGGTGTGCGAAGCGGTACGAAACAACGTCCTTGGTACCTGGAATTTGGCGCAAGCGGCTTGGCGCGGAAACGTCAAAAACTTCCTGCTGATCTCTACCGACAAAGCGGTAAACCCCACCAGCATTATGGGATTGACCAAGCGGATTGCCGAGCTGATTGTCGCCGCCCAACGCTCCGCCCTGGTTGCCGGTAGCGCCACTAAGTTTGTCTCTGTCCGATTCGGCAATGTACTGGTGAGCAATGGCAGCGTGGTGCCAACTTTCCAGAAACAGATCGCCGCCGGTGGACCGGTGACGGTCACAACCGCTGGAATGCGCCGCTACTTCATGACAGTGCAGGAAGCGGTGCAGCTGGTGCTGCAGGCTTCCACCATGGGAAAAGGGCGCGAGATTTTCGTGCTCGATATGGGTAGCCCGGTGAAAATTGTCGACCTGGCGCGGAACATGATCAAACTGGCCGGTTTTGTGCCGGGTGAAGATATTGAGATCCGGTTCACCGGGCTTCGCCCCGGCGAAAAGACCTACGAAGAAGTGAATCTCGACAGCGAAGATATGGTTCCCACCAGCCATTCGAAGATCCGGGTGTTCCAGGGACGATCGATCACCTTTCAGCAGCTGGCACCGTGGATTTCCGAGCTTCAGCATTTGTTGAGACGAAGGGATAGTGCCGGATTGGTGGAGCATCTCACCATTCTTGTACCGGAATATCAACCGAACCCACAAGAAGAAGCAGCCCCTGAACCGGCGGAGAAGACTGAGGCGAGTAAGCACCTTGCACCCGCCGCATCCAGATTAGTTCAGGTATTTAAAACCGCCGCCGGTTGACATCTGTTATGCAAAGTCCGGCAGTAGAAATTCTCGGAAAAGCGGAGGCGTCCGTCACGCGCGTACCTCCAATGCGCGTGTTCATGATGGACCTGCTCACGATCGTGCCGTATTACAACGGCCACCTCTGTGCCGCTTTGAAGAACATCGATGGTTTGCAGGTCGATCTCGGCTCCATCACCTATCATCTGGACCGCGGATTTTTCCAGCGCCAGCAACTGCGGCCAGGTGCGGGTCTGGCCGCGGGACTGATCGATGTCGTCTCCCGGTTCTCCATCGGACCGGATCTGGTGAGGCGGGTATTGAAAACCTTGGAATGCCTGCTGAATATATGCATTCTTATGGTCAACTTCCGCATCCGCAAACCGGATTTGATCCACGTGCAATTTCTGCCCATGATCAAATTCGGATTTCCATTCGAGCTTTGGTTTCTGAGGGCTATGAAGCGGCGGGGCATCCGAATCGTTCACACCGTACACAATGTTCTTCCGCAGAATACGGGCGATCGGTATCGCGCGCAATACGCAGAGATTTACAGCACCGCCAGCCGGTTCATCTGCCACGATGGCTGTGCGAAGGACCGCTTAGTGGCTGAGTTCGGAGTGGACCCGAAACGGATCTCGGTGATCGCTCACGGGCCCTTGCTCGAAAACGAATCTACCCAGACGCGGGAGCAGGCTCGCAGCAAAGTGGGCGTTTCTCCGGATCAGGTGCTGGTGTTGTGGCAGGGAATCCTGCGTCCGTACAAAGGCGTACCGTTCCTGCTGGACGCCTGGAAACACGTGCAGGCCTCCAGTGGCCGTGCTTGTTTGGCTATTGTGGGAAGTGGCGACGAAGAGCAGATCAAGAACATTCAGGAACAAGTAGCATCACTAGGAATTTCCTCGTCCGTTCGGCTCGAATTGCGATTCGTATCGGTGGACGAATTAGCGGATTTCTATCTGGCGGCCGACATTCTGGTTTACCCCTACAGCGAGATCACCACTAGCGGCGCACTGATGACGGGCATTGGATACGGGAAAGCAATCGTGGCCTCCCGGCTTCCCGCCTTCGATCACCTGCTCCGCGATGGAGACAACGCGCTACTGATTCCCTACGGAGACGTGGAGGATCTGTCGCGAACTCTGCTGCGTCTGATTAGTGAGCCCTTTTTGCGCCAGCGTCTGGGCGAAAGCGCGCGAGAGAGCCATCGCAGCGGACCGCAGTGGACGGATATTGCTGCCAGCACGGCCCGTTGTTATGAATCGGCGTTAAGCGGAGAGTCGCTGTGAATTCAGGTTTGAGCGCCGGTTTGGATACGAACGCCGAGGACGAAACGGCGAGCGAAACCAGTTCCGGCACTCCTGTTGCCGCGGAAACGGCGCGCCTGGTCACCGGCGAGCTGAAAACCCTATTTCAACAGTCTTCTCATTACCTTGTAGGCCTGATCGGTGGTCTGGCGCTTGGGTTCGTCTCGTTCCCTATATTTACCCGTGCGTTCTCGGTCGCCGATTATGGGCTGATCGATTTCGCTCAAAAGATTTTACTACTACTCACGGCCACATCGAAGTGCGGTATGCAAAATTCGGCGCTACGGTTCTTTGACGGGGACGCATTCGCGAAGGATTCTGGCGCCGCACAACGCTACTACTCTTCCATGTTGTTTAGCGTGACCGCTACCGGAGCGATTGTCACCTTTCTGTTCGTGGCCGTTCTGCACCTGGTTCCCGAATCGATGGTGAGTGGTCCGATGGTTGCAGTACTCGTCTTCACTTCAGCCCTGATCGTTCTACGCTCCATGCAGTCGATGTTATGGTCTTTTCTGCGCATCGAGGAGCGAACCAAGCTTTATAATGTGCTGTCCTTCGTAATTCGCGGCGGCACAATCGCCGCGGTCTGCTTGTTGATTCCACTTACCGGGCCTACGGTTAAGACCTATTTCACGGGCACAATGGGGGTGGAATTCGCCGTTGTGCTGGCTGTCACTGTGCCGCTGTTCCGGCGCGGACTGCTTCACCTGAAAGGTCTGGATTTCGATCTTTGCCGTGCCGGTTTCGTGTTTGGTGTTCCGCTTGTAATTCAGGAACTGGCAGGCATCGTTCTGGACACAGGCGACCGCGGGTTGGTGCAGTACTATCTCGGAGGCGAGGCGTTAGGTCTCTATTCGGTCGCCTACGGTTTGTCCACCTACGTCAATAGCCTATTGATTGCTCCGCTGAGCTTGGCCATCCTCCCTATTTACCTGCGGATCTGGAACACAAGAGGGAGAGAGGCCACGATCGTATTTTTAAGCTTGGGTCTCGACCTATTCCTAATGGCGGCAGTGGGGCTTTTTGTAATCGCGTCGGTCACGGCACAGGATGCCGTCATTGTCCTTGCTTCTCCTAAGTACCGCGGCGCGGAAACGCTGATTCCCACGCTGGTAGCCGGGCTTCTGATTTATACCACCTACATTTTTCTGAATGCAGGTTTGGTGATTGAAAAAAGGACGAAGGTGTTTGGCGGTGTTCTGTTGTGTGCCGCCGTTTTGAACATCGCCTTAAACTGCCTGCTGCTGCCGCGAATCGGTTTGCAGGCGGCGGCGTTGGCCACGCTACTAAGCTACGGGCTTTGCACCGTGCTGTTGTCGATTTATTCGTTCAAAGTGCTGCCGCTGAATGTTGAGTGGCTCGCGCTGGCTCGGTATCTTTGCGCGGGTGGCATCACATGGGCACTGGTTGTGCATGTACATTTCCATCTGCTCTGGGTCAATCTTTTGGCGAAGCCGTCTACTGCAGTACTGGTATATGCCGCGCTGTTGTATGTTCTAGACCGCCGGGTTCGCGAGTTCGCCAAGCAACTCCCAACGCGACTGGGAATTCAACCCTCCGCGGCATCAGGAATTAAAGGAATTAAGTGAACTTGATGGTCACCAAAACAGGCGCTTTCTTCATCCTTTCTTTCGCGTTATCGGCGGCCGGCGCGCAAGCCGCCGAGCCTCACATTTTCTTTCCGGATCTGGAGAGCGGCCCCAACTCGGGCGGCGAGAAAAATGCGGGCGCCTATGTCACCATATACGGCAAAAGGTTCGGATCTTCGCAGGGAAGTTCAAAAGTAACCATAGGAAGCGGCAGTGCATCCGCCTACCCGGTGTGGACCGATACCAAGATCACATTCCAATTGGGAACCGCCGCAACGACCGGAAGCATCAACGTGACCACCTCCGCCGGAAAGTCGAATTCGGTCCCCTTTACCGTGCGGAAGGGCAGTGTCCGCTACGTTGCTACCAATGGAAACGACGGCAGCGACGGCAGTTTCGGCAAGCCATGGAAGACCCTGCCACACGCCGTCCAGACGATTAAGGCGGGCGACATCATTTACGCTATGAACGGCGTCCGTCAAACCGTGGACGACGGGAATGGTTGGAACGCCGCCATCCTTTTGCGGAATGAGTGGTGTAGCGGTTCAGAAGCGCGAGCTCTGGTGGCCTATCCTGGCGCCAGTGTATTAATCGGCTCTAGCACCGGTTCCCCTAATTTCGGCGTACGGACAACGGATGGCTCCGGCGGCCCTTGCCAGGGCAACTGGGTATTCTCCGGTTTATCGTTCAATTCCCTTTTGGGAATGCTACTTGCCGGAGGTAGCCATTGGCGCATTGTCGGCAACGAATTTACGTGTCCCAACGGCGATGGTGGTGCGGCCTGCTTTCAAAGCAGCGAGGTGAACTACCTGCAGTTTTATGGAAACAACGTCCATGACACCGGCAAAATCGGCGCTTCTGCGCTCTATCACGGAGTCTATTTCTCCTCCGACACCAACCACATCGATATGGGCTGGAATACGATTGCCAATGTTCGCGGCTGCCGGGGACTGCAGGTCCATTCCTCACCGCTGGGACCCGGGGGCGCCGCCGATCCCACCGGTCGCAATCAGTTCGACCTTAGCATCCACGACAACGTAATCCACGACACCCAGTGCGACGGCATGATTCTGGCCACCATCGACCCTTCCAAAGGCAAAGTGGAAGTCTACAATAACGTCATCTATGACGCCGGCAAGGGCCCCAATAACCCCGAGCAAACCGGTGCCTGGTCCTGCATTAACATTCCCGGAACAACAAACAACGGAACGGACGGCAGCGGCACGGTTGAGGTTTACCACAATACGATGTACAACTGCGGCACGTTCCGCACCCCGCCGTACAGCAATGCGAACGCCGGCATTATCAATGGTGGGGGCAAAGGCAATCTGAAGGTTCGGCTGCGGAACAACGTATTCTATCAAGCCGCTAATATTCCTCCGCTGGTTGCCTACAACGGAAGCCAGGTCTGCACCGGTTCGTCCGCATGCCAGGGATTTTTGGGTTCGAATAATCTGTTCTTTAACGCACCGCTGCCTGCAAGTCCGAATATCACAAAATCTATCGTTAAGGATCCCGCATTCGTCGATCTTGCCGCGAAGGACTTTCATCTGACAGCGGGAAGCGGAGCGAGGGGAGCAGGCTTAGACACAGGAGCAACAACCGATTTCGAGGGTCTCGCCAGGGGAGGATCGGCGGGTTACGATCTGGGAGCCTTCCAGTTTGCGGCACCGGCGATCGCCTCGATCCATTGCGCCGCGCCTGCCATCGTGACGCCGGGCAGCATCAACTGCGATCTGACCCTAAGCGCCGCTGTCTCTTCTGGAAGCGGCGGGGTGCAACTTTCCTTAGCGGGCGATACATCGTCTCTCACCGTCCCTGCAAATCTGCTGATAGCGGACGGATCGGCCAGGGGCAGTTTTCAACTAACATCCGCCGCCGTCACCGCGCGCACAGCCGCTAGCGTGACTGTAACGATGGACGGCCAGAACATCACACTTCCCATCTGGTTGCTACCTGCCGGCTCGCCGGTATTGACCTCGGTTAGCAATGCCGCGAGCCTGGGTGCAACAGCCGTAAGTCCGGGGAGTATGATCACTGCGTTCGGCTCCAATCTGGGGCCATCCTCGCCCTCGACGGCCAAGCTGAATGGCCAAGGCCGGGTGGATACAGAGCTGAACGGAACTATTGTTCTTTTTGACGGTCAGGCGGTTCCCCTGCTCTATGTTGCCGCCGGCCAAGTGAACGCTTCAGCACCCTACGGACTAGGCGATGCTGGAAGCATCAGCGTCGAGATCAGCGTCCGCGGGCGGCTTTCGAATCCGATTGTGCTGCCGGTGCAAGCAACTTCGCCCGGACTCTTCACCGCCAACTCATCGGGAAAGGGACAAGTGTTGGCGTATAACGAAGACGGCACAAGAAACGGCCGCCAGAATCCGGCGCGCCGTGGATCGGTTATCGTGTTCTACGCAGTTGGGTTGGGCGAAACGGCCCCGGGCGGCGTCGATGGCAAAATCGCATCCGGACAGCCGTCAATACCCGTGACCGAGATATTTGTTCAGATCGGTGGACTGGACGCAGAGATATTGTACGCCGGCTCCACTTTCGGATCCATTGCCGGCGTATTTCAATTGAATGTCCGTGTTCCGCTTACCGGCGAAACGGGCGAAGCTACTCCAATTTCCATTTCAGCGGCGGGGGCCGAAAGCCAGCCGGAAGCTACAATCACCACGGAGTGACACATGAGCTGTTTGCCCCAAAGCGTTTCAACAGATCACAATTTCAATTCCAGGACGGAATACCATGTACACGGTTGAAGCTCCCCAAGCGGCCATGCCGCACTTAGTGACCAAACTGCCGGGCCCGCGGGCAAGGGCGATCATCGAGCGGGACAAACGGATTATCTCATCGTCCTATACTCGCGGCTATCCGTTGGTAGTTCACTCCGCCGAAGGTGCCATTGTGGAGGATGTCGACGGCAATCGTTTTCTCGATTTCAACGCCGGCATTGGTGTAGTGGCGACTGGTCATTGTCACCCTCGGGTGGTCAACGCCATTAGGGACCAGTCGGCCCGGTTGATCCACATGTCCGGCACAGACTTCTACTACGAAAATATGGTGGAGTTGGCTGAGAAATTGGGATCGATCGCCCCCGGTACCAGCGCCAAAAGAGTCTACTTCGGTAACTCCGGCACCGAGGCAGTGGAGGCCGCGCTCAAACTGGCCCGCTACGCCACGGGCCGTGAGAAATTCATATCGTTTTTTGGCGGATTTCATGGTCGAACCATGGGCTCTCTATCCCTGACGGCCAGTAAGTATGTGCAGAAGCAGGGGTTCGGAACGCTGCTCGCCGGCGTTTATCATGCGCCTTACCCGAATCCGTATCGCTCCGGCAAGTCTGGCGCCGAATGCGCCGCCGAGGCGCTGAATTATTTGGAAGACACCCTTCTCCGGACCGTTTTACCCCCAACTGAAGTAGCGGGAATCATCGTCGAGCCGATCCAGGGCGAAGGCGGCTACATTGTTCCACCGGCCGAGTTCTTGCGGGGACTGCGCGATTTAGCCGACAAACACGGTATTTTGCTGATATTCGACGAAGTGCAGAGTGGAATGGGCAGGACAGGGAAATGGTGGGCTTGCGAACACTTCGAAGTAGTCCCCGATATTCTGACCGTGGCCAAAGGCATTGCCAGCGGAATGCCCCTGAGTGCCATGATCTCCACCGAGGACATCATGCGGTGGAAGCCCGGCGCGCACGCGTCGACGTTCGGCGGAAATCCAGTGTCGGTAGAAGCCGCACTCGCCACCATTGAGGTTCTGGAAGGCGGAATGATGGACAACGCGGGCCAAATGGGAGACTTTCTTCTGGAGGGCATGAGCGACTGGACCGAACGGTTCCAACATGTTGGCGACGTTCGCGGCATTGGCCTGATGATCGGAATCGAAATCGTCCGCGATCAGCGGACCCGGGAACGGGCGCCGGAACTTCGAAATCGAATCGAGGAACTTGCTTTTGAACGCGGACTCCTGGTGCTGGGCGCGGGACCAAGTACGATCCGCCTAAGCCCTCCCCTTTGTATTAACCCCGAGCAGGCAAACTTCGCCCTCAGAACGCTGGAAGAGTGTCTTGGCTTGATAGAAAAGAACGATAAGTAACTGGGCCGGCAGCCGCCGCTGTACCCACTTTCGAGTTCGCCTTCCGGCGGCCTCCGAGATCTGCTTGTCCGGGATGACCACCTTTCAGGTTCGGATAAAATGCACTGTTGCATGGTTTGAAGCAGCGCAGTCCCTCGGAATTGGTGGCGTGCGTACTGCGTACTGGCCCTTTAGAAACTGGCGCTTGCGATGGCAGTTTCACTTCGTCGCAGGGACTGCGCCCCAAGTTTAACGCCTGCTGCAGTGCATCCCGAGACAAACAAACCCACACCCACGTTGAGCATAGCTTGCGCTGTTTTGGGACCGGTATCCAAGAAAAAGATCATTTTGGGGAATATTTCCGATTTCAGAGGCTACCCAATCGTGCTCCCGTTCTAGCCTGGCTAGGTGGGCCAGGCTATCTCTCTCGATGTACAGCGCGGACGGTCTTGCCTTCCAGTGCCAAGGTCTAGTTCTATGGATCACGCCTAATCCTGACATGCACTTACCGGAGAATTCGAGATCCATCGAGGAGATTTCCGGCGTTCATCTGCAGTGCTGTACGTAAGGCCTCACAAAACAGGGGTCATCGGCGTTGCATTTGCGAAGTTTATGGAGGAAAAAGCGGCGAGTGGACGCTATGGCGCTCGTATTGCAAGTAACTTCGTGACTGGCATGCGTAATTGCTTACACTCAGCATTGATGGGTAGGAGATTTGTTTCAAATGCAAGGCTTGGCGCAGAGGCGAGATCTCCTAGCGGAATTGTCCCGTCAGCAGCGTGGATCATTTATCCTCGCCGTCAGCGTTCCATTCTGGCATCTGGTGGGCGGATTGGCACGATCTTCGTGGCCAGCCGGGGGACTTGAGGTTTAATAGCCTTGGAAATACCTAACGACATGAAAATGTGCGTCCGCGAAGTGGTTAAGCTCTCGAGGACAGGCGGAACCAAGGTAGTGTTCCTTGTCGATACCCTCCTTGGAATGGGCGGCAATGGCGTGTGGCTTGCCGTGCGTAGCCACCGCTGTTGGGGGGGAAACCCTAACGTGGTAGAGCACGAGCAAAGCGGCTTGCGGGTGGCAAGTGAAGACGCCGAAACCGCCGCGGCCAGGATTCTGCAACTGCTCCGCGCCCCCAGTCTCCGGCGGCGGATGGGGAACAACGGACGCAAAGTGGCACGGGCATTTACCGTCGACGTGCTGGCGGGCCGTGTGGCCGGGTTATACGATGAACTGATCGCAAACCGCAACAATCTTGCGAACGGACGTACCGGCTGACCATGGGAAACTCAGATTTTCGCTTAGTGCATGGCGGTAGCGGACAGCAGGCAGCGGGAGGATTTCGGATCGAGAATCCCGCGCGGAGCCGATGGGGTAAACCTCGGTCTTCAACCAAACCAACGAATAGTGGGGCTCCGTAGAAATGGCAGCGATAACCATGCCGGTGACGGAACCGAACTTGTTGCAGCTGGACGTCGAGGTCTTCAAGCACAATTTTCCAAACCGAGGATTTAAGTTGCGTCACAATCTCTGTGAGCACACTGAGTTTTCCCTCGAACAACTGGCGCAACTTGCGCAGCGGTTACCAGAAACGAACGTAGAATGCTTCACTGGAAATGTACCGGTAAATCAGAATCCAGCCAACCGCCCCAAGAACGGCCTCTCCATTGTGGATACCATCCGCCACATTCAAAAGAATGGTTCTTGGATGGTCTTGAAAAGCGTCCAGTTTGATCCCGAATATTTGAACTTCCTGCGCGCCTTCCTCGACGAGGTCTCCTTGGAATGCGAGCCTTCCATTGGCGGTATGCACGCCGAGGAGATATCCATCTTTATCGCCTCACCGAATTCCGTTACACCGTACCACCTGGACGGGGAGCACAAGTTCCTGCTTCAGATCCACGGCTCGGAAGAGGTGTCGATGTGGGATCCAACGGACCGCACGGTTTTGCCGGAGCAGCAGGCTGAGTATATGCTGCAGTTCTGGCACGGCACGGACCAAGATCGCAACTTGAGCTTCAAAAATGAATTCCAGCGCCGCGCCCGGGTTTTTCCATTGGGTCCGGGCGAGGGTCTGCACATTCCAGTGGGCGCGCCCCGCTGGGTGAAAAATGGACCGCAAGTTTCGGTTTCCATTGGCGTGACCTTCCGCTCCGCGCAGTCTGAAAAGCAGGCGATCCTATATTTCGTCAACAGGAAGCTGAAGAGCCTGGGATTAAAGCCGGCGCCTCCCTTCCAATCCGAATGGCGCGACTCGGTGAAGTGTGGAATTTTCCAGACTGGCCGGCGCCTCGCCAGGATCTTCGGCGGCTCGTGGTTACAAAAACAGCAAAGGAAATGGGCCTGAAGTGAAGTTCGCGACTGCGCTTCGCAGTACCGGCCCCAGTTATCCGATGACATCCGTAAAATCTGTGGTTTCGAAATTCGCCAGAGAGGCAGTTCGTCTGGACATGGTCACCGCTGTCCTCTGCCATGTGCAGAAGCAACCGCGCATTCTGATGCTGCACGCGGTGGGCGGCCCCAGCTACCCAGCCGGCCTCTTCCGGGCTCACCTCAAGTTCTTGTCCAAGTTCTTCCGGATTGTTCCGCTCGATCAGGTTTGGAACCCGGCTGACCAAGGCCGGGACCAGCGCCCGAAAGTCGCCCTCACCTTCGACGACGGTCTGCGAAACAACCTGACGGTTGCCTATCCACTGCTGCGTGAATTTCAGGCACCAGCCACATTCTTCGTCTGCCCTGGACTGATCGATGCCGGACGCTGGCTCTGGAACCACGAGTGCTTCGCTCGTCTGGAATCGATGGGCGGCCGCCAGACTCAGTTCATGTTCGAGTGTGGACTCGATAGCAGCGGCGTAGGCCCTTTCCTGCAGGAACTCAAATACTTGCCGTATGCGGAACGGATCGTGATCGAGAAGAAACTCCGGGACGTGACGCCGGACTTCTTACCCACCGCGCAGCAGCACGAACAATTCGACCTGATGACATGGGATGAGCTGAGATCGCTCGACCCGGCGCTTGTCGCCATTGGTGGGCACTCCAACCATCACGAGATTCTTTCGCGACTAGACTCCGGCCGCCTGGAAGCGGAAGTGGCCGATTGCGCGTCCAGGCTGATGCAGGAACTGGGGCGTCCGGCACCTCATTTTTGCTATCCCGATGGCTCCTACAATCAGGCCACACTCCAGGCCGTGGGCCGCCACTTTCATTCAGCCGTTACCATTAACGAAGGCTTCGTTCCAGTGAGCCCGAATTTGCTGGAGCTTCCCAGAATCTCAATTCCAGCAAATTTGCAGGACCTGATCTGGCGCATGCAGAGGCCAAGCGGATGAGCACGATGGAAGCCTTGATCTTAGATGGACATAGCCGCGCGGCCATCGAATGCACTCAGTCCCTGGGACGAGCTGGCATTACGGTGGCTGTTTCCGCGGAACTTCCGGACGCCATAGCATTCGAATCCCGCTATGCCCGACTGCGGTTGACGCAACCTCCGGTTATGCCGGCCGAAGAGTTTCTGGAATGGCTGAGGGAACTCGATGCTATTCATCATTTCCGGTTGATTGTCCCTTCTACTGAGAATTCCCTGCTGGCGCTGCTACAGCTGCCGGAGCAGGACCCGATCCGGATACGGGCCGTTCTGCCTTCGAACCACGCGCTGCAAGTAGCACTCGATAAGAATAAAACGCTGGAACTGGCGGCTCGATTGGGTGTGCCGGCTCCGCTGACACGGTTCATTACGATCACAACAGACGCCGAACAGCCGGCCAGCCCGGCGCCGCGCTTCCCTGTGGTCCTCAAGCCGGCCAGCAGCAAAGTGTCTGACGGCGAAACGGTCTGGAGTTTTGAACCGGCCATTGTTCACGATGAACCCAGGCGCCAACAGCTGTTGGCGAACTGGCTGCCGCGCGTCGCCGTCCTGGAACAAGAATACGTACAAGGTTGGGGCATCGGCATCGAAATGCTTTACCAGGGCGGCCGCATGATGTGGTATCTGGCCCATGAGCGTTTACATGAATGGCCGCTTACCGGCGGCGCCAGCACCTACCGCAGGGCGATTGAACCACCGCCGGGCATGTTGGAAGCAGCCACGCGACTGTTCGATGAACTCCACTGGAATGGCGTAGGTATGGTGGAATTCAAGCAGCGCCAGGACGGCTCGTACGCCCTAATGGAAATCAATCCCAGACTTTGGGGCTCGCTTGCTCTGAGCATCGACGCCGGGGTGGACTTCCCTCTTGGCCTTTGGGAGGTGGCCACCGGCCAGGCGCTGCCGCCGCAGCCGAACTATCGCCGGGGGATGCGAACGCGCAACATGAGCCTTGACCTGCGTTGGATCGCCGCCAACTTCCGGGCCGATCGCACCGACCCCTCGCTGCTACTGCGCCCGCGAATTGGCTCAATCCTGGAACTGGGACTACCTTTTCTGAACTGCGAACGCTGGGATCATTTTCATTGGACCGATCCCAAGCCGGTCTTGCGTACTATTTGGAAAGTCGGCAGAAGCGTGGCAAGAACAGTCCGCCGCCGACTGCAAGCCAGCTCGATGTTGAGACGCAGGGATGCCATTGTGCAGCGGGCAGCCGCGCATCTGGCACGCATCCGGGTCTCCCGCCAGCCTGTGGTTCTTTTCATTTGTCTGGGAAATATATGCCGCAGTGCGTTTGCGGATCTCGTCGCGCGCGAGTACCTCGCCGGCTGCCGGATCGAATCGGCAGGTTTTGACCGCCGCGCGGGCCGGCAAACTCCTTCCACGGTTGCGGACGCGGCAACTCGTGCAGGCTTCCCCATGGCCGGGTGGCGTTCTAAGACTTTATCGGAGGCGCATGTGAGCGAAGCGGACCTGATTCTGGTAATGGATCTGGACCAATACGACCGGATTACTGCGCAATACCCGGATTGCCAAGCTCGCGTTGCCTTGCTAGGGTTGTTTGCCGATCGTCCAACGCTGGCCATCGAAGATCCTGATCGCAAAGATGCCGTAACGGCCGACCGTGTGATCCGGCAAATCCTCTCGGCTGTGCATGTTCTGTCGGAAAGCACAATGTCGAACGGAACAGGCCTAATCTCGCCTCAGAAGGCGCACTGAGCCGTGAGAATTGCTGCAAAAGCCCTGGATCCCGCGTTGGTTCGCGCCACAAGTCCAAAACAGTGTCAACAATTCTGGTTTCGCGGGATTTACTCCCAATCGGATCAACCCTAAAGTTCATTTTGTAAATCGAAACTCGTAATCCGTGTGCCGGTTCGCCGGCAGACGTACTCGAGATCTCAATCAATTGACCCGCAGGGATCAGCTTCCCTCACGGATTTTCCTCCCGAAACGTTGGTGCGAAAGCCCGGGTTCCGGCTCTCCAGCTGCAGCTTCACCGCTCCGCCGAATTCTCGCCGCCTCGCGGTGTATATTGATACTTATAAGATTTTCGCTCCTCACTGAACCCGAAAAATGGGACCGAAAATGACTGCGGCGCTGAGGCGATCATTCCGCAGACCGGCGAACTGCCGCACCTGCTGCGCTAGAAAATTCCGGGGAATACCACTGGCCAGCTGACTCCTACCCCCGTTTGGAACTCGAAGTGCACCGCCTGTAGATTCGACGATAGAAATGCCGAATCTGAAAGTAAGCGTTGTGATCCCAACGTATAATCGCGAGCATCTGATCGCGCGTTCGGTTTCGTCAGCACTTTGCGAGATTCTTCCAACGGATGAAATCATCGTAATTGATGACGGCTCGACGGACCGCACCGAAGATGTAGTGCGGCAGTTCCAAGACAGCCGAATACGCTATATCCGGCAACCGAATTCCGGTGCTGGCGTCGCACGCAACCGGGGAGCGCGAGAAGCTACCGGAGATTTAGTGGCGTATCTTGACTCCGACGACGAATGGCTTCCTGGCAAGATAGCTCTACAGCGAAGGTTCATGACCGCCAGGCCGGACGTCCTGTTTTGTTTCACGGATATGGCTGGTGAAAGGGGCGAGTGGCGCCAAAGACACTATATCCGGCACTGGCATACTGACCCTCGCGATTGGGGAGAGATCATGGGACCGCCGGTGAACTATTCAACATTGGCGGAACTTCCAATGCGAGTTGCCGACTTCCGGGTCTATGTCGGTGACATCTACCGCGGCGAGATGCACACCAACTACATCCTAACCAGTTCTCTGATGATTCGCCGCCGCGAAGCCGGTAATGCAATTCATTTCAATGAGACCACGAAAACCTACGAAGATTGGGAGTGCTTCGGGCGACTCGCACAACGGGGCCTAGCAGCTTACCTGGATTGTGAAACCACGGTTCAGCACGGGCATATGGGCCACCGCTTGACCGATGCGAATCTTTTTACATGTGCCGAAGCGAGGCTAGCAGTTCTTGACAGCGTCTGGGGATCAGACGCGGATTTCCTGTCGAAACACGGTGATGAGTATCAAGCCCTGGTGCAACAGCAGAAATTGCAGAGTATTCGTGGCTTGCTCGCACTGGGACACAGCTGGGAAGCACGCCAGGCGATCCGCGGAATCTCTGGCGTCCCCCTCACTTATCGCATTTTATCCCGACTGCCAGGCGGATTGCTTGCCTCCATTACACAGTTTCGCCGCGCCATGCTGGAGCGGGCTTCCTTCTTGACCGCGCGGCTCGAAGAACGAAGGGGGGATTGAGGATGACTTTGGCTTTGAAACGGATTCAGGAGCCGGATCGGAAAACACGTCCCGCTCAGGCTGCCAGCACCCGCGGAAAGTCTGCCACCCTTCGCATCGTTGCTCCGGCGCAATTGCATCTATATGAAAACGTTTGGGAAAAACTCTGCGCGACAGCGATTGTCCCCAATCCGTTCTTCGAGCCCTGGATGCTGCTGCCTGCGCTGGAGCACCTGGTCGACAAAGAAGATCTACACTTTTTGCTAATATTTGGCCCAGCTGGGAAAGACGGTATTGAGCCGTTGTGGGGACTATTTCCGTTGGAACTGCAGCAAAAATGTCTCCAACTGCCCGTGCGGACGCTTGCGTTCTGGCATCACCGCTATTGTGCGTTGGCTACGCCTTTGATTGCCGCGGCACACGTCTGGGAGACATTGGAAGCTTTTTGGACGTGGTTCCAGCAGAATCCGTTCGGTTGCCGGATTTTGGACACGAACTACCTACTCGCTGAAGGTTCGTTCCACGCAGTTTGGGCGGATTTTGCCATTGGCCGCACGTCGTTTCTGTTAAATGAGTTCCCCCGAGCTCTGCTCAAACCATCTGGGACGGCGGAAGCCTACCTATCGAACGCAGTCTCCAAAAAGCATCATGATGAGTTCTTGAGGCAGGAGCGCCGGCTTGCAGCGCTCGGGGAACTGCGGTATCTGCGTGTGATCAGCCCCTCCAGCGTGGATGGGTGGGTGGACGACTTTCTGCGTCTGGAAGCATGCGGATGGAAGGGAAACGTTGGCGGTGCCTTTGCAAAAGATCCTCAAAATGCCGCGTACCTACGCGAAATCACGCGGGATGGCTTCCTTCAAAATCGTCTGGTCCTGTGGTCTCTAGTTTTGGACGGAAAAGTGATCGCGATGAAACACATCCTCCGTGCTAACGAGGGAGCCTTCGCCTTCAAAATCGCCTACGACGAAGACTATGCTAAGTATTCCCCTGGGATGTTGTTGGAATTAGAGTATATTCGCAAAGTGTTCCATGACCCTCAGGTTCGGTGGGTGGATTCCTGCGCTGCGCCGCGCCACACTCTGGTTTCCCGAATATGGAGTGAGCGGCGCATGATTCGCCGAACGCTGTTCTCTGACAACTCCCGCTTGGGCGACCTTGTAATTTCATCTCTGCCCCTGCTTAGGTGGATGAAACGGCTGGTCCGGCCGGAAGCCGGCGAAAGTTACCTCCAGATCTCGACCAAGGAGAAAAAACAAGGGTGCTGATTTGTGAAGTCCATTCCCCGCATATCCCACTGCCGGATGCTGGTTGGTTGAAAAAAAGTGGGAGAAATAGCCATCACAACAGACTTTGCGCCAGTTCAATCGGTGGGCCCCGAAAAATCGCCAGCTAAGTCCGGGGCGGCCGACCATGGTCCGGCACGGTCCGCCTTGTCGAAGCCAAGCAACTGACGGACAACGAAGAATCCTGGGGGAAACTCTCGGCGGTCGCCGTGGTGCCGAATGCCTTTTACGATCCATGGATGATGCTACCCGCGATCAGTGCGTTGGACGGCTCTCAAGATGTGCTTTTTCTTCTTGCATTTAGTCCTGCCGGGAAAGACGGAACCGAGTCGCTTTAGGGATTGTTTCCGCTTGAAATTCAGCCCAGGTGCATGTAGTTGCCCGTTAGAACTCTAGCATTTTGGCAACACCCCTGGTGCTACCTCATCACTCCTTATAGTTGACGCGGTAAATGTCTGGGAAGTACTGGAATCATTCTAGCTGTGGTTTGAACACCATCCGTTTGGTTGTAGGATTGCTGAGACAAATCACTTGATAGCCAACGGTCGATTTCACGAGGTTAGGGCGGATTTTGCCATCCGGCGAAGCTCGTTCCTGCTCGGCGATTTTCCGCGGGCCTTCCTGGAACCTTTTGGAACAGCCGCGGCTTTCCTGTCCAGAGCCATCTCCAAAAAGCACCTTGATGAATTCCCGCGTCTGGAGCGTCGGCTGGGGGAACGGGGAAAGTTGGCATACCGGCAGGTGGAGAACCTTTCGGAAGTTGATGCGTGGATCGACGAGTTTCTGCTGATGGAGGCCAACGGCTCAAAGGGTGGCGCCGAGGGGAAGGCCTGTGCAAAACGAACCGAGGATGCTTCTTACTTGCGCGCGATCACCCGCGACGGATTCCTGCGGAACCGTGTGATGCTAGTCTCGCTCGCTCTTGACGGAAAAAATATCGCCATGAAGCACAATGTCCTGTCGGGCAATGGCGGCTTCGCTTTTAGCATCGCCTACGACGATGAATACCGAAAATTTTCTCCCGGAGTATTGCTGGAATTCGACAATATCCGGAGAGTCTGCGGCAGCGCGGCAATCGACTGGTTAGATTCCTGCGCGGTCCCTCGCCATGCGATGGCGAAACGTGTCCGGAGTGAGCGGCGTGTGATTCGGCGCACGCTTTTCTCAAATGGATCGCGGCTGGGGGTTTTCTTTATCTCGGCCTTGCCGCTGCTCCGTTGGATCAGGAAACAGGTAAGGCCGCAAGCCGCGGGGGCCCATCTTCAAGTATCGACGACCCAGTCCAAATCTTAGAGGTTACTTATGTCATCCAACGCTACAGTTGTCCGAAACACAGAACTTCTTTCATCCGATCCGAACCAGTTTCGCGAAAACTTTCCTGATCGTGGCTTCAAGGTGCGGCACAATCTTTGCGACCAGCCGGAATTGCAATTGCCCAGCCTCATAGAGCTTGCGCGACGCCTCCCGGAGAACCAGGTGGAGTATTACTCGGGAAAGGTAGCCATCGATCAGGATGGCAGGAAATATCCGAAGAACGGATTGTCCATTGTGGAGACGGTGCGGCGGATTGAAGAGTGCGGATCCTGGATGGTCTTGAAGAATGTGGATACCGACCCGCAGTACGGCAAGCTACTGAGAGTAATGTTGGACGAAGTGTATCGGCAGTTCGGTTCCGGATCGCGGGATTATGCGATGCGCGATATGCACCGGGAAGCTGCGTTCATTTTTATCTCGTCACCGAATTCTGTTACCCCCTATCATCTCGACGACGAGCACAACTTCTTATGCCAGATCCGCGGCTCTAAGCAGGTGAGCATGTGGGACCCCCGAGACCGCTCGGTTATGCCCGAGCCCCAGATCGAGGAGATGCTACAGTTCTGGCACGATGAATCCTATGATCGCCGCATGCCTTATAAGGACGAATTCCAGCAACGGGCTACGGTTTATGATTTGAATCCCGGGGAAGCGCTTCACTTTCCGTTCGGCGCACCGCATTGGGTGAAGAACGGACCGGCGGTGTCGGTTTCTTTCAGCATCACTTTCCGTTCGCTGATGTCCGAGCGTCAAGCCATCGTCTACTACCTCAACAGACGATTGCGGGCCCTTGGCTTGAATCCCACGCCGCCGGAACGCTCCCCGTGGCGCGACTCGCTAAAATATGGCGCGTTTCAGGCTGTGAGGCGTACTTCCAGAGTCCTACGGGGCCGCAGCCCAGGCGAGTGGGCCTAGATGAACGAAAATCAAGACGTCTGGGCTCCGGCGATAGCGCCGGCGGTCCACCGGAAAATTCGCATCCTCTACATCACCGACAGCATTTGGGGAATGGGCGGAGCAGAGTTGTGCCTGCTGCGCATGATTCCGTATTTGCAACAATCGGGTTGTGAGTGCCATTTGCTCACTTTCCACAGCAATGAAACGGTCCGCCCGTTCCTGGATCAATTCACATGTCCCGTGGAACATTGGCAGCTGAACAATGTTTACGACGTCAACGCATTTCGAATCGCCCGCCGGTTGCGCCAGTTCATTCGGGAGCACGAGATCGATATCGTCCATACTTTTTTTGAGACGGCTGACCTCTGGGCTGGCGCCATTGCGAAGCTAAGTGGCGTCAAGATTCTGATCTCAAGCCGCCGCGACATGGGTATTCTGCGAGCGGCGAAACATCATATCGGCTACCGGCTTCTCCGCGGTATGTTCGATCAGGTTCAGGCCGTCTCGGAAGGTGTCAGGCGTTACACTATCGAGAGTGACGGAGTGAACCCCGATCGCACCGTGACGATATACAACGGCATTGAGCCTAAGCTCCAGGCGCAGCCCGCCGCCGTCGTGCAACTTCGCGAACGACTTGCTATCACGGCCGGCGTTCCGATAATTGCCTGTGTCGCAAACATTCGGCAAGTGAAGGGAATCGACGTTCTCGTCCGGGCGATGGCAGTAGTGAGACAATTCGTGCCCCAGGTGAAGGTGCTCCTCGCAGGCCATTTGGGGTCGGGCGCAAACCTCGTGTACTGCGATGAGGTAATCGCCTTGAGCAAGTCGCTCGATTTGCAGGATACGATTCAGTTCCTGGGCCAAGTGGAAGAAGTACCTGAGCTGTTGAGCATCAGCGATCTTTTTGTACTTCCATCCAGAAGCGAAGGTCTCTCGAATGCGCTGCTTGAGGCAATGCGTGCGGAGTTGCCCTGCGTAGCAACCGCCGTCGGCGGAAATCCTGAAGTCGTTGTGGATGGAGTTACCGGGTTTCTGGTTCCAAGCGAAGACGCAGCCAGCCTGGCTGATCGGATTTTGCAGCTGTTGCGGGAACCGGCGCTGCGGCGGCGCATGGGAATGTCTGGGCGCAAACGCATCTTGCAGCAGTTCACAGTAGAGATCATGGTGTCAAAGGTGCTTTTAGCCTACGACCGCTTACTCAGGGCCAAGCCTGGTAGAATGTCTCCGGCTCGGATTGTGCCGCACCCGCACGCTCTTGTCCGCGATCATCGTGGTTCGCAGTCATAGGTGGCGGGAGCGTTCCGCAGCGTCGGCAACAATTCCGCTTCCACCCCAACCGATAAGGATCCTCATAGCGAGGTACTTCCTCGCCATACGACAGTCTCACGATCGATTGGGAGCCGGTTGGCCCGACAGTTGCTTATATGTTCTCAACGGTCCAGAAAAAGCACGTCTATTCACTGGATTGCGGTCACCAAAGAAATCGGTGAACCTCGGTCGATGGTTCTTGGTTTCTGTCGTAGAAATTGGTAACTTATGCAAATATTAGGCAACGCAATGAAATTCGACAAACTTATCCCGACCGAGAGATATTCTTCATGGGCTTTGGCTTAACCGACGGATTAATCCCGCTCGCCCTCTATATTGGCGGTGTTGTGGCCTTACTGCTGTCAATCTTCTGGCGGCCCATCGCCGGGCTCTACTACCTGACGCCGCTAATTGTATTGCAAACGGTCCGCTACCGGATGAATGAATACCCGTTGGCCCAAAGTGTCGTCACGCTCATTTTGTTGGGGATGATTGTGGGTTTATGCCGGCGGGGAGAGTCCCCGATAGGGAAGTCGCCCTGGACACGACTGTTGCTCATTTACGGTGGCTATACGATGTTCTCGCTCGTCTTGGGGTCGTTCATCATCGGCGTTCCGTGGCCGCTGCCTGGAGAGCCTCGATTCGGGGTCTGGCTCGACTACATGAACATGCCGATATTGCTGCTGCTGGTAGCCGCGATCTCCCCGAACCGCCGGCAAACAAACGTGATTCTATTTCTGATGTGCTTTTCGGCTATGGTCTTAGACTTTAGTTACTGGGATTCGGTTCGTGGCCGCGACTATTCGGAATACTCAAACTCCGTTCGTGAGGGCGCCGGCATGGGCTATGCCGGAATTAACGGCATGGCCTCGTTCGCGGCCCAGTTTGCCGGCCTTTCGTTGTCTTTGGCTGCGTTCCAACCCAAATGGCTCATCAAGGTGGGGTACTACGCATTAGCTCTTCTTTCTTTCGTTTGCCTGATGTACACGTTTTCTCGCGGAGCCTACTTGGCGTTCGCGGTCGGTCTGCTGTTTGTCGGTGTGGTCAAGAGCCGGATGCTACTGGTCATGGTTGTGGTATTCGTTCTGTTCGGTACAGCTATCATCCCCCCAGCCGTGCAGGAAAGGGTCTCGATGACCTACGACAAAGGCAGTGGCGAGGTCGATCACTCCTCAGAACTTCGTTTCGAGATCTGGGAGGATGCACTCAGCCTGTTTGCTTCTACGAACGTTCTGTTCGGCATGGGTTTCAACACCTACGCTTACCTGCATCGAGTGAAAGGTTATGAGGATACCCACAACATTTTCTTGAAGGTATTACTCGAAACCGGAATAGTTGGCTTTTTCCTATTCTTTTGGCTGGTGGGAAAGACGTTCCTTACGGGTTGGCGGGTGTTTCGTAGATCGAATGACCCGTTGATGGCTTCTCTGGGCCTTGGTTTGGCTTTCTGGATCCTCTGCGCGATGGTAGCTAGTTGCTTCGGTGACCGCTGGATGTATTTCCAGGTCAATGGAGATATGTGGGTGATAGCCGGACTCATCTCTAGAACCGCGCTATTCAATGGAGAGGAAGAGGGTGCCAGAGAGGAAGGGGAGAGCGAAACGGAGGAATTACTGGAGGCGTCGCCGAATCAGCCCGCCGTGGGGATGGCCTAAGGGCATCCTTTCCCGACTCGGCCAGCGGAAGCGCGCGCATTGCAAAGCGTGAAGCTGCGGGATTTGGAGCCGGCATTACTTCTATCCGCGCTCGCGATCAAGCGAATTGGGATTGATGTACCCCGACAACGTTGAGACCATTCAGAGTAACTTGCGCGTCAATTTGGCAGTGAGTTTCAGCCCACTGGGTACTCTCCTACCGCGAGCCGTCGATCAGCCCGGGAAAAGAGGCTCAGATTCGCCCTTTGATCAGGTACCACATCAATCCCACTCCCTCGTGCAGACTGTCTTCGAACCAGGAGACGGCTTCCCACGTCGGCGCGTATTCCGTTGGGTCTGTTCGGGAGAAAACTCGAAATCCACAAGCGGCGGGGACAACCACAAATCCCTGCTTTCGAAAGCAGCGCTCGGCTCTCAGCATATGGTAAGCCTCGGTAACCACCGCTATCTTGTGGATCCTCTTGCTGTGCAGGAGCTTTGCCGAAAATGCGGCGTTTTCAAATGTGGAACGGGACTTTTCTTCGGTCCAGATCATGTCTTCCGCTACTCCCTCCCGTTGCAGTGCCACACTCATGGTCACTGCGTACGGAACACCGCCTCTGGAACCACCGCCAGTTGCCAGAACGGGCACGTGGCGCCAGTTGTTGTGAAGCCAAGCGGCGTATTCGCACCGCTCGTAGGTGTCACTACCTAATACGGCAGTCGGCCGAGGCGGCGTCGGAGGGAAGACCGATGAGGACAAAACGACGATCACCTCCACATTATTATCGGCAGGAGGTAGCGAAGAGTAGGGCGCCTGCAAGGGCCACGAAACCAGGCTCGCCGCCGGCGGCCACGAAATCAAAAACAGCGCCAGCGCACTGGCGCGAACCCACAACCGTGCTTTGTCCGGTCTCATTGAAAAGGCAGAGAACAGCAGGATTAGTAGCAGCAATGGGAACAACGGTTGAAAATAAGTCATTTGAAAATATGGGATACACGTTCTTGGCCGGGATGCGAATTGAATTCTGAAAGTTGCTGCTAAGCGCTGCAGGGTAGCGATACCTAATTCATTACCTCTGTCATGACATCTCGTACTGCCATGGCTTCCGATTGCGGACTAAACCGTCCGGCTTTGAACTGCTCCTGTCCGTAAACACCCAGTTTTGGCGCGAAAATCGGGGTGCGGGCCATCGTCAAAATTGCGGTAGCGACCGCTTCCACGTCTTTCCGCGGGACGTCGATTCCTGCCTTGCCGTCATGAATGGCCTCGCGCGTTCCCACCAAGTCGCTCGCAATCACCGGCGTGCCGACCGCGAGAGCTTCCAGCGCCACCTGGGGCACGAGGCCCTCGGCCAGGGACGGCGCCACACAAAGATCCATGTTCTTAAGCAACACTGGTACTTCGTTGCTGAATCCCGTGAATGCGACGGAGTGCTCAATCCCTAGCTCGCGTGCCATTATTCGCAAGGGCTCCTCGTCTACCCCGGTCCCGATGCACGAGACGTGAAGATGTGGGATTTCCGGCAGCAGCCGCCCGATGGCTTCGAGCAAGTACCGATGACCTTTGCGCGGAATCAGCGCGCCGATAATCGCGATCCGGAATTTATCGCTTTCGACTCGGGGTATGTTGGCAGTCCGGCGTTTGATCGCGGCGTAGTCTAATGCGTCGTAGACCCGGCGGAGCCGGTTGGGGTCTACGCCTTGCTGCTCGAAATGGAGCCTGGCTGCATCGCTCAGTGCGATCACCCTATCGATATGACGCATAGCTAGTTTTTCGGCTTTCAGCAAGTCGAGCGTCTCACGATAGTAGCAGACGGTTCTACAGCCCAGCGCCTTCGCTGCGGCGAACACCGGAAGAAGTCCGTATCGGGGACTGTTGAAATACACGACGTCCGGCCGTGCTTGCCGGATGAATCGAACGCTGTGGCGGGCAATTCGGAAGAAGACGGGGGTGGGTACTGGTGCTCCGAGAATCGATACCAATGGCGGCGGGATCGGCCCCTGGATCCCGATCTCGTAGATGGGCACCCCTACGGCTGCCAATGTATTAACCCGGTCGCTGTTTCTGTAAACCAAAACGGAAGCATCCACCCCCAACTTCAACAGGTTGGGCACCATCCGGACCAGAACGGAGGAACTGCCTCCCAAACCACGGGTGACCTTCACAAAAAGCACACGGGGACCCGCTGTTGAACCCGCTTCGGTTTCGGATACTTTCATCTGCCATCCGCTTGCACGGCTGGGTCCAAACCCGGAATTGATCGCTGTAGCCCCGCTGTAAACTATTGCTGGGCTTGGCTGAGCCGGCCGTCAGGCCACAGAAATCGGGATAGGGGGAAGCCTCGCGGCTCCGCCCCTCCCACACCACCGTACATGCGGGTCCGCATACGGCGGTTCCGCGACTTGAGCCCGTAAGGGCCGGAGGTTCGCTCACGTGTCCCAACGCGGTTTCGCCGCTCCCAGGTTCCTTTCGGGCTTCACCCTATCCACCCCTGGCAAGCTCCGCCGCAGCGGATTGGCTGGCGCATGACCGCCTTGAGTTTCGCAGACTACTGCTCACGATCACGGTTCGGGCCTTCGCCACTCGCGTGACTACTATGCCCTCTGCTGACTTCTGCTGCGAGATCAAAGCCCCTTGCGACGCCTTCAGTCACGATTCCGCGACACGCAACAGATCTCCCGAGGTAAGTTCGACCGCCTTCCGCACGCAACCGCCGGATTTACAACCAGTGCCCTTGATGGATATGGGCTTCGCTGTCAGTAGCCAGCTCGCCCAGCACCGTATGCCTCGAATCCGGTTCTTGTACATCGGCTCGTACGTTTGCTCCACGCTTCTTTCAGACCCCGTCTCGCGACGACGCCCTTGCGCTTCACTATCACTTCACCTCCATCAGGTTGTGAAAAAGACTTTCACCTTCCGGCCGTCGAACATGCTCGGCACACTGCACAAAAGCCCGGGCTTTGAGGCCCGGGCTTTTTAACAGCTACTGATCCGCTACTCTCTTGTCTGACCCCTCAGAGCGAAGGATCCTCTATGGTCAGCGTGCCCGAGCTATTTACCGTTATGGGCGCACTGCTGACTATATTCACATAACCGCGTGTTATGTACCGAACCTCGTAGAGGCCCGGCGACGTGGGCGACTCGAAACTTGCGGTCCCGCTCGCGACCCCCTTGCTACCACTGCAGGTAAGGTATCCGCCGTTATCGGAACCGATCGGGAACAGACAGAGGATGTCCCCGGCAAGGCGGCCGCTCCCGGCGGTCCACTTCACGCTCAAGTTGGACCCCGACGCCGACACCGTCTGGGTTGGCACGACAGAGAACCCCGAGCCTACCGCGATCGCTGCGCTATGCGACAAAATATTGAAGGTGCCGCCATCGAAATACCGGAACTCATATTGCCCCGCGGATGTCGGAACGTTCACGGTGAAGCTGCCGCTAGGCGCCCCATTTGTCGACCAGCTAGTGACATACCACCAGCCTTGAGCATTGGTTGCAGTCAGGCCAATCCAGTCATTGGAAGGCCGGTCCGCCGGCGCTGTCCAAGTTACTTGCGCCGAAGTGCGGCTCAGAATCGTGTACGACACTGTGGGTGTCGACGGCGGCGGCGGAGCTCCGCCACCCGCGGCGACTACGCTCGAGGGGAGTAGGCCGATGGTTGCGGTTGCGAACTTCGAACTATCCGCGGACGAAGTCGCTCTGATGGTGACAGCCTGTTTGGCGATGATCGATGTCGGCGCCGTATAGAACCCGGTAGGGGATATCGTGCCGGCCGCCGGACTCAGCGACCAGCTGACAGCCGTGTTGCTGGCGCCTGTCACGGTGGCGCTGAGCTGTTGGGTGTTCCCGGCGCTCAAACTGACGATCGCCGGCGTGACGCTAACCGATACTGGCGGCGCCAGGTTGATGATTGCCGTTGCAAATTTGGAACTGTCAGCGGCCGAAGTAGCCGTGAGTTGTATTGTGTACGGCGCCGTAACCGAAGCAGGAGCCGTGTAGAGGCCTGAGGCCGATAGCGAGCCGACCGCCGGGCTCATCGACCAGGTCACAGCCGCACTGGCTGCACCCGAGATCGTCGCCCCGAACTGCTGCGTTCCGCCACCGCCCAATGTCACTGCCGCCGGACTGATGCCGACGGAAACCGATCCCTGAGGCAGGGTAACCAGCGCCGTTGCAAACTTACTGCTGTCCGCCACGGAAGTAGCCGTAATTTTCACGTAATACGTCGTCGTTATCGAGGCCGGAGCCGTGTACATTCCCGAGGTGGACAACGTACCGATTGGCGCACTCTGCGTCCACACGATCGCTGTATTAGAGGTGCCTGTCACCGCCGCGCTGAACTGCTGCGTACCACTCGCTCCCAGGGTCACCGATCCTGGCGTCATGGTAACCGAAACCGCCGGTGTCAGAGTTACAACCGCCGTTGCCGACTTGGTGCTGTCCGTGGTCGAGGTGGCTGTGACCAGGACCGTCTGCGCCGAGATTACAGTCGAAGGCGCCGAATAGAATCCCGATGCCGACAATGTTCCGACCGCCGGGCTCATCGACCAGGTCACAGCCGCACTGGCTGCACCCGAGATCGTCGCCCCGAACTGCTGCGTTCCGCCACCACCCATGGTCACTGCCGCCGGACTGATGCCGACCGAAACCGATACCTGAGGCAGTGTGATGAGCGCCGTTGCAAACTTACTGCTGTCCGCTACCGAAGTGGCCGTAATTTTCACGTAATACGTCGTCGGTATCGAGGCCGGAGCCGTGTACATTCCCGAGGTGGACAACGTACCGATCGCCGCACTCTGCGTCCACACGATCGCTGTATTAGAGGTGCCTGTAACCGCCGCGCTGAACTGCTGCGTACTACCCGCTCCCAAGGCCACCGATCCCGGGGTCATGGTAACCGAAACGCCCGCGGACGGAGTCAGTGTTACAGTCGCCGTCGCAAATTTGGTGTTATCCGCAGTCGAGGTGGCTTTGACCAAGACCGTCTGCGCCGAGGTAACAGACGAAGGCGCCGAATAGAATCCCGATGCCGACAATGTTCCTACTGCCGGGCTCATCGACCAGGTCACAGCCGCACTGGCTGCACCCGCGATCGTCGCCCCGAACTGCTGCGTTCCGCCACCGCCCAAGGTCACTGCCGCCGGACTGATGCCGACCGAAACCGATCCCTGAGGCAGTGTGATGAGCGCCGTTGCAAACTTACTGCCGTCCGCTACCGAAGTAGCCGTAATTTTCACGTAATACGTCGTCGGTATCGAGGCCGGAGCGGTGTACATTCCCGAGGTGGACAACGTACCGATCGCCGCACTCTGCGTCCACACGATCGCTGTATTAGAGACGCCTGTCACCGACGCGCTGAACTGCTGCGTACCACTCGCTCCCAAGGTCACCGATCCCGGCGTCATCGTAACCGAAACACCCGTGGACGGAGTCAGTGTTACAGACACCGTCGCAAATTTGGTAGCGTCCACACTCGAGGTGGCCTTAATGGTTATGATCTGCTGAGAGGAAAGCGATAACGGAGCCGTGTACAAACCGGAGCTTGACAGCATTCCCACAGCCGGCGACCGCGACCAGGTGACACTCGTTGTACCTGTACCCGTGACCGTCGCGCCAAACTGCTGCGTTCCACCCGCGCCCAAAGTAACGGTTCCAGGGCTCACGCCAACGGAAATCGCGGGCAGCAGAGTAATTACCGCGGACGCGGACTTCGTTCCATCCGCTACCGATGTCGCGCTGACCGTAACGGTCTGCTGGCTCGAAATTGCGGCTGGTGCCGTATACAACCCGGAGCCGGTAATCGTTCCAATCGCCGCGCTCAAATTCCAATTCACGGCGGTGTTGGTGACGCCGGAAACGGTCGCCGTGAACTGCTGCGTTTGTGCAGCACTGAGGCTAACTGGCGATAGGCCGCCTACTGCGACGGGAGTTAAATTGACCGTCGCACTCGCTGCCTTTGTTCCGTCGGCAACCGACGTCGCCGTCACTACAACGGTCTGAGATCCGGAAATGGTCGCCGGCGCCGTGTAGACTCCAACCGAAGACACCGATCCAACCGCTGGCGAAACCGACCAGTTTGCACTGGTGTTCGTGGTACCGCTGACGGTGGCCGCAAAGGTCTGCGTTTGTCCGCCGGAAAGCGTCGCACTGGATGGACCGACTGAAACCTGGACGCCGCCGGAACCCGCTGCACCCAGTTCAAAGGCGCCAATCGGGTAACCGCTTCCTCTCGGAATGGAGAGTCCGTCGAAATCCCAACCTTGAGGAATGGCGGTCCCGGTGTCTGCCGCCGGGCTCCCCGCCGAGAGATGGAAATCTCCTCCCGCCGCATTTACAAAGAGTGGGTTCTGATTAACCGAAGCCGAAAGTGCGCTGGTCACCGGTCCGGGTCCAATTCCAAAGAAGAGATTGTTCGAGCCTCCGATGGCTGTGCAATTATCCGCATCCGTGCAAGTGCTGCTTGCACCCGGAACATACATTGCAAGATATGGCGCAGCGGCGTTGTTCTGATAGAAAATGTTGTTGCGGACGCGCACAAGAAGGTTGGGGTTTTCGCCACCATTCATCACTCCGCCGTTTGCGCCGCCATACGGCGGGTTCGCAAATGATCCGCAATCGTAGAAGGTGTTGGAGTACACCTCGACCGTGCCGCCGCCGGCAGCTCCGTTATTGGTGTGGCCCTGTACGTTCAAGCAAGTCCAGGAACCGGACGTTTCCGGATTGTTCGGTCCCTTACCGGCCCTATAGATCAAGTTCCGGTAAACCGAAACCTGGCCTGCCGAAGGATCGACCGTCGCAATTACGATTCCGTCGCATTGCGTGTCGTGAATGTTGTTGTCGTGAATGCTGATGTCAAATTGATTGTGCCCGGTTGAATCTGCCGCACCGCCGGCTCCCAGTGGAGAAGAGTGTATCTGTAAGCCTCTGCATCCACGAACGTTTGCAATCGTGTTCCATCCAATATCCAAATGATTGCTGTCGGTTGAAAAGTAAACTCCCTGGTATAAAGCCGACGCGCCTGCTTTGCCGGTGTCGTGGGTGTTGTTGCCGTAAAACTTGACGTTGCCGGCTTGGCTCGTCTCGACGCACGCGCTTGCACCATCGCCGTTCGGACAGGTAAACTCATTGCCAACAATACGCCAATCAGAGCCGCCAGCGATAACGAAACCGTCAACGCTTGGCATATACAGCCCTGCGAACGTCCAATTTCCGGCGCACGCACCGCCAGTCGCCGATGCGTCTGTAGTGCGGATACTGCCGAGCGGAGCGGTAAGGCTCCCGACAGTCACCTTTGCTCCAGGGTAGGCTACCAGCGCACGCGGAGCCGAGCCCCCGCACCATTCGTTGCGAAACAACAGCGCCGCACTCCAATCGTCCTCCGTAGACTGCACCACGCCATCTCGCACGTAGATCACATCACCGGATGCAATGTGCTGCACGGCGTATGGGATCGTCTTCCATGGAGCCGCAAGGCCTCCGGCATTCGCATTATTGCCATTCGTTGAGACGAAGTAGATGTTGCCCGCACGAACCGTGAAGGGTAGCGGGTTTGAAGCGCCCGCCCCTGTTGTAACTACGATATTTCCACTGGTCGCCGCAGAACCGAGCTGAACTGTAATCTTACTGTCACTCCAAACCGGATAGGCCGCAACGAACCCGCCGCCAACAGTAACTTGTGAACTTCCCTGGGAAGCGCCGAAACTCTTGCCATAGATGTTTACGTACGCGCCGGCATTGTTTTCACCGCCTGAATTGGGACCACTTGCGAGATCCGTGTAAAATGCGGCAGGTTGCGCATTCAGAGAAACCAGCAACCCTGGAGCTGCTGCAATGAGTACTGAGCAAATTAAGAACTTGTATAATAGTGACAGCCGATACATATAATTTCCCTTCCTTTGGTAACGCTCTGGCGGAAGCGCGGTTCTTCCCACGTCCCCAACCCGAACTTTCTTGTATTTCAGGCAAACCGGCTAGCAGCCGTACCGGACCATCGCACCGTCATCCAGTGCCAGCTTCCGGCTCCTTTCCTATCCGCCACCCAGTACCTGAATGGTAAGAGTACCACAACTAGAGTACCAATACTACGCCAGTACTCTCAAGAAAATTCTACGCTTTTCTAAAACTATAATACCGGAACGTTTAATAGTACTGTTAGGGTGCTAGGTCCTAAAACGCTAGAGTGCAAAGCCTGAGATTAGTACCAAAAGCCTTAGAGTACAAGTATAACAATCTGGGCGCATTAGATCCAAACTAAGGCTTACTTGGTACCCCCAGGAAAACGCTGAGGATGGTGCAAAGGAATGGGATTAGGAGAGGAAAGGCTCGCCGGAGGAGGACAAACGGTGGCCAGAACTCTATTGTTTCATCGTTGGCGCTTCCGTGATCTGGCGGAAAAGTTTAAAAAGTACTAGGTAGACGGGGGCTCCGTGTGGTACGGAGTCACCCTAGTACTGTGCTAACGAAGGGATTGCGGGTTGCTCCCGCTCGGGCGCGGCGATCACTTCGGCGCGGGAGAAATCGGCGGCTTCCGGTCCGTCGCAATACTCCAAAGGAGCTGGGGGTACTTTTTCGATGACTGCCAGACTGACGGGGCCGTCTCCAGAGTTCAAATACGCCCAGTGGTCGCTGCCTACAAAGCTGATCTGTTCGTCAGGCACCGGCTCGAACCGGACAATTGCCCCAGTAACATCACGATGGGTGCGCTTCCAATAATGTTCCTGCGATCGGACAACATCTCCTAACCGCAGATTGGAATCGGCGAGCCGAATGGTAGCGGGTGCCGGACCTTGCACCGGAGCCGCAACCGTCTTGTTGGATACAGTCTTGGTGACCGTTTCACCCGCAGGTTCCTGCTTCGGCTCGCGAGTTTTCACCGTCTCGCGATACAGGGAAAGCAAATCCCCGGCAACAGTTCCTTTTGCTGCGTTCAACGATTGGAAATCCGTGAAGACAGCACTCGGTGCCGTTCTCGAAACAACCATCTTGTAAATCTGCTGGTAGAACGCCGTCATTAGCAACCGACCTCTCGCACAGTGCGTTACATCCTGCGGGAGCGTGTCGTTTCAATTTTGCGCCCGTACTAGCACTTTGGTCAGACTGTAACACAAACTTTAGATGGTGTCCATGGAACGTTAGTTTGTGAAACATTTGTTGCTAATTTTGTAAAGCTCTTGCGGTTGCCGGTGGGCTCACCCGGCTACAACGCCTGCTTGTCCCCAATCCCAAGCTTCTTCATCTTGTAGAGCAGCGCCTTATAGTCCACCTGCAGCAGCGTCGCCGCCTGTTTCCGGTTCCACAAGGACCGGTTGAGGGCCGCGACGATCACCTGCGCTTCGGCATCTCTCCGCTCTTCGGTCAACTTCCGAAGCGCGCTCGGGGCTGCTGGCGGCTCGGGCGATTGTTCCACGGGAGGCGCGACCTCAACCGGCCCGGCTCGCTCTACTGGGAGCGGTCTGCTCTCAGCCTGGTTCTGCGGCGGCGATACCCGCCTCGACTGGTCTTCCGGTTTCGTTCCGTTAGTGCCTGCGCGGCGGTCGATCATACCGAATCCGTTGCCATACTCCACCGAAGACTCTTTGCGGCGGCGAGTCTTCTTAATCAGGTCGTCGGCGATGGAGGCTGCTCCCCGAACGACCAGGAATTTGCGCACTACGTTCTCCAGTTCGCGGATATTCCCGGGCCAATCGTGATTCAGCAAGGCGTCCCGCAACACAGGCAGAAGCTCAGGAGCGTCGATCCCCGGCAGACCATGCTTGGAGAGGAAGTATTCGGCGAGAGGGATAATCTCATCTTTGCGCTCCCGCAACGGCGGGATCACGATGTTGACGACATTTAAGCGGTAGTAGAGATCTTCGCGGAAGCGGCCTTCCGTAATTGCTTTCTCCAAATCGCAATGCGTCGCCGCAATCACCCGTACGTCCACCCGCGTACACTCTTTCGACCCCAGCCGTATGAATTCCTTATCCTGCAAGACTTGCAACAGCTTGGCTTGGATACGAACATCCATGTCGCCAATCTCGTCCAACAGAATGGTTCCACCGTCGGCCATTTCAAACTTTCCCGGATTGTTTTTGAACGCCCCAGTGAAGGCGCCGCGATCATATCCGAACAATTCGCTTTCCACTAATTCGGCGGGAAGGGCGGCGCAATTCAACTTCAGAAACGGTTTGTTGGCACGGGAGGATCGCGCGTGAATCTGGCGTGCGAGCATTTCCTTCCCCACGCCCGTCTCTCCCTGCATTAGCACCGGGACGTCGGAGCCTGAGATGCATTCCAGCAGCGTGTCTAGCTTCTTAGTCCACACATCTCCTGAAACGAAAGAGACCTGTTTACCGGAGGCCGCAGTTGATTTTGCCTCTACCGCACTTAACCCGAGCGTCCTTTGAATGGTAGCCCGCAGGTGCTCGTGCGTAATTGGCTTGGGAAGAAAATCCGTGGCGCCACGCTTCATCGCATCGACAATAGTCAGCGGAGAGGTCAGACCTGACATCATGATCACCGGAAGGTCGGGGTGGAACTTTCTCACTTCCTGCAATGTTTCGATCCCATCCCGGCGCGGCATCAGGATATCCAGCAGCAGCAGCGACAGGTTCATCCGTTTGCTGCTGAGGTAGGTCAAAACCTCTTCACCGTCCTCCACGAACTCCACGTTATAGGCTTCCGAACGGAGCGCCAGGCGTAAATAGTTCCGAACCTCTGGTTCGTCTTCGGCAATCAGTATGGTGCTTCGATCAGTCATATGAGTTGGTAGCAAGGCATTCAGGACATTTTGGCTTGTTGCGAAAGAGACTCTTCCGATACACAGGGGACCACGAACGAAAACGTGGCGCCCTGGCTCTTGGAATCGGCCCAAATCCATCCGTTGTGCGAATCGAGTATCATTTTGCAGATCGCCAGGCCCAGTCCCCCGCCAGAACGATCCCTGCCACCGGAATAGGAGGTGTATTCTTCGAAGATTTCGTCGAAATGCTCCGGGATGATACCCGGACCCGAATCGCGAATGTCCACCCGGTATGCATTCGACCGATCCTGCGCCACCGCCGTCATCGCCGCGGGATCTTTGCTCCGCGCCTCCGACCGGTCCCAGGAGACCGGATACCCCAGCACTTCGATCAACCCGTGCTTCGGCGTAAATTTGCAGGCGTTTTCCAGCAGATTAACCAGCACTTGCTCAATCTGCGAGGGATCGAACATTACCGAACCCGGCGGAGTCTGCAACTCGGTCCGAATTTCGATATGCCGTTCTGAAGCAACCGGCGAGATTTCGTGAATCGCCTGTTCGATGGATTTTTCCAGGTTGATCTTCTGCATGTCGGGCCGGCGCTCATGGTGGTGGTTCGCGCTCAAATCAAGCAATGCGGTCGCTAACGCCGACAACCTCTTGGTGCTGCGGTGCATGCCGCGCAACAATTCCACCTGATCCCCGTTGAGCGGTCCAACTCCTTGCTCCAACAACAGGCCGCAATAGCCTTGCAGTGCCGTCAACGGCGCGCGGAAATCATGCACTGTTCGCGCCAGAAAGTTCGTCCGGTCCTGATCGTATTCCTGAAGATTGAGATTGGCTCGCAGCAGTAACTGGAACAAGCGGTCCCGTTCGCTCTCCAGCCGGTGTTCCTTGGTCTTCTTCGCCGTCGTGGTGGGCGATAACTGCCGCGCGATCGCGTGCTCGATAAAAATCCGAAGAATTGCGTGATTCACCGGCTTCAGCAGTATGCTCGCGGACTGCAGCGGGAACGCATCCCTGAGAAGTGGCAATTGTTTGCGATGCACCAGAAGTATTGTTTCCTGGTGCGGGCCTGCCAGCGACGCCGGCAGCATCACATCCGGAGTGTAGTCCCAGACCGTTAAGTCCGGATTCGGAACTTCCTGCGGCGACCCGCCGAAATGAATCTCAGAGTCCTCCGGCATGCACTCCTCGAGCACATCCCTGCAGAACTGCTGCACCCTCTGGTCTCCGGATATCAAAAGTACATTCATCGTTGTGAGTCCCTTAGGCTCCCAATCTTTTGCCTTCTTCATTCCGCCGGCCATTTCACGCTGCCGACTCTCCTAAGAAATGAGAAGTATAGCCAAATTATTTGCTTTCAGACCATACTTTGTACAGGGGGGGAGTTTTTCCCCTCCCCTCTTACAATTACTTGAACCTCGTCGCCACGCAATAGTACTCGCGGGACATAAGTGAGGAGTCGAGCAGGAGTACGCAAAATCCGTAGACCGTCGGTACGCGCCGCTTCCAGTACCAACGTGCTGACTGGTTTCCGGTACTAAACCGGAATTTGGGTTGAAAATAGACCCGGAAACAGGCGGCTGCTTTCAAGCCGAAAAAGCGGCTCTGGAAAGGCTTGTGGTCTGGCCGGCGCCACCACCACTCTCGGTAGTTGCGTAGAAGATCGCCGCATAAGAGGCGACCGATTGCCGGTCGTGCGTTCCGATCTTCGTATATAGCCCGCGGATATGCCAGCGCACCGTTTCACGAGTGATATAGAGCGCATCCGCAATTTGCTGGTTGTTCATGCCACGTCCTACAAGACAGAGAATCTCCTTCTCCCGGGACGTCAGCCTGACCTCATCGCTCACCCTCACTTGCTCTTGCAGCAGCGAAGAGAGATGCGTGCGGGACATCCAGATTTCACCCTCAATCACCTTGGAAATCGCCCGTACGCTCATTTCCATGGTCATATTAGGCACCAGCAAGCCCTTGCATCCGATACGCAGCAGGTTCCGGCATGCCGCCAACTCTTCGCTCTCCGCCATTACCAGAATGTGGACACGGTCGCTATCGTCCACCAGCGTCAAGATTCTGGAGCCTTCGATCGCTTCAAGGAAGGTTTGGTTGATCAACAGAACACAAGGCGCCACGGCGTTGCAGAGTCCGATAATCTCGGCGGGATCTTCCTGGCAGCGGTACACCGTTACGCCGTCCATGCTCTGCAGGCAACGGTCTAGGCCTTCCCAACCTGGTGTTATCGGACCTACAAAGACAATCGAGATACCCAGCCCATTTCGTTCCGGCCCGGGAGTGGTACTACGCGAGTTCACATGTTCAAGCATCGGGAAATCAGTGTCCAACTGGCGGTGCAAATCAAGATGGCAATCAAGATGTAACAGAATTTCGGAAAAGGATTCTAAGCATGTACATTTGTGCGCCCCAGATCGCCAATCTCTACAGATTCAAAGTATAGACGGATCAAGTGTGTCGCGCCAGAACCGACAGTACTGGTACATATTCCCAAACACTGTCAGTTAGTCCCACATATCGGCGTGTAGAAGGCGTCTTCGCTGAAAAGGAAACGGGTAGAGATTGATGAAATTTAATGAACTACGGAAGGTGGACCGGCTTCCACTTCGGTGGCCGGTGAGGCTCTGGAAGCGTGGAGACGTTCGAATTGTTGAAACGTTGACTTCCAATTTGAGCGAGGCGGGACTGTATTGTATCTCGCAAGACGCGTTTCTTCCCGGCGAGGAACTGGAATGTGTGATTGAAGTGCCGGCCAAACGCCGCAGCTTCGGTGAGGAAATCTGTAGCATGCATTGCCAGGTGGTAGTAGTTCGGGTGGAGGCACGCGGCGTCGAATCCGGATTCGGAATCGCTTGCCGCATCCTGAACTATATGGGTGTATTCCCCCGATACGGACAGCGCAAGCTGAAGGAAGAGCTCGCGAAGTCTCTTTAACTGTAAGCGCACAGACGGTGAAACAGGCATTCCGTGGCGCGTGACGTGCTTAAGCTATGGAGTTGCGTTACGCGGCGCTGTCGAATTCGGCACTCCTCTTTGCGCAACCGAACCGGATACCGAATTTTCGCCGGCTGTTACGAATTTCTTGGAAAAGGTGACTTTTTTCTGTGACGCATGAAGCAAAACTGAGCGCAAAGATAGCCTCCCGCGACGCGCGAGTGGGTGTGATTGGCCTGGGATATGTCGGACTGCCCCTGGTTGTGGAATTCGCCAAGATGGGGTTCACGGTTGTCGGGATCGACGTCCAGCAATCGAAGGTGGACGCCGTGAACCGGGGCGAATCTTATATACAGGATATCCCGACAGAGACACTGGCAGCACTGGTGAAAAGTGGAAAGATCAGCGCGACGACGGATTTCGCGGTGGTTTCGGAACTGGACACGATTGATATCTGCGTGCCCACTCCACTGCGAAAGACCAAGGACCCGGACATGAGCTACATCGTGTCGGCCTGCCAGGAGGTTGCCCAGTATTTTCACCCCGGAATGTTGGTGGTGCTGGAATCCACCACCTATCCCGGCACAACCGACGAGCTGGTCTTACCGATGCTCGAAGCCGGCAATCTGAAGGTGGGCGAGGACTTCTTCCTCTGCTTCTCGCCAGAGCGCGTCGATCCCGGGAATCCGAAGTACAACACCTCAAATATTCCGAAAGTGGTGGGCGGCATCACCAAGGCCTGCACCGATATGGGCGCGCTGTTTTACGGACAGGCGTTGCAAAAGGTGGTGGCCGTCAGCTCCACGCGCGTTGCCGAGATGGTGAAGTTGTTGGAGAATACGTTCCGTATGATCAACATCGGGCTGGTGAACGAAATGGCGCTGATGTGCGACCGCATGGGCATCAACGTCTGGGAAGTGATTGAAGCGGCGGCCACCAAACCATTCGGCTTCATGCCGTTTTATCCGGGTCCGGGCCTTGGCGGCCATTGCATCCCGATCGATCCGTTCTATCTGTCGTGGAAGACCAAACAATCCGGCATTGAGGCCAGGTTCATCGAGCTGGCGGGTTACATCAACGGACAGATGCCGCACTTTGTGGTGGAAAAAGTCCAGAACGCTCTCAACGACCATGGCAAGCCACTGCGCGGATCGAAGATTCACATTCTAGGGATGGCCTATAAGAAGGACATCGACGATGTCCGCGAATCCCCGGCGCTGGACATTTTCCACCTGCTGAAACATCGCGGCGCGGAGATGACTTATAGTGACCCGTTCGTTCCACATATTCAAATGGATGGAGTGCGGATCGACGCGAGCGAACCGGAAGCATCAGCGGCGACGGCCGACTGCGTAGTAATTGCAACGGACCATACCGGCTTTAACTACTCGACGATCGTGGAAAACACCAAACTCATTGTGGATACCCGGAACGCGCTGAAGGGCGTCGTGTCGGAGAAAATCGTGCGGCTGTAGGGGTGATCAGTAGGAATTGTGGTGCCCGGGGTGGGACTTGAACCCACACTCCGCTTGCGCGAAAAAGGATTTTAAGTCCTTTGCGTCTGCCGATTTCGCCACCCGGGCATCCTGCTCCATTATAGTCAAACCTCCCCCGGAAAGGTTCCTGAAATCCGATCAAAGTTGCGGACTGATTATTTTCCATGTACCAGACCCATTCGTCATCGGAGCCCCAGCCGTCGATACTGCTCTACACTCGCCGGGGCGGCCGCAGCCGCCGGGTTTAGGGGACTTCCGGCGTTCGTGCTACTAAGGATTGCGCACCTCGGCTCCGTCGGACGATCGTTGCAGGTATATCCACATTAAGAGCGCCCGCCCAAGACTTCGCGCGACCCAGTAGTCGCCGTCTGGATGCAGGCCGTACCTGAGGCAGTGAGTGTGCAAGCTCCCTCTGTCTATAAGCACTCCGCGGATTGTGCGGCCCGGTTACGCCCACGACATCGAACTGCAGGCCTATCGGCACTTCCAGAAGATCCTCGCGGATGCGTGCGCCGGATGGCGGGCGTCCGCAAGGCCTTCGCCGGCGCATCCCCATCCTGCAGCAGGGCCCCTGAAAATTCTGTTTCAGCTGCGCGGGCGAATGAGGAGATCTCTGCGGCGCACCTCCGGTTGCATTTCTGCAAGCGTATTTGCCATGGGATAACGCTCCGGTTACCGCACCGCCCAGGCGTTCGAATTTGGAATTACGACGCTGCGGAAAGCTCTATAGAGGAACGCTAATTTGGACTGAAGAAGAGAGGACTAACGGCTCTTGAGGGCGGCATCGATACTCGCAACGTTCTTCTTCGCGAATTCGGCCTCATCCATGGCAGGGTTGATTTCCAGCATCTTGCGGAAATGGTCGCGGGCGGCCGCGAACGCTTCGATGCTGTTGTTCTGCTGGCCCTTGCGGCCATATGCCAGGCCCAGGGCGTAATGCACATACGGATCTTTCGGATCGTACACCAGCGACATCTGTCCAAACTCGATCGCCTTGTCGAAATGCGAAAGCTTCCGTTCGCAGTCGCTCAAGCCAAGATAGGCTTCGCTGCGCAATTCCCGCCAGATGTCCTGCAGGTTCGCCCGCTTCTTCTTACCAAAACCCGTTAAGTAGCCGAGCACGTAGTAATTCAACTTCCCGGCAAGCTTGTTGTCGAAATTGCTGAGCCGCAGGTACTCGTGATACTCCACCGTGGCATCTTGATACTTACCGCTCATCCGCAGGCTCTCGGCAAGCCACAGATGAGCCTCCGCGCCATTGGCGTTCAAGTCAATCGACTTCCGCGAAGCCTCGGCCGCATCGCTGTACAGTTCCTTCCGGCAAAGCGCTTGCCCCATCAAATTGAATGCCAGCGAGTTCTTCGGATCGCGCTGCACTACGGCGTTCAACTGCCGGATGGACTCGTCCAGAGCTCCGATATCCAGCAGCATTCCACCATACGTGGCCCGCGCTTCCAAATAGTCCGGATCAATGTCGATCGCCCGTTTGTAATACTTCTGCGCTTCATCCTGATCGAACAGCGCATTGTAGGTCCGCCCCAAATAGAGCGCCGCCTGGCTGTAGGCCGCATCCTGTTTGAGCGCCGTCTGGAAGTGCGCCACGGCCTTCTTGTAGTGCTCAGCCGAGCCCTTGTTGTACTCCTCCATCCCCTTGTCGAAGGAGTCTACCGCCGCCTTCGGACGCCGCCGCAGAATCAGGATTTTCAACGATACCGTCGACTCCTGCCCGGGATAAACCGTCTCTTCCCGCGGACCGTCCGGCTCATAGTCCATCTTGACGCCCTTCACCGTATGAACGCCCGGCACCAGCCCCGGCATGCGCAGGTTGCCGCCCTTGTTCACCACGCCGATCGACTTGCCATCCACAAACACTTCAACACCGCTGGTGTTCACCTCGAAAATCAACGCCCCGGTCTTCGGAGCCGGCGGCGTACCCGGAGCCGCATTCGACGGGATATACGCCAACAGCATGTTGGGATCGAAGCTGCCGCGCTCAGACGTCGGGTTCTGCTTCCCCTGTGTCGCCTGCCGGACCTCACGGTGCACATACTCGGCAAGTTCATCCGCCGTGACCACACCATCGTGCGATTCGTCGGCCGCACCTTCCAGCCCCTTCACAACGTAGTAAGTGAAGATGCCATGCCCGCCGCCCCAATCCTTGCTTTCGTAGGACCGCTCCCGGTCGCGGCTGGCCGTCAACGAGAATAGCGAGCGCTCCAGATTCTTCAAACTTCCGTTGATCGTGGCGATGTCAGCTTCCGGGTTGATCGATCCGCTATGGCACGAATCGGTCAGCAACACCTTCCACTTCGCCTTGATCTTGCTGCCCACAACCGCGCTCAGCGTGTCCATGGGATAGCCGGTAGTGCTCACGCGATCTTTATCAATGTCGTACGGGGCCAGATACGCTTTGCCTGCATGCACGAAGCCATGTCCGGCAAAGTAGATCACGACGCGATCGTTATCGCGCGCCACCGACGGCAGCCACGTTTCCAGTTCTTTTTTCAGATTCGCCAGCGTCGCCTTCGGACCAATCAGTTTGTGGACATTCTCCGCTTTGAAGTTGCCGCCCTCGGGACTGATCAGAATGGAGTATATCGATTCCGCGTCGCGCTCGGGATACTCCAATTGCGCTGAAGCCGGTAGGGTTTTGTACTGTGCCACGCCGATCACCAAAGCGTAGCTGCGCGGGATGGATATCTCGCCGGTGGGCGTCTTGATCGTCACCGGCTCGTCCTTTTCGTACTTCAGGTCGCGCTCTTTGCCCGGCGCCTGCGCAGGTTGCCGCGCCGGTTGCTGCGCGAGCAGGAAAGCCGTTACCAGCACCGTAGCGCTCAATCGGAATAACATCTTCATCATGATCACCTGTGCGCGAGCCGGAACTCGTATACCACCGGCCCCTTCAGCGGCGTGGGCGACGCGATTACCGACGAGTTCTTCTGCCGCATGAAAACCAACTCGCGTGACGAATCGCTATCGGCCTGCGATTTCGGGCCCGCGGCGGTATCCACGCAATCTCCGCGCGCTTTGAAAATCGTGTCGTCGCAGCGCGGCTTCATTTCCACCGGAGGAGCCGGTTCCGTGCGTTCCGGCAGGCTGGGAGCAGCTAGCACCACCGGACTGACCATCCACGAAATCACGTCGTATCCCTCGGGGCCTTCCACGCGGAACGCGCCTTGCGTCGAGGGCACCACGTACTCCTTGCCTGCTTCAATCCTGTTCATCGATCCGGTATCCTGCCTGGGGAACAACAGCGTGCTCGTTCCAGACGTGCTGTGGTTGATCACGTAAAGATAGCCCTTGAAGTTCGATTTGAAGCGGAACCTCACCTTTTCTTTAGCCGCCAGCACCAACCCCGGATCCACCGCCTTCCAGACATTGCCGTCTCTACGTTCCAGCGTGATTTCCATCCGGCTCGCGTTCTGGGCAAAAGCTCCAACCACGGCGAGCAGGAAAACAGCCGCTATTCTCATAACGAGTCCTTTATTGACACTGCGCTATCCACATTGCACTACTGATGCTTCAGCGTCAGATCGATCACCACCCGCGCATTGGCTGTGCGGTCCGGCGTGGCCACGTACACCGCTTTTTCCTTGCGGTCGCCGGGCGTATCATCATCTACTTTCTCGAAGACAAGATCGCGTGCCACCAACTGCGACCGCAGCCGGTTCACAAACGGATCCTCAATTGGCTTCCGGTTCCCAGCCATCAACAGAACCTTTGACGAAGAGTCCGGCGCTTCTCCCGACACCGGGGCCGGCGCTTTCGGATTCCCAAGAGAGTAAATCAGCTTCTCCAGATCCGCGGCCGGCTTGCGCGAGAAAACGATGAACAGTTTCTCTTCCCCAGGCTGGTCTGTGAAGTTGAAGCGTCCGCCGGACGGGACAGTATAATCCTGGTCCTTGGCGATGCGATTGTTGCCGCCGTCGATTTCCGACGATGGAAATTGCACCATCCACGTGCCGCTGGTACCGCGCGAAATCACATACAGGTATCCAGCATCATTCCCCTTGGCCACAACCTTGATCTTGTCGCCGGAATGGAATACCGTGCCCGCGTCCACTTCGTCATACCTGCCGGAATCGCCGCGCCGCAATAAGCTGTAGCGCAGCCCCAACGGCGGATAGCTTGTGGTATTGGCGGCCACGTTGACCATCGTCACTTTCTCGGGCCGCTCACCGGGATCTGAAACCACCGGGTCCTGCGTCTTTACCGGCCGCTTGTGTGCTTTGGGGATAGACTTGGGCGCGGGATCCACCCTGGGGGGTTCCGGCTTCACCACCGCCGCCGTCGAAACAGGCGTGTAGAAAAGCTCACGAGCAGTCAACTTGTGCTCGGTTTGCGCAGAGAGCAGGCCGGCCGGAATCAGCACGGCAGCGAGTAAGGGCAGTCTCATAGTTGTACCTATCGGCATTTTCACGATCTTGTGTAGTGGAGAGAGATTTGGATGATACGAACTGGCTTGCGTTCGCATAAGGATACGTAGGGCGGTTGGCTTCCGGATTTAGTGTATCAGGCTTTACCATACCCATGCCGTCATGTCGTAGACACCCAGACATGTATATACTATGGTCTATGTCCGGAGGTAAATCGGTGAGCTATATGACTAGAGCGCCTTGGTTTTCTGCGATAACAAGTTACTTGCTGGTGTTTCAGTTGGTCTGTACTCCAACCTTTGCCCAGGATCAGCCTGCACCGGCAAAACTAAACATCGTAATTGTGGAAGGCGAGGGAGCCATCAACAGCGTCCGTCAGCGGGTCGCCCGCGAGCCTGTAGTCCAGGTAGAGGATGAGAATCACAAACCCATCGCCGGCGCCGCCATTACATTCTTGCTGCCCAATCAGGGAGCGGGAGCGGCTTTTGCCAATGGCGCCAAGAGCCTCACTGTACTTACGGATGATAAAGGCCAAGCCGTCGCGCGCGGCCTGCGCCCCAATAACGTGAACGGCCAGTATCAGGTTCGCGTCAATGCTTCCTTCCGCGGACAGACAGCCAGCACCACCGTCACACAAACAAACTCGATTGCCGCGGCCGCGGTCGCCGGCGGTATTTCGGCCAAAGTCCTGATTATTCTCGCCATCGCAGGCGCCGGAGTGGCCGGAGGCGTCGTTGCCGCAACCCGGGGCGGAGGTGGAAACACTACGCCAACCGCCACGCCCACCGTACTTACCCCCGGCACGCCTAGCGTAGGAGCTCCCCGATGATTGCCAAGTTCTCTCTGATCGCCGCACTCGGCGGTGCCTGCTTCGCAGCCGAGTCCCAACTGGAAGGCCCAAAGCTCGGCTATATGTTTGACCGCCAAGCCGCTGTTGTGCGTCCCATCCTCGGCATTCCCGGCTCGGCTCTGTTCGGTGAACCTCTTGCCATTGGCCTGCGGGACGCCGTCGTATCCCCTTCGCAGGATTTCGCCATCGGCGTCTTCGGCGATGATTCCGCCGTCGGCATTCTGAACTTCGCCGGCGCCAGGCTCCACCCGCTGAAAGGCACAAAACCCGCCCCTACCCGAATCGTGATCAGTCCCAACGGAACTTCAGCCGCGCTGGTGAATGGCACGCACGTTCAGGTTTTTTCCGGACTGCCGGACAACGCAACCGCCGGCCCCGAATTCGATCTCGCGGCCGAACCAACAGCGCTGGCTATCAGTGACGATGGTGCCCTTGTTCTCGCGGCCATCGCGGAATCAGACGCAGCGGCACTTTACTCCTACAGCAAATCTGGCGCCGCTCATCGTATCCTCACCGCCGGAAAAATTCGCTCCATCGAATTCCTCAATCGCAGCCACGACGCCGTGTTCGCCGATGCGCTCGAAAACAAGATCATCCTTCTTCGCGATGGCGCCGACGCGGCATTGATAGCCAGCATCGACGCACCCACTGCCGTCGCTGCTTCTTTGGACAACCGCAAGATCTTTGTCGCCAGTTCCGCCTCGCAAACCATCACCAGTCTGTCGCTCGACGATGGTACTTCTATATCCACCGCATGTGGCTGCGAACCCGTAACACTGGCCCGTCTGCAGGGCGGCGCAGCCTTCCGCATCACGGACAGAATTGACAGCCCCGCGTGGATATTCGATACCGGCGGCACTGAACCGCGTGTCCTCTTCATCCCACAGGCGGGAGGCGGCAATGAATAATCGGGTCCTTGCTTTCCTTCTTGCATTCGCGTCATTCTCCGGCCTCGCAGCGGCTCAACCCTACATTTGCAGCGCAACTGCGAACCAGAAGCCTATTCGATCGGAAGGCATTGCTGAGTATGTAGCCGATATCGTCGTGACGTGTTCGAACGGCAATGGGAATTTCATGGTTCCAACACAACCTATCGTCGTTACGCTGAACGCGAATATCACCAGTCGAGTGGGCCAAAACAACACGTCAGAAGCGGTCCTGCTGATCGGTAGTGCGGGGACGAGCGACCAAGTCGAAGGGTTCAACATCTTCCGCGGCACCCAAGACTCGCCGAATTCGGTTCGCTTCGATAACGTAGGTGTTTACGAGCCGGGAAGTGGTGGCCCGCTCATCTATCGCTTCACGAATATCCGCGTTGACGCAACCAAGCTTCCGCCGGGCACCGCAATTCAGGCGACCGTCGACACGGTCGGAGGCGTTACTCTGCCCGTGAATCCGGTCACTACGGCTATCGTTCAACAACCCCAGGCATTTGCCGTCCGAACCTGTAACGATTCTCAACCTACTTTCGCGAACTTCCTCCAGTCCGCCAGCGAAAACGGAAACCTGGCGGCAGGAAAATCCACCACCGGAAACGTCCAATTCAACGTGAGATACACCGGGAATTTCGCCGGCGCCTACCGCAAGCAGATCGCCTCCAACCAGGATCCATGGTCGCCTGGTGTGCAATACAACGCAGAGAGCAATTTCGTTGAAACCTCAGTTTTGGGACCGATTCCCGGCGTTGCCACGCAAGGCACCCGGATGTTAGCGCGGTTTAACAACATACCCGCCGGCGTCCGGCTCTTTGTCACCACCAATCCACTTGGACCCGGGGGCGCGTCCACCACCAGTTTGGCAGCGTATCTGATCTCGACTGACGCCAACGGCGCCGGTTCGGGAAGCCAGGTCTCAGCCACCGCCACTGGTACCTGCCCTTCTTCCGGCGCGATTCAGTTCATTGCTGAGCTTTCCATCGTCAACGGCACCGCACAAGCAGTTTGGGAAGTTACCGATTCCGACCCCGTCGCGCTGGAAAAGGCGAGCTTCGGCGTAGTGGTAGCTTACATTTCTGCCCCTCCGGCCCCTGGCCTGGGAACCGTAACTGTAAACGGACGCCTCGGCCCGGTCAGCACCATCGCCACGCCAAGTGCCACCGCGCCGGCGCCGCGATTCGCAGTTTCCAACACAAACATTCCGGCGTTCGCCATTAACACAGCCAACAACCCGCTCACCATCGTCACGCCAAGTCCGCTGCCCGCGGGACAAGTGGCCGTAGCCTATTCGTTGCCCGCCTTTACTGCTTCCGGCGGCGGTTCTCCGTTCTCTAACTCCGCGCCACCTGTTTATACCTGGTCGGTCGCGCAGGGCTCAACAGTTCCTCCAGGGCTGACACTGCTCGCCAACGGAACTTTCAGCGGAGTGCCCACCACCGCAAGCACCTTTTCGTTCACCATTCAGGTAAGCGATCAATTCGGCAATGTGGCGACTAAACCGTTCTCGCTTACGATCGCTCCCACCGCGACACTAACCATCACCACGGCATCGCCCCTGCCATCCGGACAGGTTGGCGTGCCGTACTCGCTGCCGTCGTTTGCGGCAACGGGCGGCTCCGCGCCATTCACTTGGTCGCTTGCGCAATCGTCCGTACTGCCTCCGGGTCTCATTCTGCTTTCTACCGGAAGCCTTAGCGGTACGCCAACCGTAGCCGGCAGTTACTCCTTCTCGGTTCGTGTCATTGATCAGGCCAGCACCATCGCCACAAAGGCTTTCCAGATTACGATCTCTACTTCGGGCATCACCACCGCTTCTCCATTGCCGCCCGGCACAGTTGGCATCGTGTATACGCCGGTCCAGTTCACCGTTACTGGTTTCAGCCCTCCCGTAACCTGGTCCGCAGCCAGCGCTTTCCTTCCGCCTGGTCTGACATTTAGCAACACTGGTGTATTGAGCGGTACTCCGACCCTCCAAGGCACGTATAGCTTTGATGTGACGGTCACTAACTCCTTCCTGCAGCAATCGACTAAGACCTTCACCGTCACAATCAATCCCGGCGCCGTCACCTTGATAACGATTTCTCCGGCCACGCTCCCCGCCGGTGTCACGGGGACCCCGTACTCGCAGATCCTGACGGCAACCGGTGGAATCGCACCATACACCTTCAGCCTTAGTTCCGGTTCCCTGCCGTCAGGTCTGACGCTCTCATCAGGCGGCCTTATCTCAGGCACACTCCTGTCCCCGGCAGTTTCTTTGTTTACTGTGGTTGCTACGGACAGCCAATCCCGCACTGGGTCTCAGGCCTATGCTGTCACCATCGTGCTTCCCATTCCGCCTGACACCGGTAACAACCCGCTCAGCATCACCAGCCGATTTATTCCCAACGGAGCCGTGGGCGCAGACTACGCCGCCACGCTGGCGGCAACCGGTGGCGTTACACCCTACACCTGGTCCGCGGACCTGCAAACCCTGCCGCCTGGCGTTTCGCTCTCCAGTGCCGGCGTGTTCTCCGGTAAGCCCACCCGCGCCGGTTCGTTCCGCATCAGCGTCAGGGTGACAGACCTTCGCGGCAGCAGTGACGGCACGGTGTTCCCAATGACGGTAACCGGTCCGCCGCTCTCCATCACCACCACCACGCTCAGTGACGGCGCCGTGGGCACCCCGTATTCCGGTTCCGTGCAAGCCACCGGCGGCATTCCGCCGTACGTCTTCGGCTTGCTCTCCGGAGCTTTGCCCGCCGGACTCAGTCTGGCGGCCGATGGCACTATCAGCGGCACACCCACCGCCCCCGGCGCGGGCACTTTCACCGTGCAGGTTGCCGATGCGGCAGTCAATCCGCAAGGTGCCGCGACCAGATCTTTCACCATCTCGGTGCTGGCAAACCCACCCGTGATCACCACCACTTCGCTGACAAACGGCGTCCTCGGTATTCCCTACACGGCTTCCGTAGCGGCCACCGGTGGACTGCCTCCCTACACCTTTTCGATCGCTTCCGGCTCTCTTCCCGGCGGCCTGAGTTTGGCACCCGATGGGACCATCACCGGCACACCCACGGCACTGGGAGATTCCAGCGTCACCATTCAAGTAACCGACAAACAGAATCAGACTGCCAGCAAGGCCTTCACCTTGAAGATTGTCGCACCGCCTTCCATCACGACGAATTCACCTCTGGGTCTTCTAATCGTGGGCACTCCTTCGGGCATCACGCTGGCGGCCACCGGCGGCACACTGCCTTATACATGGTCCATCAGCGGCGGATCGCTTCCCGCCGGCCTCAGCCTCAACTCCGCCACCGGCGCAGTCAGTGGCAACCCATCGGCCGCGGGTACGTACTCCTTCACCGCCACGGTTACCGACGCAAATAAGCTGACGGCTTCGAAGTCATTCACCGGCCGTGTCACCACGCCGGTTCGAATCACCACCACTTCGCCACTGCCCGCCGCAACGGTCGGCACGGCGTACTCGGCGAAGATCGATGCAACAGGCGGCACCATTCCCTATCGATTTAGCGCGGACACCTTACCCGCGGGCCTCTCCATCGATGCTTCCGGCCTCATCACCGGAACGCCAACAGCCGCCGTGGCCGGGGCGTTCAACGTCACCGTAACAGACGGCGACTCCCTTACCGCCAGCGCCCGCTTCACCCTGCCTGTCGCTCTGCCGCAAGTTTCCGGAGTGACCATCGGCGGAGTGACAGACACGCCGCCCCCGGCCCAACAGCAGAATGTAACCGTCGTGCTAGGCAGCCCGTTCCCGGTGCCGCTGACGGGAACCGTCACCCTCACCTTCACGTCGGATGCGAACGTGCCTGCCGACGATCCGGCGATTCAGTTCAGCACCGGCGGCCGGTCGGCACCCTTTACCATCCCGGCCGGAAGCACACAGGCCACGTTTACCGCTCCGAACCCGGCCATTCAAACCGGCACCGTGTCGGGAACTATTACGTTGACCACCACGCTTCTAGCCGGCGGCACGGCAGTCTCCTGCAATTGCACTCTCACGCGGACCATTCGCGTGGCCAAGGGTGTGCCGGTAATCAGCAGCGTCCGCGCCGTTCGTGGATCTGGGATCATCACCATCACCATCATCGGCTTCTCCACCTCACGGGAGATGACCCAAGCCGCGTTCCAATTCACCACCGCGGCCGGAGCCAACGTCACCACCACCAGCTTCACGGTTCCGGTGTCTACGTTCTTCACCACCTGGTACACCAGCGCGCAGTCGGCGCAGTTCGGAAGTCAGTTCCTGATGACCGAGGTGTTCACCGTCTCAGGCGACGTCAACGCACTTAGCAGTGTTTCGGTAACATTAGCTAACGCGCAAGGCACTTCGGCGGCGGTAAGCTCAGCTGTCCAGTAAATCGACAGATTAAGCCGCAGGGAGACGATAGAAACTCAAGCTATTGTCCCCCTGCTTCAGCACCCGATAACGAACCAGCCCCCCATACCCCGCTTCCAACTCAAATCGCGAAGCATGTTGCGCGATCACCAGCCCAGGCCCGCCTGCAGCCGGCTTCCCCAACGCGCTCAGCGTAGCGGAATACTCACCCTCCAGCGGATACGGTGGATCTAGAAACACAATGTCCGCCTTATGCCGCGCCACCAGTTGCGCGGTCCGCCCGAAGGCCACCTCCGCGCGATCTTCAATTCCCAGCGACCGCAGGTTTTCCCGGATTACCAACATCGCCGCCCGGTTCTTCTCAATGAACACGGCGCGCGAAGCGCCCCGGCTCAGCGCCTCAATCCCCACCGATCCCGTACCGGCGTAAGCATCCAGAAACACGGCACCCTGCAGGCCAGGCGCCAGAATGCTAAACAGGGCCTCGCGCAGACGGTCCGGCGTCGGCCGCACATCCAGCCCCGGCAGCGTCTTCAGCACACGGCTGCGAAACTCCCCCGCAATCACTCGCATCTCAACTCACCCTACCTGCACCAGACCATAGCGCCGCTGCCAATGACTCTGAATGTAGCCAACCGCCCGCCGCAGATCATCCGGCGAAGGCGGGTGCTGCACAAACGCCATCGCTTCGTTCCGCGCAATTTCCAGAATCTCTCCATCCCGCAGAATATTCGCGATGCGCAATGCCGGCAGACCCGATTGCCGGGTGCCGAAAAATTCGCCCGGTCCGCGCAGCTTCATGTCCATCTCCGCAATGTAAAAACCGTCGCTGGAATCCACCAGCGTCCGTATCCGTTCCCGCCCGGTTTCATTCAGCTTGCCTGTTACCAGAATGCAAAAGCTCTGCTCTGCCCCGCGGCCCACCCGCCCGCGCAGTTGATGCAGTTGCGCCAAACCGAACCGCTCAGCCTGCTCAATCACCATCACGTTCGCATTGGGCACGTCCACGCCCACTTCCACCACCGTTGTAGACACCAGAATCTGAATCCCACCGCTCTTGAAGTCAGCCATGATGGACTCTTTCTCATTCGGCGGCAGCTTCCCGTGCAGCAAGCCCACCTTGAACTGCGGGAACACAATCTCGGAAAGCTGCGTGTGCATCTGCTGCGCCGCCTTCATCGCCACCGTCTCGGATTCCTCAATCACCGGGTACACGATATACGCTTGCCGCCCCAGATCGATTTGACGCTTCAGGGAACTGTACACCTGCTCCACGCGGTCGTCGTTGACGTGCTTGGTCACAATCGGCTTCCGGCCCGGCGGCAGCTCGTCAATCACCGAGGTATCCAGGTCGCCATACACAGTCAGCGCCAGCGTCCGCGGAATCGGCGTAGCCGTCATCACCAGCACGTCTGGATTGGTGCCTTTCTCAAACAACCGCAGCCGCTGCATCACGCCAAACCGGTGCTGCTCATCCACAATGGCCAGGCCCAGCTTATGGAACTCAACGTCTGGCTCCAACAGGGCATGCGTCCCGATGGCGATATGCACCAGCCCCAGCGCAATCATCTTCTTCAATTGCGATTTCTCACGCGCCGTGGCAGACCCCGTCAGCAGCACCGGCACATATCCCAACTTCGCGAACAGATTCTTGAAGTAGAAGTAGTGCTGGGTAGCCAGAATCTCCGTCGGCGCCAGCACCGCCACCTGGTAGCCATTTTCGATGGCGATGATCGCCGCCTCCGCCGCCACCAAGGTTTTTCCGCTGCCCACGTCGCCCTGCAACAACCGGTTCATCGGAGTGGGATTCGCCATGTCCGCCGCAATCTCGGCCAGCACTTTCTTCTGCGCGCCAGTCGGCTTGAAGGGCAGCATGGTTTTGATCTGCTCCCGCACCCGCTTGTTCAATTCGAACCGGATTCCCGTCTGCTTCTTTGCCTTCGCCTTCTTTAGCGCCAGCCCGCACTCCAGCCAGAAAAACTCCTCGAAGATCATCCGGAAATGCGCCTGTGAACGGAACGCGTTCAACAGCCGCAGGTCCTCCGTCTCGGGCGGAAAATGGATGAACCGCGTCGCGGTGGTGCGGTCGGGCATTTTCAACCGCTCGCGAATCGACGGCGGCAGCGGATCCTCCAGCGTTCCCATCGAATCCAGCAGCCGCTTTAGAATCGCCCGGAAAACGCGCGTGGTGATCTTGCCGCATGCCTCATAAATCGGCACCACGCGCCCCGTATGCAGGGACGCCTCGCCTTCCTCATCGTCGCCGGTGAGAATCTCATACTCCGGACTCTTCAGCAGCAGATCGCCGGTGTAACTATCCAGCTCCACCTTGCCGTAAAGCGCCAGCCGCACACCCGCCACCAGCTTGTCGGCAAGATAGCTGGCATTGAACCACTTCGCCACTAGCCTTTCCGGTGAACCATCGCCCAGCACGGCTTCAAAAATACCCAGGTTCTTGCGCCGGAACGAGACCACCTTGCCGGAGCGGACCTCTGCTATCACCGTCGCCATCTCTCCCGGAGCCAATTGCCCAATCGGTTTCAGGTTGCTACGATCTTCATAGCGCAGCGGCGTGTAGGCAAGCAGATCCTCAACCGTGGTCAGACCTTTGGCCTCCAGCATCGCTGCCCGGCCAGGTCCAATTCCTTTCACATATGTCAATGGGGTAGTGGGGTCCACCGAAAGCACTAGTGTACAATGCGGTTCATGAAGCTCCCGGCGTTGCTTATTCTCCTCACTGCCTCCGCATACAGTGCGGACATACGGATCGGTATCATCGGGACGGACACTTCCCACGTCATAGCCTTCACCAAAGCGCTGAACGATCCGGCGAATAAAGACCATATCCCCGGCGCGCGCGTCGTAGCAGCCTTCAAAGGCGGCAGTAAAGATCTTCCGGAAAGCGCCAGCCGCGTCGACAAGTACGCCGAGGAGTTGAAGACGGTCTGGCACATCGAGATGGTGCCCGACATCGAAACGCTCTGCAAGAAGGTAGACGCCGTATTGCTGGAAAGCCTGGACGGCCGCGTTCATCTGGCGCAAGCCAGACCGGTGATCGCCGCCCACAAACCGCTATTCATCGATAAGCCGCTAGCCGCAACGCTGGAAGATGCACGCGAAATCGCCCGGTTGGCAAAAGCCGCCGGCGTGCCATGGTTCAGCACTTCCGGCCTGCGATTCGGCGCCATCGCCACGTCGATGAAGTTTCCCGATGCTACCGGCGCCATCACCTGGGGCCCGGGCCCGCTGGAGGAACACCACCACCTGGAATTGGCCTGGTACGCGATCCACCCCATTGAAATGTTGTTCACCATCATGGGTACCGGATGCGAGGAAGTAACCCGGACGTCCGGCGCTGATTCCGAGGAAATCACCTGCCGCTGGAAGAATGGAAAGATCGGTACCGTCCGCGCCCTGCGGCCCTATGGGGATTACGGCGCCGTGGTCTTCCGTCCAAAGGCGGTTGCGCAAAGCCCGGAGAAGGTGCCGTTCAGCTATCTTCCGCTACTAACTGAAATTGTGAAATTCTTCGAGACCGGAAAACCGCCGGTGCCCAATGAAGAGACGCTGGAAATCTACGCCTTCATGGACGCTGCCCAGCGCAGTAAAGAAGCCGGCGGCAAACCGGTGAAACTGCGATAAGCCGCACTAGGACCTGAAATGAACGATACTATATTTAGGTCCTTATGCAGATCCAGTTCGAATCTTACGGTCGTGCCCAGTGTTAACTTCTCCTTCAGACCTAAACTCGCTTCCTGCTGAGGTTGAGATGAGTTGGTCGGGTGATTTCTCCTTAAGTTCTCTCGGCGACGTGGTTCGCTGGCAGACTGAGAACACGGCATTGGCGAAGCGTCTCCGCATGGATAGAAAGACGGCGGTCAACCAGCGGCTCGCCAAGCAGATCAGTCACGACGAATACCAGAACATGACCGTTCTTTCCGACACACGTTTGGCTGAGTGCAAACGCCGCCGGCAAATCATCATCGATGAGTTGATCCGCCGCCAACCCGGCAACTCCTGATAGTCCGCGCCTCTATCTCAGGTGCACCTCGCATTCCGCAGCAAGCTGCTCGGCTCGCGCCAGTTTCCCGGCATAAGTGTGTCCCGTCTTTCCACCGATAAGCGTCCGCCATTCCAATCCTGCCCTTTTCGCCGCTCGTCACACGACACGCCCAATCGCGACTGCGCCTCAGCCAGCGCCAGGTACGATTCAGCCAACAGATAGCCCCGCGCGGGCGAGGCCGAGCCGTTCAACGCTTTCTCGGCGCGCAACACGGACTTCCAAGCGTCAGTCCAGCGCATCGGCCAGCGCCATCATCACAAACGGCCTCCAGTGAAAGTTTAGGCACGCCCCCGCCCCGCTTGGAAGCTTGACGTCCGCGCGCAGGATCGATCAGGATCTGCCGCATCACCGCGGCCGCAATCGAGAGAAAATGCGCCCGATTTTGAAACGCCGGCTGCAGTTGGCCTACCAGCCGGGCATAGGCTTCATGCACCAGCGCCGTCGGCTGCGGTGTGTGGCCTACGCTCTCCCGCTGCAGGAAAACCTCTGGCAAGCCCTGCAGTGCGGCGTAAACCAGCGGCATCAGCCGGAGTAGGCTGCCAGACCCAAGCTAATTCTGCACAAAGACGTTCAGCCCGGATGACAGGCCGCCCGAAGGTCCCGGCAGCACCGTCGTCTTTCCTCCCTTTCCCCTCACCCGCACCCCCAGCGCATGCGGCCCGTTATTCAGCACTCGCGTATCGAAATCCAAATCGAATCCGATATTCGGACACGCCTTCACGTCCGGCAACTGCGCGCACTCGGCAACTCTCGCCGTCCCATACGGCACCGAAGCCCGCACTTCGCCATCCACCAGCAAGTCCACGGTCGGGGACTGGCCCGTGGAATCGTATGCCAGACCGGCCACCCGAATGGTTCCGGAGATCTTCGCGTTGTTTACCGGGCTGGTCAGCGTTCCAACCGGCAGCGCCGGCGCCGGATTGTTCACGGTAACGGCAACCGAGACGTCGGGCAGAATCGTGAACCGGTCCGTCTCATCCAGCACCCGGAGCTGCAGCGTGTGCGGACCGTTCGGCAGCAGCACCGCCCCCGCCGCGGTGTCCAGCGTGAAAGTGAATCCGGCGAACGGGCACGCCGGAACATTCGTAAGCGCTGCGCAGATGTCGTCCCGGCGCACCGTCTGGCGCGGACTTCCATACGTCACTCCGTCCACCAGCAGGTCCAGATTCAGAATCCGCAAGCCCTCCAGATACGCATAGCCTCTGATGGTAGCGGTGCCCTTCAGCTCCGTCCCCGCGGCAGGCGTTTCGATTGCGCCTTGCGGCAGGCGGCCCGCACCCGCCGCGACTTGAATGTTCAGCGGCGTCTCCGGAAAATCGAAAAACGCATACCGCGTGTTCACCGCCCGCAGCTTCAACTTGTGATTTCCCGCGGCCAGCTTCAGCGCTGCGATGTCGAAGTTGAACGTGAAACCCACGTTCGGACAGCCATTCACGGGGTTCGTCGCGCAGAAGTCCGCCCGCGGCACGCGCAGGTTGGCCAGCCCGGCATTCACTCCGTCCACCAAAACATAGACGGCCGATACTGTTGTATCGGAATCGTAGACCACTCCAGTGCCTGAAAGCACGCCCTGCACGCTGTCGCCTTCCTTGGGCGATTCCAATTGTCCCGCCGGAATGCTGGAAAATCCATAGGGCGGGCTGAGGAGTAGCGTTCGCGCGCTGCTTAAATCCGAGACACGCGAATAGCCGCCAATCGATAAAAAGTATCCCGAACCGCTGGCAACGCCCACCACCGGAGCCGAATCTCCGCAACTGGCGTTGGACGATGGCGCCGCGATGTTCACGTTTCCCGAGCCGTAGTTGAAGCGGATACGGCCGTCGTCGAACAGTGTTGCGGCAAAGTTCACCGGTACTGGCGCCACTCCCGTCGCCGTGGGCGGCGAAGTCTCAGCGGCCCAGCGGAACGTGATCGCGTTGTCCCCCGGACGGCTGGTGTAGACGTCTTCATTGCGCTGCGCCGTGCCCGATGTCCGCAACTCCATCCATAGCGGTGCGATAGCGGCATAGGTGCTTAGGCCTGCCGCGTCGATGCAAGTGGGTGAGGCTGGTAATTCGAAAGCCAGCAGACCGTTATTGTAGATCCGCAACGACCGGTAGTTGCGCCCGAAATAGGGAAAGTTGAAAGGTAGGTCGAAGCGGCGGAACGACCGCGCCGCAGCCTGGAAACGTAGCGCTGTCTCAGTGCCAAATGTGAAATCGGCATTCGCCACCGCAATCGAGTAAGTGCCCTTGGTGGGCACGGTAGCCTCCACAAGCTTCGCGCCGCCATCAGCATTTCCATCCATGTAATACACCGAAATTGAGTCTCCCGGTATCAGGGAAAGTCCGCCGTCCTGCTTCACCGTCTCCAGCAACGTGCCGGTGGGCAACGCCCCCGTGTACACCGTTCCGTTGCGCTTCAGCCGCAGGTCTTCCAGGTCGCCCGAACTGGTGGTCACCTGAACCTTCACCGCCGGCTGATCCAGGTTCGCGTCCGCTAAAACAATCCGCACCGGCTCGCCCTGAATGGTGGCGTCTTCGTAGAAACCGATCTTACCCGTATTCGACGGCGTATCGAAAGATTCTCTAATGTGAGTAGTGAAAGCGCTGGTGCTCTGTGCCAGTGCCCCTAATCCGCGCCTCGCAAATGCGGCCCACAGCTGGCTCTGGCTCTCTCCTTTGAAATCCGCCCGGTCCGCCAGCAGAATGGCATCGCGCGCATCCACCATGCTGGGCGTCGGCGGCGCAAGTTTCATTCCATCAATCACCAACAGCCGGATTCTCCTTCGCCCTTCCTTCTCACCGAACTGCCGCATCAGCGCCGCGCGTGCTTCCCACAACGCTTCCATCCAGATCTCTCCATCGGCGTGGACCTCTGGCCGCAGGATGACATTCCCCAACCGCGAATAGGTCAACGGATTGATGCTCATGTCCGTGGAATAGGGCCGGGAGCGAATACCAGTCCCTGGCGATTGCGCCAGATACTCCCCAACGGCATAAGATCCGTCCACTGGCACGCCTTCCGGTAAGGTGTATTCCAAACCGAAGAAGTCGCTCCACGCCTCGCCCATCGCGCCCCCTTGCGCCCCGCCCAACTGACGCACCAGGCGCGTGCTCACGCCGTGCGTGTATTCATGCACGATCACCCCGGAATCCAATGAGCCGTCGGTGAACACCTGCGAAAAGAAGCTGGAGAGAAACATGGCGATCATCGACTGCGCTCCGTCCTGCGCCGCACGCGTCGTGTAGAATGCGTTGTCCAGATCCGGCAGCACTACATCCGTGATTCCGAAGTGCGAATAGGCGTACATCGGGTCCCCCCCCGAACCACCCCGGCCGAAATTGTCCTGCTGATAGTTTCCGGCCTGCTCATCAAAGCCGGAGGCGTAATGCAGATCGTGCGCCTTGTTCACCCAATAGAACAGGTTCGTGGTGGCCGCATCCGCAAAAGTGGCGGGCGACGCCGCACCCGTCCCCAACTGCAGTGGAAATGAGAAATCAAGATTTGCAGCTTGGGCCGTCTTCGGATCGGTGAGAAAGAATGTTGCCTCTCGATTCTCTCCCGCAATCACGTTGTTCCCTACGGTTGTATTGCCGCTGAGCCAGCCCTTCGGCGATGCCGTGGGATCTCCTGCGAACGATTGCAGCGTGCGTTCGCGATACGCGGGCAAAGCCGTTTGCGCCACTCCCAGCGAGGGATTCACCTGCGGACTTTCCACTTCGTATACCAATCCGCGCGGGGGCGGCGGCGCACTCTGAAACCATGTCCGCGGCTGGTTATCCATCACCGATTCCCCATTCGTTTCCACCACCAGCTCGTAGCTGTGGATGTTGTCCTGGTCTACGATAGAAAATGCCCACGCCGGTTGCAGGCTCCCGTTGTAGGCATACCAGACCGCCGTTCCAATCACATCGTCGCCCAATCCGCCGCGATGGAAGCGGGTCTTGGCGCCGCGGTTCTTGACGTCCAGCTCCAACGGATAAAACGTAGCGCCCAGTTCCGGATTGACGGCTCTCACCGCAGCGCGCAGCGCGCCATGTGCCGACGGCAAGGATGGTGGCGCCTCGGTCTGGCCGGCGGCATGGAATAGCGTGCCCCCGGCGTTTAATACCTGTCCATCACGATCGATGTTTACCGTCCATTCCGCGTTGTAAATATCGATTCCCTGGAACTGCTGTTTAAATACCAGATGAGTTATGCCGTTGTGCCCGGTGCGATACTCTTTGATCACTCGCAGGCTTTGCAGATCCGCCGCCGTCAGACTGTATTCAGCTGCGATGGATTGCAAAAACGTGGCTGCAATATCCGCGGCGGGACGCTGGCTCGGCTCTGTCAGCGGTCCTCCGGGATGAATAAAATGGTGCGGCATTTCGCGGCTCTGTGCCGCTGCTAGAGAGCCGAATAATAAGAACAAACAAAGTCGTTTCAAATATGCCTCCCGGCCGATTAGTGCATTCGTAGGCTAACACGGCTTTATGGATATTATGAAGTCTTGCGCCCCCTGTTAATCCTCCTCGCCGCCGCGATCTGCCGCGCGCAAACCGGTTCCGATATTCTCCTCGCGCCAGTGAAGATTCAGAAAGGCCGCATCACTGTAGGTAAGCCCGTGAACATCACGAACCGGCCCGGATACGACAATCAGCCGTCGTTCACCCCGGATGGCCGCGCGGTGCTGTTCACTTCCCTGCGGGAAGACAAGCAAGCCGACACTTATCGCTATGACTTGAAAACCGGCCGTGCGGAACGGCTGACAAAAACCTCCGAGAGCGAATTTTCCGCCGTCAGCGCGCCCGGCGGCAAAACATTTTTCACCGTTCGTGTAGAGGCCGATCAAACCCAGCGTCTCTGGCAGTTTCAGGCGGACGGATCGTCTCCAAAGCTGGTTTTGGACGCCATCAAGCCGGTGGGGTATTTCGCATTTGCCGATGCCCCCATGAACCTTTCCGCCATCTCCGCAAGTCCATTCACAACTTTCTGCAAACTTTCATTTCCATCCATTTCATCAACATAACCCTCAAAACCGCAGCGCCGCGGAACTCACCCTTTCCTGCCTCCCGCTATTCTCAAACCGAAAAGAGTCGCTGAACTGCGGCGCTCGACACCCTAAAAGAGGAATGAAATGAAGATCGTATTAGCGTACAAGAATTTCGCGGCGAACAAGAACATCTCCCACATCGGCCTCGGCGTCGCCGCGTTGAATACCGCGAAGGTGCTGCTCCGCGCGGGCATCCCAACCCAGGTCTGGCCAATTGTGAACAGCGCCGGCCTCGTTACCCAACTCCGAGCGCAGCCCGGAGTCACCCACGTCGTCATCTCGGCGCCCTGGATCCCGTCCCCTGAACTCCAGGCGATGATCAATGAATTTCCCAATATCCAATTCGCTGTCAACTGCCACAGCAACGTCGGTTTCCTGCAAGCGGACAGCAACGGCGTGCGCCTGGTGCGCGAAGCCATGGAAATCGAACGGGCGACGCCCAATTTCCACCTCGCCGGAAACTCTCTCCGCTTCAGTAACTGGGTGCAGCGCGCCTACACCGTGCCCTGCGCTTATTTGCCGAATATTTATTACCTGGATAAACACACCAATCCGAACCGCCCGCGATTCAGCGGCGGCACGCTGCGCATCGGCGCCTTCGGAGCCACTCGGCCGCTCAAGAATTTCATGTCCGCCTGCGGCGCCGCGCTCGATATTTCCCAACAGCTGAAAGCCGATACCGAGGTTTGGCTCAGCGCCGGCCGTACCGAAGGCGGCGGCGATACCATCCTTCGCGCCGCCCGCGAGATGGTCAAAGGCCTGCCCAATATCAAGCTGGTCGAAAACGGCTGGCAGAGTTGGGCACAGTTCCGCACCACGGTTTCGCACATGCACCTGCTGCTGCAGCCCAGCTACAGCGAAAGTTTCAACATGGTGACCGCCGACGGCATCGCATCCGGCGTACCGTCGGTAGTTTCCGACGCCATCGATTGGGCTCCGGAAAACTGGATGGCCCGCAGCGACGATGTTCTCGAAATCGCCCGCGTCGGGCGCTACCTGCTTACCGATTGCCTGGCCGCCGGCGATGGTTTGGCGTCGCTGGAAAAACATAACCGCTGCGCGCTCGAAGCCTGGAAGGAATACATCGGCTGAAACCATTCCGCCGTGGTCATACTCTAGAGAGAGAAGGTTTCCATGCTTGCGTTATTCCTCTTTCTAGCCGCGGCGCCAATTCAGAACATCGAGGTCCATGGCAATAAAGTGGTTCCCTCGCCCATAATCGTTGCGCTCTCCGGCTTGAAGCCCGGCCAGGTGGCCGATAAGCCGGAGTTCGAATTCGGCTGCCTGCGCATCATCCGCACCGGATTCTTCGCCAGTTGCAATTACGCCTTCGGACCCAACGCCACTCATGGCTACAACGTGACGTTCGACGTAGAGGAAGCGGTGCGGACGCAAACCGTACGCCTCGAAATCCCCGGCCTCGACCGCGAGAAGTTTCAGGCCGCGGAACCGATGCTGGGTGTCAGCATTCCGGAGTCCGACGTAGCCAACCAGACCTATGTCGCCGCTCTTCAGCGGTTCCTCAAAACCAAGGAGGTCCCGAACGTCGACGTGGACCTCCAGCACAAAGAAACCGTGATCGCATTCGGAGAAGGGAAGAAGGTACCCCGCCGCATGCCTGATCCAACACCCCACGCCTCAAAGGTAAATCTGGTCTTCGGCGAACTCACCATCAAAGGACTGCCCGCCTTCACGGAACGTCGTGTCCGCGCGCTCTGGAGCGTCCAACCGGGCGACCCGCTAAAGGAAACCACCGCCGACGATTTCGTCAGCGAAGTGCTAGAATCGAAAGTCGTGCCGGTGGAATTTCAGGATGCCAGCGCCCAAACCATCCCCCGCGCCAATTCCACCACGGCCGACGTCATCATCACATTTAAGAACGGAGCAAGCCCCCGTTGATTCGCCGTATTGCCGCCTTCCATCAGGATGAGGAATCGCACTGGGTGGCCCACCTGGATTGCGGCCATACGCAGCATGTGAGGCACGATCCTCCCTGGACCACCCGCCCCTGGGTCATCACCGAAGAGGGACGCCAAAGCCACATCGGCCGCGAACTTCATTGCAAGAAATGCGCCGCGGAACTCCCGGACTCAACAAGCGCGGCGGTAATATGAAAGCATGAGTTTTCTGGATGCTCTTGAAAACAATCTGAAGAGCCTGGAAGCACAGGACGAACGCGATCCCGCCCGCGCAGCGGAAATCCGCAAACAGCGCGAGGAAGACCGCGCCCGCACCCTGGCAGCAGCACCGGTCGCCGAACGTCTCCGCACTGGACCGTTCACCACCGCACTGCTGGATCACGCCACCCGCATCGGCCATAGTCAGCGCACCAAAGTGCAGATCACCTGGATCGATACCACGCTGCGGCTACAGGCCAAGGACCGCCGTCTGGACCTGCAACCAACCGCAACCGGGGTGACCGGCATATTTTCAGAGAGTGGCAGCGAATCGCTGCGCCGGCAAATTGATCTCGAAGGCGATCCCGAAGCATTGGCCTGTCAGTGGCTGGCCCCTGAGGATCGCGCCGTCAGCGGTGAGTCGTAATCTCCGCAGGGCACACTCGACCATGTGGCGATCCATCGTTCTAGCCCTGTTGGCGCTACCTGGAATCGCCCAGCGGCCGGCCGGTGAGATTCAACTTGAAGTCAAAGACCCTTCCGGTTCCGCGATGTCCGCTGCCGGAAAACTACAGGGCCCCATAGTAAGCCGCAGCTTTCAAACCGGCGCACAAGGGTTATCCGCGTTGTCCGGCTTGCCCTTCGGAACCTACAAGCTGGAAATTTCGAAAAAGGGTTTCGCCACGCAGCTGCTCTCTATCGAAGTCCAGTCCGCGGTGCCCGTCTCCCGTATCGTCACTTTGGCACTAGGCCTCGGCCCCGCCAGTTCCATCACCGTAATTGAAGCCACGCCCCTTCCGGGAATGGACCTGGACCGTGATCAGGTCGCCGCCCCTGTGCAGGCAGCGGACCAACTCGACATCGAGAAAAGCGGTGCGTCAAGTCTCTCCGATTTCATGAATCGCCGCTTGAACGCGGTCTTCCTGAACGAAATCCAAGGGAATCCATTCCAGCCCGATCTGAACTACCGCGGCTATACCGCCTCGCCGCTGCTAGGCACGCCGCAGGGCCTGTCAGTCTATATGGATGGCGTGCGTCTCAACCAACCGTTCGGCGACGTAGTCAGTTGGGATCTGATCCCGCTCATCGCCATCTCAGAGACCACGTTGATGCCCGGATCGAATCCACTGTTCGGCCTCAACACCCTGGGCGGCGCGCTGTCCATTCAAACAAAGGACGGCAACACAGCCCCCGGAACCACCGTCCAGATAAGCGGCGGCAGCTACGGACGCAAGAGCGCCGACTTTGAATACGGAGGCTCCAATGCCAAGGGATTGAGCTGGTACGGCGCCGCCAACCTGTTTTTCGACGACGGCTGGCGCGCGAGCTCGCCCTCAAACGTCCGCCAGTTCTTCGGCAAACTCGGTTGGCAGCACGCTAAGACCACACTCGGCCTAACCGTCGCTTACGCCAACAACCAGCTGAATGGAAACGGCGTCCAAGAGCAGCGATTCCTGGCCCGTGACTTTGCCAGCGTCTACACCAAGCCTGACATTACCGCGAACCGTTCCCCGTTTCTAAACTTCACCGCCAGGCACAACGCAACCAACAATCTCACCATTTTTGAAAACGCCTACTACCGCTACATCCGCACCAACACCTACAACGGCGACATCAATGAAGCCGCGCTGGATCAATCGATATACCAGCCGAGTGCGGCCGACCGCGCAGCCCTCGGCGCGGCGGGCTACAGCGGCTTCCCAACTAGCGGCGCCACCGCTGCCAATACGCCTTTTCCCTATTGGCGCTGCATTGCCCAGGCGCTTCAGGGTGACGAGCCAGCCGAGAAGTGCAACGGCCGGATCAACAAGACCCATGCCGCGCAGTATAACTATGGATTCGCCGGACAGTTGGCGTGGTCTGGCGCGCTGGCCGGCCATCGCAACCAGTTCACCGCCGGTGCGGCCTTTGATCGTAGCGATATCGACTTCCAGCAGTCATCCCAACTCGGCTACGTCAATCCAGACCACACCATCACCGGCGTCAACGCATTCGGCGACGGTGTGCATGGCGGCAACGTGAATGGCGCCCCCTACGACACGCGGGTGAATCTTCATGGACTGATCCACACCGCCAGCGTCTACGGCACGGACACGTTTTCCGCCGGTAACGCCTGGAGCTTCACTCTCTCGGGCCGGTATAACCACACCACCATCGATAATAAGGACAATGTTCAACCGGTAGCGGGCTCCGGTTCGTTAACCAGCCGCAACAACTTCGACCGGTTCAACCCGGCCGCCGGCATCACCTTCCGCCCGTTCCGCGGCGTCAATGCGTATTTCGGCTATAACGAAGGCAGCCGCGCACCCACGTCCACGGAACTGGGATGCGCAGACCCGAACCAGCCCTGCAAACTTCCGAACGCGATGGCCGGCGACCCGCCACTGCGCCAGGTTGTAACCAGAACCATCGAGGCCGGCATCCGCGGAGGCACTGAGAATAACCTGAAGTGGAGCGCCGGTTTCTTCCGTGGAGAGAACCGCAACGACATTCTATTTGTAGCCTCAAATCAGACCGGCTTCGGCTACTTCAAGAACTTCGGCAAGACCCGCCGCCAGGGAGTGGAAATCGACGCCAGCGGCCACGTCTGGCACGTCACCCTAGGCGGCGGCTATACATTCCTGGACGCAACCTATCAAAGCCCGGAGACGGTAGGCGGCTCCAGCAACAGCACCAACGATGCGGCGGGCGCGGGCGGCAAGGGCCTCGACGGCTTCACGCAAATTCAACCCGGCGCAAAGATACCGCTGATCCCACAGCACATGCTGAAAGCCTATGCCGATGTGCAATTGACGTCGAAACTCATCGTGGACCTGGGCGCCACCGCGCTATCGAGTTCCTACGCGCGCGGCAATGAGAATAACTTGCACCAACCCGATGGCACTTACTATCTCGGATCGGGCACCGCGCCCGGCTTCGCGGTGGCGAACCTGGGTGCGCGCTATCAGGTAACCCGGCGGATCCAGTTCTTCGTCCAGGTGAATAACTTGTTCGACCGTCGGTATTACAGCGCCGCCCAGCTGGGCCCCACCGCATTTACAGCCCAGGGAAATTTCATCGCCCGCCCTTTCCCCGCCGTGGACGGAGAGTTCCCGGTGCAGCACGCAACCTTCTACGCACCAGGCGCTCCGCGAATGGTTTCAGGGGGCATGCGGTTCCGGTTCTGAAGA
>JBBRNO010000011.1:0-94433 GCA_038230275.1 Bryobacterales bacterium
CCGTTTTAGGTTTCCTGGTAAGTTGCTGATTTGATTGATACGAAAGTTTGAAAAAAAGTGAACTGAGAAAGTTCGGGCGTGGGATTCACGCATATGCACACGGATACACGCGGATCGGTTTTTCTTGGAGGAGCAATCATCAGGGAAGACCGCGAGCCAAATGAGCCCGATTTCGATTATGATAAATTTCTCGGGAACATGCCCTCTACCAAGCCTGTTGTCTTTATCTCTTCCACGGCCAAGGATCTGGCGCAGCATCGCGAAGCCGCAGCGCAGGCTGCGCGTCAGGCTGGGTTCGATTGTCAGATGATGGAGGAATTCGAAGCGCAGTCCTTGAAACCGCCCTATGCCGCGTGTATGCAGAAGGTCCGTCCATGCGATGTGTTAATCGTGCTGGTCGCTCATCGCTACGGTTGGGTTCCTGAGGACCAGCCCGACAAACAGGCGAAGAGCATCACTTGGCTTGAGTGCGAAGAGGCGCTCCGTGATCCTAAGAAGGAAGTACTCGCGTTTGTGATCGATCCAGACCACAAGTGGCCGGTCGAGTTGAAGGAATCTTATCGAGCGACCGAGGCACTCGAAAAGGGCAAACTCACGGCCAAGGCCCAGAAGGAGATCACTCGGAACGTCCAGAAGCTGGGCGAATTTAAGACGTGGCTCGGCAGCCTCGGATTCCGAAGTACTTTTACAGACACCGATAGCGTGAATTCGGAGGTGGAGGAGCAGTTAGCCAAATGGCTCAAACGGCATCCCGACTTCCATCCGGAAGGGCAGGACAATCCTGCGCAGTACCTTCGCCAGCTTCGCGAAGAAACGCGATGGATCGATATCAGGGGCCTTCAGGTGGGCGACGGGAAGGTTTATCGCTTCGCTATCGACGATCTTTACATCCCACTTACGGCATCGCGCAGCGAATCAATTATTCAGCCGAGCGAAACCACTCCAAGCTATCCGTTGACCGGGCGCCGGTCCATCCCATTGGAGGAGCTACTCAGCCACACTCACGTGGTGATCGAAGGAGGCCCAGGCTCCGGGAAGACCACCTTCCTCAGGCGCATAGCTTATGAATTGTGCCGCGATGATGGCAAGCCTTCGTTGATGCTTCCCTCCCATGGATTCCCAATCTACATCCGTATTGCCCATCTCGAAGAACACATCACCAAGTGCCGCAGTAGAAATCAACAAGATGCGCCGCTCCATGACGATTCGCCCTCATGGCTGGTCCATTTTTTAGTCTCGCGCAGCTCTGACAGGGGATGGAACCTTAACGCTGCGTTCTTTGAAGCCACGTTGCGACGGCCGGGAACGACCATTTTGCTCGACGGATTAGACGAGGCATCAAGCAGGTTGGCGCGTGAGTCTAGCGCCCAGCTTCTGTTTGCGGCGGCGGCCGATTACGAAAAATGTCGTTTTGTCGTCACCGCTCGGCCTCAAGCCTACGCCGGACTAGCGAAGTTATCTGGATTCGAGGAATTTCTTATTGACGACTTGCAGCCTGAGGCTGCTGAGACTTTTCTACGCCATTGGTCACGTAGTCTCTTTCCGAGCGATGAAGGCGCTGCCGATCAGCACTGGCGCGCGTTGAGCGAGGCGCTCAACGCACGCGCGGCCATCCAGGTGATGGCTCGCAATCCCGTTATGCTCACGGCGCTCGCTGTGGTGCACTGGAACGAACGCCGCCTTCCAGAGCAGCGTTCCGACCTTTACTCGTCAATTACGAATTGGTTGGTCCGCGTGCGGGACACACGCCCAGGCCGCGAAACTCCCGATCGCGTCCTTTCGCTTCTCGGACATCTGGCGCTTGGTATGCAGACTCAAGCTAAAGGCCGCATCACCCAAATATCGAAGGTGGCCGCCGCGGAAATGATCGCGCCCCATTTTCATGAACATAGAGACGGTAAATTGCGGCTTGAGCGCGCTCGGGCCTTTCTCGATACAGAAGAAGTTGACAGCGGTATCTTCGTCACCCACGGATCCGTCCTTAGCTTTTGGCATCTCACGCTGCAAGAGTTTCTCGCCGCCCGCATCATCGCCGGGCTAACGGACTTCGATCAGCAGAAGCTGCTCTTTGCCGATGAAAAGCTTTATAGACCGGAATGGCATGAGTTAATGCTCCTGCTGGGTGGAATCCTGATCGGACAGGGCACAGAAAAAGTAGACGGCCTTTTCCGCGCCATGCTGGACAGGGTAATGCAAGAGGCTCCAATCCTTGAAAAAGCGGGCTGCGTTGGACTGATCGGCGCGATGCTGTCCGATTTAGTGCCGTATTCCTACAAACTGCCTGACCCGCTCGATGTGAGGATGCGTTTTGGCGCCCAGGAGATTTCGGCCGGGGAGGGCCTAGAATTCGAGGGTCTCGACGTAATGTTGAGATTAGGTTTGGCAAAGGCCGCCACTCAGTTCTGCAATGAGAATCCGGAGCAAATGCGCAGGCTGACGATTCCCGTGCCTACCCTTCTTGTTCAGGCTTTCAATCACCCGGACCTACGGGTGCGTGAGCGTTTGATCGGTGCTCTGCTTGAGCAACATTATGAAAACAGAGAGGTCCGCGACGCCTTGATCCAGTTTGCGCAAGCAAGTTCAAACCTGCCGTTCCGGCGGCAGATTGAACGAGGCTTTGAATTTCGGTTTCCTGCCTGGAAGCGTTGGCTGGCGAAAGTCGACGGCGAAGATGCTGCCATTCCCGACTTTTACGGTACTACGGCGGTATCGATGCGAGTTGCCCGAATCCGCCTGAGAAACATTAGAATCTTTGAGGATACCGGAGTTATTGAACTTGCCCCAAGAGGCTCGCTATTTGTGGGTGAGAACTCAGCCGGAAAGACCACACTCCTTCGGTCCATCACACTGGCAGCGCTTGGCCCGGCGCTTGCAAACCAAAGCGGGTGCCGTCCCCAAAGTTACCTGCGCTTTGGAGAACAGCATGGATCAATTGAAGTTGCGTTCGAGCTGAAGATCGGAGATGCGCCGTATGTGGAGTTCGTCAGTGGTCTGGCAATCCAAAGAGGGGAGACGGCGTTCCGTGCTCTCGATGCGGAAAGCCTAACCCTGGCATTACACAATTGCGCATCGCGCCTGGACTCGTTGCGGACACGGAGCGAAGACAGCTTCGGATTCCTCTGCGCGTATGGAGCTTTTCGGACCTTTTCGGACCCGACTTCCTCGTTGGTTCCGCAGAAAGACCAAGTCGTCCTGGATAGGGTCAAATCTCTTTTCGATCAGCACGCATCCGTGATCGACCCGGATATTGCGTCCAGGGTATTTTCAGGGCAGTTCATCAACTTTCGAAGGCCGCCAGTACCGTTATCACCCAGTGTCCTAAAGGCGATGCAGCAGCACCTGGCAGCCTTACTGCCTGGCTTCGGGAATTCTGAATATGCGGCTGGCTCTAGCTTCCCAATTCCAGGAAACGTTGTTCCACTGCGAGACCTGAGCGATGGCTACTTGAGTATGGTAGCTATGATAGGCAGTTTATTTCACCATGTGTTCGTGACTTTCGGTGTGGCAGACGATCCGGCTTCCGTTTCGGGGATCTTGCTCATCGATGAGATTGACGCCCATCTTCACCCCTCATGGCAACGACGCATATTGCCGGATCTTGCGGGAACATGTTCCAACCTTCAGATACTCGCCACGACCCACTCGCCCATGGTCGCCGCTTCCGTTGATAGCTCCTCCGTATTTCACGTCGTCAGGTCCGAAGAGAGTGGGCGAATTGAGGTCAGAACATACGAAATGGTACTCCAAGGTCTAGAAGCCGATGAGATCCTAACGGCGCCGCTATTCGGATTGGACGACACACGTGATCTAGGAACTGAGAAGGACGAGAAACGATACGATGAGCTTAGGCTGTTGATTTCGCCAACTGAATCGGAGGTCGCGGAACGAAATGAGTTGGCCACCAAGCTTTTCGGACATCGTGCCGACAACCTTCGAACAGCAACAACGGGCGTTTTTGATTCGCTCAAGGAAAGTCTAGAGGAAAAGATGAAGTCGGACTCGATTGAAGAGCAGGCTCGACGCCTCATTGAAGCGGAGCGCCTGATCGAGAAAATGCTCGCGGGCCATTGAAAGACATGTTTCACCGGAAGTTCGATGACAACGCCATATACGGATGCTTCGTGCACACGAAGTATAAGACCTTCGACCAGTGGCGCGAGGCAGCGCGGCTGGGTACTGAGGCGCTGGCGTTTTGGAGCGACGCCCACCCGGCTCCGCGAATTGAGACTCTACCTGTCGAGAACAAGATCTACGGCGCTCTCAAGCCGTTCCTAAGAGAATACTTCCGTGACAAGTGCGCGTACTGCGAATCCGAGTTCGATTCCGTAGCGTGGGGTGATGTCGAGCACTACCGCCCCAAAAAGGGCGTGACAGGTGAGCCAAACCACCCCGGGTATTACTGGTTAGCCTATAGTGAGGTTAACCTCGTGCCGAGTTGTATGAAATGCAACCAGGGCGAAGGTAAGCGCAATCACTTCCCAATCAAGGGCGCCCGTGCGACGCAACCGGCGCACGACCTCATGGCAGAGAAGCCCCTATTGCTGAATCCCTACGATTCGGCAGACTGCGGTCACGGAGCCTGCCACCTCGAGTATGTTTTCGAATACATCCAAGAGGAAGTGCTTCCAACCGGACGCGTGAAAGGGTTAACCGAGCGCGGCGAGGTCTCAGTAGAACTTTATAAGCTCAATCGCACTAGTCTTGTGAATCGGCGACGAAAGAATCAATCGGGAGCGATTGACAGGCTGAAAGTTGCTTGTGCTACCAACCTCGCGCTGGAAAAAGTATTGAATGACCTCTGGAATGATCGCGAAGAACACGCGTCGGCGGTGCGAGCAGCTTGCCAAGCGTGGATAGATCACCGCAACAGACTACTCGGGAAACTCTCCCACTGGATGAGCAACAGGTGACCATACTGCGCCTAGGGAATGGGACGCCCAGAATGCACACTGACCGCGTCCCTAAAATGGTTTTCCGACGCCCGCTCCCATGCGATTATGATAGGTTTCGCACGTAAATGCCCTCTACCAAGCCTGTCGTTTTTATCTCTTCCACCGCCAAGGACCTGGCGGAGCATCGCGAAGCCGCGGCGCGGGCTGCGCGGCAGGCTGGGTTCGAGTATCAGATCATAGAGGAATTCGAAGCGCAGTCTTTGAACGGGGCGTATCCGGCCTGTATGGATAAGGTTAGTGATTGCGATGTACTGGTGGTGCTGGTCGCTCACCGGTACGGCTGGGTCCCAGCCGACCAGCCTGATCCGAGACTGGCGAAGAGTATTACCTGGCTGGAGTGCGAAGAGGCTCTCCGCATGGGCAAGGAAGTGCTCACCTTTGTAATCGATCCGGATTTCAAGTGGCCGGTCGAACTCAAGGAAGCTTATCGCGCCACCGAGGCGCTGGAAAGGGGCAAGCTCACACAGAAGGTTCAGAAGGAGATTGCCCGCAACGTCAAAAAGCTGGGCGAATTGAAGACCTGGCTCGGCGGCCTTGGCTTCCGGCGCACTTTTACCGATGCCGCCAGCGTGAACTCCGAAGTCCAGGATCAGTTGACCAAGTGGCTCAAGCGGCAGCATCCTGATTTCCTCGCCACCGCGCCTTCAACCGCGCAGGAAGACCCTGCCGAATACTTGCGCCAGCTCTGCGAGCAAACTCGATGGATCGATATCCGCGGTCTGCAAGTAGGTGCGGGAAAGGCTTACCGCTTCGGTATCGACCAGCTCTATATCCCGCTCACCATTGCCGGCGGCGAGGCAGCCACAGGTCCGGACGCCGGACGCCGTTCCATCCCGCTGGAAGAGGCACGCAAGTACCCGCGGCTGTTGGTGGAAGGCGATCCGGGCGCCGGCAAGACCACGTTTCTGCGGCACACCGCTTTTGAGATGTGCTGCCAGCCTGGCAGCGGGTTCCCCGTCTATATTCGCATTGGCGATCTGGAAGAACATATCGCCAATTGCCGCCACCAAGGGCAGAACAATGCGCCGCTGAACGACCACGCTTCCTCCTGGCTGGCGCACTATCTGGCGGCCCAGGCCAAAGATAAATTATGGAATCTGAGCGAGACCTTCTTCCAAGCCAAATTACAAGAGTCCGGAACAATGATTCTGCTGGACGGTTTGGACGAGGCATCCAGCGCCCGCTCTCGCGCCTCCCTTACCAGGCTGGTGTCAGGGGCGGTTGCAACCTATAAGAATTGCCGGTTTGTGGTGACCACCCGGCCGCAATCTTACACCGGCAGTGCCCGGCTACCCGGCTTTCATGAAGTCAAGATCGGGGACCTGGAGCCTGGGGCGATCACGGCATTTCTAGGTCATTGGTCGAGTTGCCTCTTTCCGGGCGAGCCGACGAAGGCAGCGGCGCATTGCGAAGCCTTGAGCGAGGCGTTGAACGCCCGTCCGGCGATTCGCAGAATGGCGCGCAATCCGGTGATGCTGACGGCGCTGGCGGTGGTGCACTGGAATGAAAGCCGGCTTCCGGAACAGCGGGCCGCGCTCTATGCTTCCATCACTCTCTGGCTGGTGCGGGCCAGAGAGAACCGCCCCGGCCGCGAAACCGCCGACCGCGTCCTGGCGCTGCTGGGACACCTCGCGCTGGGCATGCAGACTCAGGCGAAGGGCCGCATCACGCAGGTATCGAAAGCCACTGCCGCTGCCATCATCGCTCTTCAGTTTCGCGAGGTGGCCGACGACGATCTGAAGCTGGAGCGCGCGCGGGCCTTTCTGGAAGCCGAAGAAGTGGATAGCGGCATCTTCGTCACCCGCGGCGCCGACCTTCGCTTCTGGCACCTGACGCTGCAGGAGTATCTAGCCGCCCGCACCATTGCGGGGCTGGCCGACGCCCATCAGCAATCGCTGCTGTTCCAGGACGAGCGGCTTTACGAATCCGAATGGCGCGAAGTGATGTTGCTGCTGGGCGGAACACTGATTGGCCAGGGTTCGGATAAAGTGGACGGACTGTTCGGCGCCATGCTGGGCCGGCTTGGGGAGAAGCCCAGCCTGGCGGAGAAGGCCCGTTGCGTTGGGCTAATCGGCGGAATGTTGAGCGACTTGCGGCCGTACTCCTACAATCTGCCGGACCCGCGCTATCAGCGGATGCTGCGGGAGGTATTGGAGATCTTCGACCGGGAGAAATCCCGTGGCATCGACTTGCAAGTAGGGCTGGCTGCGGCGGAGGCGTTGGGGCAAGCCGGTGATCCGCGCTTGCGGCTGCCCAAACAAAAAGACTACTGGGTGCCGATTCCCGGTGAGAAGGTCCTTATCGGGCGGTATCCTGTGACCGTTTATGAATACGCCTTATTTCTGGATGACACCGAGTCCAACGCCCCGCGTGATTGGGACGAACAGAGTCTGCATCCCAACCGTCCCGTCGTCTGGGTCAGTTGGGACGATGCACACGCGTACTGCGATTGGGCGGGGGTTCGGTTGCCGACCGACGCTGAGTGGGAGCGTGCCGCACGCGGCACGGAAGGCCGCATGTATGCCTGGGGCGACGCCCCGCCGAGCCCGGAGCTAGCAAACTACGACGATACGAAGATCGGTGAGGCGAGCCCCGTGGGATTGTTTCCTCGCGGTTCGACACCCGACGATATCGCCGACTTGGCCGGAAACGTGTGGGAATGGGTTTCCGATTGGTACGACGAAACGGAAGTGGATCGTGTACTGCGGGGCGGTTCGTGGTACAGCTATGCAACGTTCCTCCGCGCGGCCGACCGCGGCAGGAGTCTACCTGGCGGCGGGAACGGTAGTATCGGGTTCCGTTGTGCCCGGGAAGTGGTTTTGTGATTCTTTTCCCTTTTTCCCTTCCGGCGAAGCCGGAGAAAAAATTTGGGGCACTCCCTCTCCCCGGCCGAGCTTCGCTTGCGCTACCACAGGGCCGGGGGACGCTTTTGCTGTTCGACGCAGCGGCACTCGCCGCCCGCGTCCGGTGCACGATCCGGAAGTAGAGTCGCACGCCTGAAGCAGCCTTGGCCGCACCAGTTCCGGCTTCTCAAAGGGCTGGGAAACCCTCTGCTCCATATCCCGGGCACAACGGAACCCGATATTATCGTTCCTGTTGCCAGGTTGATTCCTGTTGCGGTTGGCCGCGCGGAGGTTCGTTGCATTGTTGTTCCACGAACCGCCCCGCAGTTCAGATCGTACGCCGTCCTCCCGTAAAGGAGAACTCGTTGAGCAGGCGTTCGCGAAGATTCCAGGTGTCCCCGTGGGCGGCGTGCGCCAACCACGCCCGGACCGCCTGCTCGATGTCATTCCACGTCATGTCCCCATTTGCATAGCACTCCTGCAGGTGGCGCATTCGCCGGCGGAAGCGCATCACGTTTGGGCGCACCAGGCGCGCGTGATGCGGAAAGATACGCCAACCCAGGAACGTAACGCCGTCGGCCACGCGGTGAATGCGAGACTTGCCCGGGTGCAAGTGGAGCCGCAGGCCGCACAACTCCCGCTGAATCGATGCCTTGATCTGACGCAGATGCTGCAGCGAGCTGTCAAAGACCAGCAGGTCGTCCACGTAGCGAGCGTAAACGCCAGGGCGCCACTGCCGTTCCAAAAGTTGGTCTACTGGGTTCAGGTAAACGTTAGCGAAAAATTGAGAAGTCTGATTCCCCAGCGGCAGGCCGCGTCTGCGGTAGTACGGAGTGAACAAGTTGTCGCCCGGAAAGTAGGCAGCCACATCCTGCTGCGGATTGGAACCATCGATGATGCGCGCCGCCAGATCCAGCGTCGGAGGACACTTCAGTACTTTCCCCAACAGGTTCTTGAGGATGTCATGGTCGATGGAGGCGAAGTACTTCCGGACATCGCACTTCAGAACATAGGGGAAGTTCCGCGCGCCCTGTTGGGCTTGCCGGATGGCGGCATGCGTGCCCATTCCCACGCGGCAGGCGAAGGAGGACTTTGAAAAGCGGCGTTCGAAAATCGGCTCCACTACCTGGGTGAGCGCATGATGCACCACGCGGTCGCGAAATGGAGCGGCGGAGATCTGGCGGGGTTTGGGATCCGACACCGTGAAACTGCGGTAGGGGCCGGGCCGGTAGCAACCCTGGGACAGTTCCCGTTGCAGTTGGAGCAACTCCACTTCCAGGTTTATCAGGAATGCCGCTACATCCGGCCTGGTTCGTTTTCCGGCGGAGGCCTTTTCCGCGGCGCGCAAGAGATTCGAGAAGGTCACTATTTCCGGCCAGAGCCCGCCGGTACGCTTCATTGGCGCTTTAGCGCGATCTTGCGCCACCCGCCGGCCATGCGGCCGATTTCGTCTAGCCGTTCCGCCGCAAACGCGTAGCCGTCAAGCGAGAGCAGCTTTAGATCCTTGGCCAGACGCAGCAAGATGCGCGTGGCGTTTATTTTGCGGTTTGCCTGCCCTAAGAGTTCCTCCTTGCTGGTGGTGTAGGCGGCCTCTGTCAGGATTACCAGCACGTCCAGGCCATGTGCACTCAAGCGCTCGCCCACGGTGAACCGGTGCGACCGCGGAAACGTTTCCACCTTCGGCAGAAGCCACAACACGAAATCGTATGCTTTGCCCACAACCACCGGCGCGCTGTCTTGAGGCTTGGTTGGCAGATGCCCTCCGTAAAAATTTTTCTCCGGCTTCGCCGGCAACCGAAAAAGCAAAAAGAATCACAAAACCACTTCCCGGGCACAACGGAACCCGAAACTAGCGCTCCTGTCGCCAGGCAGAACCCAGAAGCGGATGGCCGCGCGGAGGTAAGTAGCAAAGTTGAATCAACGAACCGCCCCGCAGTACACGAACCTCTTTCTTATTGTCGTACCAGGCGTCCACCCACTCCCAAATATTGCCCGCCATGTCGGCAACTCCCTGCGGCGTACTCCCGTCGGGGAACATGCCGACCGGAGACGGTTCACCGACTTTCCTGCCGAAATTTGCCAGGTACTCATCGGGCTCTTCCGGCCCCCAGGGGTAGGTGCGACTCTCCGGGCCGCGCGCCGCGAACTCCCACTGCTTTTCGGTAGGTAAGGTGCAGCGGATGTTCCATTTCCTGTCGGCCCATTCGCAGTAACTGCGAGCATCATGCCAGGACACGTTCGTTACCGGACGCCCTGGATGCGATTGCTGTTCGTCCCACTGCAGCGGCGGGTCTTGGATGGCATCCGTGAGATATTTACCGTATTCCCACACCGTCACCGGGAACCGCCCGACCTCAAACGTGGCGACGGTGACCCGTTTAAGCGGCAGGCTTTGAAAGGCCTCTGGATCCCCGATGGTGAACGTATCGCCGGGAATCTTGACCCAGTATTTCGGATCACCGGGCAGGAGCAGGCGCGACTGGCTCGCGTGATCGAGAGCTTCCGCGGCATCCACCCTGGTCTTCAATCCGATGTTCCGGGTCTTGCCCTTTTCAAAGATTGCCAGCACAGTCTCGCTTAAGCGGTCGAATTGCGTTTGTGCCGGTCCGCTCAGCTTATATTTGTTCGGAGTCAAGCCGGGGAACTCGTTGCCCATTCCTGTGGCATGCGCCTTGCTTCCTGGAACGTCGCGCAAACCAGACTCGCTTCCGGCGGACTTTGGGCTCTCGGGAGTGGTTTGCGCCGGCGTCAAGTCCGAGATCATGTTGCCCAGCACTCCCATCGCATGCGCCTTGCGCTTTAGAGTCGTTTGTCCGGCTGCATCGCTGGTGAGGATCTCGAACAGTTCGGCCAAGCGCTCCTTCCCGGATTCGACCATCCGGCCGGCCAGGAGCGGCAAAACTTCGCGCCCTTCCGGCGAATAGAGAACTTTCTTAGCGTGCGCCGCTAAATCGGCGTCAGTGAGCATGGAGAGCGTGCGGGCAGCGAGATATTCCTGAAAGCTGCGGTGCCAGAAGGCGATCTCCCCGTCCTGCAGCGTCACGATTCCGCAGTTGATTTGCGCCTCTTCCAGGAAGCTGCGGAATGGTTCGATGGATTCACCGGGGCGTGCCAGGAGCCCCGCCGCGGTATCGATTCCGATGCGCAGCTTCTGCCCTCCTTTCCATTCCTGCATTCCCAGCGCGAGTCTTCCGAAGCGGTCTAATAACTCACCACTTCGCCACTGTTCCGGTTTCTTTTCCACGGCCTGGTCGGCCAACCATTCCATGATTTGTTCGTAGAGCTGGGCACGCTGCTCGGGAAGGCGGAACCGCCGCAGATGCAAGACGGCCAGCGCGGTGAGCATCAGTGGATTTCGAGCCAGGATGTGGATTGCGGGAACCGCTACAGCGGGGCGAAGATCCTTGTAGTAATCCTGCGCGGCCGTCTCATCGCCGCGCTTGAGCCAGCGGCACCACTGCAACAGGAAGGCGTCGATACCGGCGTCGTCCAGTTCCTCAATTCTTGCTTTTACAAACCCGTCCAGGGTGGCCCTGCCTTCATCTGCGCCTGGACGTGTCGTGACCACCAAGTGGCACTCATATTGAGCCGCTGCCATTTGAATCATCTGCACCATGCTTTCACGGCGCGGCTGGTTGGCGGCTTCGTCCAGGCCATCGAGTAGCAGGACGGAATTCTTCTCCTGCATCTTTTCGGCAAAGAACACCTCGTCCAGATCCCAGCCTTGCGAGGCCAGAAAATGCGGAATCCAACGCGCCTCCACCTGTTGCGAAGGATCTCCGGTAGCGCGCTTTTTCAAGGTATTGTGAATATGCTGATCCAACTGGTTGATCCGCACCAGTAACGGGAAACCTTCGACCGGGAACCCACTGGGGGGCCCGGCCGGACGGCACAGCATCCACGCGATCCAGCGCACGAAGGTGGTTTTGCCACTGCCCGGCTTACCTTCAATTACCAGCTTGCGGTTCTGCAAGGCCTGTTCCAGGGCGACTGGCTTCGGGCGTTCCGGCGCTTCGGGCTTTAACGCGGGCGCCGCGGTCATCAGCTTCATGTACAGCACATCGATGGCGGGGGGTGGAATATCCTGCGGCCCGGCCTTCAGTTGATTCAGGTCGATGGTTTGGGTTTTATCCTTCAACCATGCAATGTATTTGCCGGGATTTCGGCTGCCCCGTCCTGACTTTTCGGTGCGCAAGGAATAGGTTTCCTGCTTCTTTTCCTCCCACTTGGGTATGCGCGGGTCGAGTTCCCAGGGGCGTTGCGTAATGGTGCGGGCAGAGGGGTCGATCTGGAGTAGCGAGAAATTGTTGCGGTATTGGTGGTTGTCGTAGGTCGCACCGGCTATAAACAGCCGCGCGCGGTCAATGTAGCGGTTGGGCCGTTTCAATGCGCCGTGGGTGTGACCGGAGAGAATCACGTGCGAGCGCGCAGCCAAGTACTCATAGGTGCTGGGGCGGTTGTCGTACGCGTTTAGCTCCGCGATTGCAAACCACTCCGGTGGATGATGTAACACGGCCACGGTGAGCGGCAGTTGATCGTAATCCTCCGCGTCGGGCGGCAGCAACGACTTAAGTTGCGGCAGACCCAGCCACAGGTTGCCGCGATCCGTCTTGCTGTCTCGGCAAAACCATGCCGTGTTCAGGGTGACGAATTGTATGCCGTGAAGCCGACGGATGCCGGCGAGATGGTTGGGCTTTTGCCGTAAATGGGGCGCAGGGATGCGGAACGTCGTGGCGAACTTGACGAATGAGACGAATGGTCTGACGAAGCCGTCGTCGAGGCGGTCTGGATGTAGCACCCGGTCCGGGTCAGCCGAATTCTGCGTCTGCCCCAACAAACTGCCCGCAACCTTCTGATCCAGGTCATGATTGCCCGGGCAGATGATGCAGTCCGCTGGCTTGAGTGCGGTGGCCGGAAGCAGTTTATTTCTGAGCCACTTCGCCAGTTCCGTGTAGCCCTCAGGCTTTCCCTGCCAGGACAGATCGCCCGAGATGACGAGTACGTGCGGCTTCCAATCTGCGGTCAGGTTGGTAAGCTCTTTGACCAGCAGATCGAGACAGGCGGCGCGCTGGTCCATGGCGGTTTGATCCCGGTCGAAGCCGAAGTGAAGATCGGATAAATGGAGCAGATTGATCATAAGAGGAAGTCCGGCAGAATTCATTCTAGATGACTTTCCACGTTAAGGGCCCGGTTCGACGAATCGGAGACGGACAGTGAGATCCGCCAGCGATGATGTTACTCGGGTTGCGCCGTCGATCTGCCGGATGCCATGGGCATCTGGCGCCTCTGGCACGAGTTGCGCCGATCGGTTAAAACAACATTCCTAATTTTGTTGTCTGACGGCTACGTGCACCTAGCCGTATATAACAGCCAACGAAACCGGCAACGCTTCCTTGAAGGCCGGGCTCCGCCCGAGCGTGATCCGTGTGGAAGACTTGGCCCCATTTGGTCGCGGAGCGTTGCCGCGGGCTCTTCGACGAAACCGCCCACGCCCTTCTCCAGGCAGCCTTAGACCAAAATATCCCGCACCACATCACCCGAAATTCCCGTCAGCCGCAAATCCAGTCCCTGAAACTTAACGGTCAACCGCTTGTGATCGATCCCCAACAAGTGCAGCATCGTCGCATGGAAATCGTGCACGCTCACCGGATTCTCTACCGCGGCATAACCCAACTCGTCAGTCGCGCCATAGGTGATGCCGCCTTTCACTCCGCCGCCGGCCAGCATGAACGAAAAGCCCTTGATGTGATGATCACGGCCGTCGCCGCCTTGCGACATCGGCGTGCGGCCAAACTCGCCGCCGAACACAATCAACGTGTCGTCCAACATGCCGCGCTGCTTCAGATCGTTGATCAGCGCGGCCACGGGGCGGTCCACCTCTTCCGCCTTAAACGCAACGCCGGTCTTCACTGCGCCATGATGATCCCAATCGCGGTGATAGAGCTGAATGAATCGTACGCCGCGCTCAGCCAGCCGCCGCGCCAGCAAACAATTCGAGGCAAACGACCCATCGCCCGGTTTGGCGCCGTAAGCCTCCATCAAGTGCTTCGGCTCCTGGCTCATGTCCACCAGACCCGGCACGCTGGTCTGCATCTTGAACGCCATTTCGTATTGCGCCACGCGCGTCAGAATCTCCGGGTCGGGGACAGCCTTATATTCCGCTCGATTCAGCGCGTTGATGGCGTCGATGGAATCGCGCTGCTCCGCCGCATTCATTCCGTTCGGATTCTTGATGTAGAGCACCGGGTCGCCAATGGAATTCAGCTTGACGCCCTGAAACTTGCTGGGCAAGACGCCCGCCGACCACTGCCTGGCCGCAATCGGCTGCATCTGTCCGCCGCGCCCGGCCGACATCAACACCACGAAGCCGGGTAGATCTTCAGTCTCCGCACCCAGCCCGTAGTGCAGCCAGGAACCCATGCTGGGCCGTCCTGTGATAATCGATCCGGTATTCATCACCGTGTGCGCCGGGTCGTGGTTGATCTGTTCGGTAAACATGGAACGCACAATGCAAACCTGATCGGCCACGCTGCCGATGTGCGGGAACAGATCGCAAATCTCCTGTCCCGATTTGCCGAATTTTTGGAAGCCATGCTGCGGTCCAAAGCAGATCAGCGGTTTTCCTTGCAGTTGGGCAATCTGCTGGCCTTTGGTGAAGGAATCCGGCATCGCCTTGCCATGCATCTCGGCCAGCTTCGGTTTGCTGTCGAAGGTTTCCAGGTGCGATGGCCCGCCGGCTTGATAAAGAAAGATAATGCGCTTGGCCTTGGCCGCGTGATGCAGCGGATCCACCACGCCCTTGGATGGCGAAATTGCCGCGGCCATCAGGTTCCGCAAAGCGAAGAGGCCCAATCCGGCCACGCCACGGCCCAGAAACGTACGGCGATGAATGTTCAGTATGGATTGCTCTTGAGGGTTCATGGCGCTAGTTCCTGGTGATCGCTTCGTGAAGATTCAAAATCGCGCGGGCCACGGTCATCATGGCCGCCAGTTCGACGGGCTTCTGCCGCTGGATAAACGGAGCCTCGCCCACTTGCACCAGTTCTTTCGCCGACTCCGGGGCTGCCTGGAACCGGACCAGGCTCTTATGATGGAGATCCATCAGAATGCCGGTCTCCTGTGCCGTAGCCGGGCGGTTCAACGCCTTCTCGAAAGCCCATTGAATTTGCACCTGCACGCCGCCAGCCGCGGCTTGCAGAATGTTCTGCGCAAACACGCGCGCCGCTTCCACAAACACCGGATCGTTCAACAACGCCAACGCCTGCAAGGGTGTGTTTGACGTCACCCGGTTCACCATGCACTCTTCGCGCGACGGCGCATCGAACGTCATCATCTCCGGGTGCAGGAACGTTCGCTGCCAGTGAGTGTACAGGCCCCGGCGGTAAAGATCGTCCCCATGGCTCGCCGCGTATTCGCGCTTCGGAAAGTTCAGCGCCACCAGGTACCCATCCGGTTCGTACGGCTTCACACTGGGCCCGCCAAACTTCTCCTTCATCAGGCCAGAGACTGTCAGCGCCATATCCCGAACTGATTCCGCGTCCACGCGATAGCGGCTTTGGCGCGCCAGCAGCCGGTTGAACGGGTCCTTCTCGTCGAGCTGTGGATTGCTGTTCGACGATTGCCGGTAGGTCTGGCTCATGACAATGGTGCGAATCAGGTGGTTCACGTTCCAACCATGCGCGCCGTTCGCCTTGTAAGTTGGGGCCATGAATTCCGCGGCCAGCCAATCCAGCAATTCCGGATGGGTTGGCCATTCGCCCTGCGAGCCAACATCGTCCAGCGCCTTGGAAAGTCCTGTCCCAAACAGCAGACGCCACATACGATTCGCGAAGACGCGCGCCGTCAGCGGATTGTCCTTCGATACCAGCCAATTGGACAAATCCAATCGCGTGGCCCGCTGCCGCGTATCCAGCTTGCCTAAGAACGCGGGAATCGCAGGCTGCACCACTTCCCCGCTCTCGTCCAGAAAATTGCCGCGCGCCAGAATGCGAGTCTCTTCCGGGGCGGTTGCCTCACTCACCACCACGCGTGCAATGGCAGTGTCCAACATGCCGCGCGCGGCCTCCAACTTCGCCAACTCCAGCACGTCGGCGCTGGTTGACCAGACAAAGAGCTGGTCCACTGCCTTGCGTTGATCGGCAGTGCGTTTGTCTTCGGCAATGGCCAGCGCTTTGGCTACATCGTCCGGAAGGCCGCCCGGTTTATGATCTTCCGCGGGTGGATTGGCTTCGGGCCACGGCTTTTCCGTGGTGGAAAGCGCCAACCGAAACCGGCCGAGCGTGGCGCGGCGGGTGCTGGAATCGTGCCGCAACCGAACGGTAATCAAACTCGCCGCATCCGTGGTCAGCTTGTCAGCAAAGCGCAACGCCAGGAACGGGACGCGCGCATCACTGTAAGTATTCAGCCCCCAGCCGGTCTCTGCGTTGGCGTCTATCGCGGCCATGGCGGGCAACTCGGCAGACGAGGCGACGGTATTGGAAGAAGCAAAGCCAAACGGGACTGGCTTTCCGCCTATCTCCATTTCCACTTCGGAAACCACAAAGCGGTCCGCCCCGCGAGCGAAGCCTAAACCCGGCAGCGATTCATCCTGCACCACCTCCAAACCCAGCGCCGTCCACATGCCTGCGCCTGGCTTGAGCGTCACGGTATAGGTTTCATTGTCGGGATTCGGTCCGCTAGCAACAATCAGTCCCTCGCCCCGTACTTTCGCTGGAGCAATCGAAGATCCGGTGTTGGGGGTGGCATCGACGAAGTTGCCATTGTAGATCTCAAACTTCGCGCCATTCTTTGAGGCCACGCTCACCGGCCGCTGTGTCAGCCACGCTAGGTGTCCCGCTTCATATTGCGCCAGAATCTGCCGTTCCCATGCGGTGCGCCGTTCGTCTCGCACCTGGCCTGCGGGTTCCATCTTTTCTTTCAACGCTTCGATGCGGCTCTTCAGCGATTCCAACCGTGCCGTCTGCGCCTCGGTTGGCAATGCCAGCAGCGTTCCCCATGCCTTCGGTCCCTTGTCCGGAACCAGCCCAGTCTCCTTGATGTCGGCGAAGAACGCCTTCATCGAATAGAAGTCTTTCGCGGAGAACGGGTCAAATTTATGATCGTGGCACTCCGCGCATCCCATGGTGCTGCCCAGCCAGACAACGCTGGTAGTACGCACGCGGTCCGCGCCATACTTCGCCAGATATTCCTTGGGCTGCAAGCCGCCTTCGGCCGACGTGCGGTTCATGCGGTTATACGCCGACGCCACCAACTGATCACGCGAAGCGTTTTCCATCAAGTCGCCGGCAAGCTGTTCCCGGGTGAATTCGTCGAACGGCTTGTTGTCGCGAAATGCCCGCAGCACATAGTCGCGATAGGGCCACGCCGGAAACGGGTTGTCGCCGTGAAAACCGCATGTGTCCGCATAACGAACCGCGTCCAACCAGTGCATGGCCTGCTTTTCGGCATAGCCCGGGGACGCGAGCAAACGGTCCACCACCTTCTCATAAGCCTCTGGAGACGAGTCGGAGAGAAACTGTTTTACTTCTGCCGGCGACGGCGGCAAGCCGGTCAAATCGAGGGTCACGCGGCGGATGAGCGTGCGCCGATCTGCCTCAGGCGACGGTTTTAGCCCTTCCTGCGCCAGCCGCTGCTGGATGAATCCGTCAATTGGATGCAAGGCCGGATTCAAGTCCGGATTCGCCGCAGGAGGTGCGGGACGGTGTACCGGTTGATAAGCCCAATGTCCTTCGTACTTCGCGCCTTCGGCAACCCACTGCTTGATCGTCTCCTTCTGCTGGCCGGTCAGTTCCTTGTGGCTGTATTTAGGCGGCATCAGCTTGGCGGCGCTGGCAGCGAATACGCGTTCCACAATGGCGCTGGCTTCCGGCTTTCCCGGCACAATCGGCGTCACCCCGCTCTTGGTCGGCTTCAACGCTTCTTCGCGAATATCCAGCCGCATTCCGGCCATGCGCGAACTCTTGTCCGGGCCATGGCACCGGAAGCATGTATCGGACATGATGGGACGAATATCACGGTTGAAACTAACCGCGGCAGTCGACGGCAACTGCGCCACTATCAGCGCGGACAGAAACAGCAGCAGAATACGCATAAGGAGAGTCTCCCCTCATTCTCTGCCATTTCAATCTGGTTTAGAAACTGTACTTCACTGCGAACTGTACGATCCGCCGGTCGAACGCGGTCGACGTCACCCGGCCGAAGGTGGTGGAATCCAGAACCTGATCCCCAATAAAGAAAGTGGGATGGTTCAGCGCATTCAGCGCATCCATGCGAATGTCCATGGACTGTCTTTCGGTAATCTTCACTCGCTTGATCACCGCCATGTCCAGATTGAATGCCGCTGGGCCTGAGAACATGCGCCGCTGCAGCGCTCCCAGCGTTGCGGGACCAGGGTTGAAAAACACTTGCCCTGGGAATGCGGGCGTGCCGTCGGACGCCGCGCCCCGCCCGTCAGCCGGACTGATTGCCGACTGCGCAATAAAGAAGGGACCGTCACCGGTGAAGCGCAGTCCCATAATTTCATCCAGCTGGCTCTTGTTCAATGTCGTGTTAGCGGTGTTCACGGTGGACCGTCCGGAACGGTTTACCGTGGATCGCTGCGACAGGATCGAGAATGGCGCTCCAGACTGCCAGAACATGGTGCCACCCAGTGTCCAACCGCCAATGACGCGCCCGAGCGGACGATAGTCTAACCGGTGCCCGCTTCCAACCGGCAGTTCCCAGAATCCATTCGCCTTGAAGGCATGCGTAAGATCATAGGTGGCTCGCGCCCGTTCAATTTTCGGATTGTTGATGTCGAGAAACGCCTCGAACTGTTCGTCGGTCTCCGTCCCGGAATCGCTCAGTACCTTTCCATATACATAATTCGCCTGCAAAGAGACTGCGCCGCGAAACCGGTGCGTTACGTCCATTTGCAGCGATTGATAGCTGGAATTGCTGTAGTTCGTCAGCAAATTCGTCCCCAGGCTGACTGGATTGTGGAAGAAGTTGATCGGGCCGTTTCTGGCGTCGCGTTGATATTCAAATGCGAGTTCGCCCACCTCACCGCGGTCAATCAAATTGCGGTATGCGGCTCCGGCGGCTCCGGTGATCAATGGCAGGCCCGCGCCCAACAGCGGGAAGACGGTGAGCGGTTGGCTGCCCCCGATGGCGGCATTAAAGTTCGGGTCGAACCCCTTGCCAGCCGCCCGCGACAGATTGCCGTTGCGATAAGCCCGCAGGAAATCCTGCAGAAAGCCCCCCGCATTGATGTCCACCTGGTTATAGTCAATTCCGCGGTAGAGCTTCGTACCTTTGTTGGCAAGGTACCGCACCTCCACCACCGCGCCCTTGATCTCTCTTTGAATCGAGAGATTCCACTGCTGCACGTAAGGAGTGGCCAGATTGGGGTCGGGAATTCCGAAGGCAACCGACCGGTTATTGGCGTATTGGTCGGCAAAAGTGCTGGGAACTTTGAAAACCGGCGCCGGAATAGGCGGCAGCCCGGCCGACACTTGTCCGCTGAGTCCGGTACGCGCCGACTGCGTGGCCAAGCCTCGATTGGTCAGCACGTTATTGCGCACGGTGGCAATTACATTGTCGTTGATGAAACTGACCGAATATCCCGCGCGCACGGATGTCTTACCATCGCCGAAAACGTCCCACGCCACGCCAACGTTCGGAGCGAAATTGTTGAAGTCCGATTTGTACCAGGGGCGTCCCACGGCCGAGCCCGCGAAATCAAGCGTGGCGTTGGTGCGAAAAGTCTCAATCGGATTTCCATTCACCAGCACCGGCAGCAACGCGAGCGAATCCCGTTCATCCACGGGGAGAAACGGCTCCCAACGAACGCCGGCATTCAGTGTAAGCCGGGGCCGCACCTTCCAGGTGTCCTGCGCAAAGAAGGCGTAGTTCCTCCATCGCATATGTTGCACGCTGCCACCGGGCACATAGCCCGATGCGCGGCTGCGCACATTGAAAGTCTGGGTATAGCTGGTCACATAGCCCGCCAGATGCGCCAGCAGGTTATTGGCAGCGGCAAGATCAGTGTTCCCTGCCCCAGGCAGAACCGCGTTCGACAACCCGGTATTGCCGCTACCGATTCCAATGGTGTAGCTGGGAAGCGTGGTGGACTCATCAGCGAGCCGAATGCGCAGTTGTTGCATGTTGAAACCGAATTGAACAGAATGCCGGCCTTGCGTATAGCTGGCGGTGCCGGTCAAGTGGTAGGTTCTGGTATCGCGCGCGTTGGGCAGGAAATTGGTTTGCGGGTTCGAAAACAGCGACCGCACGTATTGGTTCCTGGTAGCCAGATCGTTCCCCTTAAATATGCTGGGGGCATAGTTAAAGCCGCCGCGCAGTTCGTTGGTGAAACGCGGCGTTGGGTTCCAGCGCCAACTCATGGTGCCCAGTTTGCGGGAGGCGTCGGTATAAACCAGCGGCAGCGTGCCGAAGCCGTTTGTATTGGCGGTGGAATCGCTCTGGGCGTCGCTGCGGTCCGCAAACTCGTTGTTCCAAAGGTAGGTGCCGCCGATCACATGTTTGGTGGACGCCAGATAGTCCAGCTTGCCGGTGACGTTGTCGCGCGTGATGTTGTTGCGCGCCAAGAACGCATAGCCGGCCGTATTACGCAACTGCGCGGCGCTGCTATCCCCTGTGCGGAAATTGTTGATCTTGTCCGGCAGGGGCACCTGATCGAGAATCGCCTTCATCGCCGGATCGATAGATACACCAGCCGCTTGCAGCACGTTCACTTTTCGCGTAGTGGCGCCGTCGTTGTAGGTGAAGATGCCGTTTCGCGCGTCCGCCGTCAGGATCCGCCGGTTGAGTGAAGTCTGCTGCCGGTTGCGTAATACTTCATAGCCTCCAAAGAACATCAGTTTGTTCTTCAGGATAGGGCCGCCCACCGTGCCGCCGATCTGATTCTGATTGAGAAACGGATTGGCGATTCCATCCCGATTGTTGAACCAGCTATTGGCGGAAAATGCGCTGTTGCGGTTATACCAATACGCGTTGCCGTGGAATTCATTGCTACCCGACGGCGTACTCATGATGACCTGCGAGACACCGCCCCCTACGGTAGTATTCGCATTGGAAGTCACAATGGTGAATTCGGCCACCTGATCGATACTGGGCCGGTTTGGAAGGAAATCGAGCGAATTCCGGCGGAAGAAATTGTCCTGGATATTGATGCCGTCCAGCGTAACGTTCGCGGTGGAGGTACGCAAACCGTTGATTGCGGTAAACCCTCGTGAATGCGAGACGCCTGCCTGCGTTTGAATTAGCGCGATTACTTGCCGGTCCAACACCGGAAGGTTCAAGATCTGATGCATCGTCACCGTGGTGGAGATCTCCGCATTGGCCGTCTGCACACCGGTGGATTGCGCCACCACATCAATGGATTCGATCATTCCCGCCACTGTCATCTTGATGGCGGTGAGAGTAAGTTCCCTGCCCGGATCTACGTCGATCGCGCCGGCGACATAGTCCTGGAATCCCGGCGCCTGCACCTTCAGGTCATACCGTCCGGCACGCAGCCCGATGAAACTGTAGAAGCCTTCGGCCGAAGTCTTAGAACTGTATACAGGAGTTTTGTTGCCCGGGAGAGTGAGGTCAACGGAGGCGCCTGGAATGGCTGCCCCCGTGATGTCTTCTACTTTGCCGCTTAAGCGGCCGGTGCTTTGCGCAAGCAGGGGAAAGGCGCAAAAAAGCGCAAAGGCAATCGCCTTCTTCATTCGTAAATCCTCAAGAGTGGATTGACAACTCTGACCGGACGGCCAGCTTTCCCCAAAAGTGATTCGAGTTTAGCGCGTTTCCGGTGCCGCGGTCCACCCAACTGAAGTGGCGCCGAGAGATGATTTTTCTCCCGAAAACTGAGGACCGCTTGCTTTATCCGGAGCACATCGGAATCTCCCCCGCCCTGGCTACCTCCGGTGCCCGTCGATGTCAGCGCCGGACACAGCGCCGGACACAGCGCCTTGACATCTCGCATCCCCACAAGTAGAATCCAACCCATGCAGCCGTCGACCTCGTTTGTAGCGCTCTTCCTCGCCATCTCCACCCTCGCCTTTGGCCAATCGCCTGTAAAACGATATCTCTACATCAGCACCCCCGATGCAGCGCAGAAAGATTATCGTTCCGGCCAGGGCATTCTGGTTTTCGATATCGACCAGGGGCACAAGTTCGTGCGCCGCATCGATATCCCTGCTTTCAGCGAAGGTCTCCGCGGCTTCACTGGAAACCTCAAGACGCACAGCGCCTACTTCTCCACCAGCAATCGCCGCGTGGGCGCCTTCGATTTGGAAACCGAGAAGATCGTCTGGGATAAAACGTACGAAGCAGGCGCCGATCGATCGGCCATCACCAAGGACGGCAAGAAGATCTACGTTCCCACCGGCTACTGGTACCTGGGAGCTGACGGAGGAATGCTCGTGCTGAACGCGGAGACCGGCGCACTCATCAAGCGCATCACCGTCGGCCCGGCGGCCCACAACAGCCTAGTTAGTAACAACGGCCGCTTCTTATACCTCGGCAGCCAGACCATGTTGACCGTCTTCGACACGCGCAACGAAAAAGTCATCCGCCAGATCAAGGATGTGGGCGAACGCGGCATCTTCCCATACACCATGGATAGCCGCAACCGCATCGCCTACGTCTGCCTCGGCGATCACGTCGGCTTTGACGTAGTAGATCTGGATACCGGCAAAATCCCCTATCGCGTCTTTGCGGGAAAGGAACACATTGCCCATCGGACTCATGGAGCGGCACTCACCCCGGATGAAAAAGAATTGTGGATCAGCGATCAGGTCGGCAAGAAGCTGTTCATTTACGACGCCACGAAAATGCCGCCCGAACCCAAGGGCGAAGTCGACCTCTCGCAGGGCGGGCACGGCTGGGTCACTTTCAGCCTGGACGGCAAGTATGTCTGGACCCACACCCCGGATGTCTTCGACGCAAAAACGAGAAAGCTGATCGCTACCCTGAAAGACGAAAACGGCGTCCCCGTCAGCGGTTCAAAATATTTCGAGGTTCATTTCCGTGATGGCAAAGTCGTGGAAGTGGGCAGTGAGTTCGGGCTAGGACGCAAGTAGGTCACGGTACCTTAAGCAGTTCATCCGCAGTCCAAAAAGCCTTCCGGTCCCGATGGGCAGCGCGAATCGAGGCGACTGCCTCAGCCGAAACCGGAGTGTCCACCCCGCCGAAGCGCTTGCGGGCGTATGACAGCAGCAGTGCGATATCGGAATCGCTCAAAACCGGTCCGAAGCCGGGCATCTCCTGGTTGTAGGCCTTGCCGGCAACTTCAATCGGTCCCCTCAATCCGTGCAGCACAATTCGGATTACCAGACCTTCAGGCCTGTCCACCCACGAAGGTCCTTCCAATGGCGGCGCTTCCCCCCTCATGAACGGACCTTCGTTCAAATGGCACCCGGCGCAGTAAGTCTCAAAACGCGTCCGGCCCGGATCCGCCTCGGCCACCACCTGTATCGGCTTTCGCCCATGCGCGCAACCCATCGCTACCAAGGCAAGGCAAAGCAGGATCACAACGAAGAAGCGCGGCACCAATTCATCATATAGCGGTACGCATTCCCGCCACAGTAAAGTGGAGTAAATGGTCACACTCTATCGCTACCTGCGGGATTACTGGAAACTCGTTACCGCCGCGCTGGTGTTAGCGGCAATCAACCAGGTCTTCTCGCTGCTAGACCCGCTAATCTTCCGTCACATCATTGATTCGTACGCCACCCGCTACAAGGAATACAGCAGCGCCCAATTCATCCGCGGAGTCAGCGTGCTGCTGGGCGCGGCTGTCGGTGTAGCCTTCGTCTCGCGTGTAGCAAAGAACTTCCAGGACTATTTCGTCAACCTCATCACGCAGCAGGTAGGCGCGCGAATCTACGCGGACGGCATCCGCCACTCCCTCGAACTCCCCTACGCGCAGTTTGAAGATCAGCGCAGCGGAGAAACGCTAGGCAAACTCCAGAAGGTTCGCACCGACGTGGAGAAGCTAATCAACGTAGCCGTAAATTTGCTTTTCACCACGCTCATCGGCGTTATTTTCGTCATGGTGTATGCATCACAGGTGCACTGGTCCATCGCACCGGCCTATCTGATGACCATCCCTCTGCTGGGCGGTCTAAGTTCCGTGCTCAGCCGGAAGATCAAGGAAGTGCAAAAGGTCATCGTAGCCGAAACCACAGCCCTGGCCGGATCCACCACGGAATCCCTGCGCAACATTGAACTGGTAAAGAGCCTCGGCCTGGCGCAGCAGGAGATCGCGCGCCTGAACGCCACCACCGCGAAGATCCTCAAGCTCGAACTGAAAAAGGTCCGCTACCTGCGCAGCCTAAGCTTCATCCAAGGCACCTTCGTCAACCTGTTGCGCACCTCCATCCTCTTTCTGATGCTCTACCTCATCTTCACCCAGCGCATCACCGTAGGTCAGTTCTTCTCGCTCTTCATCTACTCGTTCTTCATTTTCGGACCGTTGCAGGAACTCGGCAACGTAGTGAATACCTACCGCGAAACCGAAGTCTCATTGCAAAACTTCGAGACGATTCTCGCCATGCCCCCGGAGCCTCGTCCAGAGCACCCTGTCCCCATAACCGAGCTCGAAACGCTGCGATTCGAGGACGTAGGCTTTAAACACCAATCGGCAAACAAACCCGCGCTCAAAGGAATCTCATTCTCCGTCTCACGCGGCGAAACAATTGCCTTCGTAGGTCCGTCCGGCTCAGGCAAGACAACCCTTGTAAAGCTGCTGGTGGGACTCTACCGGCCTCGCGAAGGACACATCCTCTACAACGGAATGCGCGAGGATGAAATCGAAATCGATGGCTTCCGCGAACGGATCGGTTTCGTAACTCAGGACGCGCAACTGTTCAGCGGATCCATCCGCGAAAACCTGTTGTTCGTTCGTCCAGGCGCAACAGACCAACAATGCATGGATGTCCTGCGCCAAGCAGCCGTGGAATCGTTACTGGCCCGCGCCGACCGTGGCCTCGATACGGTAATCGGCGAAGGCGGCGTCAAGGTATCCGGCGGTGAAAAGCAGCGTCTCGCCATCGCCCGCGCTCTGCTTCGAAGGCCCCAGCTCCTGGTCTTTGACGAAGCCACTTCGTCACTCGATTCGCTCACCGAAGAGGACATCAGCCAGACCATCCGCGAAGTGGCCATCACCAAAGAGGCAATCACCATTCTGATCGCCCACCGCCTCTCCACCGTCCTCCACGCCGACCGCATCTATGTCCTGGAACGCGGAACAATCGTCGAGTTCGGCCGCCATGAAGCGCTGCTAGAACGCAAGGGCCTCTACTACGCCATGTGGCGTCAGCAGGTAGGCGAGGGCCGCGCCGCGCTCACTACTTGATCGAAAAGTCCACCGAATACGAACGTGTTTTGAGCCCGGAACCGTCCGTCACAATCGCCTCCAGCATGTACGTTCCAGCCTCCAACGGATTGGTCTCAAGCGCAAAAATGGGCCGCTGCAAACAACCGGAAGTCTGCGGCGAGTCTTTGCACAAACTGACAACCGTCGAGGACTTCCACCGGTTCTGCCCGCCGGAGGTCCTGACAGAGAGCGAGACCGAATATTGCTTAGCCTCGAAGTCAAGCGGAATACCCATCGACGCGCGCCGCTCCGGCGTAATCATGACGTAGGCCTGCGCACCCGGCGTCGTCGATTGAAATAGAGAGCCATTCGGATCGGAAGTCTGTTTGTACTCGCCCAAACCAGACCGGTCCACAAAATCGATCAGTACATTGTTTCCCACACCCGGAATCCTCCGATACAACCACTTCTCAAAGGGGAACGTAGCAGTAACTCCGCCCCCTTGCTCGCTTGGCCGGTCGTACTTCGCCCCGGAAGGATGGGATTCGATTTCATCGGGCGGACCGTAAGTAATGTAGACCCTGCCACGGTCGCTCTTCCAACCCGGAATCGTGCCGGCATCGAACCGCTCGTTCACATAGGCGATACGCCGGTAGTGTGATTCCTTGGCTTCATTCTCGGGCGTAGACGGAGTCGGATCGCGGCGGATCCAAAATTGTTTGATGAACTGCTCGCGCTCGGAGTCCGTCCGCAAGTGCTCGAACGCGGACTTCTCCTCGCCCTTGATGATGTAGACCACGTCCTCATTCAGCCACTTGCCAAAAGCCGGATTCGCCGAAGACGCCGGTGGCGCCTGCCACGCCGCCAGCACCACTGCGCCGATCACCGTAAGAAGTGCCGCGGAAAACACGGGCGCAAGATGATTGTTATTGCCCGGCTGACCCAGCAGCCTGCGAATTCGATTCATCAAATCGCCCCCCGTGGCCGCCATCCCTGCGCTATTCAATGTCCATCGATTGTCTTCAAGCGCCGCCAGAGCCGTGGCGTATTCATGGGCATTGCCATGAATGGCAACCACCACATCGTCACAGCATTTCTCCCGTTCCGCGCGAATCACATTGGAGATCCACCACATCGCGGGATGATAGAACAGCAGTCCTTCCATCGAGGTCTGCAACAAATTCACCAGGTAGTCATAGCGCCGGATGTGCGCCAGTTCATGCAGTAGAATCGACTCCACCTGCTGCACCGAAAGGTTCGCCAGCATCCCAACGGGCATCAGAATCAGCGGACGGAGATGACCGGTCACCACCGGCACATCGGCCAGACAAGATTCCAGCAGCCGGACCGGCCGGGAGATCGCCATCCTTCCCCGAAGCGCGTCCAGCCGCTGTTGCCAGACGTCCGTGGGGCAGCACACGCCGCGGCGGCGAATTCTTTGTGCGAACAGACAACTCGCCAGAGTGCGAAGTTGGAAGATCAGGACGCCGGCGGCCCAGAATGGAGCAAGCCAAGGCAGAAACTCCACAAAGCCCTGCCGGGCTGAACCATCAGCCGCACCCCAGCGCTCATTGAAATTCAGGCCTGGACTATGTACTGTGACGGACGCGACGCTGTGCGCCGCCGGACCCGGCAACAGAACTCCAAAGGTGCCCCCGGCCAAGGCAAGCAGACTGAGCATCGCCACGCAAGCGGCAGCATAACGGAGTCGCGGCGAACGCAGGGCCGCAAGCAGCATCGCCAAAGCTACCGCGATCAGCGCGCCCTCCCACAAAGAATGGACCATCGTCCAGCCAAGAGCATAAGCGGTGTCTGATCGCACCCAACCAAATAGCATCGTCATCGCGCCCCCTTCTCGTATTCATCAAGCAGTTTGTGCAGCTCGGCCAGTTCCTTCTTCGACGCCTTCCGCGCGGACAGCGCCCCCACCATCAGGCTCTTGGCCGATCCATCAAACGCACGCTGCAGCAAATCTCCCGCCAACTGCCGTTGCGTCCATTCCCGCGGCATCGCCGCTTCATAAATATGAGCCCGCTGCTCCTCGTCCCGCCGCACCAGCCCTTTCTCCGCCATGATCTGCAGAAACTTCAACACCGTGCTGTATTGCGCGGACTTACGCTCACAAATCTTCTCGTGTATTTCCCGCACCGTGCCCGCACCCAAACTCCACAGCACAGTAAGAATTTCGAGTTCGGCATCCGTCGGCCTGGGCAATTTTTCGCTCATGTACGAACATCTTACTACGAAGACGTTACTAGATCAAGGAGAAACGGATTCAGTGACGGGCTCGAGGGCTCAGACGGAGGCCGGCTTACTGTGCCCAGGCACAGTGCCCGTGGGTGAATCACAAGCCCGACAATAATATTTCTCCCACCGAATCAACACATTACGAAATCCCGGCAACCCCGGTCTCCACCCTTCTCCTAAGATCAGCTCACCAGGCGGAGCTCCGCTCGAACCAAATGAAGACCGTACCAGCACAACCCGCGCCCCCAATCGTCGGCCAGACGATGCCAGCCCATTCCCTCACCGGAACCATCGCAAATTTTGCACAAACAAACCCAACCCAGTTCTTATCCCATTCATCCCATTTATCCCCGCTAAATGTTTTTTCACCAAACAAACCCAATCTGCCAGGCGTCCCCGGAATTTGTACCAACGAACCCACCGCAGCTACCCCACTCCCCACGTCACGGGCATATTATAGAGATATGCCTCGGCTCCTCTTCGCCGCCATTCTCATTCCCGCTCTCCCGCTGCTAGCCCAACAGCCCCCGGACTTTACCCGCGACGTCGAACCCCTCTTCGCCAAGCGCTGCCAAGGTTGTCACGGCTCCGCCCAGCAGCTCAGCGGCCTCCGTCTAGATCAGTCCGAAGCCGCGCTCAAAGGTGGAAACTCCGGCCCCGTCATCATCCCCGGCAACAGCGCCGACAGCAAATTGATCGCGCGCGTCACCAGCACGAAAAAGGGCTTCTCCATGCCCCCTGTCGGCGCGCCGCTAACAGAATCCGAAGTAGCCACGCTCCGCACGTGGATCGACGCCGGCGCCAAATGGCCGGTACAGCAAACAAAAGCGGCCCCCAAGAACACCCACTGGGCCTATCAACCCATCCGCCGTCCGGCGTCCCCGGATATCCGCAAGCGCGCCTGGCCACGGAATCCAATTGACGCCTTTGTCCTGGCGCGCCTGGAATCCGATAACGTGGAACCCTCGCCCGAAGCCTCGCGCACTACGCAAATCCGCCGCCTCAGTCTGGATCTAACGGGCCTGCTCCCCACCGCCACCGAAGTGGAAGAGTACTTGGCCGACAACCGGCCCGATGCCTACGAACGCCTAGTCGACCGCCTGCTGGCATCGCCGCACTACGGCGAAAAATGGGCCCGCCCCTGGCTTGACCTGGCCCGCTACGCCGATAGCGACGGCTATGAAAAAGATCTCGCCCGTCCCCACGCCTGGCGTTATCGCAACTGGGTGATCGACTCGCTCAACAGCGACATGCCCTATGACGAATTCGTAACCGAACAAGTAGCGGGCGACCTGCTCCCGAACGCCACCACGGAACAGCGCGTAGCCACCGGCTTCCATCGCAACGCACTCACCAATCGGGAAGGCGGCGTAGATCGCGCCGAAGCCCGCTTCGAGCAAACCATCAACCGCACCAACACGCTCGGCACCGTCTTCCTGGGCCTCACCGTAGGCTGCGCTCAGTGCCACAATCACAAATTCGATGCCATCAGCCAGAAGGAGTACTACCAGTTCTTCGCCTTTGAGAACAACGTGGAAGAGCGCGACATCGACGCCCCACTCCCAGGCGAAGTCGGTCCCTATCTCCGCGCCCGCCCCGTCTACGATCGCGAACGCAAAGAGATCCTCGAACAATACGGAATAGCACCATTGCAAGCCGAGTGGGAAATCCACATGCGCGAGGCAATTCTCAAGCCCGGCACCAATCTCGAATGGGATTTCGCCGTCACCGCCTATGTCGCCATGGAAGACAACGCGCGCAAGCTGATGCTGATGGATGCCGACAAGCGCACCACCCGCCAAAAGGAACAACTCACCAATTACTTCGTCCGCAACATCGGGCCAGACTATGGCAAACTGCAATCCCACGCCACCTGCCTGAAAGAAGCGCGTGAGAAACTGGTCGCTCTCGAAGCCGGCTTCATCCGCCTGACCCAAGCACAAACCGTAATCGAAGACCCCACGCCCACCAAGACGCACATCGCGCTGGGCGGCGATCACCGCGCCCCCGGAATCGAAGTAGAGCCTGGCACGTTGGCGGTCCTCCCTCCCCTAAAATCCAGCGGCAGCCCAACCCGGCTCGACCTCGCCCGATGGATGACGGCGCGTGAAAATCCGCTAACCGCGCGAGTGGAAGTGAACCGCATCTGGCAGGATTTATTCGGCAAAGGCATCGTCCGCACATCGGAAGATTTCGGCACACAAGGCGACCGGCCCTCGCACCCCGAACTCCTCGACTGGCTGGCAGCCGAGCTGCAACAAAATGGCTGGAGCATGAAACAGCTCACCAAGACCATCGTGATGTCGGCCACCTACCGCCAAACGTCCAAGGTTCGCAAGGACCTGGAAACGCGCGATCCGGACAATACCCTGCTGGCCCGTCAATCCCGTCTCCGCCTCAGCGCGGAACTGGTTCGCGATGCGGCACTCGAAGCCGGCGGACTGCTCGACACCGAAATCGGCGGCAAGAGCATCCGGCCCGAATTGCCCAAGGGAGTCGCCGAACTGGGCTATGCCAACAGTGTCAAGTGGAAGGAAAGCACTGGACCCGACCGTTACCGCCGCGGCCTCTACATCCACTTCCAACGAACCACGCCTTATCCGCAGTTGATGAATTTCGATGCGCCCGATTCCAACGTCGCCTGCACCCGCCGCACCCGCTCCAACACACCGCTGCAGGCGCTGAATCTCCTCAACGATCCGGTCTTCCTCGAAGCGGCCCAAGGCCTCGCCATGCGCAGCTTGACTGAGGTATCCGGTAGCTTTACAGACCGTTTGCAATACACTTTTGAAACGTGCCTCTCCCGCAAGCCAAGCCAGCAGGAGAAGGAACGGCTCAGCAAGTACTTCGATCAGCAGCTTGGCATTTTGAAGAAAGATCCGAAGGCGATCGTTTCTCTCTTCCCGGTAGCGCCCGATGGCGCCAACCCCGCTGAAGCCGCCGCGTGGGTCGGGGTTAGCCGCGTGCTTCTCAATTTAGACGAGTTCATTACAAGGGAATAACATGACCTTTGAACAATTCCGCATGATTCAGAGCCGCCGCAATTTTCTGCGCAACTGCGCGGGCGGCTTAGGTACCCTGGCCCTGGCTGAACTGCTGCCAGGAGCCGCGGATACCAATCCGCTGGCGCCCAAGAAGCCGCAGTTTCCGGGCAAGGCCAAGAACGTGATCTTCATGTTCCAGGAAGGCGGCCCAAGCCAGATGGACCTCTTCGATCCCAAACCGGAACTGCAGAAATGGCACGGCAAGTCTCTTCCGCCGTCCATGACGAAAGACCTGAAACTGGCCTTCATCAAGCCCACAGCGGCGGTCTTGGGAAGCCCGCGCGTCTTCAAACCGTACGGAAAATGCGGCACCACATTCTCAGACTACCTGCCCTACACGGCCGAGCGCGCCGACGACATCTGCCTCATCCGTTCCATGTTCACCGACGCCTTCAATCACCACCCGGGGCAGTTGCTTCTGATGACCGGGTCCGTCCAATTCGGACGCCCCACCTTCGGCGCCTGGGCGACATATGGACTGGGCAGCGAATCGAAGAACCTGCCTGGATTCGCCGTGCTCAGCTCCGGCGTTGGAACCAGTGGAGGAGCTTCGAATTTCTCCAGCGGTTTCCTGCCTTCCACCTATCAAGGTGTCCAGTTCCGCAGCGGCGGCGAACCCATTCTTTACCTCAACAATCCTGACGGAGTGACGCCAGAAACACAACGGGCAGGACTGGACGCACTCAAAGACTTGAACGAAGAGCACCTGGCCGATTCCGGCGACATGGAGATCGCCTCGCGCATCGCCTCGTATGAACTGGCCTTCCGCATGCAAACCGCCGGCCCCGAACTGACCGATTTCTCCAAGGAGTCAAAGGCCACGCTCGACATGTACGGCATGAACAACGAAGTGACCCGCCCGTACGCCACCAACTGCCTGCTAGCCCGCCGCATGGTGGAGCGCGGCGTTCGCTTCGTGCAGTTGATGCATGCCAGTTGGGATCAACACACCAACCTCAACAAAGGTCTCAAGAAGAACACCGACGCCACCGATCAACCCGCCGCGGCTTTGTTGAAGGATCTGAAACAGCGCGGCCTTCTCGACAGCACACTGGTCATCTGGGGCGGCGAATTCGGCCGTACGCCGATGGTTGAGATTCGCAACACGTCAGACCCGGACAACGCAGGCCGCGATCATCACCCCATCGCCTACAGCATGTGGATGGCGGGCGGCGGCATCAAGGGCGGCCAGGTAGTGGGCGCAACGGACGACCTGGGCTTCAACATCACTGAAGACAAGGTCCACGTTCATGATCTGCAAGCCACCGCCATGCAGTGCCTGGGCTTTGATCACACCAAACTGACGTACCGCCATATGGGGCGCGATTTCCGGCTAACCGACGTTGCCGGCAACGTTGTAAAGAAGATGCTCGCCTGATCGCCGCATCGGCTGCGCAACACCGTATGTGAGCGAGCGCCAGGCCCATTCCACCGGGCCGAACTGGAAGCGGCGCATCCACCAGACGCTGAACCAGATCTGGAGCGCGAAGAAGATCACCGTCGGCGCCAACCCCACTAGCGGTCCAACGGAACCGAATGTGTGCGTCAGACGGTAGAACCAGACGAAGAATAGCGATTGTGTTAGATAGTTGGACAGTGCCATTCGCCCTACGGCCGCGAACGGTGCAAGCCTTTTCCGCCACGACGGCATCTGGACCAGCGCTAACACCCCGCCGGCATAGAATGCGGCCTGGGCCAACGGGGCGATGACGAATGAAATCGCGACCGCGGCGAAGGCGAATGAGCCAAACCGGATCGACGTCCCCTGATAGCGGGCGTGAACCGTCAGCATGACAATATCACCCAAAAGGCCGATCAACAGGCCCCACGCCATCACCCGTTTCACTATCGGCACGTAGCGGTCCGGATCCTTCAACAGCCCGGACCGCCATACCCACAGCCCCGCCAGAAAGCGCGGCAGGATCAACAGCGGAATCTCCACCGGAATCGCCTTGTTGGCGCCTACCCAATCGTGGAACCGCCGCACCACCATCGCCCAATAACTGCCGTCGCGAAAGATCTGGATGGAAGATTGAATCTCCTGCGCAGCCTTCGCCGCATCCTCCGGCCCGCCGGGCATTTTTATGCCGTTGTGCGCCGCAACGGTCGCCACCGCGACGATCACCAACGGCAAGGCGGCCAGGGAAATCGCCCAGATGGCAATCGTCTTCTGCGCCCGCTTCCGGAACAGCAGCAGCAGAAATCCGGTCAAGGCATAGACGCCCAGAATATCCCCCACCCAGATGAGCCAGCCATGAATGAGTCCGATCACCAGCAGAATTCCCAGCCGCCGCCGATAGAAGGCAACCGACCGCCCACGCTCCTCGGCCCGAGACATTTGCACGGCGAAACCCACCCCGAACAGGAACGAAAACAGCGTCAACGCCTTGGCGCTAATCAACGCATCGATGAAACCTTGCGCCACCTGATCGCCTACGCCGGGGAACAGCTTCGCGATGTTCCCGTAGACCTCAAACGGCGCGTTGAACGCTCGCATATTCGCCGCCAAAATGCCAAACAAGGCAAGACCGCGCAGAATGTCAATTACGCCAATCCGCTCACTTGCCCCAACCGGCGTCATACGACCGGTAGCAGGTCTGGCAGGCGTTTCCGGATCGACTGGAACCTGCCGTATGTCAGGGATCTCCATAACCACTCCATCGGACCGAACTCATAGTGCCTCAACCACCACACGCTCACCGGAACTTGCGCCGCGAACAGCACCACCGTAGGAATCAATCCCATCGCTGGCCCTACCGTTCCGTACAATTTGGTCCAGTGGAAAAACCAGGTGCAGATCAGCGATTGCAGGAGGTAGTTCGTCAGCGCCGTCCGGCCAACCGCGCCAAATGGAGCCAACCGCCGCTTCCAGTCCGCGTTCTGCACCAGCAGCACAACGGCACAAGCATAGAAACAGGCAAGTGCGGGAAGCGAAACGCCATGCACCACCTGGCTCAACCATCGCGCCACACTCGGACCGTTTCTCGGTGGCGGCGCAATCCATTGGAAATACGCCATCGCCGTATTGCAGGCGAGGCCAATGACAAGCGCCCACACGCAGATCTTCCGGATTAGCGGTAGAAACGCTTCCACGTTCTTCAGTACGCCCGTCCGCCACACCCAAAGCCCCGCCAGAAACCGAGGCAGGATAAAGGTCAACATCCACCACGCAGGCCAGTTGACTTCCAACCAATCCACCACCCGATACCGCGCCATTCCCAGGAAACTTCCGTCGCGATAGACCGAAATTGCATGGATGATCTCCGGCGAAAGCCCACCCGTTCGAGGAGGCGGCGGCGCGGACGGGTGGTAAAAGGACCAAATCCCGATCCCCATCGACACCACGTATTCACTGCAGAAGAAGATCACCGCCGCCCGCGCGATGGCCGTCTGCGACTGCTTCCGGTACAGTAATAGCGCGAAACCCATCAATGCATACGGCACCAGAATGTCGCCCCACCAGACCAGCGTCGCGTGCAGTATCCCAATCACAAACAGGATCGCCAGCCGCCGCGGATAAAAGGACACGGACTTACCGCGCTCTTCGGCTCGCGTCATCTGCACGGCAAACCCCAGCCCAAACAGAAACGCGAACAACGTAATGCACTTCCCTTGTACGAAGCCGTCAATAAGACCCTGCGCGATGGAATCCGCCGTACCTGAAAACATCCGGCCGATGTTGAAGTAAACCTGGGACGGCGCATTGAAGCCGCGCATATTGGCCATCAGAATGCCAAACAACGTCATCCCGCGCAGGATATCGATCACGTCGATGCGCTCAGCCGCGGCCACCGGCGCCATGGCGCCGTCAAGTGTTTCAGACATAGGAATCCGTGGACCGATGGTAACCTGAGACATCATCCGATGCAACGCCCGGCAGTGTTCCTGGACCGCGACGGCACGTTAATGGAAGAAGTGGGTTACTGCCGCGACCCAGCGCAAGTCCATGTTTTCGAAGCTGTTCCAGCAGCACTCCGCGAACTCAAGCAGGCCGGCTTCCTGCTCATCCTGATCACCAATCAGAGTGGAATCGGCCGCGGTATCCTATCCACGTCCAATTTCGAAGCGGTCCAGGCCGAATTCTTCCGCCAACTTGGCGACCCGGGCTTGATCGACGCCACTTACTACGCCCCAGAAGCACCAGACCAACCGTCCACCCGCCGCAAACCGGCCCCGGGCATGCTCCTCGAAGCCGCCGTCCACCACGATGTCGATCTCGCCGCCTCCTGGACCATCGGCGACAAATCGAGCGACATTGCAGCCGGCCGCGCCGCCGGAACCCGGATGATTCTGGTTCTGACGGGATATGGCGCGGATCAATCCGGCAGCCACCCGGATTTCACCGCTCCCGATTTTCCTGCCGCCGCCGGCATTATCCTGCACTCCCCCCACGGTGGTGGTGGTCTGTTGTAGGATCCTTTGTAACTTTGTAACATTACTTATTGCTTGCCATGCCATTCATATTTTGGATTTGTAATTGCAGCGCCAATACCGTACTGTAGTGACAGCTAATTACCACGTTGTTCTCGGTAAACCACTGAGATCGTTGTAAATAGGTAAGGACCAGGGAGTCCCGCAAGCACTTTCAAGGGGGCTCTTCAGGTTGCTACTACCGCTCAAAGATCGGGTCAGTGAGGACAATCCACTCTTCTGTCTAACCCCGGAAGGCCGGATTTCCACCCCTCGGGAGCCGGTAGAGACCCACCTCATCCCTCAACACGCACTCGCCGCAGGTGAACAGTACCGATTTCATTTCGACATGACGAAGTGTATCGGTTGCCACTGTTGTGAAGTGGCCTGTAACGAGCAGAATAACAACCCGCCTGACATGAACTGGAGGCGGGTGGGCGAAATCGAAGGCGGCGTCTACCCTTTCACCCAGCGATTCTACCTGTCCATGGGTTGCAATCACTGCCTGGAGCCTTCGTGCCTGCAAGGCTGTCCGGTCGATGCCTACACTAAGGACGCTCTTACAGGCATCGTCCAGCACAGCGCGGATGCCTGCATCGGCTGCCAGTATTGCACCTGGAACTGCCAGTATGGAGTTCCGCAATACAACCCCGAGCGCGGCGTAGTCGGCAAATGCGACATGTGTTACGGCCGCCTTGCGGAGGGCCGCGAACCGGCTTGCGTGAATGCCTGTCCCGAACAGGCCATCCAAATTGAAGTCGTCGAAGTCGCCGCCTGGAAAACGGACTTCGTGCAACTCGGAAACGCTCCAGGGATGCCGATCGCGGACCGTACGGTCTCAACCACACGCATCACATTACCGGACAACCTGCCCACTGAGATTCAGAAAGCCGACTACGCGCGGGTGCGGCCAGAGCATTCGCACATGCCGCTGGTGATCATGACCGTCCTGACCCAGCTCTCGGTCGGCGCCTTCGTCTCGGTGTGGCTGATGGCGTTGCTTGGCAGGACTGAGCTTCTCGGGCTGGGTGCGGCCGCAGCCTTCGGAGTGGCGAACCTGGCGCTGGCGGCATCCACGCTGCACCTGGGCCGCCCCATCCACGCCTACCGCGCACTCAAGATGTGGAAACGGTCGTGGCTCAGCCGCGAAGTGCTGTTGTTCACTCTCTTCGCCGGAGCGGCTTCGGTGTACGCCGGTGCGCTCTGGTTCGGATTCCCCGGTACCGCTGCGCTGGGCGGCATCACCGGACTGCTCGGCATCGGAGGCATCACCGCCAGTGCGTATATCTATCTGGTTCCGGCACGGCCCTCCTGGAATAGCAAGCACACACTCGCCGAGTTCCTGCTGGCCGGCGCCATTCTCGGCCCGCTGTTCCTGGCCGCCTTCACGCCGGAAGACGGGCTGCTGCTGATGGCCGCCACGGCCGCCGCCGGCGCACAGCTTCTGAACCAGGGCGCAAAGTTTCTGTGGCTCACGCGGTCCGACGAATTCGAATTGAAAGCCTCATCGCGGCTGCTCTCAAACGACCTGGAAAAGCTTTTCATTCTCCGCTTCGCCTTGCTGGTACTGGGTGGAATGGTTCTTCCGTCGCTCGGTTATGCAATCCCCGGCCTGCTTTTAGCGCTCGCCGGGGAACTGCTAGGCCGCTATCTCTTCTTCGTCAGCGTCGTGCCCAAAAACATGGCGGCTTCGTTTTTCTCCGGGAGGGCCGCATGAACATCAAGCGGATTCTAGGCATCGACACATTGCAGGAGAAGTACGCCTACTCCACCGACCCGCGCTTTGGCTACACCTCGTCGGAAAAGATTCCCGATAGCTGGGTTCCCACAACGTGCGGCTATTGCTCGGTCGGTTGCGGCATGTTGATCGGCGTCAAGGATGGCAAAGCGATCACGGTCCGGGGCGATGTCGATCATCCCGTGAACCAGGGCAAGCTCTGTCCAAAAGGCCTTTCCGAACACTACATGATCGAGGCCGATACCCGCGCCCGCTATCCGATGCTCCGCGAGAACGGCAAGCTCGGCCGCGTGAGTTGGGACACCGCGCTTTCCACCATGCTGGAGAAGTTCGGCGCCGTACAGGCGAAGTTCGGCAAAGACGCGCTGGGCATCATCGGCACCGGGCAGCTGGTAACCGAGGAGTTCTACACGCTCGGCAAGCTGGCGCAAATCGGCTTCGGCACCAAGAACTATTGCGGCAACACAACGCTCTGCATGGCCAGCGCGGTGGCCGGATACAAACGAACCTTCGGCGGTGACGGACCTCCCGGCGCCTACGAGGATCTGGAGAAGGCCGACGTAGTTCTGCTGATCGGCGCCAACATTGCCGACAACCATCCCATCCTTTGCCAGCGCCTGGAAAAGAACACGCACAAGACGTTGATTGTCGCCGACCCTCGCGTGACCAAAACGGCGATGATGGCCGATGTCTTCCTGCCAGTGAAGCCGCGCTCCGATATTGCGCTGCTGAACGGCATGATGCACATCCTGATTCGCGCCGGCTTGATCGATCACGATTACATCGCCAGACACACCACCGGCTTTGCAGATTTGAAGGCTTCGCTAGACAAGTACACCCCGGAGCATGTCTCCACGCTCACCGGCTTGAGCCAGGAACTGATCTATAAGACGGCCCTGCTCTACGGCCGCGCCAAGGCCGCCTTTATCGGTTGGACGATGGGCGTGAACCACTCCACGCAAGGTGCGGAAACGGTAAACGCGATCAACAATCTGGCGCTGATTACCGGCAACATCGGCCGCGAAGGCGCTTCGCCGTTCAGCATCACCGGACAGTGCAACGCGATGGGCACGCGCGAAACCGGATGCACGTCTGGCCTTCCAGGCTACCGCAAGTTCGAAAGCCCGGAGGACCGGCAGCAGATCGCCAACTTCTGGAATGTGGATGTTTCGAGGATCCCCACATCGCGCGGGCTGGCATACCCGGACATTATCGAGGGCGCGGTGGGCAGGAAGATCCGCGCGCTGTGGATCATCGCCACCAACCCTGTGGTCTCCTACCCGAACTTCGCCGTGTTGAAGCAGGCGTTTGAGAATCTCGAATTCCTGGTGGTTCAAGATGGCTTCGCGCCCACGCCCACCACCGAATACGCGCACCTGGTTTTGCCTGCCGCCATCTGGGGAGAGAAAGAGGGCACCTACACCAATTCGGAACGCCGCGTCAGCAAAGTGAACAAGGCGGTGGAACCCCCAGGCGAAGCGAAGTCGGACTTCGACATCTTCCTGGCCATCGCTGAGAAGCTCGGCTGCAAGGATCATCTCTATCCGGGCTGGAGCGGACCGCGTTACGCTTTCGACGAATGGCGGCGCGTCTCAAAAGGCCGCCCTTGCGACTACTCCGGCATGACCTATGAACTGATTGAAGAGCATGGCGGATTGCAGTGGCCGTTTCCGGAAGGCGCAGTGCCATCGGTGACGCGTATGTACGAAGATGGCAAATTCCAGACCGCCGACGGCAGGGCGAACCTGATTCCCATTGAATGGGAACCGTTCCCCGATCAACCCGTGAAGGACTTTCCCTTCGTCTTCAATACCGGCCGCACGGTGGAACACTGGCACACGCGGACGAAGACAGGCAAAGTGCCGATTCTGGAAGGCATGTCTCCGCGGGCGTGGCTCGAGATGAATCCGCGCGATGCCAAGAAGCTGGAACTCAAGCCGCACGACAAAGTGGACATCGTTTCTAAACGAAGCCGTGTGAGCGGCGTGGAACTGCGCATCACGGAGATTGTGGCGCCTGGGCAGGTTTTCATGCCGTTCCACTTCGCCGAAACGAATTCCAATCTGATTACGCAGAGTGCGTTCGATCCGATTTCGCGTGAACCGAATTACAAGCAGTGCGCGGTCAGGGTGGAAAAAACCGGAGCAGGTCACATGGGAGCCGCACAATGAAGCAATTAGTCGTCATCGGAAATGGCATGGCCGGCGTGGCCTGCATCGAACAGATCCTGAAGCATGAGCCGAAGTTCGAGATTACGGTGTTCGGCGATGAGACGCACGTCAATTACAATCGCATTCTTCTCTCCTCCGTACTGGCGGGCGAGAAGGACATGGACGACATCACGCTCAACGGCCTTGATTGGTATCAGCAGAATGGCATTGGCTTGCAGTTAGGAGTGCGAATCGTCGACATTGACCCGGACGGCAGGACAGTGACCGGTGATGACGGTAGCATCACCGAGTACGACAAGCTGCTGATCGCCACGGGAAGCAGCGCCTTCATCCCGAATATTCCGGGCATCAACAAGAAGAACGTCTTCACATTCCGGAGTCTGGACGACACCAAAGGGTTGATTGAGCGTTCGCGGCCCGGCATGAAAGCAACCGTGATCGGTGGCGGATTGCTCGGTCTGGAAGCCGCGCGGGGACTGCAGGTGCAGGGTTGCGATGTGACGGTGGTGCACTTGACGCCGACGCTGATGGACAAGCAACTCGACGTAGTTGGCGGGGCTTACGTCAAGAGCAAGATGGAACGGCTGGGCGTGCGCGTGATGTGCGGCAAGTCCACGCGGGCGCTGCTGGGCAACGGCAAGGTGGAAGGGCTGGAATTCATTGACGGCGAAACCATCGACGCCGATCTGGTGGTCATCGCCGCCGGTATTCGCCCGAACGTGACGCTGGGTCTTAAAGCGGGGCTGGAAATCAATCGCGGCATCATCGTCAACGATCATATGGAGACGTCGCACCCGGACATCTTCGCCGTAGGCGAGTGCGTGGAGCACCGCGGCACAACGTACGGGCTGGTTGCACCGCTGTATGAGCAGGGCAAGATTCTTGCGGCGACTATCACCGGAAATAAGGGCCCGACGTACGAGGGCACCGTGCAGGCAGCGAAGTTGAAGGTAGCCGGCGTGGATGTCTTCTCCGCCGGAGACTATGACGAGCACTCCATTCCAGGCACCGAAGTGGTGCGCTATGAGGACGCAGCACTCGGCATCTACAAGAAGCTGACCTTGCGGGACGGCCGCCTCGCGGGTGTGATTCTAGTGGGCGACATTTCCGACAGTGGCCGCTACATGGAATGGCTGCGCGCACGAACGGACCTGACGGTGATGCGCCGCAGCCTGCTGTTCCCCGAACCAGTGGTTGCGGCGGGCGACCCTGGAGTGGGCGTTGCGGAGATGGCCGACGGAGAGACCGTTTGCGGCTGCCTGGGCGTTACGAAAGGCGCCATCATCTCGGCGATTCACGAAAACGGCATCAATACGTTTGCCCGGTTAAAAGAGTGTACACGCGCTTCCACCGGATGCGGCAGTTGCGCCGGCCTGTGCCAGTCGCTATTGAAAGCGGTGGCTCCGGAATTTGAAGAAGAGACGAAGAAAGTGCTGTGCGGCTGCCTGCCGTTCTCCCAGGAACAACTGCGGGAGATCGCCAAGACGCAGCGGCTTAAATCGGTCCAGGACATTCTCGATATTTACGGCAACGGGATCGGCTGCGAAGTCTGTAAGCCGGCGCTGAGCTACATGGTGGATGTGATCTGGTGCGGCGATCACGAAGAGGATCGCTCCGCGCGATTCATCAACGATCGCGTTCACGCCAATATTCAGAAGGACGGAACCTTCTCAGTGATCCCGCGCATTCGCGGCGGCATCACGTCAGCGGCCGAACTGCGCAAGATTGCCGATGTGGCCGACAAGTACAAAGTTCCGATGGTGAAGATCACCGGCAGCCAGCGCATCGATCTATTAGGGGTGAAGAAAGCGGACTTGCCGAAGATGTGGGCCGACTTGGGAATGATTTCCGGACAAGCCTACACCAAAGGCGTGCGCATGGTGAAGACCTGCGTGGGCACCGACTACTGCCGCTTTGGGACGCAGGATTCCACGGCGGCAGGTATCGAACTCGAAGCGCGGCTGGAGAATCTGTTCACGCCGCACAAAGTGAAGATGGCCACCGTGGGCTGCCCGCGCAATTGCGCTGAGGCTACGGTGAAGGACATCGGTATGGTTGGCCAGGAAGGCAGCTGGCAGGTTGTGGTGGGCGGGGCCGCCGGTAAGAGCGTCCGTAAGGCCGACCTGCTGATCACCGCCGAGACCACACCCGAGGCCATTGAAGCCTGCGAGTTGTTCTTCCAGTATTACCGCGAGAACGGCAACTATCTGGAACGGACCTACGACTTTGTGGAGCGCATAGGGATGGAGAAGATTCGTAAAGAAACCGTCTATGCACCAGAACCGGTACGCAAGAAACTGCTGGCCCGGTTAAGAAAGGCGAAGATGCTTTCCAAAGACGCATGGCTTGAGCGGGACACTCCGGTGAGCCCGACGCAGTTCGTACAAATTCAACCGATGGAGGCCGTGCTGGCATGAGCTGGATTCGAATTACAGAAATAGAAAACATCCCCGTACGCGAGGGACGCGCAGTGAAGATCGATCGGGACGAGATCGCCGTCTTCAATTTGGGAGACCGGTTCGCGGCAATCGAGAATCGCTGTCCCCACAGCGGCGGCCCCCTCTGCGACGGCATTGTCAGTGGAGCTACGGTGATCTGCCCGCTGCACGGGTGGAAGGTTTGCCTGGATACGGGCGACATTCTGAAACCGCAAGTCCCGGTTCGGGTGGAAGTCTATCCGGTTAGGGTTTCAGGCGGCGTGCTGGAAGTGGATGTACCGGAACGGCAGCCGATGGAAGATCGCCGGCGCGGGGTGGCGGCATGACGTTCAGTGGATTCCGCAAGGCCGGAAATACGCCCACGCTGGTGGCATCGTTTCTCTACTTTGATGTCAGCTTCATGGTCTGGGTAATCTTAGGTCCGCTGGGCCCGTTCATTGGCGATGCGTTGAAACTCAGCGCCACGCAGAAGGGCTTTCTGATCGCACTGCCGCTGCTGGCCGGTTCCTTCTTCCGTCCCATCATGGGACTACTTGCCGACCGAATCGGTGGACGCAAGACCGGGTTGATTGGGCTTGCACTCACATTGATTCCGCTGATTGCCGGGTGGCAATTTGCCACCACTCTCACCGACTTCCATCTGATAGGGCTGATGCTGGGCGTGGCCGGCGCCAGCTTCGCGGTGGCGCTGCCGTTAGCCAGCCGCTGGTATCCGCCGGAATACCAGGGCATGGCCATGGGCCTCGCCGGTGCTGGAAATTCAGGGACGCTGCTGGCTACGTTGTTCGCGCCGCGTCTGGCAACAGCGCTTGGGTTCCACGGCGTCTTTGCGATCGCCCTGATTCCGGTGTGCCTGGTGATGATCGCGTTCGCGCTGCTGGCCAAGGACAGTCCGAAGCACGTAAAGGTCAGCGGCTGGAGCGATTACGCGGAAGTCCTTCGCGAGAAAGACACCGGCTGGTTCTGCATGATGTACTGCATGACTTTTGGAAGCTTCGTCGGGCTGGCGAGTTTTCTTACCGTCTTCTTTCACGACCAGTATGGTCTGTCCAAAGTGGCAGCCGGCGATTTCACCACGTTCGCGGTGCTAGCTGGCAGCTTTCTGCGGCCCGTTGGCGGAATGATCTCAGATCGCATTGGCGGCTACAAATTGCTGCTCGTCCTGCTGGCCGGGGTCAGTGTCTGCCTGGCGGCAATCGGGATCGTACCTCCGGTGAACGTCGCGCTGCTGTTATTGATTCTTGCCATGGGCATGCTTGGAATGGGCAATGGGGCGGTGTTCCAGATGCTTCCGCAACGCTTCCCCGCGCGGGTTGGAATTCTCACGGGCATCGTTGGCGCCGCAGGCGGTGTGGGTGGATTCCTACTGCCTTCGATGCTGGGCACAATCAAGGACCGCACCGGCCAGTACGGCATCGGGTTCGGCATCTGCGCTGCCGCGATTTTCTGCGGAGCACTGGTGCTGCTTTACCTTGGGCATAGTTGGCTTGCCTCTTGGGGATCGGCCTCGGCGAATCGTGCCGGACTCTTCTCTTATCGCGGTTTCACCCGCGCCGAAGAGGACGCTAGCGATCTGGCCGCGTAGTCTTTTCTCACTCGTAGCATCAAGCACAATCGGGAGTAAAGAAGATGATTAGAAGAGCTGTATTCACTGCAGCGCTGGCTGGGCTACAAGTGTATGCGCAGCAGGCAGCGGTACCCTCAAATAACTTTGTCCCAACGGATGAGCTGAATAGCCAACTTCCGAAGTGGGTCCGATTCAGCGGCGAATACCGCGGCCGGTTGGAAGGATTTACAGGCGGCGGGTTCAAACCAGACAATAGCGACCTCTATTTCCTGAACCGGTTTCGCATCAACATGAAATTGCAGCCGGCATCCTGGTTGAAGTTCCAATTTCAAGGGCAGGACGCGCGAGTCTGGGGCAAGAAACAGAATCCGGCGGCGCCTCCGTTTCAGGACACCATGGATCTTCGCGTAGCCTTTGTGGAAGTGGGGGACAGTGAAAAAGGAACCTATGGATTTCGCTTTGGCCGGCAGGAATTGAACTTCGGCGAACAGCGATTGCTGGGAAGCCTCAACTGGACGAACACTTCGCGGACCTTTGACGCCGCGCGCGGAACCCTTCGATACAAAGGCTACCGTTTGGACGCCTTCGCTTCCACCGTGGTGAACGCGACAGACGGCGAATTCAACGAACATACCGATGGCAACAATCTGCACGGCCTGTATGGAGGGATCGAAAAACTGGTGCCGAATGCTGTCATTGAGCCCTATTTGTTCTGGCGGCTTTCGCAACGCCTGACCACGGAAACCGGTACCCGTGGAAACCTCGACTTCAAGACGGCGGGAATCCGCTTTGTGGGCAAGCTGCCGATGGGATTAGATTACGCTACCGAAATGGCAAAGCAAACAGGAGGCCTGGGAACGGACGACATCGGCGCTTGGGCAGGCCACTGGCGGCTAGGCTATACAGTGCCGAAGCTTCGGTACAAACCCAGGCTAGTGGCCGAATATAACTATGCCAGTGGCGACAAGAATGCGAAAGATGGAAAGCGCGGCACTTTTGATCCGCTATATCCAACTGGTCACGATAAATACGGCTTGGCTGACCAGGTAGGCTGGAAGAACATTCATGACTTGCGGCTGGGCACGGAATTCAAACCGCACGCCAAGTGGCTGGTCTCCAGCTTCTTCCATGACTGGTGGCTGGCCAGTGCAACCGATGCGCTCTATGCGGCGAACGGTGCAGTAGTGGCACGATCCACGGCTGGTGCGGCGGGCAAGCACGTCGGGGAAGAAATCGATGTGCAGGCGACCTACACAGTCAATAGACAATTGCAGGTGGCCGGTGGCTTTGGACATATCTTTCCGGGTCAGTTTCTGAAAACCGCAACGCCTGGCAAGAGCTACAACTTCCCTTATCTGATGCTTGGATACTCGTTCTAAAGAGACCACCATGGAATCACATGTAGATCCACTTGCGGCGTGGGAAACTAAGGCGCGGTCGCAAGCCTCGCCGCCCATAGTATTCATTTGAGCCCGGCTTCAAATACGTATTGAACATGCCGCCACCCGTGCGCCCCATCTCCGCATCGTAAGTGTCGGCTTGTACTGCTGTATGCGCTCAGGACAGAGAGCCAGGAAACGATCAATGCCATGAATACGCCCGCGCTACATCCAGCTTGGGGTACAAATGACGTTTTAGCGGAAGGGCTCCTTGCCCTACACTGGTTGCAAGGAGCCCTTCTCTATGAGCCTGGCCGATACGATTACTGCTGAACTGGAACGCGAAGCTGTCAGCACGCGAAATCTGCTGCAACTGGTTCCCGACGACAAACTCACCTGGAAACCGCACGATACATCGATGACGCTGGGGCTGCTTGCCAACCACATTGCGACCTTGCCTGGCGGAATGGCCCTGGTGGGCGCGATGGATCACCTGGATTACGGAAATTTCACGCCACCGTCCCAACCGGAATCCACGGCAGCAGTGCTGGCAGCTTTCGATGAAGGCGTGAAGCAGGCGGTCGCCACGATTGGCGCAATGAGCGACGCAGACTTGATGAAGAGCTGGTCGCTGAATAAAGGCGGCAGCGCAATTTTTTCCGTTCCCCGCGCGGGCCTTTTCCGGACGATTCTACTCAACCACCTCTATCACCATCGCGGTCAGCTCAGCGTATATCTGCGCATGCTGGGACTCCGCCTGCCGTCCATCTACGGACCAAGTGCGGATGAAAATCCGTTCGGATAGCAGTCCGCGCAGGCTCCCCGAATGGACGGTTGTTGCGATAGACTGATCCCACGCGATGCCGCACTCCGCCGGCGAAAAGCCCGGACCGGCTTCAAGAGGAGCGAATATGATCGTCGTACGGAATTGCTTTGTTGCCAAGCCGGGCCACGCAAGCAAGCTTGCCGCCCAACTGAAGGAATCGGCAGTCGCTGCCCAACTGTCCAAACACCGTGTGCTGACCGATCTGACCGGGGATTTCAACCGGGTCATCCTGGAATTCGAAGCGGAGAACATCTCAGAGTTTGAGGCGCGGATGAAGCAGTACGCGACCGACGAGGTATTCCGCGAGAAAATGAAAGGCTACACGGAACTGTGGATTACCGGCAGCCGGGAGATTTTGCAGATCGCCTGATGGCAGGCCTTATTGCGGAAAGAGAGAGGTGGCTAGGCCCGCCGCCTCTCCGCGTTTACTCTATCTCGCAGCGCTTTCATGTAGCCGACGGTATAAGAGTTATTGGCCATTGGATAGCCTCCGCCGGGCACGTGATCGGGAATCACGATTCCATCGAAGTTCACGTCCCGCAGCGCCTTCATCACTTCATACATGTCCAGGTAGCCATTGTCCACAAACGTCTCGCGAAATTTGGGCAGTGGTGAACTCACATTGCGGAAATGCACCTTGAAGATCTTCTTCGCGCCGAAGGCGTGCACCGCCTCGACGGGATTTTTCCCGAACCCCTGTTTGCCGCCTTCGCCCCAGGTTCCAACACAAAGGCAGACGCCGAAATTGTCGCTTCCCGCAATTTGGAATGCGCGCTCATACGCCGCGTAAGTACGAAACACGCGGGCCACGCATCCAAGCGATTCCACGGGCGGATCATCGGGGTGCAGCCCGATACGCACGTTGTTCTTTTCCGCCACAGGAATTACCGCGCGAATAAACGTCGTAAAGGATTTCCAGATCTGATCTTCGCGATATTCCTTGTCGAACGAACACGGCAACTTCTTAGCGGCTTGCAGATCGAACTCACGCGTGTCGGCCTCGCCGCGAGTCTTGCCAACGGAAGTCTGATAGAACCCCGGCACCGGCTGGTTCTTGATGTTCGACATGTGTGCGTACGTCGTATAGCGGATTCCGGCGCGGCCCAGATTCGTGAGATAGGTCTTGTACTGCTCGATCTTCTGATCCACCCCAGGCAGGCCCAATACCAACGTTGGATCACAGTGTAAATCGATGATGCCGAAATTGTAGACCTGAATCCCGTTGGCCTCCAGCCTTTTCCTCATAGCTATCATCCAGTCGGCTGAATTATTCTCAATGGAAGTCCATACGGAAACGGCTTCCACTCCCGCGTGCCGCAGCATGGTGAAGTCATTTTCATTGGGACGGTCGGTGAAAAACGTTCCCAGTTTGATGCCGCTTGGCATTTGTGTTTGCGCCGCGGCAAACGAAAGCAAACCGGCACCGGCGGCTGCCGCGCCAGCGCGGATGAAGTAGCGCCTATCGATGTTCATAGTTCAATCCTCTCAACATTGGATCCTGCGAAATCCCCGGCAGAACTATATCGCAGTTTTCTCCATAAGGAAAGGAAAAAAACTCTGGGGCCCTCCGCCGGTGTCACGGTGAAGCCTACACTCTGACGAATTGACCGTTAAGGGCCACTACCGCTCCCTGGATGTTTCGCTCTCCCCACAGGTTTCGATCCCCGAACTGCACACCGGGCAACTCACAAGATCGATTACCGGGCAACGACTGCCCTCCCGCCGCCTGATGTCCTTCCTGAACAAAGCCGACAACTCGCCGGCCACGCCATTGCAGTACCGCCGATACGGCACGCGAACAAGTAAACGACACCATTGACCTCCAACAGATTGCCAAGCCTGCTCAAGAGCGGTTCGAAAGAAGCTATATTCGACTCGCGAAGCCAAGTCGCGTGTTCCCCTTCCACTGCAAGTCCGCCGAAGTTAGCCGGGCTATCGCTGCCGTGACACGACAATCCAAGCGCCAGAATGCGCTCCCCGGGGATGCGATTCACTATTTGGGTCAATAGATCAGGCAACGTGACATAGTTTACGCCTACTTGCCACCCTTGCTGCCCTCGACTTTCCCCGTCTTCGACACGCGCATCCTCACAAACACCGTAGAGTCCAACCGCTTCGCTTTGACCAGCAAAAACCGTCTTTGACATAGCTCAATCCACTCGATCGGAAAAATAATAGTACGAAAGTCTGCGCTAATAAACAATCACGGGCCTGCGAGCTTCGCCCGGAACCAGCCGCACCGGGAATTTGCCCGCGGAACAGGGCGGAAGAGGCCGTTCGGAATAGAAATTCAACCCATAGATCCAATTGCGGCTGATATCCTCGATGCACGTTTCAAATTGGCGGTGCTCAATCTTCCGCCAAACATAGCGTGCCGAGTACGTGGATTCCAACCGCGGGTAGACCCACGTCTTGAAGAACACCACGCCCAGCAGCAGCACCGTACCCAGGAGTGTAAGCGCGAAGCGCCGGCGGCCGGCCTGTTCCAGTTGCATCACGCCAATTGCCACTAACGCCGCGAATGGAATCCAGTAGAGAGAATAGGAAACCTTCGTACCGCGCAGCCCCACCAGCAAGGCCCTGGGAAGAATCTCGCCCACCACTGGAATCAATACCAGCAGCAGCGCCACCGCCATCAGATAGATTCGCGCGTTCTTCATTTGCGCCAGGCGAATGCCCATCAACACGGCCAACGCCGGCAGAATAGGCAGCATATAACCGGGCAGTTTGTTAGGTGGAAACGAAAAGAACACAAAGCCCAGCGCAGCCCACATCAGCAGGAACAATTGCCGGGAATCGGTGACGATTTCGCGGCGGAAGACCGGGATGAGCAGCGGCGTCCAGGGAAACAGCGCGCCCAGTAGCACCGGCGCGTAATACCAAAATGGCTGGACGTGGGCTAACGCGTCTGAGGTGAACCGGGCGAAGTGCTGCTTCAGAATCAAGTCCTGCCAGAAGGGCGGGCCGTTTCGCATGGTACAGAGGATGTACCAAGGCGCGGCCACGGCCACGCAGGCGGCGCCGATTGTCAATAACTCACGGAAGCGCCGTTTCCATAGCAGTGGCGCGGCAAGCACCAGCGGCACTAATGCTTTCGCCAGCACCGCAAGCCCGAGACAGACTCCCGCAAACGCCGCGCGCCGCACGCCGGGCCGCAGGCAAAGCAGCATGGCTGCGGAAAAGGTGGCCGCCAGCGGTAAATCCGGGACACAAATCTGGCCGTAAGCCAGCCAGCCCGCGCATGTTGCCAAAATGACGGATGAGTAGGCAGCCGTGTCCTCACCAAATTCCGAGCGGACGATGCAGAAGAAGAATACGAGGAAAGCGGCGCTCAGCGCGGCCACCGGAACGCGCGGCGCCAAATCGTCATCGAAGCCGGCCCGGTAGGCGGCCGCCGTCATCCAATAGAGCAGCGCCGGTTTCTCAAACCAGGCTTCGCCGTCTAGGCGCGGCGTCACCCAATCGCCGGAACGTGCCATTTCACGGCCGATGGAAGCATAGCGCGGTTCGTCCGGCCCCAGCAATCCCACGTGGTCAATTCCAAAGAAGTACAGCAGGAACAAAGCGGGGATGGCCCAGGCGTACTTCCGAAGAGGGTGTTGAGACACGTATCAAGTATAATGGCCGAAATGGACAGATTCAGGCTTTTGGCGGCGCTTTTCATGGCCGCGCCAGCTATTGCTGCGCCAACCGAGTGCGTCTGCGATGTTGCCAGCCCTGTGTCCATGGCTGCGCGGCAGTGCGGGTTGTGCAAAGAGGCGGAAGCGCAGCCGGCCTCTGCGAAGATTTTCTTTCTGCGGGACACCAGTCCCAGGAAACCGAACCGCGTGCTGGCGCTGCCGCGTACCCACTCCGCGGGCCACCACGAACTGCACGACCTGAGTGCCGCCGACCGCACCGCACTTTGGACCGCGGCTATCGACAAATCGAAAGATCTGTGGGGACCGGAATGGGGCGTGGCCGTGAACGGCCTGCAGGTGCGAACGCAATGCCATATGCACATCCACATCGGAAAATTACTGAAAGGCGTGGAGGAGGGGAAATTCGTGGTGGTCTCCAAGCCCTCGCAGATCCCTTCTCGTCCCGGTGAAGGACTTTGGATACACCCCAGCGGGAAGCGGATGCACGTCCACGTTGGAGAGCAAACCACGGAGACCGTGCTGCTTCGATAAACTACAAACGAAACCCAGGACAACAGCCATGGAACTACTTGAGATCGCCAAACTACCTACCGCGGAAAATTCCGCCATCCATCTGCACCCCAGCGATAATATTGCGGTTGCCCGCGTGCCGCTCGCTCCCGGCACGAAATTGAAATTCGCCGGTGGGTTGGAAATCGTGGCTCTTGATTATGTGCCGGCCGGCCACAAGATCGCGCTGCGCAAGATCGGCCCGAATGAGAATGTGGTTCGCTACGGGCAGTTGATGGGCCGCGCCAAGACCGCGATCCTACCCGGTAACCACGTTCACGTCCACAACGTGGGCTTTGAGGAACTTTCGTTCACCTATGAATTTCCCACCGCGGAAGTGCCCTGGCCGAAGCTGCCCGCTTCCATTCCGACCTTCCTCGGTTTTCAACGGGAAGACGGGCGGGCGGGCACGCGGAACTATATCGCCGTAGTGGCCGCCAGCAATTGCGCGGCGCACACGGCGGAGCTGATCGCCGCCAGTTTTGAAGATAATGTATTGCCGGAGAGTATTGACGGCATCATTGCCTTCCCGCATGGCGAGGGTTGCGGCATGGCCATCGGTCCCGATACCGATCAACTGCGCCGGACGCTGGCTGGCGTGCTGGATCATCCGAATATTTCCAGTGCGATCATCTTGGGCCTGGGCTGTGAGGTGAACCAGATTGATCACTACCTTGGACCCAATGCGCCGCGCTCCGGCCGGCTGAAGGGGATGACGCTGCAAGGCTCGGGGGGAACGCGCAGCACCGTGGAAGCGGCGCGGGCAGAAATCAAGAAGATGATCGAATTCGGGGCGGAAGAACGGCGCACGCCCATCTCGGCTTCGAAGATTGTGCTGGGCTTGAATTGCGGCGGGTCCGATTCGTTCTCCGGCATCACAGCGAACCCGGCGTTGGGAGTTTGCTCTGACATGCTCGCCGAAATCGGGGCGACGTCGGTTCTTGCCGAGACTACGGAAATTTTCGGCGCCGAGCATCTTCTCGTCAAGCGCTCGCGGAACAGGCAGGTGGCCGAGCGCCTGCTCAGTTTCGTGGCCGGCTACAAGAAGTACCTACGCCAGTTTGGCGGCAGCTTCGACGACAATCCTTCGCCGGGAAACAAGGAAGGCGGGTTGACCAATATCCTGGAGAAGTCCTTGGGCGCGGTGGCGAAGGCTGGCACTTCCACACTGACGGACGCCGTGGATTATGCCGAACGAATTTCCTCGCCGGGCTTCGTATTCATGAACACTCCAGGCTACGATCCGCCATCGCTGACGGGCCTGGCCGCCGGCGGTTGCAACCTGATCGCGTTTACCACCGGACGCGGCAGCGCCATTGGATTCCCCAACGTGCCTGTGATCAAGATCGCCAGCAACAGCGTGATGTATCGCCGCATGTCCGACAACATGGACATTAACGCCGGCCGGATCGCCGATGGCGAAGCCACGGTTCCCGAGATCGGGAAGGAGATCTTCGAGTTCGTGCTGAAGGTGGCTTCGGGACAGCGTACGTGCGCCGAGCGGCTGGGTCATAAGGAATTCGTTCCCTGGAAGATTGGGCCTACGTTGTAATGAGCAATACGTAATGAGCAAAACAAATCCGCTGGACTTCCTGACCGAACAACTGGACTCGTGGCGGGAGGGGGGAACCTTCCAGCATCTGCGGGACTTGCAGTCGGCCTGCGCGCCAATTTCGCGCTTCGATGGGCGGGAGGTGATCAACCTCGCCTCGAACAATTACCTTGGCTTGACCACGCATCCTAAGTTAATAGAGGCGGCCATTGAAGCCACGCGAAAGTACGGCGCCGGGTCCGGAGCGGTGCGAACCATTTCCGGCACCATGGACCTTCACCTGGAGTTGGAACGCAAGATTGCGGCTTTCAAGAATGTGGAAGCGTGCGTGGTGTTTCAATCCGGATTCGCGGCTAATGCGGGCACAGTGTCGGCCATCCTGACGCCGGAAGATCACATCATCTCAGACGCGCTGAACCACGCCAGCATCATTGATGGGTGCCGGCTGTCCAGGGCCAAGATCCACGTTTTTCCCCATAAGGACGTGCAGACGGCCGAGGCGAAGCTGGCTGCGCTGGAGGGTGTGCCCGGACACAAGTTGCTGATCACCGACGGTGTATTTTCGATGGACGGCGACATTGGTCCGCTGCCGGCGCTAGTGGAATTAGCCGAGAAATATGGTGCCATCATGATGGTGGATGACGCCCATTCATCCGGGGTTCTGGGCCGCGCCGGGCGCGGTACGGTGGATCACTTTGGGCTCGATGGGCGCGTCCAGATTCAGGTGGGAACGCTGTCAAAGGCCGTTGGCGTTCTGGGCGGCTATGTTTGCGGCAGCCGCGATCTGATCGATTTTCTGTATCACCGCGCGCGGCCGTTTTTGTTTTCCACCTCGCACCCGCCGTCAGTCGCGGCGTCGTGCATTGCGGCGTTCGAGATTCTGGAAGACGAGCCAGAGCGGATGCACAACCTTTGGAAGAACACAGAGTATTTTCGGGCGGCGCTGCAGGGCGCGGGCTTCGACACCGGGGCAAGCGAAACGCCGATCATTCCCATCATGGTGGGCCAGGCGAAGACGACGTTCGCGTTTTCACGAGCGCTGTTTGAGGCGGGACTGCTGGCGACCGGGATCGGCTTCCCCACCGTGCCGGAAGGAAAGGCGCGGATCCGGACCATTGTCACCGCCACGCATACGACGGAACAGTTGGACCAGGCGACTGAGATCCTGAGCCGCGTAGCGCGGTCCGTACTGCGCTGAAACAGGTACATCGCTAAAGGATCCAGGGTAATTAGCCGATGGACAGCCTATGGACACGTCTGCCTTGTCATCCCGGCGCGACTTTCTGCGGCAAACGCAGAATGCCGATGGCGGTTGGGGATACTTTCCCGGCAAACGGTCCTGGCTGGAGCCGACGCTCTACGCAACCCTTGCTTTGCATGGAGATGCTGCGTCCGCGAAAAGCTTTGCGCTGATTCAATCCTGGGCATTGCCGGCCGGAGGGTGGCGCACGTCGGCGGATGTTCCGGACGCCAACTGGACATCGGCCCTCTGCCTTACGGTTTACATCGCCCGAAGCGTTCGAGACAAGGCGTTCGACCAGGGATTGGTGCGTGTGTTGCGCACGGTGGGTGCCGAAGGTAATTTTCTGATGGAAATCGCGCAATTTACCAACCCGGCCATGGTGGAATTCGACAACCGCGTTCAAGGTTGGCCGTGGCGGCCAAACAACGCTTCCTGGGTGGAGCCGACGGTGCATTCGGTGGTCGCGCTGAAGCATGTCGCGCGGCTTCCCTGGGAGTCAAGCAATCTGTTGAGTATCCGTGCACGCGCAGGCACTGCGGAACGAATGCTGATAGACCGGCGATGCGACGACGGAGGCTGGAACTACGGGAACAGCCGCGTTTGGAACACCGTGCTGCCATCCTACCCTGAGACTACGGGAATCGCGCTGCTGGGGTTGCAAAACCGGCCCGCTGCGGAGCTGAAACCGAGTCTTGCCATCGCTGAGAAGTACTGGCGGGAAACGCAATCTCCGCTGGCGAAAGCCTGGTTGCTAATTGCGCTCAGAAACTTTGGGATCACGGTTTCAAATACCACGGAACCGGCCACTGTCAAACCTTCTCGGGATGTTCTGGTGGCGGCGCTGCAATGCTTGGGTGAGCCGGATGGCGGGCACCAGTTCCTGAAGACGGAAGGCATCCCATCATGATGAAACGGCGCGACTTGATTCCGGTGGCGGCAATTGGTGCGGTAGGGGTCTACGCGGCCACCCGCCAGGAGAAGCACCGTGTGCTGCCCGCACAGCCATCGACGGTGGCGGTGGTGAAGGCGGCCAACTACGAAGCCGACCTTACCGGGCAAATGGCGCGCGGGATCGCCGAGTGCGGTCTGGATGTGCGAGGCAAGCGGGTATTGCTGAAGCCGAATCTGGTGGAGTTCGACGCCGCCACCTGCATCAACACCGACGCCCGGGTGGTTGCGGCGGCTGTGGAGGTGTTTGAGCGGATGGGTGCGGCGGAAGTGCTGATTGGCGAAGGACCAGGCCACCGGCGCGATACGTGGGATCTTGCGGAACAAGCTGGTTATCGTTCGATTATTCCCAATTTCGATCGCCGGTTTACTGACCTGAATCGCGACGACGTGGGCTTGGTAAAGTCGTTCATCGATGCCGATGACATGTACTTTCCCGCCTGCGTACTACGGGCGGACCTCATCGTATCACTGGCAAAAATGAAGACCCACCACTGGGCAGGCGCCACGCTATCGATGAAGAACTTTTTTGGGATCGTTCCCGGAAACGTTTACGGCTGGCCAAAGAACCAGCTGCATTTCTACGGGATTAACGAATCGATTATCGCTTTGCATCGTGTTTTCGGCCCCAAATCGTTCGCAGTGGTAGACGGAATAGTCGGCATGGAGGGTAATGGTCCCATTCAGGGTTCTCCTAAGCCGGTCGGGGTGCTGGTGATGGGCGGAGACCTGGTTGCGGTGGATTCGACGTGCTGCCGGATTATGGGTTTGAAGCCCGAGAAACTAAGCTATTTAACTGACGCCTCTTACGGGAACCTTACTACCGACCGCATACAACAAAGGGGAGAAACTATAATTCAGGTTACACAATCGTTCCAGGTATTGCCTGCTTTCCATCATTTAGTGGGCAGTTAGGGGGGTACTACTATACTCCACGGCCTACCTACTCCACCCCTTTGAGAAAATTTCCATGAGGCGATTTACTGAGTCCGGTTAAGCACTTGTGCTGATTCTTGAAGCCGACGCCCGATGATACTCTTTGAGAGTAACTTCACCTCTAACAAGTTGCAGGGAGATTAAAAAAATGAAGAAGATTGCCAACCTAGTCTGGAATCTAAGAATGTGGAAAGATACACGCGGTCAGGACCTCATCGAATACGCGTTGATGGCGGGTTTCGTGGCCGTAGCTGCCGGGGCAATCATGCCTGGCGTCGCATCGCAGATCAGCCAAATTTTCTCGAAAGTCAGCAGCGCTCTTACCGCCGCCGGCTCCTAAACGATACTTTCGGAAAACGCTGTACGTTGTCTCCTATTCACGGGTGGATCGCCATTGGCGTCCACCCATTTTTTTGCTTCAGACGAACCCTTAGTGGGTTGCCTGAAGCTGTTCTTCTCCAACCGGAATCCGGCCCAAGTTCCCTTCGGCGTCAAAATCCCAATCCTTCGCCTCGCCTATAATCTCCAGCGCCGGGTTCGCCTCAATCACAGACCGCAAGTTCTCCGTCATTCTCAGAAGCCCGAGTTCCATGGAGTTCCTAAGCCATCCAATGGTCACATCCTTGGCCGAAAACTTTCCTACCGTGGGAGCAATCTTTTCCAGACAGATGCGGTCGGTGGCAAAGTGCATTGGCGCACGGATGGCCGCGGGAGTCGAAGCAGTCAACGAATTGATCTGCGTGGGATTCCAGTCGATTTTTTCGAGCAATCGATCGTGCACCACGTCCGCCATACCCAATCCAACTCCATTGTTATAGCTCAGAGCGCTGATGTCGCGAATGAAGATTCTCTCGATCTGCGGCGTGTCGGGCCATGGGTTGTAGACGCACTGGACGCTGCGGTTCACCACTTTGGTATCCATGCCGGCGCCGCTGATGTTCTTGCCGATTTCATCCAGAATCAGGATGTCCAGATCGCAGGGAATCTTGCCCATCCAGGACTTTACCAACGCGAGCAGTTCTTCTTCCTGCTGCTCCATTTTATCCACCGGCACGGCGGCAATTTTCGCCGTATTGTGGTTCGCGTCTTCCAGGATGGCCAACCCGCCGAGGATTTTTCCAGAGGCCAACACCTGCCGGCCCACCGTCCGGATGACCTTCTCAAGGCCGAGCTTGTAGGCGTAGGTGTGATAGCGTTGCGCGCCGGCGAACTTACCCAGTCCGATGGCCATCATCTTAAACAGACCGCTCTCAATTTTACCGGCGAAATCGGTGTGCCATTTCACGCGGCCGATGAGCATGACGCCATCGCTTTCCAGTGCATTCTTGTCCATGAAGGCCTCGATGCCATCGGTGGTGGAACCGAGCGAGACCACTTCCAAAGAGCTGACGACCGGGCAGCCCATGGTTGCCTCATGAATGCCGTAATGCGCCAGAACATCGGCCTGGCCTTCCGCCGTCGCCGCGCCGTGGCTTCCCATGGCCGGGAACAGGAACGGGTGCACTCCCTGCGATTTCCAAAAGTCCACCACAGCGCGTACGATGGTGGCGATGTTGTGGATACCACGGCTTCCGACGCCTATCGCGATACGGCTTCCTGGTTTCAGGCGCTGGCCGAAGCCGGCCGCGCTCAACTGTTTCTGCACTTCGTCGGGTATATTCTTAATGGCGCGATCCTGAAAATGTTGCCGGACCATCAGCAGGCGTGAAAATTCCATGTTCGGATTATATCGCGGGCGCTGGTGGATGCAAACCCGCTAAAGCCAATACTCCCACTTCCCCGTTTGCAGCACGTAGAACGAGAGAGCGGCGTTAGTAACGGCGTGAGCCAGTATGCAGTCGCCGAGGCTCCTGGTGCGGACCATCCACCAGTTGTAGAGCAAGCCGGCGAGGAGTCCAACCTCCCAATAGGGGCCGTGTTCGGAGGCGAACAGCAGCGCGGTAATCCACATCGCCTTGGAAGTATAGGCGCCCAATTTTACAGTCTGGAAGTCCGCCGCAATCACCCAGCGCATCAGCCATGCGCGCCAGAAGAGCTCTTCGATTATGGGAACCAGGAGGATGGCACGGAAACAGCGCAGGGTCAAAACCATTTTATCCGACAGCAGATCCCGCGAGATGGAGCTATGCAGTTTTCCGGTGATAAAGTTCTGGAACAGCCAGTGCTCACGATAGCCGGGGATTAGCAGGTCGGGTCCGATCCAGATTGCAAAGACGGCCAAGCCCAGTGCTACGCTGCCGGCAGCGCTCGAAACCCGCAGGCTGATTGCCTCGCGGGAGAAGAACCACAACGCGGCAAGCAAGGCCGCAATGCGAAGCGGGAATTCCCAGCGCCCGATGAATGTCAGGGAAGGCCCGATGGCCAGGAACGCGACGAATACCCCGAACGGAACGACGTAGGGGATCGACGGATAACGGCGCTGCAACGAGGCTATCACTACAGCGACACTAAGTGACCTTCAGAAGCAGCGCGCGAATCTTTTGTTCCTCATCCTTGCCCGGCTGCTTCCGCAACGCCGCTTCGAGTTCCTTCTTCGCCGCAGGCTTGTCGCCCTTCTGCGCTAGCGCCAAAGCAAGGTGATAGTGGAAAGTGGAACGGTCCGGTTCCACGCGAATGAGTTCCTTGAAGATGGTAATTGCCGGATCGCTGAGGTTCTTCTTGATATAAATCCAGCCCAGCGTATCGGCGACATTGGAATCCTGCGGCAGCTTCTGCCTGGCACGCTGCGCCATGGTGAGAGCCTGGTCGAGATCGGCGCCGGACTCAGCCAGCATATAGGCCAGGTTGTTGAGCGCGATGGGATGGTCGGGTTGAATCTTCAGGATCTGTTCATAGAGTGGCCGCGCCTTGTCTTTCTGTCCGGAACTATCGGCCATGAGCGCCAATTCGATAAACGGCACCACGTTGTTCGGAGCCAGATCTTTTGCTTTAGTAAAGCTGGCCGCGGCGCTAACAATGTCGCCGGTGCGACGCTGTGTTTCACCGAGCCGGATCCAGACATCGGCGGAGCGCGGGAATTTATCCAGAGCTTTCTTGTAGTTCTCCATCGCCTCCGGATACTTCTGGGCGCGAACTGCGATGTTTCCGATCGCGACGATGTAATCCACACGGTCCGGGGCTTTGGCCACTTCGTCCTTCAACAACTTCATGGCCTGATCGTATTGACCCTGCACGGTGAAGGTTTCAGTGAGGCCCATCAGCGCGCGCGGGTCCTTTGTCTCGGCGTACATCTTGCGGAAGGATTCTTCGCAGGCTTTGTAATTCTTTTCCGAAAGATCGAGCGCCGCCGTTTGCAGTTTCGCTTCCCAAATATTGGGGTTCTTGGCGGTGAAGTCAACCAGTTCGGTGCGGGCCTGCTTCGCCTCGCCCATGCCGATCAGGGCGCGGGTGCGCAATAGCTTGCCCTGAATGTTGGCGGGATCATAGGCCAGAATCTCACTGGCCATCTGCACTACCTTGCCGTATTCCTGATTCTGCTGCAGCAACTGCGCCAGGGCGATCCGCGGCAACAGGTAATCGGGCCGTAGCTTCAGCGATTCCTCGAACTGAATCTTGGCCTGCTGAATATTGCCTTTGGCCAAATGGGCGCGGCCCAGATTGAAGCGGACCACCGGGTTATCCGGCAACCGGCTGACCACGGTTTGCAAATCGTTGATGGCCGATTGCAGTTGTTCCTTGGAACCAGTCATCATCTGGAGCGAGGCGCGGATAGCAAGTGCCTCGTCGTCCTTTGGATCTTCCTTCAAAATCGTATTGAGAATCTCGGTGGCTTGTTGCTTCCGGTCCTGCAAGACAAGGGTTTCAATAATTCGCTTCTGAAACATGTGCTTGTCTTTATCATTTTGCTTGGCGCCCTTTTCATACTGCTGCATGGCCAGATCGAGATCCTTGATGCGCAGATAGAAGTCGCCCACCAGAATAGGAGCGTTCGGGAAGTCCTTGGTGTTGCTCGAAAGCCGATCAAGGGTAGCGAGCATTTCAGGCCGCTGTTTCTGCGAGTAATAATGCGCAGCCAATTGTAAGTAGTTGTCGGCCACTTTAGGATTGTTGTCGATCTTCGACTTCATGATGCGCTCGGCATCGGCGAGACGATTGGTGCGGATGTATTCAAGGAACAGCGCATCGTAGATGCTGCCGACGTGCGGATCCTTCTTCAACATGTCGTAGCCGAGCTTTTCGGCTTCGGCACCGCGCCCGTCGGCGCACAAAGTCTGAATGTAGACAAGCATCAAATCTGATTGCAGAGGCTTGATGGCATTGGCTTTTTGAAAGAAGTTGATGGCGTCCTTCGACTTGGATTCGGTGAGTGCGATATAGCCGCTGACGCGCTGGAATTCGTAGGATTCCGGGTGTTTCTTCGCCAGTTTATCGCGCAGGCCCTGCAGTTCAGTGACGTAGGCCTTGGGGCGGGCCGCGGTTCCCAGATACGCATTCAAGTAAATGTTGATAAGACGGGTGTAGGCGTCAATGTTATCGGGTTGCAGTTCCACCGCACGCTGCAGATCACGGGCGGCCTCTCCGAAGCGGCTCATCTTGACTTCAGCCAGGGCAGAGCGGTAGTAGGCCTCTCCATAACGCATATCCTTGCGGAGTGCGTTCTTGTACATGATCAACGCTTCTTTATACTTGCCCTTATCGAAGTAGCGATTGCCGCGATCAACATATTTCTTCTTTGCAACGTTGGGATCGGTGTTACACGCTACGGTGAAACACAGGACCAACAGCAAAGAAGCAAGAAAACGGTTCATCATAAAATCACTCGTGTGGCCAACAATACACTAGACCACAAATCTCCCATGGGTGCAATCAGATATCCCCTCTGGCCGACCGCGATAACTGGAAGGGCGGCGCCTGTCTTTTTCGCTCTATTCTCGCTGTGTTCTCTATAATGATACCCGCTTCGATGCTACGCCGGTCACTGCAGGGCCGCCAAAATGGATCCTGTCTGTTTGAGCAGCGCGAGCTTGGTTTTCTCCAGAATGTTTTGAGAGTCGTAAAAAGCGGTCCACTTTTCGATCTCCGCCACGCGGAGGTCTTCCACTTGCCGCAGGCTAGCGCGGCCTTCTTCCATTTGGGCTAGCGCGATGGAGATCTGTTTGCGGGTGAGGTCGAGATCCATTTTGGCAATTTCGCGGGCCGACTGAGCGCGCTTGACGTCCTGGAATCCCCGGCGCGTCTCAACAGTAATGCGGTCCCGGGCGGACTGGACCTGGAGACGCATCTGAGCGATTTCAGCCTCAACTCGATAGGCTTGGGCGCCGGCGGCCGATCCGGTGAGGACGGGAATTTGAATGGAGATTCCCAACTGCCCGTTGTTGCGCTGGAAACGGCGGAAGAAGTCCTCATAATTGTGCCGGGCAAGCAGGGAATACTGCGCGACCAGATCAAATGCCGGGAGGCGGGAAGATTTGAAAGAACGAAGTTCGAAACCCTTGGCTTGCATCTGAGAGACGAGGCGCTGGACCTCCTTGCTGTTGGCGAGAGCAGTCTCAACGGCAGCAGCTTCCGATGCCGGGTCCAGGCCGGAAGGGCGGTCGCCGTCAATGGGGCGCACAACATCGTTCGGTCCGAAGCCGAGAATGAGGGCGAGCGACGATTCGCCGTACGCGGTATCGCTTTCAAGCGCTTCCAGGCGCTGTTTGGCGCGGGCGACGTGGAAGGCGGCAATCTCGGAATCGATTTCGAGCTGCTTCCCTTCCTCGACTCGGAGGCGGACGGTTTCGGCGACCTTGCGGTAGCTTTCGATCTGGCGGCGAGCGACGTCGCGGTCCTGCGTGAGGCGGAGGACATCTAGAAAGAGCGCCGCAGTGCGGTAGGTTGTGTCCTCGCGTTTGGAAGTTTCATCAATGGCGACGGTGCGCATATTCTCTTTCGCCTGAGCGATGAGGAAGCGCTGCGACTGATTGTAAAGGCTCATGACGGTTTTGGCCTGGAGAATGGACGGAACGGCCCCGTCGATGCTCATGGGGTATCCGGTGCTATAGGCGAGACCACTGCCAGCGAAGATCTTGGGGACGAACGGGTCTTTTGCGACGCGAACCGCGAATTCGGCTTTTTGCTGGTCAATGCGGGCGGCGAGGACTTCGGGATTCTGCTTGAGAGAGAGGTTGACGGCATCGCGCAGGGTAAGAGAGTGAACTTCCGCATGAAGGCTGGAGAGAAGGGCGAGGAGCAGCAGCGTGGCGCTTTTCATAATCTTCATGGTAGGCCACTTTTGCAGAACAGAACCAATTTGGAGGTGGGGATTCGGATGGCGGCGATTTTGCCGGGCAAAGCCAATTTTGACTTTCGGGAACGGTGCAGGGATTTTGCGGAACAGAACGAAATTCGAGTTCTGGTGCTGCTTCGTCGCGAGAACGGTGAGGGCGAGGGCCGGTCCGGTGGTGAATCGCACGTCTTTCCTGGTTCGATCTTTCATGGCCCGATTATGTGCAGAGCCAGGCGTGGCGAACCCCAGGATTGGCAGTAAGAGATTGAATCTGTTGTGTCGATTTCTAAAACAAGCTGGGAACGATTGCCGGCGGCGACGACGCACTACTATTGGTTGAGGTTTTCGTATGGCCACGTCCTTCAGAATCGAGCACGACAGCATGGGAGAGATGCAAGTCCCGCTGGATGCGCTTTACGGCGCGCAGACGCAGCGGGCGGTTGAGAATTTTCCGATCAGCAGCCAACGTTTGCAACGGCCATTCATTCGAGCCATGGGCCTGATTAAGGCGGCGGCCGCGCGCGCCAACGCCGAGCTTGGCTATGTGGATGCGGAGGTGGCGCAGCGGATTTACGTGGCTGCGGAGCGCGTAGCGGCCGGAGAATTCGACGAACAATTCGTAGTCGATGTGTTTCAAACAGGAAGCGGAACATCGACGAACATGAACGCCAATGAAGTGATCGCGCACCTCTCCGGCACGCATCCCAACGATGATGTGAATCACGGCCAATCGAGCAATGACGTAATCCCGTCGGCCATGCACGTTGCGGCGGCAGAGCAGCTTCATCACGAGTTGCTTCCGGCCATGCAGGGATTGCACGATGCGCTGCGAGTAAAGTCAGGGGAATTTTCGGACGTTATCAAGATTGGCCGAACCCATTTACAAGACGCGGTCCCGATGCGGCTGGGTCAGGAGTTCAGCGGTTATGCGGCGCAAGTTCGAGCGGCAATGGAACGGATTGCCGCCGCGCTGCCTGGCATCTACGAGTTGCCGCTTGGCGGGACCGCGGTTGGCACCGGACTAAACGCTCCACCATCCTTTGCGTTGAAGACGATTGAGCTGCTCAAAGCGAAGACGGAACTACCCTTCGCCGAGGCGGCCAATCACTTTGAAGCGCAGGCTTCCAAGGATGCCGTTTGTTTCTTGAGCGGCGCATTAAAGTCGTATGCCGCTGGGTTGACAAAGATCGCGAACGATATTCGCTGGTTGGGTTCCGGGCCACGCTGCGGGTTGGGCGAACTGAAACTTCCCGCCACGCAGCCTGGATCGAGCATCATGCCGGGCAAGGTAAATCCGGTGATAGCCGAGAGTGTATTGATGGCCTGCGCGCAGGTGATCGGATACGATGCGGCCATCACTTGGTCTGCGGCCGCGGGAAACTTCGAACTGAACGTGATGATGCCGGTGATGGCATACGATCTGCTGGAATCCATTCATTTGCTGGCTACGGTATCCAGAAACTTCGACTTGCGCTGTATACGGGGTTTGGCCGCTGATGCAACCCGGGCTTCCTCTTACGTTGAAGAATCGCTTGCGATGGCAACCGCGCTGGCACCGGTGATTGGGTATGAGAGGGCGGCGGAGTTGGCCAAAGAGGCGTATGAAACTGGACGGACGATCCGCGAGGTGGCTGCCGCGAAGAGCGGGCTGACTCCGCGGCGGATTACGGAGTTGCTGGATCCGGAAACTCAGGCCGGAGATCGGTAAGGTGTGATTATTGAGAGTGCGGCTGCATTCTCAACCGCTTCCTTACGGTCGCGGCTCTGTAGCGTAGCAATCGTGTAGGTAGCAATCGTGTATGTCTCGAGAAGTGCGCTCGAAGTGAGGTGGTATTTCAAGACGGCGCGGTAGCATCCGCGGTGGGGCGCGGATCCCGGAGTTCGATGTGGGCCTGGCCCTAACCGCCGGGTGCCGGAACGCAGTAATCTGTCAGCATGCGCCTGCTTCTCTTACTCGCCTTCCCGCTGTTCGCCCAGACGCCTTGTGCCGACATGGCGCGCCTGCGCGACGTCACCGCCGCCACGCAAACCGCAACGCACTGCCGGGTTTCCATCACTCTCCGGCCGTCGGCCGATTCTGAAATGAAGTCCGAAGTCTGGCTGCCGGCAGCCTCCCAGTGGAATAGCAAATTCCTGATGGAAGGCGGAGGCGGTTTCGTCGGCAGCGTCAACATAGGCGGAATGACGAACGCCGTTCGCGAGGGTTATGCCAGTGCGTCCACCGACACCGGTCACGCGGGCGGCAGCGGCAGTTTTGCACTCGGCCATCCCGAGAAGGTTGTCGACTTCGCCTACCGCGCCATTCACGAAACCGCCGTCGAGGCCAAAGCGCTGATAGCGGCCTATTATGGACGCGGCCCGCGCCTGTCCTATTGGGAGGGCTGTTCAACCGGTGGACGGCAAGGGCTGATGTCCGCGCAGCGTTACCCGGAGGACTTCGATGGCATCATCGCCGGCGCGCCAGCTAACAATCAGATCTACCTCTGCGCATGGCGAATGCAGCTGTTGATGACCTCGCTCAAGTCACCACAACACGCGCTGCGTCCCGAAAAACTAAAACTCCTCAACGACGCAGTCCTCGAGAAATGTGACGGGAATGACGGCGTGAAAGATCGCCTCATCGAAGACCCACGCAAATGCGACTTCGACCCAAGCGTCCTCAAGTGCAACGGCCCCGAAAGCGCAAGTTGCCTCACCCCAGAGCAACTGGAAACTGTCAACGCCGCCTACACCGACACACGGAAATCCAGCGGTGAACTGCTCTACCCGCGCCTGCCCTTCGGTGGCGAACTCGGCTGGCGCGTCCCGGCCGGCGCCACCGAACCGGGCGGCATGGACATCGACATGTTCCGTTACATCGCCAATCAAAACCCCGCCTGGGACTGGCGCGCCTTCGACCTGGAAAAGGACATCGAACGAGCACTCCTCCACGGGAAAGAAATCCACGCCGTCAACCCCGATTTGGTCAAATTCAAAGCGCGTGGGGGCAAGCTGCTGATCTATCACGGTTGGAGCGACGGAGGTTCCGGCGGCGCGATCTCCGCGTTTAATACCATCTCTTATTACGAGTCTGTCCTGAAACACATGGGTCCGAATCAAGACAACTGGCTTCGTCTTTTCATGGTCCCCGGCATGACCCATTGCGGCGGCGGCACCGGCCCCGATCAGTTCAACAGCCTAGCCGCGCTGGAACGCTGGCGCGAACAGAACGAACCTCCCAAGTCCATCACCGCGGCTAGAGTCAACGAACGCGGCCGCATCGACATGACCCGCCCGCTTTGCCCATTCCCGCAACAAGCTGTCTATAGAGGAACCGGCAGTACCAACGACGCCGCGAACTACAGCTGCAAGGCAAAGGGAAATTGACCCACCCAGGCGAATAAAGACGTTTCGGCGTATTCCGGTCAGCCTCGCCGGGCTGCCTCGATGGCGGCGACGTCGATCTTCCTCATCGTCATCATCGCCGCGAACGCTCGCTTTGCTTCATCGCCACCCGCCGCAAGCGCATCGGTTAGCGTGCGCGGGGTGATCTGCCAGGAGAGGCCCCAGCGGTCTTTGCACCAACCGCACGCGCTTTCCGCGCCGCCATTGCCGACGATCGCGTTCCAGTAACGGTCCGTCTCTTCCTGATTCTCCGTCGCGATCTGGAAGGAAAAGGCCTCGGTGTGCTTGAACGCCGGGCCACCGTTAAGACCGAGACAGGGAATGCCCAGGACGGTAAACTCCACCGTCAGCACGTTGTTCTTCTTGCCGCCCGGATAGTCACCGGGAGCCTGGTGAACGGCGGTTACTTTACTGTCCGGAAAGGTGTCGGCGTAGAAGCGAGCCGCCTCATGCGCGTCTTTGTCGAACCAGATGCAGATGGTGTTCTTTGGCTTCATGTTCGTGTGCTCCTTGTGCTCAATCAGGCTTGTGCTCGATCAGGGCGAAGAACGGGGTCTTTTCGGCGGTCCGTATCAGTGACCCTCCAGTTCATCCGCTGCTCTGGTGCGGCCGGCGTCTCAAATTGGCCGCCACCGAGCCTGCCTTTCTGAATCATATCGCTGGCGGGGATCGACTTCGAGCATTAGCATCCCACGTCCCTCAAATACTCGGGAGATGCAGTATTCCGAATCTCGATGGTCCGGATGATCACGGTATTCCTCGCTTGCCCCGGCGACGTTGACGCACTAGTCCATACTGAAGGGAATGATAGTTGAAATTGAAGGTGTACAACTCCATCTGGCGCATCCCGATGAATTGCCCATCCGCTGGGTGGGGCAGGAAGAAGTCATGCGCCAGTTGCTGGCTGCGTGGCTGATTGTCGATCCGCTGGATGTTCCGATGAATCCGCGTTTGCTGGGGAAGCCCGGCGTCGGAAAGACCACGATGGCGTATGCGGCGGGCAAGCGGATCGGCCATGAGGTCTACATTCTACAAGCCACGGTGGACACTCGTCCGGAAGACCTGCTAATCACTCCGGTGCTGGAAGGCGAAGGCAAGCTGCGCTACGTCGCGTCGCCTCTGGTAACGGCTATGATTCGCGGTGGTGTCGCGATTCTGGATGAAGGGAACCGCATGAGCGAGAAGAGCTGGGCCAGTCTGGCGCCGCTTCTCGATACGCGGCGATACGTGGAGTCGATTGTCGCCGGCATCAAGATACATGCCCATCCGGAGTTCCGTTTGGTGGCCACAATGAACGACGACGCGTCCACTTTCGATCTGCCGGAATACATCCATTCCCGATTGCAGCCGCAGATCATGATCGATTTCCCGGAGCGCGAAGAAGAGTACCTGATCCTCAAGACGAACCTGCCTTTTGGCGACGAAGAAGTTCTGCAATACGTCACCGATTTTCTGCAACAGGCGCACTCGGCCGACGAACGGTATACCGTGCGCGATGGAATCAATGTGGCCCGATTCACCATGAAACTGCAGGCGGGCGGGCACGCGGGTCAAAAGGAAGCGCTCCAAATCGCCATCCAGCAGACGCTCGGCGACGAGGCCGCACGCTATGTCCGGCGGGTTTGACGCGGCAAGCCTGACGCGCGGCGCGTTCCGCTATTTCCCGGTGCTGCCAGGGCGGCTGGAATTCGCCATCGAGTTGCGCCGTGCCCTGCTGGAGGCCCGGCCTCAAGTAGTGGCGGTGGAGTTGCCGGTATCGCTCGAAGAAGCCTATCTCACCGCCGTTGAGCGGCTGCCCCAATTCACGGTGATTCTCTACCCCGACGACGCAGGGCCGGGCGGGCCCGCGGACGACGAAGATGCTCTGTATGTCCCGGTGGAACCGTGCGATCCCTTCGTGGAAGCACTGCGCACGGCTCGTGAGATTGGCGCCGAGGTTCTGTTCATCGAACCTGATCTGGGTGCCAAACCGCACCTGCAGGACAATGCGCCGGACCCGTACTCGATTCACTTCATCGGATATGAAAAGTACGTGGAGATCTACCGGCTGAATCCTCCGGCCGAGCAAAGTCCGGATGTGGTGGAATACGCGGCCGGCATGGCCTGGAAGCTGCAGGGGGCGGACCCTTCGGTGAATACGTTCGTCGTCACGTCACTGAATTTGCTGGACCCGGTGATGGACGCGATGCAGATTCCGCAGGACGAACCGGCGCGCAGACAGAAGCGCGTGCAGGTGGAGATGGTGAACCCGCATCCCGAATGCCTGGCGGAGATTACCATCGAATATCCGTTTCTGCAAAGCCGCTATGAACAGTTTCGCGAGAGCTTTGGGAAAGCCGCGCTGGTGGACCGGCCGCGGGTGCAATATGATGTGCTGCGGGCGGCGGAGAAGAACTACGAACAGAGCACCGGCGACAAACTGGCGCACTGGCATCGACAGTTGATGGCGCGCTACACAAGAAACCTGGCTCGGATCAACAACGAACTGGTGGCGAATTTGTTCGACCTTGCCGTGGCCGCGCGGTCCATTGTTGACGATAATTACGGCTGGGAGGTTTGGGAGGCGGCCAATCGTTATCCCGCGCAACAGGTGGAAAGCGACCTGGAAACCGTGCGCATCGCCGGCGACGAAGTCTGGCTGAATTCCAAGCGGCTGCGGCTGCGGCGCCGGCTGCCGCGCTTTAAGCAGCGGGTGCGGCCCAGCGCGCTGAAGCGCCGGAAGAAGGAAAACTATCCGGGCGAGTGGGCTGAACAGTTGAATGGGAACTCCATCTGTTCCTACCCGCCGGAAGACATTGTCATCGAAAACTATGGCAAGTTTCTGAAGACGAAAGCCAAGAGTTTTATCTCGGAAGAGAAGGAACGCACCGAGCCGTTTACCACTTCGTTACTGGATGGGATTGATCTGCGGGAAACCATCCGCAACTGGCATGAGAAGAAGATCTACGTACGGCATCAGGAGCGGCTATCGGGAGAGGTTGGCTCGGTCGTCGTGATTTTCGATGAAGACCGCGACGATAAGTATCAGTATCTGACCACGTGGCTGGGCGAGCATCAGAACGAATCGGACATGGCCTTTTACGCGACGTTTCCGTTCGACCACCTGGTGGGCCCCGGCATTGGGCGCGCTGAATACGGCGGCTTCCTGATGACGCTGCCGCCGCGGCGGATGTTCGATGTGTGGACCGATCCGGATTACGATTTTGCCGAATCGAAAGCCGAGCGATTGTTAATGGCGGGCATCGATTACTCCGTGGAAAAGCTGGTTGTGTATGTGGCAGCCAAGCCGCCGCGTTCCGTCTTCCGGTCCATTGCGGCGCGCATGGGGCAGAAGATCTTGTATATCCCGATCGGCCAGTTATCGCCCACAAAGCTGAAGAAACTTCGCGTTGTGCATGTGCTGGATGGCTATGATCGCAGGCCGGACGCAAAACAATATATCTGGTGAGGTGCGGAATGATGTAAACTGCTTGGACTGCCACCTATTATGAAAAACAATCGACTCCTCGCTGAGCTGATCGCGGAAGCATTCGGAACATTCGTTCTGGTTTTGATAGGGACCGGCGTTGTCGCCATGGTTGTCCTATTTGGAAAGGGGGTACCCGGCGAAGTCGTCAACGGCGGGTTTACCAACATCACATTTGCCTGGGGCCTTGGCGTGACGCTGGCCATTTACCTGACGGCGAAGATAAGCGGCGCCCATCTGAACCCGGCGGTCACGCTGACGCTGGCGGCGTTTCGCGGCTTCCCGTGGTCGAAGGTAATCCCTTATTCGGTGGCGCAGATTGTGGGCGGTTTTTGTGGCGCGGCGCTTACGTATCTGAACTACCAGCCCGCGTTTGCAAAATTCGATCCGGATTTGAGCCACACGGCCGGCGTATTCGCCACGTTCCCGGCTTTCCCTGACGTTCCCATGGCTGGGTTCTTCGACCAGGTTGTGGGGACCGCCATCTTGCTGCTGGTGATCTTCGCGTTGAGCGACGAACGAAACATGCCGCCGGGGTCGAATCTGGCGCCTTTGTTCGTCGGGCTGACAGTGGTGGCGGTTGGCATGTCGTTCGGCGCCATGCACGGCTATGCGATCAATCCGGCGCGTGATCTGGGACCGCGATTGTTCACGGTGATGGCGGGTTTTCGCAACAACGGACTGACGGACCACACAAACATATTCATTGTTCCGATCGTAGGACCGCTTGTGGGCGGACTGCTGGGCGGAGCTGCTTATGATTTGTGCATCCGGCGGTTTCTGCCTCCGGCCGAATAGGCTGCTATACTCGTAGGTTGGCGCCCGTTGCAGTAGATGCCTGAGGTGTGTGTGTTTCTAAGTGTGAAAGAATTGGAAGTTCGGAAAGTCCTCTTTTTAAAGGATTTTCCACCGGGCGAGATTAATTTTCTTGAGGATACGATCCGTCAGGTGACTCCGCTGCATGTGGACGGAGGAGCTGAATCCATCAGCGAAGCGCTGGCTGAGATTAGGATTCAAGGTAAGTTGAAGGTGGAGATGGAGTGCGATTGCGATCGGTGTCTGGAACCTACCAGGTATCCGATGAATTCGCAGTTCGATCTGTATTACCGCCCGATGACGGGTGAAGACGTGCCTGGTGAGGTAAGACTGAACGCCGGCGACACCGAGACGAGTTTTTATGATGGTGGCGGGATTGAGCTGGAAGCAGTGCTGCGGGAACATATTCTGCTGACGCTTCCGATGCAAAAGCTTTGCCGGGAAGACTGCAAGGGGATCTGCCCGCGATGCGGGCAGAATCGCAACGTCCTGTTGTGTAGTTGCGACACTAAGCCGGGCGACGACCGCTGGCATGCCTTGCACGAAGTGAAATTGAATTTAGAGAACTAGTAAAGGAAAAGTAAATGCCGAATCCCAAACGACGACACTCCCAGAGACGTACATCGACGCGCCGGGCGCACGACCATCTCAAGCTGCCGGGCATTGGAGAATGTCCGAACTGCCACGAACCTAAGATTCCGCATCGCGCCTGCGCGAAGTGTGGACATTACAAGGGTCGCGAGGTCATCGAAGTCGCTGAAGAATAGTTCCCGCCTGTTTGTGAAAGACCCCTTTCCATGTTGACGATCGCCGTCGATGCCATGGGCGGTGACAACGCCCCGAAATCGGAAGTAACCGGCGCAATTCAGGCAATCAAACTGTTGGGCGTCAAGGTGATTCTCGTTGGCCGCCGCGAAGTGGTGGAGGCCGAGTTGCGGTCCCATCCCTCGGGCTGGGATGAATCGTTACTGGAGATTCACCATGCCAGCGAACAGGTCACCATGGAAGAGAGTGCCGCCAAGGCGGTCCGCAACAAGCGCGATAGTTCCATGCGCGTGGCGGCGCGGTTGGTGCGGGAAGGCATCGCTCACGGTATGGTGTCGGCCGGCAATACCGGCGCGGTGATGGCCACGGCCAAGCTGATGCAGGGTATGGTGAAAGGCGTGGACCGTCCGGCGCTTGCCTCCGTGTTTCCGACGCTTTCCGGCAATCCTACAGTACTGATGGATGTGGGCGCCAACGTGGATTGCGACGCCAAGATGCTGGCACAATTCGCGGTGATGGGCGATATCTACTCGAAGACCATCTTTCGCACGTTCAAACCCAAAGTCGGACTGCTGTCGATTGGCGAAGAAGAACAGAAAGGCAACGATTTGACGCGCGCCGCAACGCCGTTGTTGAAAACACTGCCGCTGAACTTCATTGGGAACGTGGAAGGGCGGGATTTGTTTACCGGGGTCGCCGACGTGATTGTGTGCGACGGATTCATTGGCAACGTGGCGCTCAAGGTGAGTGAAGGCCTGGTGGACGTGATCAAGCACATGCTGCATGAATCGCTGGAAGCCACCATTACCCGGAAAATCGGCTATGTGCTGTCGAAAGCGGCCTATAGTGACTTCAAGAAGCGCGTTGACTATTCAGAATTTGGCGGCGCGCCGTTGCTGGGTGTGAAAGGCGTCTGCATCATCTGTCATGGGCGGTCCAATGCAAACGCGATTAAGAATGCGATCCGGGTGGCCACCGAGTTTGCCAGCAACGACGTGAACCGGCAAATTGAAGACGGATTGCGGCGCTGGTCGTCTCCATCCGGGACAGCGGCGGACTAACGTGAAACTCTTGGCAACGATCTTGGCAGCGGTGGTGGCGCTGGGATCCTTGTGGACGGCGCAGGCACAGAAGAAACTTCCGGTTCAATGGACGTTCGAGCCGCAAGCGGCCGCGGTGGCGCCTGGCGGGAAGCTGAACGGGAAGCTGACGGCGAAGATCGATCCCACCTGGCACATGTATTCCCTGACCACGCCGAAAGGCGGCGGGTTGCCGACGGTGATCCGGGTGGATGATCCTGCGCTGGCCGGGGTGAAAGTTTACCAACCGAAACCGGACAAGAAGTTCGATCCTAATTTCAACGTGGATACAGAGCGGTATGAAGGGGAAGTCGTCTTCCTGGTTGAGGTGGAACTGGCGAAGACAGCGCCCGCGGGACCGCTCTCTGTTCCGCTGCTGATTCGATATTCAGCCTGCACCGACAAGGAATGCCTTCCGCCACGCAAAGTGACGGCCTCTGGGATGGTGACGGTGGACCCGAAGGCAGCCGCAGCGGCGGCGCTGGTGTTGCCTGCCGGCTATGTGGAGGCGAAGGCTGCGGCGATTGCTGCGCCGGCGTCCGCTCCGGCTGCGGCTACTGCCCCCGCTCGCCAGGAATTGGGCCCGTTTCTCCTGGTGGCGTTCGGCGCCGGATTGGCTGCCATCTTCACGCCTTGCGTGTTCCCGATGATTCCGATCACGCTGTCGTTCTTCCTGAATCGTCCCGGCGTTACACGGGGCGCCAGCATCCGTCAGGCCGGTGTGTTTTGTCTGGGCATCATTTTGATGTTTACGGTGATGGGCCTGGGCATTGCGGCGGCGGTTGGACCATTCGGCGTGGTGCAACTGGCGGCGAATCCCTGGGCGAACGGTTTCATTTGCCTGGTATTTCTGGCCTTTGGGCTCAGCCTGCTGGGCGCTTTTGAGATTACCCTTCCTTCGGCTCTGGTGAACAGGATGGATCGGGCGTCACAGTCGGGCGGGATCTTTGGAACTCTGCTGATGGGGTTGACGTTTTCGCTCACTTCGTTCGCGTGCGTGGGTCCGTTTGTGGGCTCTCTGCTGGCCGCATCCGTCCAACAGGGCGGCGCGCTACCTGCGCTGGGAATGATGACTTTTGCCGCGGGACTGTCTTCGCCCTTCTTCCTGCTGGCGATGTTTCCGTCTTACCTGCAGCGGATGCCGCGCAGCGGTGGATGGCTGGTGCGGGTGAAGATCGTGGCCGGTTTCATTGTGCTGGCGTTGATGCTGAAGTACCTCAGCAGTATCGATCAGGTCCTGCAATGGAACGTGTTGACGCGGGAACGTTTCCTGGCGGCGTGGTTTGTGCTGTTCCTGCTGCCGGGGCTGTACCTGCTGGGGTTCCTGCGCATGGAAGGCATCGATCAGAAAGAGGATCTGGGCGTCAAGCGTATGCTGATTGGCGCTTTCTTCGTCATCTTTTCCGTCAGCCTGCTGCCAGGAATGTTCAGCCGGCCGCTGGGGGAACTGGATTCCTACATTCCGTTGATCACCGGACCTGCCGGCGGCGGCTCGCCGAGCGAAGCCGGACTGGTCTGGATGAAGAATCAGTACGCGGAGGCTTTGGCAAAGGCCAAGGCCGAGAATAAGCTGCTGTTCATCAACTTCACCGGCTATGCGTGCACCAATTGTCATTGGATGAAGGCGAACATGTTCACCCGGCCCGAAATTGCGGCTGCGTTCAAGGACTTCGTGCTGCTGGAACTCTATACGGACGGCACCGATGCGGAATCCGAGAAGAATCAGAAGCTGCAGGAGTCCAAGTTCACCACCATCGCTATTCCTTTCTACGCCATTGTCGATCCGGATGAAAAAGTGATCGCCACCTGGGGCGGAATCCAGCGCGATGCCACGCAATACCTGGCGTTTCTGAAAACCAGATAATGAAACTCCTGGCGTTCTTCCTTGTTTCTGTGGCGGCCGCTTCAGCGCAGACAGAGATGCGAGGCTTTTCGCCAGATCAAGCGGCGGCCGAGCGTGGCCGCGAGGATCAGGCTCGCCGATTGCCGGAGCCGAAGCGCATTCGTTCCTACATGGAGCGCATGGCGCGGGAGCCACACCATGCCGGTTCGCCGGCATCGAAGGCAGTAGCGGAATACGCCGCGGGCTTGCTGCGCGAGTGGGGCCTTGACGTCCAGATTGAAGAGTTTGAAGCGCTACTTCCCTACCCCACCGTGCGCCAGCTGGAGATGATTGGCCCAGTGAAGTACCGGGCGAAACTTCGGGAACCGGCGGTTGGCGAGGACAAGGATTCGACCGGCAAGCATCAGCTTCCTACCTACAACGCTTATTCGGCGACCGGCGACGTGACAGCGCCGCTGGTCTATGTGAACTACGGAGTTCCGGAAGACTATGACGAATTGAAGAAGCTGGGAATTGACGTCAAGGACAAGATTGTGATCGCGCGCTATGGAAAGAGCTGGCGCGGTACTAAGCCGAAGGTTGCCTATGAGCATGGGGCGGTGGGATGCCTGATCTATTCCGATCCGCGCGATGATGGCTACTTTCAAGGTGACGTTTATCCGAAAGGCCCGTTCCGGCCGCCCGGTGGAGCACAGCGCGGAAGCGTGCTGGATATGCCGGTGGCTGTTGGCGATCCCCTGTCGCCTGGCTGGGCGTCGCAGAAGGGAGCCAGGAAACTGGCGCTGTCAGAAGCTGCCGGCATCATGAAGATTCCGGTGCTGCCAATCTCCTATGAGGACGCCGAGCCTTTGCTTGCGAACCTGACTGGCCCGGTTGCTCCGGAGAGCTGGCGCGGCGCACTGCCGCTGACCTACCACGTGGGCAGCGGCCCGGCGAGCGTCCATCTGAAGCTGGATTTCGACTGGACCACGAAACCGCTGTTCAACGTGATCGCCACGATTCCCGGCGGCGTCTATCCGGACGAATGGGTGATATACGGCAATCATCACGACGCTTGGGTGAACGGTGCGCAGGATCCGTTGAGCGGCGCGGCGGCGCTGCTGGAAACCGCCAGAGCATTGGGCGAGATGCGGAAGAAAGGTTGGTCGCCGAAGCGCAGCATCCGCTTCGCTCTTTGGGATGGCGAGGAGTTCGGTCTCATCGGCTCCACCGAATGGGTGGAGAAACATCAGGATGAGGTTAACGCCAAGACCGTGGTTTACTTTAACTCCGATTCGAACGGAAAGGGCTCGCTGGGGGCATCTGGTTCGCCGTCACTGCAGACGTTTATGACCGAGGTGGTTCGCGATGTAAACGATCCCGTGACGGGGGAGAGCCTCCTCAAAAGTGCGCGGGCGAGGCGGCGCGGCAAGCCCGCTGACGAGTTTGTCCTGGGCCCGCTGGGCGCCGGATCGGACTACGTCGCCTTTATCCATCACTCCGGGGTGGCGAGCATGAACCTGGGCTTTTCCGGGGCCGATCCGGGTGGCGTTTACCATTCGATTTACGACTCGCTCCACTGGTTCACAAAATTTTCCGACGCTGAGTTTGTTTACGGGAAGGCTCTTGCTCAGGTGATGGCGACTTCGATGATGCGGATGGCGGACGCGCCGCTGCTCCCGTTCGAATTCGGTACGCTGGTGACGACGGTCAGAGGCTACGTCAACGAGATCCAGCGCGAGAAGGACGCAGGCAAAGTCGATCTGAGCGAGGTCAACGCCGAACTGGACAAGTTGCAGACGGCAGCGGAAAACCTTGAGCAGCAGGTGAAGGCTGGTAAGTGGGCTTCGGCGCCGGCGCCGGATCTGGCTAAGGTGAACGCCCTGCTCTACCAGTCCGAACGCTCGCTTACGCAGGAGAAGGGCCTGCCGGGGCGCCAATGGTACCGCTACCAAATCTCCGCGCCTGGGATGTACACCGGATACGGAGCAAAGACGCTGCCAGGAATTCGTGAGGCGGTCGAACTCGGCCGTTGGGAGGAGGCTCAACGCGAAGCCGCTTCCGTTGCCGGTGCTTTGCAGAGTCTGCGCCGGCGAGTGGAAAACGCGGCGCGCCTGCTCAAGGAACTTTAGGAGCACAGGCGTTCCCACTTGGCCAGGTAGACTTCACTGGCCAGATCTTCCTGTTCTTTGTCGAACGCCGTCCGCCAGTCTTCCTTCTTGCTCTCCTTGAGTTTTTCAAGCAACTCAAAGTCACGCTGCGCACTGATCAAGCGCACCTTTTGCTGGGCGATCTTCCCGAGCAAATCCACACGCAGAACTTCCAGTTGTTCTCGCCTGGTCGACATGTGGCGGGTGAACCGATCGAGGGCGAACAGTTGCTGGGCGCGGACGCTGTCCTGATTCTTGACCAGCTCGTGGGCGGTGCTCTCCTCTTCTTCCATGGACATCTTCTGTCCGTCGAGATTGCGAAGTTCGGTATAGAGCGATTCGAGTTTCGCCGTCTCCATATCGGCGCGCAAACGGCGCCAATGCATCGCGTGTTCGAGTGAAAACTGGAATTGTTTCATAGGATTGCTCCCGCTACTGCCTTCAGCAGTTCGCTGGTTTCTTCCTTACTGGATTTCACGTTTGAGTCCTGGCGCAGGAAGTTCATCAGGCCCGCCCGCGCGTGAATCGCCGAGTCAAGCACCGGGTTCGAACCGGCCGCATAAGCGCCGAGATTGATCAGATCTTCGGCGCGGTGGTAGGCGGATAGAGCCTCGCGAATCTTTTGCGCCGCCTTGGTTTGATCGGACGGCGAGATCTGACTGGCAAGCCGGCTGACCGAGTGCAGAATATCGATCGCCGGGTAGTGGCCGGCCGCACCAAGCTCGCGAGAGAGAATAATGTGGCCGTCCAGGATACCGCGGACGGCGTCACAGATGGGTTCGTTGAAATCGTCACCTTCAACGAGCACCGTAAAGAATCCGGTGATGGACCCCTGCGCGAAATTTCCCGCTCGCTCAAAGACTCTGGGTAAGAGGTTAAAAACCGACGGGGTGTAACCCTTCTGGCTGGGCGGCTCACCGGCCGCCAGGCCGATTTCGCGTTGCGCCATGGCGAGCCGGGTTACCGAATCCATGACGACCAGGACACTTTTGTGCTGATCGCGGAAATACTCGGCGATGGCCATGGCCAGGAAGCAGGCGCGGATACGCAGCGGCGCCGGACGGTCTGAGGTGGCGACGACGACCACGGATCGAGCCAGACCCTCTGGGCCAAGTTCATGTTCGATAAACGCCCGAACCTCGCGATTGCGCTCACCTATCAGTGCGATCACGCTGACGTCGGCTGAATTGTGACGGGCCATTGCGCCGAGCAAAGTGCTCTTTCCCACGCCGCTGCCGCCGAAGATGCCGATGCGCTGCCCTTTTCCGCAGGTAAGCAAGCTGTCAATGGCCCGGATGCCGGTAATCAGGGGCTCAGTGATGTGCTCCCGCTCCATGGGGCCAGGCGGAGCCTTGAAAAGCTCATAACTCTCGTCGGTCTGGATGGGCCCTTTGCCATCGAGCGGCATACCGAATCCGTCGATGACGCGGCCGAGAAGTGCCGCACCCACGCCGACGCGGGCCGCCTCGCTGCGGGCCACGATGGTATCTCCCAGTTGAAGCCCGTCCGTTTCTTCCAGTGGCATCGACAAGACGCGGCCGTTTCGGAAACCGATCACTTGCGTGCGGATGAGCCGGCCGCTTCCGGTGCGAATTTCACAAAAATCGCCGATGGCGGCGGCGGGGCCCTGCGATTCGACCAGCAGGCCGACCAGTTGCGTCACCGTGCCGGACCACACAAACGGGTTTGCCGAGGCCAGCATTTCCAGGTACGGGCGGAGTTCAAACATTGGCGTCTCCAGTCTCATCGTCTTGCCTTCACCAGATCGAGAAATCCCCTCTCGATTTCCTTCAGCTGGGTGTCGATGGAGGCATCCAGGTTGCCGCGGGTCGTTTCGAAGACGGCCGCACCGCGCTCCAGGCTTTGGTCAATGGAGATCTCAATCCGGCGCTGCGACCCAGGGCCATTGAGTGCCTGTTCCAACGCCGGGGCATCTTCTGGATTGACGCGAATCCGGTGCAGTTCGCGAGCGTCAATTCTTTGCAGGGCGGCCTTCACTAGCCCGAGGAGCGACTCCGGGTCGACCGCGATTTCGCGGTGCAACAGCTTGCGCGCGATCGCCACCGCTAACATAACGACGTCCTCTTCGGCTTCCCGCCGGGCGCGGGACCTGGTGGCGGCCAGGTCATGAGCACCTGCGGCAAAACGCTGAATGGCCGGTTCGATGCGGGCGTTAGCCTGTTGCTCGGCTTCGCGGCTACCCCGGACGTAGGCTTCCTTTGCGCGGGTTTCCACCATGCTTTCGAGCTCTCGAATTCGTGCTTGCAACGATTCCGTCTGATGGGTCTGTTCCACACGGGCCGCTTGCGACCCGGGAGTGTGATGGGGCCGCCATTCCATGCCGACGGCGAGGTCGGCTGCTTTTCCGGAGACAATTCTAGACGACATACTGCTCTCCTACGGTGCCTTTCAGACTGATGGTTCCATCACTTTCGAGCTGACGCAGCACGGCGATGATCTGCTGTTGAGCGCCTTCCACTTCCTTGATTTTGATGGGACCGAGGGCTTCCATATCTTCCTTGAGCATTTCCGAACCTCGTTGGGACATCGCGGTCATGAAATGATCGCGAAGCTGATCGCTGGTGCCCTTGAGGGCGATGGTCAGTACTTTCCGATCAATCTTGGCGAGTACCTCTTTTACGCCTGCCTGGTCTAGGAGAAGAAGATCCTCGAAGACAAACATGAGGTGCCGGATGGTTTCGACGAGAAACGAGTCGGTCTGCTCAATAGTCTCGAGAATCTCTTTGCTGCTGTTGCTATCGAGGCGATTGAACATTTCAGCCACCGCGCGAACGCCACCATAAGACTCGCGGCTGACTTCGCCGAGTGATTTCAGCTTCTGGCCGATAATGTGGGCGATCTTGGAAATGATTTCCGGGGAAATCTGATCGAGGTTCGCCATGCGGAGTGCGACGTCCGCCCGCAGTTCGGAGGGCAACGAGAAGAGCAGCCCGGCCGCCTGCGATGGATTCAAGTGGGAAAGTATAAGGGCGATAGTCTGCGGATGTTCGCTGTGAATGAACTTGGCCAGTTGCTGGGGATCGGCCTTTTGCAGTGCATCGAAATTGGCAGCCTCGGCCCCCAGTGTTTTCATCAGCCGGTCGAGCATCTTTTTGGCGTGTTCCGGGCCGTAGGCGGAAATCAGAAGTTTGCGCGCGTAGTCGAGTCCGCCTTTCAGAACATAGTCGTGCGCGAGTACCATCTGGTAGCACTCCTCGAGCACGTACTCGGCATTCTCGTTACTGACGCTTTGCAATTTGGCCACTTCCCGCCCAATTGCCTCAACCTCATCCTCCTCGAGTAGTTTGAGAACTTCGGGACCAAGTTCTTCGCCAAGAACTACGGTCAAGATCGCCGCTTTCCGAATACCGGCAATTTGCGGGACAACGTTATCCGACGCCATTTCGTATTCCAGGCCGGTGATGGCAGTCTAATTTCATTGTTCATTCAGCCAGGCGCGGATTACGTGTGCCATTGCCTGGGGATCTTTTTTCGCCTCGGCACTCAGATGCTTGGACAAAACCTCGGTTTTTTGGGTCTTCACGGTTGGAAGTTGCAATGCGTGCAGCGCGTCAATCTGCTGCTGTTCCTTGGCTCTGTCATTCTCGGCAAGCTGGGCTTCCATTTTCTCTTTCAAGTTGTCGGGCAGAGCAGCCATGCCGGCCGCAGCGCCCTCCTGGATCTCCCTTGGTCCTCCTGCTAAAACGGGTATCGCCGGACTCTTCTTGCGTCGCAGCAACATCGTCAATCCAGCCAAAATCAACAAAATCAGCACCGCGCCGCCCGCGCCCAGGTAGAGCATTCCGTTTTCCTTCCTGAGGAACTGCGGTAGCCACACCGGGTATTTCATTCCCGGCACAACCGGAGCCGGGGGCGCGATTGCAGGCGGCTCTTGATTTAGTGTCGATTCGAAAGGCAGGCTCTCAACAATCAATTGATCGCCCCGTTCCGTCTGGAGTCCAACCGCCCCTGCGACCAGATCCTTGATAATCTTGAGCTTCTCCGGCGCAGGGGGCTCAAGTATCCGCTTCGCCTTCGGGCCAATCCCTTCCCAACGGATCGTGTTGTCCACCAAGACCGAGACCGACATTCGCTTTAGGTTGCCTTGCGGCAGGTGCAATCGCTTCACCATTCGACTGGATTGGTAACTGATATTCTCGGTTTTCCGGGATGTGGCCGTGCCGGCCGCACCCGGGCGCGAGGTGGGACGCGGCAGATTGGATGCCGCCCCGGGAACTCCGTTGCTACTGCTGCCGCCCGCCACATCTTCCGTCTTTTGTGCGCTCAGCATCACGGATTTGTTCGGATCAAAAGTTTCTTCACTTTGCTCACCGCTAGTGAAATCGCATTCCACCGATACCCCGCTACGGAACTTATCGGCACCTAAGAGCGGTTCAAGACTTGAATTTATCTTCGCGAGGAGATCTTTTTCTACGCGCTGACGATAATCGAGCGCGGCATCCGAGGATTCCGCGCCTTCCCCGTTCAGGCCTTTGCGGGGACGGCTGAGGAGCGTGCCTTGCATGTCGAGCAAAGACACTCCCTCGGGCGTCAGACCGTCGACGGCGCTGGCTACCAAGTATGTGATGGCCAGGACATTCTGCGGAGAAATCTTCGCCCCTGCCCGTAGCTTGATCATTACGCTCGCCTTAGCTGGTTGACGGCTCTCGACGAAAAGAGAGTTCTTGGGGAGCGTGATGTGCACTCGAGCCTGCTCCACCTCCGCCAGCGCCATCACCGATCTTTCTAATTCGCCTTCGAGCGCGCGATGATAATTGACTTGTTCGGTAAAATCGGTCACCCCGAAGTTGGTCTTATCAAACAGTTCATAACCGATTCGGCCGGTCTTCGGCAGACCTAATGCCGCCATTTGCAAACGGGTTTCCGCTACCTTCGAAGAAGGCACCAGGATGGTTGCGCCGCCATCGACGACGCGGTATTCCGCGCCTGTCTCCTTCAGCTTCGCCACTACAGCTCCAGCGTCTTCGAGGGCCACTCCGGTGTAGAGGGGCCGGAAGTCTTGTTCTTTGTTCCATTTGAGAAATCCGAACAGCACAGCCACCACCACTACCACTCCGAGAACAAGTGAGATTTTCTGGCTATTCGTCAATCGGGAGAGGAGGGAGTTCATTTCAGTCCGCAGTTATCCCTACATCTGCATGCGCATTACTTCCTGGTAGGCTTGAACGACTTTATTTCTCACTCCCTGAAAAAGCTCGAACGATAATTGCGCTTTTTGAGTGGACATTATGACGTTATGCAACTCATCGCCTTCGCCAGCTAGGAAATTCCCTATTTTTGTGTCGGCGTCTTTTCGGAAGCCTTCGACGTTATTGAGGGCGTTTGCGAACATGGATTGAAACTCGCCTCCAGTGGTGGGTTCGATCGCTGGAGGCTTGATCGAGGGAATCGATTGAATCGGCGGCAGGGAGGGGCTAATGGGCAGCGTCATGGGTTACCTCATCAGGTCGAGCGAGCGGTGGATCATGTCTTTCACAGCGCTCATGGCGGCTACGTTGGCCTGGTAGCCTCGAGAGGCGCCCATCAGATCCACCATGTCTTCAGCGGGATTGATTTTGGGGAATGCCACGTAGCCGTTCTTGTCGGCGTCGGGGTGGCCAGGCAGATACCGGCGATCCGGTTCCCCCGTATCCTCAATTACATCGGAGGCAGCAACTCCGTTTGCGTCCATCTGCGACTGGAAGACCGAGGAAAATGGCGACGATTGGGATTCACTGGTGAACACCACATCTTTGCGGCGATAGGGGCCGCCTTCGGGCGTTCGGGTAGTCTCGGCATTTGCCAGATTTTCGACAAGCAGTTCGGCGCGGATACGCTGCGCTCCCATTCCGGAAGCGCTAACGGAGAGTGAAGTGAACAGGCTCATTATTTCCCATCCTGGATGGCGGTTCTGAGTTGGAGAATCTGTGACTTGAGCAGCGCGGAAGCCACATTAAAGCGAATGGCATTCTCAGCGAGCAGGCGCGTCTCGCGGTCCATGTTGACGTTGTTGCCGTCGTTCTTCGTCTTCAGCCCCTGGGCGTCTACGACATTGGGTTCGGCCCCCTGCGTCAGACTGAGGTATTCGAACTGGAACTCCACGTCCTTGGTTTTGTATCCGGGCGTGTCTGCGTTGGCGATGTTGGAGGCTACCAGTTTCTGCCGGGTGCTGAGCAGATCCATGTAGCGCTGCAAATTATTTCCGATACTTTCTAGCATTTCGCCGATTAGAAATGCAGGTGTATGGCCAAGGGCGGCTCGCTGACGGGCTATTGTTCTTTGGGCGTGGCGATTGTGTCTTGACTACAACTACTTGGACGGCTTTTCATACATCGCCGGATAGGCTTGTTTCATCACTTCAGCCATTTCGAGCGCGGTTCCGATTTGAATCAAGTGTCCCGTTCCGATCCCCGGACAATACTTCGCTGTTTCATTCCAGTTCTTGCGGCTCTCCACCAATTCCGGCCAGAACGGAAAGGCGCGGCACTGCGTGGGCTTGGACGGATGGATTCCGCAGCCGTTTCCCACCAGAAAATGGCACTGTTTTTCGCGCGGCTTCCGAAGCCGGATTAAATTCCGGGTCCGGTAGACGTATTTTGCCTCAAAAGCCGCCGGTTTCATATGCACGTAGGCCGCCGCACGAAGGACGTCGGATTCGCTGAGATACACGAATCCCTGCTGATCGCAGCAGTTGGTGCAATTGGGCTGACAGGTGAAGCGGAGACCGTCCATTCCCGTTCACTTTACCTCGGTTTGGCTCGCAGTGGATATATTAGTACCGACGCATGAATGTGAGTGGACGATGGACGCCTTACATCGCCGGATTCCTGGTGTGCCTTCTATTTGTGGCCCTTGGACTGCTAGTCATCCAATACCCGGGGGCGCAATACGACGAGGTGCTGTTCGTCAGCGCCATCCATGCGCCTGCTGAAATCGAGTACGTCCTCCCTACCCCGTTAGGCGGTGTGCCGGTGATGCTGATGACGTACGTGGGCACGCTGAAAGCGGCCCTATACGCGCCCATACTTTGGCTTGCAGGATCGGGCCATCTGACGTTGCGTCTTCCGGTGTTGGCATTCGGAGCAGTGTCGATTGGCCTATTCTTCCTGGCGCTGCGGCGGGTTACCAATACGCGGGTGGCGATTCTGTCTTCGCTGCTGCTTGCCACGGACGCAATCTATTTACTGACTTGCGTTTTTGACTGGGGTCCAGTGGCGTTGCAGCATCTGCTGGTGACGGCAGCGCTGTACGCCCTGGTGCGGTTCGCGCAGGAGGATCAGGGCCGCTGGCTCTTTGCCGGGGCGCTTTTCGCCGGTCTGGCGCTATGGGACAAGGCGCTGTTCATCTGGCTGCTGGCTGGAATCTCGGCGGCGGCCGCAGTGATTTACCCACGAGAGTTGTGGCAGACGGCGCGGAACCCTCGCCTGGTGGCTGCGTGCATCGCCGGATTCGCGCTGGGCTCCGCACCGTTCCTGTTCTACAACGCTACACACGGTGGGCGCACCTTCGCGGCTAATGCACAAATGGAACCGGGAAACACCGCCGGCAAGATCCGGATGATGCGGCGAACGCTCGACGGACGCGGGCTGATGGGATATCTGGTTTTAGAAGACGCGGCCGGGCCTCCGCAGGGCCTACGGTCCTGGGAGAAGATTCCACCCTTACTGAAGAACCGGCTGGGCGATCCACAGTGGAGCATTCAATACTACTTATTACTGGCTGCGATGCTGTCGGCTCCGATTCTTTGCTGGCGAGGCAAGAATCGGCGGCTTTGCCTGCTGCTGGTCCTGGGAGGCACTCTGGAGACCCTGCTGATGCTGGGAACGGCGGGTGCGGGCGGCTCCATTCATCACACGGTGCTGCTATGGCCGCTGCCGCAGTTACTGCTGGGATTGGCTTTGTTCGAGATCTACGGGAAGTGGCCTGGGATCGGCGCACAAGCAGCCTCCACGGTAGTGCTGCTCTGCGTGGCATCGAACCTGCTGGTGGTAAACATGTACCTGGCTCGCTTCATCGAGAACGGTCCGGGCCTGCTGTGGACGGATGCAGTTCGCCCGCTGGTGGGTGACCTGGGGCGGCGGCAGGGACGGGTGATCTTCGCGGCGGATTGGGGCATCCTGCAACAGGTGGAATATTACGGGGCAGGCCGGATGGGTTACCACTCCGGGTCAGATGGGATTGTCCCGGCGCTGGCCGAACCTAGCGGAGCGGAACGGATGGAGCGGTTTCTGGCCACGCCGAACATCCTCTACGTGACGCATACCGAGGGGCACGAGGTGGTCGCCGGCGTTCGAGGGAAACTACTGGCATTCGCGGCGGGGCATGGTTATGTGGACAAGCTCTTGAACGTGATCCGCGACCGGCACGGAATTGCGATTTTCGAGATCCACGAGTTTAATCGGCAGTGAGTTTGGGGCCCATCACGGTTGGAATCCTGGTGCAGGGGGACAATCATTTTATTGTGCGCGGGCCGCTGCCGCAGCGGGAAACGCTGCTGGCTTTGGCGAGGCACTGGTCGGTTATTGAGATCGGGAAGTCCACGCCACCCGATTTAGCCACATGGCGCATCAGCACAAAAGAATTCCGCGAGGATTTGCAATGGGCGGCGATTGTTCCGGGACCAGGCGAAACCTCTCAGGCCGTGCTGCAATTGCTGGGCGAATTGGCCAGCCGGGGGATCGCGATTCAGGATTTTCGTCTGAATACGGGCCCGCACGTCTGAACCGATTCAAGCAACTGCGAACGGTTGTTCTAGCGAGAGGCTCCGCGGACTGAGCAGTTCCGCGCCGGGCTCGGTGATGAGGATGTCGTCTTACAACCGCACGCCAAATTCACCGGGCCAGGCAGACGGAGTTAATCTTGTTTTCGGCCAGCAGCTTTTGCGCGCGCTTGGCGTTCGGCTGGAGTGATCGGTTGCGCCTCGGATCGGCGGCTCTTCAGTTTGGCGATGGGGGAGTCAGGTGGAGCGGCGGCCAGAACAACAGGGAACAGGCCGGCTGACAGAAGGAACGACCGGCGTGTACGCATATTCCAGTATACTGCGTGGCGTGTTAACCACAGTCACTAGAGGTATGCTTCCCCGAGTTGGAAATGCATGTGTTGCTCGTGCCCTTCCCGCAGATCCTTGTCTGGAAAGTCGGGATGGATGATCCTGCCGGGCATGCCAATCGATGTGGGCGCCCTTCCATTGCCGTCGGTACACTCGGCGGTAGCGAATGCGTAGACATCCAGAAAGAATTGGTAAGCCGGTTGGTCGGTGGTGGGCCGCAGGCGATAGTAGGTGGGAGATTCGGTGTCTCCCCAGGGACCGCGGCGTTTTCCATTTGGCAGGAAGATCGGTTTGTGAGTCCAATCGGCCAGGACATCGAAGGTGCCACGCTGCGTGATCGCTCCGTAGAAGTCGACACAGGTGCCCTCGCCGTGGCAGTTTTTTCGCTTGCCATCGGCACCCTGCCCGATGCCGCCCCAGATAATCCTGGTGGCGCCCCAATCTTTCTTGAGAACCTTCGCTAAGCGCAGAAGCACGATGGCAAAGGCCGGAGTAGGATCGAACGATGCAACTTTAATGGCGCCGGTGGATCCGTTTTTGAAGTTCGTCTTCAGGGACGCCTGGAAATAGTCGACACCAAGCATGGACGCCCGCACCTTTGCGCGGCGGCTGGGCGAATGGCTGGAGATGGCGCCCTTTGCGTCCAGCTTGACCGGTTCGGCCAGGACCAGATCGCCCTGGACCGCGTGGTGAATCATCAAGTCGAACGCTTCTTGCCGGGAAAGATCGCGCGCCGGCTTGGAAGCGGCTGCCGGCTCTTTCATATAAGGAGCCAATGCCTGCATAAGTTGGACGCCCCGGAGGACTTGGCCGGCCAGCGTTTCCACTCGGACCTCGATGTCTCGAATCAATGACATGCAACACCTCACTCCAGCGAAAGTGCAAGCCTTCACCAATTATACGATTTCGGATTTTATCTCTTCTACCGCGGTACGCAGGGCCAGCAGGACCGACGCCTTCTCCTCCTCGTCGCGATAAGGCTGGCGCGGCCAGAAGAAGCCCTTCAACCCGTCCTTTCTGCGCCGCGGGACCACATGAACATGGAGATGCGGAACGCTCTGGCTGATACGGTTGTTGACGGCAACGAAAGAACCTTCGGCGCCCAGCCCGCGCTCCAGCGCCTTGGCGATCAGTTGCGCGCTCGCGAAGATCGGTTGCAGCAGCGCGGCGGGCAGATCCGCCAAGGTCTCCACGTGCTGCCTGGGGCAAACCAGGCAATGCCCAGGAAAGAGCGGTCCGTCATCGAGGAAGACGACGGAGACGTCGTCCTCGTATACTTTGTGGGCTGGGATTTCGCCCGAAGCAATCTTGCAAAAGACACACGAGGCTGACATGTTGTCTATCCTAGCGCGCAAAACCTTAATTAAAGCCCGCTGTTTCTTCGCCGATATAAATATTGTGACGTTGAACACACCGCTCATCAGCTACAAGCAAAAGGCGCTGAACAGCCTCAGCAGCCTGCCGCCGCTATCACCAATCCTGAATCGGCTGCTGGCTAGCCTCGCCAGTGACGATATGTCGTTCGCGCAGCTTGCGGCGTTGATCGAAAAAGATACAGTTCTGGCAGGGAACGTACTGAAGACGGTCAATTCCGCACTCTATGGTTGCAGCGGGACTATCAACTCCGTGAACCACGCCATCGCAATTATGGGGCTGACGAAATTGCGCAATACGGCGCTAAGCTTTTCGGTTAACCAGATGTGGAAGAGTACTAGAACGCCGCGTGGCTGGTCGATGGCACGCTTCAATCTACACTCAGTCGGCACGGCAATGATGGCCGATTTGATCGTGCAACGGATACAGGTTGAATACGCGGAAGGCGCGTTTGTGAGCGGGCTCTTTCACGACATAGGGAAACTGTTGATCGCCATCGCACTGGTAGACCAGTACGAGAACATCACCCGGTTGATTGATGCGCTCCCGGCCGGCGACCCGAGAACCGCCGAAGATTGCGAAACGGAGTTCCTTGGCGTCAATCACTGTGAGCTCTCGGCGGCGGCGCTTGAGAATTGGAAACTACCGAATCCCATTCGATTGGCCGCGCTCTACCACCATCAACCCGAATGTGCGCCCAAGGAACTGGCCGGAGGATATCAGTTTCATCTTGCCGACGTTATCCACGCCGCCGACGTAACGGTGAAAGAACTGGATATCAGCATTGGACCGACGCGCAAAGATTACGTTGCGCCTGCTGAACATGTTGCCCTCACCGCGCTTGGCCTGGCCGACCGGGCACCGAAGCTGGTAGCAGACTTCCTGAATGAGTTTGCGGCAATCCGTAAGCTGGTTTAGGAAAATGTTGGTTTAGGAAAAAGTTGGTTTAGGAAATCACGATAAATTACATTGAATTCTTACGGAAGACGAGTATGTGCTGCCGGGGCAAGTCTTTTAAAACTTTATCGAGACGGAAGCCTTCCGGAGTGACTTCAGCCTTGACTTCTTCCACGCTCATTTTGTGCTCTGTACGTATGGGTATTCGCGGGTCTTCCTTACGGAATTCCAGTAGCACCAGGCGGCCATCATCCTTTAAAGCCTGCCGCAGTTTCTGCAGCATTACTTGCGGTTGTGAGAATTCGTGATAAACATCGACAAGCAGGATCAGATCCATCGATTTAGGCGGCAACTTCGGGTCGGATTCGGTACCAAGAACCGGAATGATGTTGGTGACCTTGGCCTGGGCCGCCCGTTGCTTGAGCATGGCCAGCATTTCAGGCTGAACATCGTTGGCGTACACTTTCCCGGAAGGGCCAACGCGATTTGCGATCTTGATGCTGAAATAACCCACTCCGGCACCCACATCGGCAACGGTCATGCCTTTGTCGATACCGATGGCTTTCAGGGCGGTATCAGGCATCTCCTCAATGTCGCGCTGCGATCTTTCCAGCCATTCGGCGCCGCTGACCCCCATGACCGGAGCGATGCGCCGGCCCGTGACGGGATGCTCTTCCTGGGCAAACGCTCCGGTGCTCTGGCACGTCAGCATCAAAAGCGCCAGGCTGGCATTTCGAACTCGTTTGGTTACTTGCCTATTTGTCATAATCCGATTACAGTTGATCAAGTAATGAATGAGAAACTCGTCTGTTCCAAACAAGTCCGCTACCTCGCTGTCCTTCTATTCTCAGCTCTCTTGCCGTGCGGTTGTAGCAACGCGCCGGTCGAGATTCCTAAAGACAGCATACCCAGTGTGACGTATCAGATGGGACAAGGAGTGCAACTGGGACCTCTCATCTACAATGTGATGGAAACCAGTTGGAAAAGTCAATTAGGCGGCGGGCCGGCGGCACGGATACCGAAGAACCGGTTTCTGCTGGTAAAGCTCACCGTCACCAACGGCGGCGGGCAAACTTCTTCCATTCCTGAAATGGCGCTGGTGAACGCGGCTGGGCTGAACTTCCAGGAGATCACCGAAGGCGTCGAGTCAGTTCCGAAATGGCTGGGCGTCCTGCGAAATCTTGCGCCCGTGCAGACAGACGAAGGATATGTCGTCTTCGACGTTCCCTTGGGCGCCTACAAATTGCAGGTCAGCGACGGCGGCGACATCGGATCGGAGAAGAAGGCGCTGATCGAGATTCCGCTGCAATTAGAATAGTAGTTACGGGCTTGTGGTCCGGAAGTATTGCATGCTGTTTTCCTTCTTCTTTGCGCTGGCGCTGGCCATCCCGTTGTGCGCCGCCGAATTGTCCGCCGTCAATGTACAGCTGCACGACTATGAGGACAGTCCTCCGGTTCCCGCCAGCCAGGCATTCCGGGCCTCGGAAACGGTCTATCTCAGTTTTCAGATCTCCGGCTTCCAACCAACGGAAGACGACCATATTCAGCTTAGCTACGAGATTGTAGCGACCGACCCGGCGAAGCGTCCGTTAGGGCCGCCGAAGTCTGGCAAGATTGAGGCTGAACTTGCACCCGAAGATAAGAAGAAAGGCAAACTGTGGATGCCGAAGATCCGGTATCAGATTCAACTCCCCGTAACACCCGCCCCTGGCGCCTACGGATTTCAACTCCAGCTGACCGACAAGATCAACGGAGCGAAATACTCTGTCGATATCCCGTTTCAGGTGATCGCTGCCGCGATTGCGCCAGCCGACGCGTTGACGCTGCGGAATTTTCGCTTCCTTCGATCGGAGAGCGAAAAAGACCGTCTGCCCGAGAGCGGAGCCTTCCGGCCCGGAGATTCGGTCTGGGCCCGTTTCGACATCACCGGTTACAAGTTTGGCCCAGGCAACCGGTATGAAGTGAAATATGGCCTGGCACTGCGGGACGCGGCGGGAAAGCCGCTTTTTTCGAATCCGGAAGCAGCGCAAGACAAGAGCGAATCGTTTTACCCGCGGACCTTCATTCCGGGTGCGTTCAGCATAAACCTCGATAAAGATATCAAGCCCGGTGACTACACTTTGGTCGTCTTTCTTAGCGATCCGCTGGGAAACCAGGCTGTTGAGAGCGCCTACGTTTTTCGCGTGGAATGAACAGCGTTCGGATTTTCTGAGAACCTTCTCCGCCGCAAACACTCTAGTACTTGGCACTCTACCGGACCCGCAGTGCGGCCGTATACGGCATCGACGCTCACTTGATCGACGTGGAAGTGGATATGTACCCCTCTTCGTCACCACGGGATTTCATCACGGTTGGAATGCCGGACACAGCGGTGCGGGAAAGCCGTGAGCGAATCAAGTCCGCACTGCTCAATTCCGGCTTCGGATTTCCGAATAAGGGCGTAACCATTAACCTGGCGCCCGCCAACGTGCGCAAAGAAGGCGCGGGATTCGATCTGCCGATGGCAATGGGAATTCTAGGCGCCATGGGCACGGTGGCTGCCTCGGACCGGCATCTCTTTGTCGGAGAGCTCTCGCTGGACGGGTCGCTGCGGCCGATTCGCGGATCGCTGTCGGTGGCAGTTTGTGCGCGCAGCCAGGGGATTGCCAACCTGATTGTGCCAGCCGAGAATGCCGCGGAAGCCGCGGTGGCGGAAGGCGTAAACGTGTTCGGTCTGAAACACCTTTCCGAGGTGGTCGCGTTGATGAAAGAGCCGGAACGATTCACTGCGGCGAGCGCCGCGCGGCCCGGCCACATTGGCGGAAGCTCCGCCGCGCCGGATTTCCGTGACGTGAAGGGGCAGACCACGGCGAAGCGGGCGCTCGAAGTAGCCGCGGCGGGTGGACATAACGTATTGATGGTGGGTCCGCCTGGTTCCGGGAAGACGATGCTTGCCAAGCGCTTTGCAGGTATCCTTCCGCCGCTGACTTTTCAGGAAGCGTTGCAGACCACGCAAGTTCACAGCGTGGCAGGCATTCTGCCGCGGGGCGTTGGGTTGCTATACGACCGGCCGTTCCGGGCTCCGCACCACTCGGTGTCCGACGCAGGCCTGATTGGAGGCGGATCCGGTACGCCGAAGCCGGGGGAAGTGAGCCTTGCTCACAATGGAGTCCTGTTCCTGGACGAACTTCCTGAGTTTCCGCGCAATGTCCTGGAACAGTTGCGACAGCCGCTGGAGGAGCGAGCGGTGACACTGGCGCGGGCGAATATGACGCTTTGTTTCCCGTCCGCCTTCATGCTGGTGGCGGCAATGAACCCTTGCCCGTGCGGCTATTATGGCGATCCAACGCGCGAGTGCCGCTGCACACCCGCCATTATCCAGCGCTACCTGGGAAAAGTGAGCGGCCCCTTGCTGGACCGGATCGATCTGCATATTGAGGTTCCGGCGGTGGCCTACAAAGAGCTGCGGTCCAATGACAATGGCGTGACCTCCGAACAGATGCGCGAGCGAATCCTGAAGGCACGAGCGATTCAGCAGGTTCGCGGCTTCTACAATTCCGAAATTCCTCCGCAACAACTGCGGACGTTGTGCGCTTTGGACGACACCGGCGAACGGACGCTGGAGATGGCGGTTCGCCGTATGAGCCTTTCAGCACGCGCGCACGACCGGATCTTGAAAGTGGCACGTACGATTGCAGATCTTTCGGCTTCGCCCGGCGTCAGTGGGAAACATTTGGCGGAAGCAGTGCAGTACCGGAGTTTGGATCGTAGTTACTGGACTTGATGGCTGGCTAGGTTCACGCCATCGGGGCTTTGTCCTGATTCTGCGTTCTATCCCCGTCAACCCTGAAAGGCGCCTCATTGGTGGCGCTCTTTTATCCGCTATTTACTGTCTGCGTCTTGGGAGTGCGGCCACTACCATTTAGCCAGTTGTCCATCTTTCGCATCGATAATCCGTGCTCTGTCTTTAGCTGACCCGGCGTACGTCGGCTAAGTGTCACGAGAACGCTTAGCCGTGGAGTTTCGATCCGTCAGGCAATAACAAGAGGTCTTCCGGAACATCATTCGCCTTCGACAGTTGATCTATGGTTAACCCCACTGGCGCTAGAACTTTCGCACCCTTTAGGCTCGTACCGGTCAGATCGGCGTTCGTGAAATCGCAGCCGTCGAGCGTTGCCTCTAAGAAATCGGCGCCAGAAAGATTGGCATTCATGAAATTCGTTTCCGTAAAGCGAACTCTCCAGAAGTAGACATTGCTAAGATTGGCCTTCAGAAGCCACGCATCGCGGACGATCAAATACGATAGATCAATCGCATAATCAGGTGCATCTGGCCAATAACGCTCGCCGACAATCGAGAGAATGGCCTGGATATCTACCGGACACATAGATTTCCCGGGAGAAGTCTGGCTGAGCGATGGCGCCGCAGAAGAACCCGATGTGTCACGAACATATCCCGTCAGCACTTGGATCGCTGGGAAATAGTCCTTTTTCGAACCGATTGAGATCCTCTCCAGCGTGTGGATGCCACCCAGTCGGACGCCGATATTGGCCGAGCCCAGTTGCTCCACAGCTTTGGCAAAAGTTTCGGATTCGAGCTTGTTTTGAGTCAGCAAGAAGTTTTGATATGTGAAGTAGACGGTGATTCCAATTGCGGCGCCGCCAAAAATATTGACGAGAACGGTGCGATTAGCGGTAACCTGTGCCGCCCAGTCTTTAAGATTGTCGAAGTGGTTTTGATTTGCCATCCATTCCGGTATCCAGAGAATTGCAAACCAAAAAGCCATAACTGACAAGGACAGAAACATTAGAGCCGCAACTTCTTTGCCAGCCAACCTCCAATTGCTTTTCATTGGTCGATAGTGTATCCCAGAAAAGCACCCAAAAGCCAACCGCGCTCACCCGCCGGTACAACAACCCTTCGCATCGATGGTTCGTCCTCCAAAAACCCCCTCGCCTGCGTTAGCCATGGGGCCGCGTAGGCTCCAACATTCCGGCGAATCAGGCTATCAGTGTCGGTCGACCCGTTCATGCGCTCACCTTCACGGCCTGTATTCAACTCTCCCGATTGCCAGAGCTATTCACCCTGGTGATTTAAATGGACAGATGGATCCGAGAGGGTGGAGGGGACCGTACCTTCAAGAAGTGATGGAAGATAGAGCGCACCCTGTTAACCGGAAACCACAAGCTAAGTTTGCCGGAGCAACCAGCGAACCGCATTCTTCTGCAGTTTCTCGTATTCAGGATTCCAAAGATCCACCAACAGGTGCCCCGGCGCCAGGTAGCAAACCCGGCCCTTGCCGTAGTCGTAGGCCCATCCCGCGGCCGACGTTGTCCCCAGACCCCTGAAATCGAGGCCGTCTTCATTCACGCTTTGCAAAAGTAGATGCTTGGGATCTTTCTCGTACGTCATGTAGTGCTGCTCGTCGGTCACCACAAAATCGTTCACACCGCGTGTGATGGGGTGTTCCTTATTGACCACTTTCACTTTGAACGGCCGAATAGGCGGGTGCTGCTGGGTGACCGCTCCCAGCACATCCCGGAAATCGGCATTGTGCGGACTGATGTAAGTCACGTTGTGATAAAAGAGCACGCTGCCGCCGTTGGAAACGAAATCCTTGACAGCCTTGCCTTGGGCCGCCGTGATCCAGTAATTCGCCTGGCCACCCCACTTCGGAAGCGGCGGGTCGCTGACAATTTTGGCGGAGGCAAGGTGCGCAAAAGCGGCATTACTGCTTTCGTCAGGATAGCCGTCCGGCCAAGTCATGCCATCACGAAACACGATCAGCAGTTTGTAGCCTTGAAGACTCTCTGCATCCAGCAATTTCACGTCATCGCGAAAGTCGATGGCAAGCCCCAGGTCTTTGCCCAAGGTCTTTCCCAAGCCGGACCGAATATAGTCGCTGTTGTGATAGCGATCGCCGATCAGCGCGAAAGCAGTGCCCTTCTCGCGGGCGGATGCGATTGCGCCGAATGCAAATGGGGCCGACAGCACCGCACTTCGAATAGCGGTTCGCCTGGTGATCTTTGTCATAGTATTTGTCTCCGGAAGAGTAACTGCGTAAGTAGGCGTCGGTATCGACGCCACGTAGCGGATAATACTGTCCGCAGCTTCCGCAAGTCAAGCGAGCTCCCTTGCGATGATCAATCGCGAAAGAGCCCGCCGTAGAGTAGCTAAGGCGCCAATCGTGATCCTGACTGGCGCCAGGCGCACCTAGTGGAGTGTCCGCGAATTGGGTGGACACTACCGGAAACCGTCGCGTTACAGTCGCGGCTCGGAAACTACTGTTGCCGCAACAAGGTCGAGACTGAGCCGCGCGCGTGAGCAAGCCGTTTCTTGTGTCCAGCTATTTGTCGGACAATACGCTAGCTTATAAAATGCGGCGCACGTCAGGTCGGCCGTACCACCGACTGCCGCCGCAGATAGTCGAACAGGGTGTCCGGCCCAAGTACGCCGCCGCCCAGGCCGCTGAGATTGATTCCGGCATACGGAACCCCATGAACGAATACGTTATGAGCGTTGATCCAACTGTTACCCGCCACCAGTGATTCAGCAACCCGGTTGGCACGGTCCAGATCCTTTGACCAGACGCTGTTGGCCAACCCATAGCGAGAAAGGTTGACCAGATCGACCGCTTCTTGCTCCGTCCGGAACTTCATGAGATAAGAAACCGGGCCAAATATCTCCTCCCGAGCTCCTATATTGTTCGGCTCACCGGAAAGCAGAGCGGGCTTGACGTAGAAACCTTGCTCGTACCCAGGGACCTGCCCCGCGCCGCCTTCCAGCACCGCGGTGGCTCCCTCGTTCGTGCTCTTTTGAAGATAGCCCAGTACGCGGTCTTTCTGTTTCTGACTGACCACTGGTCCCATTTCGGTCTGCGCGTCGCCGCCGTAGCCGAGTTTCACGGACTTCATTCGCTCTCGCGCACATTCCACAAAGGAATCGTAGATACTTTCGTGTACCAGCCAGCGGGTTGCCGTACAACAAACCTGGCCACTGTTCAGTGTTACGGCGCCAGCCAGCGCGTGCGCGGTCGCCTCCACCTCGCTATCCTCGAATACCACCGCAGCGCCTTTACCACCCAGTTCCAGTTTTGCGGGAACCAAGTTGCGCCCACAGGCTTCAGCTACCAGCCGGCCTACTTCCGGCGAACCCGTGAACGACATACGGGCGAGGCCCGGATGTCCAGCCAGCGCGGCACCCGCGGTTTCGCCAAGCCCGGTGACAATATTGAATATTCCATCGGGGATACCCGCTTCTTTGACCATCCGGGCGAGGTATAGGGTGGACAGCGGGGTCTCTTCGGCGGGTTTGATGACGACGGAATTTCCGGCGGCCAGCGCTGGGGAGACACCCCAACCAACCAACAGGAACGGGAAGTTCCAGGGAAATATGAAGCCGCAAACACCCTGTGGCTGCCAAACGCTGCGGGCCTCGTGTTTGGATACGGCAATTGGCTCGCGGTAGCGCACCTGTTGAGCCAGATCGGTGTAATATCGCAAAGTTTGAGAAAAGTTCTGTACGTCCCCCCGTGCCTGAGGCAACGGTTTCCCCACGTCGAGTGATTCGATGCGGGCAATGATCTCGGCGTCCCGCTCTACAAGGTCCGCCAATCGATGCAGATAAACACCTCGCTCATGCGGCGCCATCTGCGCCCAGCCGGAGCTGCGAAATGCCTGATGCGCCGCCACAACAGCCGCGTCGATATCTTCGGCGGTTGCGCTGGGTAGCGTCGCCAGAGTCTGCCCCGATCCTGGGTCTAGCGTCACGAAACTGTGCCCGGACTTCGCCGGCACGGACCGGCCGCCAATAAATAGCGCATGCGGCTGCGCTAGAAACTGCTGTACTGCTGCCGTAGTGGCGTCTTGCGCCATAGTTGTTGATACAGCCATAGTGGACCTCCCTTAACTTGTTCGTGGATCCGTGGGCTGATCTTCTTCGGATCTGTACCCATCGATCTGAGCACAATGATATCCGTTGCGTGAAGCGATTTGGCTGAGCCTCCTTCCAACGTAATTACGAATCCGGCGACAGGCCTTTTGGACTATGGACTGGCATTGCCCTCGACAATCCCGCAGGGGCAACTGCCCCGGGCTCGCCGTATTGCGATTCTGAGACAGAATTCGCTGTCCTCGCGAGATGGCGAATCCAGTCATGCGGCTTTTACTGGCTGTGGCCATAGTCGAGTATGCGATTTTCGTCTCGCATTTTCATCTCGTCTAGTGACCATTTGGCGCTGTCGGCAGGGTTGCTTCCAGACTTTGGCGTCACCCGGGAATTGTCAACTGCTCCCAGCCAAGGGATGCCGAATAAGTTCGTTGAATTTACTAAGACAGCAAGGTCCGGGAAAGCATCGGCGCCACACTTAGCTTCCAGTTCACCAACGTGTTGAACCATTTCCAACGAGCGAATCCATCGCTAAACATCGATAGCCCGGGAAGCTTCGGAGTGATCAGCGGGCAGTCGAACACTCCGAGGCAGATGGAGTTTGGGCTCCGGGTCTTCTTTTAGCGCGCTAGAGCGACCGCAGAAAATTGAGCAGGTCTTGCTTTTGATCGTTAGGCAGCGCGGTGTAATTCGCCACTACCCCGCGCGCCTCCGATCCCGGGCTGTCATGCAAGCGGATTGCCTCCGCCAAGTCTTTCGTGCGGCCATCGTGCAGCAGGAAGATCCGATCCCCAAGTCCCCACAGCGGCGCAGTGCGCCAATCCTGCCCTTGCGCCTGGCCTTGTGCGATTCCATCGTCAAGCGCTTGTCCCATGCGGTGCAGCGCAAGGTCTGAATACAGCTGCACTTCTCGATCGTTCAGCGCGGCCGATTCGGAGCGTCCGGTGCGCAGTGTTGGTGTGTGGCAAAACGCGCAGCCGGCGGACGTGAATAAAGTGCGGCCGCGGTCCTCCGAACCAGTGGCGGCCGAAGGCTCCGGCGCCGCCAGATAGCGCATGAAGAACGTGAACAACTGCGTGTCGGAAGCGGCGCCCGTCTCGACGTTCATGCGATCTTCCGGCGAGGCCTTGGTCAGGCATTCCGGGCTTTCTTCCCGCTCCTGCGGAAACATTTCATTGGTCACGCCAACTTCCACGTTGTAGGCTTCCCCTGAAAATATGGCGAGCGACTTATTTTGCGCCTTCCAACCGTAGCGCGTCACTGTACCGTCGTTGGCGTTCGTGTTGACGCGGCCCGTGATCCCCAGCAGCAGCTTCTGCTGTCGATTGGCATCCACGTTCGCGCGGATAGTGGAATCCAGAATCGCTTCAATCATTCCCAGCCCAAACACAGGCGTCGGAATGCGGAAGGAGAGATTCTCAGCCCTGGAGAAATCGGGTTGTTCAATCTTACAGCCGGAAGGCGCATCGCCACGGCCGCTGATGACGAAGAGCGAATGCACGCCGCCATCCGGCGACCCATCCGGCCTGCGGCGGAAGCGCACCACGCGGATCGGGCCATCCTCCCGCAGGAATGCGGGAACCTGATTCAGCGCCCCTTCCTTGGCGGCCACCGCGATCTGCGGATTGATGGCCGGGCTGGCGCCGCCAGTTGCCGGATGGGAATGGCAGCCTCCGCAGCCGTCCAGATTGAAGCGCGGACCCAGTCCGTTCTCCACCCGGTCCACTTCATCAAAGGCCTGTTTGCCCTGATTGAAATAGTTCAACTC